>NZ_JBDGJZ010000008.1:0-223165 GCF_057656635.1 Arthrobacter sp. Soil_C_49
AACACCTCGACCCCCACCAAAAACCCCAACAAAACACCTACTTCAAACCACCCCCACCACCAACACCCCGCGAATAACCCTGCGCGAGAGCGGCAAAGGTGCAGCGACGACCCGAACCGGCAGCAAAAGAGACACTGACGGCGGTGCACTACCGGGAGCGGAGAGTGCCAACCACTACGGTTCCGTCCAACTCCTCCGAGTGAACAGTTCGCGTCAGCAGCCCCGCCGCCGCCATGATTCCAGCGGTTCCTGCTGCCTGACGCTCACTGGTTTCAATGGCGAGAAGTCCAGAGGGATCCAACCACTCCGGGGCTTCGGCGATGACCCTGCGGTGGAGGCTCAGGCCGTCCGGGCCGCCGTCGAGCGAGATTCGCGGCTCATGGATCCTGGCCTCGGGCGGCATCGTCGGCAGCACGTCCGTGGGAACGTACGGAGCGTTCACCACAATGAGCTGCACCTGCCCCCTGAGCCGGGAGGGAAGGGCAGCATAAAGATCCCCTTGGTGGACCCGCCCACCTACGATTGCGGAGTTCCGGCGAGCGCACTCCACGGCGGCGGGGTCGATGTCGGCGGCATGAAGTTCCTTCACCGGCACCTTGGACGCAACCGCAACACCTACAGCCCCGGACCCACAACAAAGATCAACAACGACGGCGGGGTCGGCCCCCGCGGCGAGGCGTTGCCTCAGCAGTGCCACGGCTTCAGAAACGAGGAGCTCCGTGCGGCGACGCGGCACAAAAACACCGGGATCAACGGCAATGCGAAGCCCACTAAAGCCGGCCCAGCCAAGAACATATTCAAGCGGTTCACCAGAAACACGACGGCCAATCCATGCCGTGAGCTCATCGTGGCCCGACGCCTCGGTCAACAACAACTGCGCTTCTTCCTCGGCGAAAACACAGCCGGCCGCCCTCAGGAGGGTGACAATTTCGGCAAAACGGGGACGGGCAACTGATGCGGGACGCGGCATGGGGACGCCTTTCGGTGGGCCGGCGGGCACTCGCACGTCTTCCAGCGGCTGACCAACCTAGCCTTGGCGGCCTGTGCGGCACTGGAAGGGAGTACCCGAAACAGATGAAGCAGTAATCGGGCTCACCTCCTTTGGCCATGGCTGGAATCCAATGCTAAACCGTAGTTCCACCGGATGCGGGCACTTTGTTGGCAGGATGGAGCTATGACTTTCCCCGCCCAGCACCTCATCATCTGGATTGGCACCTACACTCCCGACGGCGGCGGCCGGGCAGAAGGGATCGGAGCTCTGTCCGCCCACCCTAACGGGACGTTGGAATGGCGGGGTACGGCAGCCAAGGCGGATTCGCCGTCGTTCGTGGCGGTCCACCCCGAGCAGCCCGTGGTGTACGCGGTGGCCGAGCAGCGCAAAATGGTACGGGCCTTCCGGCGAACAGGCGATTTCGGTCTTGAGCCCCTGGGCGACCCGCAACCCGCCGGAGAAGCGACGTGCCATGTGGCGGTAGACCCGGAGGGTCGCTTCCTCACCGCCACCTGCTGGGGAGATGGCCAAGTACTGCTCTATGAACTGGATTCCGACGGCGCCATCACGGCCTGCTTCCCCGCGCCCGCTTCAGCGGATCCACACTCCGCCCAGACCCCGGGCGAGCCCCGGCAGAGCCGCGCCCACGCCAGCCTCATGCTGCAGGACGGCCGGATCATGACAACAGACCTGGGGCACGACACCCTCCGCATCTGGAACTACGTGCCCGGATCAGGACTGGAAGCAGATCACGAGGTCGCCCTCCCCTACGGCTGCGGGCCCCGCCACCTGGTCCAACACGCCAGCGGCAACGTCTTTGTGGTTTCCGAATACTCCATCGAGGTCTTCGTGGTCCGCCCCGAGGCCGGGACATTCGAGCTCGTTTTCCGGGGCCCGGCGACCTCCGGCGGCAGCATGCCGGATGACTCCGCCGCGGAAATCTGCCTCGACCGGCAGGGAAAACACGCCTACGTCGGTGTCCGCGGTTCCAACCTGGTCAGTGTCCTGGACGTCGCTGGCAACGGGACGGAACTGCTGCCCGTCCAGGACTTCCCCAGCGGAGGCAACTGGCCGCGCCACCACATTGTCAGGGAACAATGGCTCCACGTTGCCCACGAACGATCGGACAACATCGCCACTTTCCAGCTGGACGCAGCAAGCGGACTCCCCGGTCCCCTGGTCCACGACCTGCAGACACCGTCACCCACCGCCTTGATGCCGGCTCTCCTACAGTAAGCAGGCCGTTAACAGGCCACCGCGGGACATGGCCCAGGGGCACTAATCCTGGGAGCCAAGGCTTTCCTAAACGCTGGAGTTATCCAGTGCAAGCGCTTACAGTTGTGACGTGGTTCACAGGGTCAAGGGGCCTTGTTGACCCGGCATCTTCATGCCACACCCCTTGCCCCGGCAAGCCTGTACAGCAGCGCAGCTACCAGGAAAGGTCTCTTCCTTGATATACCGCACCCTCCCCGGCGCATCCCCACGCGCCAGAACGAACACCAGAATGAGCGCCACATCATCCACAACACCCCGTCCACCATCCAGCCGCATTACCGGCGGCCCCCGGACTCAACCCGCCAGCAGAACATCAATGCGTTCAGCCGCTGCCCTCGTTGCCGCAGTAGTCGCCATTTCAGTCTCGGTTCTTCCCGCCGAGGCCGCCCCGGGCAGCAAGGACCCGGGATCAAACGGCCAGGCCAACAAAAACCCGGGCTCGACGTCGGCCCCGCACAGCCTGCGCGCGCCCGTCACAGACGAGAATTTCTACTTCGTTATGGCCGACCGCTTCAGCAATGGGAACAGCACCAACGACGACGGCGGCCTGGGCAGTGATCCCATGGTGTCCGGCTTCGATCCCACCAAAAAGGGCTTCTACAACGGCGGCGACCTGGCCGGCCTGCTGGACAAGATCGACTACATCCAGGGCCTGGGCACCACTTCCATTTGGCTGACCCCCAGCTTCAAGAACAAGGCGGTGCAGCCCGAGGACAAGTCGGCCGGCTACCACGGATACTGGGTCACGGACTTCACCCAGATCGATCCCCACCTTGGCACCAGTGACGAACTCAAGGCGCTCATTAACGAGGCGCACAGCCGCGGCATGAAGGTGTACTTCGACATCATCACCAACCACACCGCTGACGTGATCGGCTACGAGGAGGGTGCCCGGAAGGGCTATGTCTCCAAGGACGCCGTCCCGTACAAAACGGCGGAGGGAGCGGCCTTCGATGACCGGGACTACGCGGGCACCGAGGGCTTCCCCAAGCTCAGCCCAGCCACGTCGTTCCCCTACAAACCGGTCCTGGAACCGGGCGAAGAAAACCTGAAAGTTCCGGCCTGGCTGAACGATCCCACGCTGTACCACAACCGTGGTGACACCACCTTTGTGGGCGAGGACTCGTTCTACGGTGATTTCTTCGGCCTGGATGATCTCTTCACCGAACACCCCAAGGTGGTGGACGGCATGAAGGACATCTACAAAAACTGGATTGGCGACTTCGGCGTGGACGGCTTCCGGATCGACACCATGAAGCACGTCAACAACGAGTTCTGGCAGGAATTCGGCCCGGACGTCCTCAGTTACGCCAAGGAGCAGGGCAAGGACGAGTTCTTTATGTTCGGCGAGGTCTTCGACACCACCAAGAGCTTCACCTCGCAGTTCACCACCCGGAACAGCATGCAGGCAGTGCTGGACTTCCCCTTCCAGGACGCGGCACGGAACTTCGCGTCCAAGGGCCAGGACGCCGCCGCGCTTGCATCATTCTTCGCCGGTGATGACTGGTACACCGACGCCGATTCGAACGTCTACCAGCTCCCCACCTTCCTGGGCAACCACGACATGGGCCGCATCGGCAGCTTCATCGCCGCGGACAACCCCGGATCAACGGACGCCGAGCAGGTGGCCCGAGACCAGCTCGCCCACGAACTGATGTACTTCTCCCGCGGCAACCCGGTGATCTACTACGGCGACGAGCAAGGTTTCACCGGCCCGGGCGGCGACCAGGACGCCCGGCAGACGCTTTTTGCCAGTAAGGTGCCGGAGTACCTCGACGACGACCTGCTCGGCACTGATGCCACCCACGCCACGGACAACTTCAACACCAACCATCCGCTCTACACCAAGATCCGCCAGCTCGCGGAACTGACCAAGGAGCACCCGGCACTGCGCGACGGCGCCCACCAGCACCGGTACGCCTCGGACGGTCCCGGCATCTACGCCTTCTCCCGCACCGACGCCGAGGACCAGCGTGAGTACGTGGTGGCCCTGAACAACAGCGAGCAGCCGCAGACCGCCGAGGTTCCCACTTACATCGGCAAGCGCAACTACACCCGGATCTATGGTGAAGGTGCGGATGAGGCCAAGACCTCGGCAGACGGCAAGCTCACCGTCACGGTTCCCGCGCTTTCCGCTGTGGTTTACCAGTCCTCCGGCCGGCTTCCGCATTCCAAGGCGGCACCCGCCGTCGTCCTCCAGGAGCCGGCCCCGGCGCAAGGTGACAACGGGCGGCTTAAAGTGACGGCCGACGTCGGCGGTTCATCGTTCTACGAGGTCACCTTCGAGGCCAGGACGGCAGGCGGCGAGTGGCAGCCCATCGGCACTGACGACACGGCGCCCTACCAGGTGTTCCATGATGTGGCGGCCCTGGATGCCGGCACTCCCGTGGAGTACCGCGCCACGGTGCTGGACAATGGCGGCCACGCCGCTGCCTCCCAGCCCCGCGCCGCAACCGTTCCTGCGCCGGTCCTCACGCTCCAGAAGCCCATTGAGGGCAGCAGCGTGAAGGGCTCCGTGGAGCTCAGCGCGACGGCCGACCCGGAGAAGGCGAGCCACGTGGTGTCCTTTGAACGCAGCGTGGCCGGCGGGGATTGGACGGCGCTGGGTTCGGACGACTCCTCCCCGGTGTACTCGGTGAAGGATGACGTGTCGGGCCTTGGGGACGGAACCCAGGTGCGGTACCGCGCCACCATGGCCGACACCGGTTTCAACGTCACCAGCGAAATCCGGACTGTCACAGTGGGCGACGCGCCCCAGCCTGATTCCGTCACCGTGGCAGGCTCCCTGAACCAGGCCATGGGCTGCGCGGAACCGTGGGACCCTGCATGCAATCAGGCCATGATGGTCCTGGACCCCGCGGACAACATCTGGCGCCTCACCGTTGATCTTCCCGCCGGGAAGTACGAGTACAAGGCGGCACTCAACGGCAACTGGGACGTGAATTACGGAGCTGACGGCGCGTTCAACGGATCAAACATCGTGTTGGACCACCCGGGCGGCCCGGTGACGTTCCGCTACGACAACAGCACACACCAGCTCAGCACGGTGTATGCGTCGCAACAACCGCAGGCGGTTTCTGTGGCCGGCAGCCTGGGGTCTGAGCTGGGATGCAGCGCCGACTGGCTGCCCGAATGCGACCAGGCTCAGCTGGCACTTGATCCGGCAGACCTGGTGTGGAAGCTGACGGTTCCGAACCTGCCGGCGGGCAGTTACGAGTTCAAGGCGGCCCTGGACCGGTCCTGGAACGCCAATTACGGAGCCAACGGCGTGCCGAACGGCGGCAACATTTCGTTTAAGCACGACGGCGGAGCAGTCACCTTCCGCTACGACCACTTCACGCACCTGATCACCGCAGGCTAACAACCTGGGCACGCGCGCAGGGTTTCCTGGCCGAGCTTGCGAGGTTAGGGTGCGGGCGGTGGGTCGTTTGGCGCCAGCGCCAAACGACCCTCGTTGTGTGTGGGTGCTAGCTTCTGACGGCGTGCCCCATGCTCGTGACAAGCCGCCGGACGGCATCCTCCGCGGTGGGCGGTGGGCCAAAAACCTCGGACTGCCGCGAGATGTCCGCAACGTACCTGCCGGTCTGGAACCAACCCATCATGGCCGCCAGGTCCTTCGCCATCGGGTTGACCGGTCCCATCACGGCACCCGCTGCACGCACCACGCCCACGGGAACGGACTGGACGCGGATCTCCTCGCCGGTCAGCCGTTCTGCAATATCGGCGAACTCCTGCATGGAGATGGGCCTGTCCCAGCCGATATCGATCCGCTGGCCGTCCACACCCGGAGCATCAACGGCAGCCGCGAGGTATTGGGCCAGATCCGGCGTGAGCACGAAAGTCAGCGGGATTCCCGGTGAGCCGAACCACCTGACCCTGTGCTTGGTAATAGGGTCACCGCCAAACCGGGTCACCTGGTCCAGGAAAGCTCCGGGACGCAACGCGACAAACGGGACGCCCAGGGCCTCCAGCCTGTCCTCCATCAGCCGCTTGTGCCAAAAGTGCGGCACCTCCGGCGTCTGGTCGCAGGTCAGGATGCTGGTGAGGACAAACCGGCGGATCCCGGCACGCTTGGCAGCATCAGCGAGGTTTGAATTGCCCACGGTATCGATGTTCGGGTTGTCCCCCTTGCGATGCCTGGTGTATCCCGCGGCCGACGTCACCACCGCGTCGGCACCGGACATCGCGCGGACCAATGACTCCGGGTCCATCATGTCCCCGCGTGCAATGTCCACCCCGGAGGACTCCAGCCCGGAGGCGTCCGAACCGGGGCGTACCAGGGCACGCACCTGCTTACCCCGGTTCAACAGCTCAGTGACAACCTGGCGGCCCACCATGCCGGTGCCGCCGACAACGAGTACTGCTCCTTCACGCATCGTCTTCTCCTGACTGTTGGCCCGGCTGTCGTGGGCAGCCTGACTGGCCCGCCTGCCTTAGCCGTGCAGGGTTTCCTCCACCGCCGCCAGCAGTGAGTTGAACCGCGGGTTGGCGGGAAGATCATCCAGCAGGACTGGCCGCCCGTCCGGTCCTCCCAGGGGAACCTGCCAGTTCGGGTAGAGGGCTTCAGTGGTGCCGGGCTGGTTCTGGACCCGCCGCTCACCCACGGCATCCACCAGGGCAACACCGAGCAGGACCGACGGCGCCTGGGCCAGCAGCAGGTGCAGCGCCTCGATGGTCCGCTCTTCACGTCCGGCCGCTCCCCCGGGTCCGTCCTCGGGCAGGTACCCCCGTTCCCGGAGCAGGGCAAACATCTTTTCCAGCGAAGCGTTGTGCTCGGCCCGCTCCTCCGCCTCCGAACGCTCCAGGAGGCCCAGTCCGCTCCGCAGGGCCACGTGGTCTCCCGCGAGGTAGCCCGCGGTGGGCGGCAGGTCGTGCGTGTTGACGCTGGCAAGCGCCTGCGTCCGGTACCTTTCCGGCGCAAGGGGTGAATCGCCGTCGTACTCAAACCAAAGGATGGAGGTGCCCAGGATGCCGCGGGCGGCAAGGTAGTCCCGAACCCACGGCTCGAAAGTGCCCAGGTCCTCCCCGATCACCACGGCCCCGGCACGCTGCGCTTCGAGGGCCAGGATGCCGATCAGTGCCTCGTGGTCGTATTTCACGTACGCGCCGTCGCCCGGAGCGTTCCCGGACGGGATCCACCACAGCCGGAAGAGGCCCAGGATATGGTCCACGCGGACTCCGCCGGCATGGCGCAGCACGGTGGCAAGCATGTTCCGGAACGGAATGTAGCCGGCCTCTGCCAGCCGGGCAGGGTGCCATGGCGGCTGCCCCCAGTCCTGGCCCTGCTGGTTGTACATGTCCGGGGGCGCCCCCACGCTGGTGCCGGGCGCCAGCACATCCCGCAGCGTCCAGGCGTCGGCGCTGCTGTGGTCCACACCGACGGCAAGGTCGTGGACCACCCCAAGTCGCATTCCGGACCGCAGCGCAGCCCGCTGGGCGTCTTCGAGCTGTTCATCGCAGATCCACTGGAGCCAGCGGTGGAAGCCGATCCGGTCCGCCAGCTTTTCCCGGAGCGCCTCCGTCTGCGGGGTGCCGAGGGCGCAGGCAGGATCTGACCAGAACGGGTCCCCGGCAGACAGGTCCTCCCTGATGGCGGACCACAGGGCAAAGTCGTCAAGGCCTTGGCCGGAGATCCGGCAGAACTCGTCGAAGGCGGCCTGCCGGGCCGGCGACCGGCGGGCATGATAGAGGAGCTCGAGGGCCTGCAGCTTGGCGGAGTACACGGCGTCGCGGTCCAGCCGGTTGCCCTCCTTGTTCAGCCCGGCGACCTCCTCGTGGAGCTTCTCCACCGTAGCGCGCTTGCGCGGCTTGAGGTAGGCCACTTCGGGGATGGCCTCGATGCGGATGTACAGCGGATTGAAGAAGCGCCGGGTGGACGGCGAATACGGCGACGGCTGCACGGGCGGAACCGGCTCCGCAGCGTGCAAGGGATTGACCAGTACGTAGTCCGCCCCGCGGGTGCCGCTGAGGGCAGCCAGGTCGGCCAGGTCGGAGAAGTCACCGATGCCCCACGACCGTTTTGAGCGCACCGAATAGAGCTGGGTAGCCAGTCCCCAGCCCCGGCGCTCCTCCAGCGGAGCCGCGGTGGTCAGCCGCGCCGGCACCACTACCAGGGTGGCGGACGCGGCGGCACCTTCAGCTTCGGCGTGCAGGGTGTGCCATCCCAGCGGCAGGTCCTGCGGCAGCGCGAAAGTGGCACGTCCGGTCGCAACACCGTCGACGTCCCGCGGCTGCACCCAAAGATCCTGCTGGACGGCTTCCGCAGACCCGGCTCCGCCTTCAAGAGTGATGGTCAGCCGGGCCGCAGCGCCGTCGCGCACGTGGACCGGGACCTGCGCCGGTTCACCCTGCTGGATCACGACGGCGGGCGGCAGCATCCGCCGCCAGGGCGCCAGTTCGGCTTCCGCCAGTGCCGCCTGGATGAGCTGGTTGGTGTGCGCCTGCACTCCCAGGGAGGCCAGGACCTTGATCAGGGTGTCTTCGGCAACACTGTGCGGCAGGCCGTCCCAGCCCTGGAAGGAGGTTCCCACCCCATGCGCATCCGCCAGCTGCTGGAGGAGGTGCGGGTCCACGGGCTCCATGGCAGCAGTTTCAACGGCAGCCGGCGGACGATCCGGCGCCTCTATTGGCGCCGGCGATGGTGGGAACTGCTGGTGTGAAGCCGTCATTCGTGTCCGCCTCGTCTGGTGTGATGTGGCCCGAACTTACAGTGCTGCCTGTTGCACCGGGCGTTTGCACCCCGCGCACAACCGTTGGTTCAGATTATTGCAGGCCGGCGCACAGGTGAAACCCAGACTGGTTTGAGCCGGTATCAGGGGTCAAAGTGCGTGCTGACTGTGCCCGCGCTGACCTGGCCCAGGATGTCCGCCGCGAGGTCGCGCAGCTTCCGGTTGCGGTGGCTTGAAGCCTTGGTGAGGACGGCCATCGCTTCTTCCTGCGAACACCTGTTTTGGGCCATCACCACGCCGCAGGCCAGGTTGATGACCGTGCGGTGCTCCAGGGCTGCGGTGAGGTCCTCCGCGAGGTTCTGGGCATCAGCGATCCTTAGGGCCAGCCGCAATGCCCGTCCCGCCAGTTCGGCAAAGCCCTCAGCCCGCCGCACCACCGCGTCCGTAAAGAGGCCCGGTTCGGAAGCGAAGAAGTTCAGTGCCGCAGCGTGGCTGTTATCCAGCGCGAGCGGCACTCCCAGCACGCTGGCGCAGCCGTTGTCTTTCAACAGCTTCTGGTATTCAGGCCAGCGGGAGTCTGTTGCCACGTCCGAGAGGACTACCGGCTTCATGGTTTCCAGGGCTGTCAGGCACGGCCCCTGCCCCAGTTCCTGCTCAAGCTTGTCCAGCAGGGTTGCGCGCGGGCTGCTTCCGGCTACGGTGGCACTGCGCTTGCGCTGCCGGAGCGTCACCCCGCACTCAATCAGAGAACCCGCGGTCTCGCCAAGCGTCGAGGCAGCAAGAACGGACAGCTCGGCGAGGAACCCGCTCACGTTGGCGCTGCCGATAATCATGTCGTGCAGCTTGACGAACTGTTCGTCGCTGCTGGGAGTGTCCATGCCTCAATATAAGCGACCCAGCCCCCGCCCCGCGCTCCATAAAACGTCACACCCGGACCCGAGCGTTACTTCAAAAGTCGAAAAGAGAAGCACTAAGGCGGAATTCTGCACCAGCACCGCCGATCTGTGTAGCCTCGTGACGATCAAGGGCACGCGTCAAAAGCTGCATGCCGAAGAAACTGTGAGGAGACCGGAAGATGAGCCTCAGTGAACTGCGGGTGTTCGGGCGGTCAGGGACGCCGATCAGCCCGCTGACCCTGGGCACCATGAACTTCGGCGAGGGAACCGGCGGCCCGCCCGGTGCCCCCACCGGAGCCGAGGAGAGCATCCGGATCATCCACTCCGCGCTGGACGCCGGCATCACCGCCATCGACACCGCCGACGTCTACTCGCAGGGTGAGTCGGAGCAGGTTGTGGGGCGGGCCTTGCGCGGACGCCGCGACGACGTCTTCCTGGCCACCAAGTTCCACGGCCAGATGAGCCCCAATCCTGCCCATTCCGGCAACTCCCGTCGCTGGATCACCCAGGCCGTGGAGGGCAGCCTCCGCCGCCTGCAGACTGACCGGATCGACCTGTACCAGGCGCACCGGCCGGACTACAACACCGATGTCCTGGAGACGATCACCACCCTCAACGACCTGATCAGGCAGGGCAAGATCCTTTACTACGGCACCTCCGTATTCACCCCGGCACAGCTGGTGGAGGCCCAATGGCTCGCCACCACCAACCACCTGATCCCGCCGCTCGGAAACCAGGTGCCCTATTCCATGCTGGTGCGGGCCAACGAACGTGATGTGTTCCCGATCGCACAGCAGTACGGGCTCGGCGTGCTGGCCTACGGGCCGCTGGCCGGCGGCTGGCTGTCCGGTGATTTCACGCTGGAGGCAAGCAAGGCACCTACCCGGGTGCATTCACTGCCCGGCCGCTACGACATTTCCGGTCCGTCCAGTGAGCGGAAGCTGCACGCTGCGGATGCCCTGGCGCGGCTGGCCGACAAGCTGGAGTTGTCGCTGGTGGACCTCTCAATCGGCTTCGCCCTGACCCACCCGGCCATCAGCAGCGTGATCATCGGCCCGCGCAGCGAAGAGCACCTGGCCGCCTACCTGAAGGCGGCGGACGTCCAGCTCGGAGAGTCGGTCCTGGATGCGATCGACGACGTCGTGGCGCCTGGCACCAACTTCGTGGAGCGGGACGCGGGCGCCATCGTTCCCTCCCTTGAGTTCGCAGAATTACGACGCCGGTAGTCCGCTCCCGCCGTCGGGCCGCCTGCGCGGGAGCCCGCGCAGCCGCCGCCCTTGACTGAAGGCGGCAAGGCTCCTACGGTCAGTATCGATAGTCCCGAATTGAGATTTCAAGGGCGTCCAATGCCAATGTCCGAGGAGGAGCGCAGGCTCCTCAAGGAGCTGGAGCTCGGGCTGATAGCCGACGATCCCCACCTGGCGATGGAACTGCTCTCCGGCTACCCATCGCGCCGGTTCAGGTCAGGCATCTACTACGGTTCAGCCGCGGGCTTGCTCGGCCTTGCGCTCTTCATGATCGGCATCAGCGTCTCCAGCATCGGAGCCGGCATCAGCGGACTCCTTCTGATCGCCCTGGGCCTCTTCCTCGCGCTGCGCAGGCGTACGCCCCACCGCCAAAGCCGGCACGGACAGGCGGGGTAGTCCGCCGCTGCGTGGGTCCCGATCCTGCCCTGCAGCGCGTGGCAGCAGGAAAACCAGGCCTGCCAGGACAGCTGCCGCCCCGATCCAGCCTGCGGCGGGGAGCCGCTCCCCCACCACCAGGACCGCCAGCGCCGCTGCCACCACGGTTTCGACCAGGGAAAGGCCCGTAGCGGTGCTGGCACGGACACGGGCCAGGCCCCAACCAAACAGGACGTACCCGGCAAACATCGGGACGAGGGCCATATACGCTCCGACGCCGAAGTTCGTCCAGGAGTCGGCGAGCGGGCGGCCGGTAAGAAAAAGGACGGGCATCAGCAGCACCCCGCCTGCACCGAACACCGCACCCATGGTGGCCCGTGACGACAGTCCTCCACCGATCAGGCGGTGCGCTGCCCACGAATACAGGGCGTACGTCACGCCCGCAACGAGGCCCAACACGATCCCCGCCGGCGCTGCCCAGGACTCCAAGGCGAGTCCTGCTCCGCCCCCGGCAGCACCATCGCCGTCTGGCCGGTGCCCGGTAACGGACAACAGAACCGCACCGCCGACACCGAGCAGCGCCCCGGCCAGCCACCGGCGGGTGAGTGGTTTCTTGTCGGCACAGCGCTCGATAACTGCTGCGGCCACCGGGGCCGAACCGATGGAAATCACGGTACCCACCGCGACGCCGGCAAGGTGCATGGAGGTGTAGAAGGCCAAGGGATAGACCGCAACGGCCGCCGCTCCCACCAACACCAGCCGCCATTGCTCCAGAAGATCCCGCCATTGGCTGCTGATTTGCCTCGCGGCATACAGCGCCTGGAGCAGACCGCCGATTCCCATGGCTACGGCCGCAATAGCAAGGGGACTCACTGCCGGGGCGAACGTGGCAGCAGTTCCGGTAGTCCCCCACAGAACTGAGGCGGCCAGCACAAAAACAGCACCCCAGCGCGGCCCCTGCAGACCGCCGCTGCCAAACGGGAGGCGGCTCCGCTGAAGCGGCAGGGAAGGGCGGCCGGTGGAATCTGTCACAGTTCGTCCAGCATCCGGGCGGCAATCGTCCGGCCCTGAAGGAGCCGGCTGTCCCCGCCTTCGAGTCCTGCCCGCACCATGGCGCCTTCCAGCAGGAAGGCCAGATGGGCGGCCAGCCCTGCACGGCGTTCGTCCTGCCCCGGCAGCAGCTCTTCCAGGTGCCTGGCCAGCAGTGCCTCAACTTCTTCCTTATGGCGCCGGACGGCCAGCCGTCCCGGGCTTCCGGCGGGCAGTTCCGCCGCCGCGTTGAGCAATCCACAACCGCGGAATCCGTTCTGGTACGCGAAGTTTGCGTGATCAACGTAGGCGTCGAAGATGGCCAACACCTGTTCCCGGGCTCCGGCAGCAGCCTCCGCCCGCGCCCGGTACAGGCCGAGCCATTCTTCATGCCGGGCTTCGAGGTAAGCGGCCACCAGGTCCGCCTTGGAAGCGAAGTTGTTGTACAGACTCTTTTTCGCCACTCCAGCCTCGGCCGTGATGGCGTCGATCCCGGTGGCACCAACGCCCTGGGCATAAAAGAGCCTTGCCGCGGCGTCAAGCAACAGCCCGCGTGCACGTTTTTTGGGTGGCAGGGAGACATCGGTCGGAGACACTGGAGATCCTCTTCGTCGCAGCAGGTAGACCAGTATACCTACCAGTCCGCCGCCAGGGCCTTACTTTCTAGGGATTTCGGTGATGAAACTCCTCGTCAGGCGTAACCTGAAGGCGGTTTCGGCGCTGAGGAGACGGCAATGGATTCAATGGACGGGCGCCTGGCACTTGTGACAGGTGCGACAGGCGGTCTGGGGAGGGCGATTGCTGCGGGGCTGGCGCGTGAAGGAGCGGCGATCGTCGTCGTCGGACGTTCCACTGGCCGGGCAGAGGAGGCGATAGCGGGCATCCGCGGCCAAGTGCCGGACGCCCGGCTCGAGCCGCTGGCCTGCGACCTGTCGGACCAGGCCAGCATCCGGCGGGCAGCGGCGGACTTTCTTTCCCGGCATGAACGGCTGGACGTGCTGGTCACCGCTGCGGGCGTGTTCCGAAAGGAGCGCCACGTCACTCCCGATGGCCTTGAGCTGACTTTCGCCACCAATGTGATGGCCTATTTCCTGCTGACCAACCTGCTGCTGGACGCCTTGAAGCGGGGCGGAGCCGGGACGGATGGAGGCGCGGCGCGCATCGTGAACGTGGCCTCGAGATACGGCAAAACAACGCTGAACTTCGAAGACCTCCAAACAGCGAAGGGTAAGTACAGCTACCTTCGCTCAACACCGCCCACCATGCTGGCCCGGGTCCTCCTTACCCAGGAGTTCGCCGAACGGCTTCGCGGGACGGGCGTGGTGGCAAACGCGGTGCACCCCGGGTTGGTCAAAGACACTGGCCTGCTGCAGGACGTGGGCGGTCCGTTCCGCTGGATCACCAACACTCTTGGCGCCTCTGCCGAAAAAGCTGCCGACACCGCCGTCTGGCTTGCCAGCTCACCACAAACCGCGGAGGTTTCCGGGAAGCTGTGGGCAAAGCGTAAGGAACTGCCCACACCGGGGATGGGCTCGGATCCTGACGCCCGGAGGCGTTTATGGGAGGCATGCAGCCGGCTGGCAAAACTTTCCTGAGGTCCCACCCATCCATGGCAGTCACGGCTCCGAACCGTAGGGAGAAAGACTCTCTTAAGGGCGGACGGGGCAATGGACGAGCAGGACCAGCAGGCGCTGACCGCGGGCGTCATCCAGGAACATGGCCTTGACCTGGCGGAACTGTGGCTCGACTACGTCGCCTTGGGCGGGAATGCCACGCAGGAGGAAATCAAGGACTACAGCGCGGGCCTCATCAGCCTTCCGGCCAAGGAACGCGACGTCCTGTCCCAGGCCGTTAATGAGCACGCCGATCCTGAAGGCCGCCCGCGTGAACTGCTGGCGATGGCCCCCTACAGCGATTCCCCCCTCACCAAGGCCGGGAAGGATTCCTCCGGCCCCCGCGGGGCAGGGCTCTAGGCCACCGCGCGGGCGTTGAGGGTATCCCTGATTCCGTTCAACGCCGGATCCCGCAACGACATAAATGCCGGCTTCAGGAGCGGCTGGATAATCTTCGCAGGCCCCTTGATGCTGAACTCTGCGGTGTACTTAACCACCGATCCCGCGCCTGCCGGGCTCACATCGATGGAGTCGAAGGCGGTCACTGTTTTGTTTTCGCCGCGGAGCTTGATGTGGTTTTCCGTCAGTTCGATGACCTCATATTCCAGGGACTGCCGCTTTCCCCGGAACTCGGACTCGGCATGGTACCTGTGGCCCACAGCAACCGGACCAGGCGTCAGTTTGTCCATCACCGGGGTGCTGGGATCCCACTCGCTGGTGTTCTCGAACTCCCGCATGTAGGCGAAGGCCTGGTGGGCGGGCAGTTTTGTTTCCACGCTTCCGGTGACTGTGATCATCACCCCAGTGTAGGAACCGCGTGTCCGGAAACCCACCCCTATCAGCGATGCGGCGCAAAGAGTTGGGTGGCCGCCATCTTGAAGCACAGTTTTCCATCCAACTCCTGCGGCCTGATCCACACCTCAAAACCCTCGGCGGCCGTAAAGAGGGTCCTTCCGCCGCGGGCATCTGCCGCGATCCACAAGGCGGAGGAATCGTCCATGGCGTCATCCACCACGCCGGTCCTGACGATTGCAAAATCCTTGCGGACCTCCACCGGCGTTCCAACCAGCCGGCGCCAGTCGTGATAGCGGTACGGCTTCACAGCGCTGTTCCTACGCCCGGCAGGACTGTTAGTGGAGGTGGCTTCCGCCGTTGATGTCGATGGTGGTGCCCGTGAGGTAGGCGGAGTCCTCGGAGGACAGGAAGGTGATCACTGCTGCCACTTCCTCGGTGGTGGCGTTGCGGCCCAGCGGGATGCCGGCGTTGATGGCCGCTTCCTGCTCCTCGGTGCTGCCTACGCGGATGTTGGTGTCCACGGCGCCGGGGGTGATGGCGTTGACGGTGACGCCGGTGGTGCCGAGTTCCCGGGCAAGCGCCTTGGTGAAGCCAAGGATGGCTGCCTTCGCTGCGGAGTATGGAACTTTGCCGAAGACGCCGCCGCCGCGCTGGGCGGACACCGAGGACATGTTCACGATCCGGCCCCAGCCGTTCTCGATCATGCCCGGCAGGAAAGCCTTGGTGACCAGGTAGGTGCCGGTGGCGTTGACGTCCATCACCTTGTGCCACAGCTCCAGCGTGGTCTCCAGGAACGGGACGGGTGAGGTGATGCCGGCGATGTTGGCGAGGGCGCCTACGGGGGGCAGGGTGCCCGCAGCCACCTCGGCGGCGACGGCGGCCTGGGCGGCGGTGACGGAGGCTTCGTTCGCGACGTCGATTTCGTGGCCGAAGGCGGGGACGTTGAATTCGTTGCCGATTTCGGCGGCGACCTTGGCGGACTTCTCGCCGTCAAGATCCAGGATGGCCACTGCCCAGCCCTGGTTGGCGTAGCGACGGGCGGCGGTCAGTCCGATGCCCCGGTCCGAGGTTGCCCCGGTGAGGACGGCGGTGCGCTGGATGGTGGTCATGGTTACTCCTGTGTGTGCTGGAAGCGGTAAGCGGTGCTCGCCCAAGGAGCCACATTGGTCCTCGCACAGCGCACTCTTGCTCACGTGATGGGGAACACATTACGGGCCTCATTGTTAACAGTCAACCTCCAACATCGACTGTTGACATCCGAGAATGATGGAGGTCACACTTGGGGATATCATTTGTTAACAGTCGACAGCGGCGGATTTTCCAGCTGCCTTTCGAAAGGGAACCACCATGAGCAACGAAGCTCTGAAAATGCGCGGCCATGTGCATGGCACCAAGGACGCCAAGCGTGTAGCTGTCGGCTCCGGCGTGGGCGCCGTCATTGAGACGTATGATTTCATCGGTTTCGGCACCGCCGCTGCGCTGTACTTCGGAACCGCGTTCTTCCCCACCGGTGATCCCGTCACCGGCACCCTGGCAGCTTTCGCCACCCTGGGCGTCGGCTTTGCCGCCCGCCCGCTTGGCGGAATCATTGGCGGCCACCTCGGGGACAAGGTGGGCCGCAAGCCTGTCCTGGTCGCCTCCCTGATTCTGATGGGCGTCGCCACCTTCCTGATCGGCCTCCTGCCCACATACGAGCAGGTCGGCTTGCTCGCTCCCGCGCTGCTGGTCTTCGTTCGCGTGGTCCAGGGCCTGGCCTTCGGCGCTGAATGGGGCGGCGCCATCCTGATGAGCTACGAGCACGCACCTTGGAAGTCCAAGGGCAGGTACACCGGCATTGTGCAGGCCGGCTTCCCGGTGGGCCTCCTCCTGGCCAACCTCGTCTTCCTGGTGAGCGTGAACCTGGGCGGTGAGCTCGCCTGGCGCGTTCCCTTCCTGGCGAGCATCGTGCTCGTTGCTGTCGGCCTGATCATCCGCTCCAAGGTGCCCGAGTCCCCCGTCTTTGACGAGGTCAAGGAGAGCGGATCCATCGTCAAGAACCCCATCATCGAGGTCATCAAAACCGACTGGCGCAGCATCGTCCGCGGCATCGGCCTGCGCGTTCCCGAGACTGCCGGCTACGCCGTGTCCGTCACCTACATGATTTCCTACCTGCACACCCAACAGTTGGCGGACAAGACTGAAACCCTCGTCGCCCTCTGCATCGCCTCCGCCGTCGGCATCTTCGCCACCATGGCCTGGGCCCGCCTGACGGACCGCGTCGGCCGCCGGCCGCTGTACATCTGGTCCACCGCTTTTGCCGCACTCTTCGCGATTCCGATGTTCCTGCTGGTCAACACGGGCATGTTCATCTTCGTCATCGCAACCATCGTGATCTCCTACGCGGTCTGCCAGAACTCGCTTGCCGGCGCCCAGGGCGCCTGGTTCCCGGAACTGTTCCAGGCCAAGACCCGCTCCTCCGGTGCCAGCCTGGCCTACCAGATCTCCGCCATGGTCTCCGGCTTCACGCCGTTCATCACCACCCTGCTGTTCGTCAGCTTCGGCTGGATGGGCCCCGCACTGCTCTTTGGCACGTACGCCCTGATCGGGCTCTGGGCCGCAGTGGCCACCCGGGAAACCTGGGGCAAGCGCGAACGCCAGCTGGCTGACGAAGCCACCAAAAGCACCCCCAACACCGTGAGCGTCTAATGACCGTCACGCACGAAACGAATACGGAGCAAGCAATGCCGACAAACACTGTCCAGGACCGCGCAGCAGCGGCCGGCGCACCCGGGAACGGAGCGGCGCAACGCCCGGTAACCCAAGAGCGCATCGCAAAGATCAGCGCGGCTGCCTACCGGATCCGGCATCACGCCCTGAATATGGGCGAGGTCCAGGGCCAGGGCTATGTGGGCCAGGCGCTGGGTGCGGCCGACATGCTCGCCACGGTATACGGTGACCAGCTCCGGTTCCGTGCCGATGATCCGCACTGGGAAGCCCGCGACCGGTTCCTGCTCTCCACCGGCCACTACGCGATCGGCCACTACGCGGCGCTGGCAGAGGCCGGGATCGTGCCGGTCGAAGAGCTCGAGACCTATGGCTCGGACGATTCCCGGCTGCCGATGTCCGGGATGTCCACGTACACGCCCGGCATGGAAATCTCCGGCGGTTCCCTGGGCCACGGCCTGACCATCGCCGTCGGCATGGCTTTGGGGCTGCGCTACCAGGGCTCGGACGCCCGGGTGTTCAACTTCCTCTCCGACGGCGAACTGGACGAAGGCTCCACCTGGGAGGCCGCCATGGGCGCGCACCACCACCAGCTGGGCAACCTCACCGCAATGGTGGACATCAACGCCCTGCAGGCGGACGGCAAAACCGACACCGTGCTCCGCACCGAGCCGGTCACCGAAAAGTGGGAATCGTTCGGCTGGTTCACCCAGCGCGTGGACGGCAACGACGTCGGCGCGCTGCTGGCAGCGTTCGACAACGCAGCCGCCCAGGCCGCCGCCGTCGGACGTCCCTCCGTGATCCTGTGCGACACGAAGGTGGGCCGCGGCGTGCCGCTGCTGGAGAACCGCGAAAAGGCGCACTTCATGCGCATCGAAGAACACGAATGGCAGACCTGCCGCGAGCAGCTCACTGCCGGCTATGAAGGAAAGGCTTCAGCATGAGCACCACCACCGAGGCTCCCGACACCACGACAGCCGCGAAGCCGAAGCTGAAGACCTCGGCCATGATCGCGTCCTTCGCGGATCCCGGCCAGAAGACCGCGTCCGCGCCGTTCGGGCATGCCCTGGTCAAGGCCGCGCAGGAAAACGACAAGATCGTTGGCCTCACCGCGGACCTGGGCAAGTACACGGACATGCACATCTTCGCCAAGGCCTTCCCGGAGCGGTTCTTCCAGATGGGCATGGCCGAGCAGCTGCTCTTCGGCGCCGCTGCCGGCCTGGCCGAAACCGGGCTGGTGCCGTTCGCATCCACCTACTCCGTCTTCGCCGCCCGCCGCGCCTACGACTTCCTCTGCCTGGACGCGGCCGAGCCGAACCTGAACGTCAACATCGTGGGCGGACTGCCCGGCCTCACCACCGGGTACGGCCCCAGCCACCAGGCCACCGAGGACATGGCGATCTTCCGCGGCATGCCCAACCTGACCATCGTTGACCCCTGCGACTCGATCGACATCGAACAGGCAGTTCCGCAGCTCGCAGCGAGCGAGGGGCCCACCTACCTGCGCCTGTTGCGCGGCAACGTCCCCACGGTCCTGGACGAGTACGACTACACGTTCGAGCTCGGCAAGGCCAAGGTCCTGCGCGGCGGCAACGACGTGGTGTTCATCTCCTCCGGCCTGATGACCATGCGCGCCCTCCAGGCAGCCAAGGCGCTGGCCGCACACAACGTGGACGTCGCCGTCGTCCACACCCCCACCATCAAGCCGTTCGACGCCGAAACCGTCCTGAAGGAGATCAACACCGACCGGCTCGCCGTTACGCTCGAAAACCACTCCGTCGTGGGCGGCCTGTTCGAAACCGTAGCCTCCGCAGTCGTCACCGCCGGGGTGGGCAAGCGCGTGGTCCCGGTTGCCCTCCCGGACCAGTTCCTCGACGCCGGGGCGCTCCCCACACTGCACGACCGCTACGGCCTCGCCGTGGACCGCATCGTGGCGAAAGTGCTGGCGGAGCTGTCATAAGCAAAGGCCCGGACAGACTTTAGCTAACGCAGAAAGCACGGCACCGCCCTCAGCGGGCGCCGTGCTTTCTGCCGTAGTATCGATCTACGACTGTAAACAGTCGACTTACAACATTGAGGACAGACGCCATGGCCGGAGTGACAGCACCGTTACTGGGACTGCAGAAGAAGAGCCTGCGCGAGCAGGCGCTCTCGGCGCTGAGGACCGCGATCACCAGCGGCGAGCTGGCGCCTGGCCGGCACCTGGTGGAAACCGAGCTGTCCGAGATGCTGCAGATCAGCCGGGGAACCCTCCGCGAGGCCCTGCGTCAGCTCGAACAGGAAGGCCTGCTGTCTGCCGGGCCACGCGGCCGGCTCTCGGTCCGGCACCTGGACGAAAAAGAGATCCGGGACATTTTCGCTGTCCGGGCCGCTCTGGAATCCTTGGCTGCGCGCACTCTGTGCGAGCTCCCGGACCGCGCCCACGTGATCCAGACCCTGCACCAGACGATAGACGTGATGGAGGCGGCCCAGGACGCGTCATTGGAGGAACGGATCGAGTCCGATATGGAATTCCATCGCACTCTTTGCCGGCTGACCGGCAATGAGACGCTTCTTCACTCCTGGGAGTCGCTGGAAGGCTCCATCCGGATGTCCATCATGTTCGGCGGCCTGGAAAAGGGCGTCAAGAACATGAGCGTGGACCGTCACCGTGAGATCGTGGCGGCCATCGAAACCGGCGACGCGTCCCTCTCGCGCAAGACCATCAGGGCGCACATGGACAGTGCCGCTGCGAACCTGGTGGCCTAGCACCCGCCCCGCCCGGGAATCCCTTTGAGTTGCTGACCGTTAACTGAATGTGCGGAAGAGTCCGCGCCTTCAGACGAGGGATTGAATGAACGCGAAGTTTGTATCAGTTGAAGACGACGCCGGGAAGGTCACGCGCTACGCCCGCCATGCCAACGGCGGCGGCCTCATCGCTCCGGGCGCAACGGTGGCCGGGAGCGCAAGCATCGGCCCGATGACTTACGTGGAGTACGGTGCCCGGATCGGCTCGGGCTGCCGCATCGGGCACGGGAGCTGGATTGACCGCGATGCGACCATCGGCGACCGTACGGTCATCGGTGACGGCGTGCGGATCGGCCGCGGCACGGTGGTGGGAAGCCGGGTGCATATCGGGAGCCATTCGAGGATTGGCTCCGGTGTCCTGATTGAGCACGGCGTTCACCTGCACGCGGACACCACAGTTCCCGACGGCGGACACGTCCCGTTGAGTGCGCGGACACAAGCCCCGGACCCGGCGAAGCACCGGCCGCACAGGAAGAGCAAGGGCCGGATGGCCGCCTGAGCTTCCGTTCGACCTGAGCTTCCGTTCAAACGGGCGGGGCTCAAGGTTGCCGCGGCCCGGTGCGCGCTTGATCCCCGCGGCGTTCCGCGTCGCTCCTGCCAGGTCTCGGAGCCACCGGCCCAGCCGCACCTTTACTGCCGCACCACCCCACACCGCGAGCAGCAGCGCCACCAGCAACAGGCCGGCGTCGCCGAGGTCTACGGAGGCCAGCCAAGCCGTGAGGGGATCCTCCAAAGCGAAGTCGGCATTCGCAAACCCGCCCAGCGTGATGGCGGCGATAAAGAGGGCCGACACCGCGGAGATGCCCGTAACCAGGGCATTAAAGCCGAGTTTCCGCTGTGGGTCGGCGAGGGCCGAGCGGTACATCCGCATCATGGCCATCCCGTTCAGGGAGTCGCACAGGGTCATGGCGGCAGTGAACGCGAGCGGCAGCGCGAGCAAGGCGAACGGCGGCACCCCGGCCAGGGATGCCGCCGTCGTCATCATCAGCAGGCCAATGGTGGTGGCGGTGTCGAAGCCCAGTCCGAACAGGAAGCCGATCACGTAGATGTTCCGCGGCCGCCGCACCCTCGCAAGCGGACGGGCGAGAAGCCGGGCCACCAGCCCCTGCGGCTCCAGGTCCCGAGGATCTATGGTGCCACCGCTGCGGGAGCGGCGGTAGGCGCGTGCTGAGCGGGCAAAGGCCGAGCCGTTGAACAGGCCCATGGCCAGCAGGAACAGCCCGGATACGCCGCTGCCGATCAGGCCGAGGACGAGGTTGCCCGTGGAGCCGTCCTGCATAACCTCGCCCACCATCGCGGCGCCCGCAATCACCAGCACACCGGCGAGCGTCACCACGGAGCTGTGGCCCAAACTGAAGGCGAATCCAACGCTCACCGGATCCTTCCGGTCGGCCACAAACTTGCGGGTGGAGTTGTCGATGGCCGCGAGATGGTCCCAGTCGTAGCTGTGCTTCACACCGGCGAGATAGGCGGTCAGCACCAGCCCCCAAGTGAGTGCCTGCGCGCCGGTGCTGCCTGGCGTTCCGCTGAGGAGAAGTACGACGGCGGCTGCGTGCAAGGCGGCTACGGCACCGAACATGGACAACAGGCGGGTTCGTAGCGGCAGTGTCTCCCGCTCCCGGTACAGCGTGGCGATGTGGGTGATCGCTGTCATCAGTGCTTCCTCAGGTTCAAGGGTTCCTGGCCGTACCACCGCTTCCGGAGGAGGGATGTGCAGGCGCCCAGCAGGAGGTTCAGTTCTCCGGTGCTGTTCGTGAGTGCGCGCAGGACCAGCCCGGTTGTTCCGCCCACGGTGCGGGTGAGGGAGATTCCGGTCACGGCATCGTTTTCCGAGGTCACGCTGTGCAGGTCATCGGCGAGCGCCTGGTCCACCCGCGGGTCCACCACGATCAACGAGCCCAGGTGGCTGAACCCCTCCATAAACCCCAGCCCCGTCACATCGCCCGACGGCGGCCGGATCAGCAGGTTGTCGAGCGCCAGCAGTTGGTCCCCTTCATCAGCTTCAACATGGATCTCGTTCCGGAGCCGCACTTCCTCGTACCGGAAGGCGGCTCCGTCCGGCGACCACCCCGGCGTCACCACTTCAGCCATGACCAGGCTCGACGACGGCCGTAAGGTCACCGAGGTCCGTTGCCGATAACTTGCCTCCCGGTAGGCAATGAGCTGGTCTGGCACAAGCTCCAGCCGCGTCCCCTCCCCCAGCCGAATGGCCATCCGCTGCTCGGCAAAAGACCCGGGAGTCCGATAAACCTTCGTCGCCGACTGCGTAGTGAGCAACAGATCCGCTCCATCCCCGACTTCAACATCCAGCAGAAAGAGATCCGCCCCAAGATAAGCCCCGCCAGGATTCACCACGACGTAGCAAACCTGCCCGGAGTCATCGAGATAGTGCGGTCGAAGAACCCGCAAGGCGCCTTGATGGTACTGATGCGTGGCGACGGACCTGCCCGCACGCTCGGCGACCACAAGCTCAAGCTCACCCATCGGTGCCTGCCCGTGGCTGGGTCCGGGGGCTTCGCCGGATTTGGGGCCGTGCCCGCTCCGCGGTGCCCGCCACGCCGCGGCCCCCAAATCCGGCCTCGCCGCCTCAGCGCGCAAGTCACCGTGAGTAAGCCCGAATGCCACCATGTCTACTGTGCCAAATCGAGCATCAGGACATCGCGCCGCACCCACTCGATGACGGCGTCGAGCCCTTCGTCGGTTTTCAGGTTAGTGAAGCAGAACGGCTTGTTACCGCGGAATTCCTTGGAATCCCTCTCCATGACGGAGAGGTCCGCTCCCACGTGGGGGGCGAGGTCGGTTTTGTTGATGATGAAGAGATCGGACTTGATCATGCCCTGGCCGGCTTTGCGGGGGATCTTTTCTCCTTGGGCCACGTCGATGATGTAGATCGAGAAGTCCACCAGTTCGGGGCTGAAGGTGGCCGAGAGGTTGTCGCCGCCGGATTCGACGAAGATGACCTGCAGGTCGGGGTGGCGGGTTTTGAGTTCCTCGATGGCGGCGGTGTTCATGGAGGTGTCTTCGCGGATGGCCGTGTGGGGGCAGCCGCCGGTTTCGACGCCGATGATCCGGTCCTCGGGGAGGATGCCGTTGGCCGCGAGGATTTTGGCGTCTTCGATGGTGTAGATGTCGTTGGTGATGGCGGCCATGGAGATTTCACCGCTCATGTGCCGGGTGAGGCGCTCCACGAGCTGTGTTTTGCCGGCTCCGACGGGTCCGCCGATGCCGATCTTGATGGGTTCGCTCATTGTTTCCTCCTTGAATGCAAAAACACAGTTAACTCATAAACATCCGGGCACGTTGGCGTTCGTGCCGCATTTGCGAGATTTCGAGTCCGGGACTGACAGCGCCGAAGTCGTCCGGAGCCAGGTGCGGGATCTGTTCGACGGCGGCAGCAACATCGTCGGCCGCTTGCCGCAGCAGCCGCTGTCCGGCGTTCTGGCCGAGCGGGATGGCACGGACGGCGTTCTGCGTCAGGGAGGTGACGGTGGCGAAAAGGTAGGCAGCAAGCGCCTCCGGCAGCGGCACGCCAAGTGAACGGGCGACGACGGCGAACGCCAATGGCTGGTGCCCGGCTGCCCGGCCGCTGGTCACCAAATCCCGGTACAGCCCCAGCTCCGCAGAGGGAAAGACCTCGCCCCCAATCTCCAACAACCGAAGCCCCATCTTCACAGAAGCCTCCCGTACCTGCCGAGGCAACAGTGAAGCAGAGAGAAGAGAATCCAGTTCAAGAACATCAGCCCCCTCAAAAAGAAACCGAATGGCCAACCCGTCAGAATAGGAAAGCTGCTGAGAGATAAACGCAGACAACCACCGCCCAAAACCAGCCTCATCAGCGATCATCCCGGCGTCGACATAAGTCTCAAACCCAAGGGAGTGAGCAAAAGCCCCAGTAGGAAGCGCAGAGTCAACAAGCTGCTGCAGCGCAAGCTGATACCCGTTCACTGAACGACCGCCAAAGGTGAGGAAGGCAAGCGACGCGAGGGATATGGGGCCGCGGCGTGGCGGGCACCGCGGGGGGCCCACTGGCGCGAGGGACCCGGCCCGAGCTTGCGAGGGTTGGGAGCGCCAGGGGACGGGCACGGCCCCCCATCCGGGGCGGCGCACCCAGCTGACGCACCTCTTGAAGCGCGCAGCGCGGCGACAGGACTACTAGTGCGAGTGTTCAGCATGGCGAAAAGGAACAGGCATGACGCGTTCCTGCCGGGAGTAGGACACACCCACATGGCGAAGGTAATCCTCGACGGTGTGGTCGTAGGCGCACACCATGACGTCCGCTTCGTACTCGGACGACGAGTCGAAGAACTGGGCCTGGAGGTGCCGGTTGCCGAGGGAGTGGGCCACGACGCCCATTTCGTGGATGCTGCGGGGCGCGACCACCAGCACGTCGGTGGGCAGCACGGACACCACGATCATGTTGGACTCTTCGAGGTGCAGGATGTCGCCGTCGCGCAGGTCCCCGGAGCCGGAGGGGAGGCGGATGCCGATCTCCTTGCCGTGGTCGGTGGTGGCGCGCTGGATGCGCTTGACCAGCTGGGCGCTGGGGAGGATCACTTTTTCCTGGTGCAGGTTGGCGTAGGTGTGCGGGTCCGGCAGTTCGTGCAGGTTGCCGAGGACTTTTTCGATGATCATGAAGGGCTCCGGGGTCAGGAGGTGCGTTAGAAGAGGAAGTAGCGTTGGGCCATGGGCAGGACGTCGGAGGGCTCGCAGGTGACGTCCTCGCCGTCGACCGTTACCTGGTAGGTTTCCGGGTCCACCTGGATGTCCGGCGTGGCGTCGTTGTACTTGAGGTCCGCTTTGGTGAGGGTGCGGATGCCCGAGACCGGCCGGATGACTTTCTCCAGCCCCAATTCGTGGGGCACGCCGGCGTCGATCGCCGCCTGCGACAGGAAGGTGATGGAGCACTGCTGGACGGCTTTGCCAAACGCGCCGAACATCGGGCGCAGGGTGCGTGGCTGCGGGGTGGGGATGGAGGCGTTGGCGTCGCCCATGAGTGCGTAGGCGATCTGGCCGCCTTTGAGCACCAGTTCCGGTTTGACGCCGAAGAAGGCGGGGTCCCACAGCACCAGGTCCGCGAATTTGCCCACTTCCACCGAGCCCACCGAGTCCGCGATGCCCTGGGCGATGGCCGGGTTGATGGTGTACTTGGCCACGTAGCGCTTGAGCCGGAAGTTGTCACTGTCCGCCGAACCATGGAATTTACCGTCGGGGTCTTCCAGCACACCCCGCTGCTTCTTCATCTTGTCCGCCACCTGCCACGTGCGGGTGATCACCTCGCCCACGCGGCCCATTGCCTGGGAGTCCGAGGAGGTGATGGAGAAGATGCCCATATCCTGCAGCACGTCCTCGGCGGCGATAGTCTCGGCCCGGATCCGGGAATCGGCGAAGGCCACGTCCTCGGGGATGTCCGGGTTGAGGTGGTGGCACACCATCAGCATGTCCAGGTGCTCTTCGATGGTGTTGCGGGTATACGGCAGGGTGGGGTTGGTGGAGGCCGGCAGGACGTTCGGCATGCCGGCGATCTTGATGATGTCCGGGGCGTGCCCGCCGCCGGCGCCTTCGGTGTGGAAGGTGTGGATGACGCGGCCGTTGATGGCGCGGATGGTGTCCTCCACGAAGCCGCACTCGTTCAGCGTGTCGGTGTGGATGGCCACCTGGACGTCGAACTCGTCGGCCACTGTGAGGGACATGTCGATGGAGGAGGTGGTGGACCCCCAGTCCTCATGGACTTTCAGGCCGATAGCCCCGGCCCGGATCTGCTCGGCCAGGGGTTCGACGGCGGACGCGTGGCCCTTGCCGAACAGTCCGATATTCATGGGGAACCCCTCGGCCGCCTGCAGCATCCGCTGGATGTGCCATTTTCCGGGCGTCACGGTGGTGGCCTTGGTGCCTTCGGCCGGCCCGGTGCCGCCGCCGATCATGGTGGTCACCCCGCTGGTGAGCGCCGTGGGCACCTGGTCCGGAGAAATGAAGTGGATGTGGGTGTCCACGCCGCCGGCGGTGAGGATCTTGCGTTCGCCCGCGATGATTTCGGTGCTGGCGCCGATCACGATGTCCACGCCGTCGGTGATCTGCGGGTTGCCGGCCTTGCCGATCTTGAAGATATGTCCGTCCCTGAGGGCCACGTCAGCCTTGTAGATGCCGGTGTAGTCCAGGATCACCGCGTTGGTGATGACAGTGTCCGGGATGTCCTCGTCGCGGACAGCCTGGCCGTTCTGGCCCATGCCGTCGCGGATCACCTTGCCGCCGCCGAACACCACTTCCTCGCCGTAGACAGTGCGGTCCTCTTCGATCTCGAGGAACAATTCGGTGTCTGCCAGGCGGATCCGGTCGCCCGCCGTGGGGCCGTACAGGTCTGCGTACTGCCGGCGGGGAATCTCGAAGCTCACTGGGCCGTCTCCTTCGCGTCGTTGGCGGCGCCGCCGTCCCCCGGTCCGCGCTGCAGGGGTCCGTTGACGGCGTTGCTCAGCCCGTGCACCTCACGCCTGCCGGCAAGTTCGATCAGCCGCACGTTCCGTGAGTCACCGGGTTCGAACCGGGCGGCGGTTCCGGCGGGGATGTCCAGCCGGCGCCCGTAAGCTGCTTCACGGTCGAAGGTCAGCGCAGCATTGGCTTCGGCAAAGTGGAAGTGCGAGCCCACCTGGACGGGCCTGTCACCAGTGTTGGTGACGGCGACGTCGATGGCTTCCCGGCCGGCGTTCGCCGTCACAGGCTCCGGCCGAAGGATGTACTCTCCTGGAATCATGGCCTGCCCCTTCAGCGGATGGGATCGTGGACGGTGACGAGCTTGGTGCCGTCAGGGAAGGTTGCCTCGATCTGCACGTCGTGGATCATTTCCGGCACGCCCTCCATAACGTCCTCCCTGCCGAGCAAGGTGGTGCCGTAGCTCATCAGCTCGGCGACGGTGCGGCCGTCCCGGGCGCCCTCGATCAGTTCGTAACTGATGATGGCCACGGCTTCCGGATAGTTGAGCTTGAGTCCGCGGGCCTGGCGGCGGCGGGCCAGATCTGCGGCCACCACGATCAAAAGCTTTTCCTGCTCACGCGGCATCAAATGCATGGGGGTCCCTTCAGCGGCCAGCGGACGGCGTGGACCCAGAATAGGTGGCGGACGTTTCAGGCACGTTTCGGCTGGGTAATCCCGGTCTCTCCGCCGCCAGGTCGGCACCGGCTCCCCGGCTGCGCGCTGAATCTCCCCAGGTTTCGGCTCAGGGAAGGCGATGACGACGGCGTTGCGCCGGGACACGCCGTCGTCCGTCCCTAAAGCTGGGGAGACTCAGCGCCTAAGGCTGGGGAGGTGAGCGCCCTGAAGCTGGGGAGACTCAGCGGCGAGGGCCGGGAGGGGCCAGTCGGCCTACGGGGCCGCGGTGAGGCGGGTGAGGATCTCGTCGGTGGACTGGACAGGCTGGCGGTAGGTGGTGGACAGGATGCGCAGCATGTCCGCCGCGTCCTGGTTGTCCTCCGAGGCCATGGCTTCCTTCGCATAGGTGACCCGGATGTTGTGCGCGAAGGCGTCGGCGCCGGTCTGGGCGATGCAGTTGTGCGTGGAGACGCCGGCAAGCACCACTTCGTCGGCACCCCAGTTGCGGAGGCGGGACAGCAGGTTGGTGCCCACAAAAGCGCTGTCCCGCGTCTTGTTCAGCTGCGGCAGGCCGTCGATGGCCAGCCCGGGCACAGCCTCCGCCTGCCTGCTGCCGCGGAAGATGAAGCCTTGGTCGTCGTCGAGCATGTTCAACGTCCAGGTGGACTTGTCCCGCTCGTGCTCCGTGCCCACCATCAGCGCCTTGTGCCCGCCGGTCCTGAACGCCTCCAGCAATCTGTTGCAGGACGCCACCAGGCCCTCCTGCTGGGCTGCCAGTTCCGGCGCCTCAAAGTACGCATTCTGCATGTCGATAACAAGAAGGGCAATCATCCGCGCCACCTTTCTGACCTGTTGCTCGTCCCGGAAACGTACCCCCGGGGCGGCGCCGCGAAACCTAGGGGGCGGATTCGCGAACCTGCAGCTGGAACCCCGCTTCCACCTGCACGCCCTCGCCAGCGGTTTCGCGGCCTTCGATCCTGTCGATGAGCAGTGCGACGGAGCGCTCGGCGATCTCGGCCATACCGGGTGAAACCGTGGTCAGGGAGGGCGAGGCGAACCGGGCCTCGTCAATGTCGTCAAAACCGGCGACAGCCACCTGCTCCGGCACCTTGATGCCGCGGATGAGCAGCTCGTGCATGGCGCCGAGGGCGATGGCGTCGTTCAGCCCGAAGACGGCATCAAAGTCGATGCCCCGGTCCAGGAGCCCGGCCACGGCCGCCGCTCCCTCGTCCCGGCGCCATTCGCATGGCGCCACCAGGGCGGGGTCGAAGGGGATCCCGGCCTTGTCCAGTGCGCTCCGGTATCCGTTGAGCCGGAGCCCGGCGCTTCCGGCGGATTCGCCGGCGCGGGCGCCAAGGACTGCAATCCGACGGCGGCCGCCCGCCACCAGGTGCGACGTCAGTTCTGCGGCGGCTTCCCCGTTCTTCATGGTGACCAGGTCGAACCGGGGATCCAGGATGTGTTCGCCCAGCATTACCAACGGTTTTTTGCCCAGCCGGCCCGCAATGGCGTCAGCGTCCATGACCAGGGGCGTGAACAGCAGGCCGTCGGTGAGTTGCCGGAACGGCCCCTGCAGGGCGTTCAGCTCCGCGTCCCCCACGGCGTCGGACTGTTCCACCAGGACACGGTAGCCGCGCTGCGCTGCCGCCTTCATCAGCCGTGAGGCCAGCTCCGCGTAGTAGGGTGCGGAGAGGTCGGACAGGACCAGTCCGAGCATCCGGGTCTTGCCGGAACGAAGGCTGCGGGCGGTCAGGTTGGCCTCGTACCCCAGCTCGGCGATGGCATCCAGGACCCGCTGCTTCGTGGCAGGACGGATGAACTCGTAGTCATTGAGGACGTTGGAGACCGTCTTCAGCGACACACCCGCTGCCCTCGCAACGTCGTTCATGGTGACCGCCATGTGGCTCCTTCTGGTGGTTCCGCCTGTTCCTGCCATACATCGTTGCAGAAAATGGCACTGTGGCGGGAACCCGCCGTCGGCATGGACAGCGGCGGGCCGGTCAGTCCGTGGCCTTCGCCGCTTTCGCTGCCGCCTTGGCCGCCTGTTTGCTGGCCCGGACTTTGACCAGGGATTCGGGATCAACGATGTCGGCCACCGAGAGGTAGGAACCTTCCTCGCCGTAGTGCCCGGCGGCCTCACGCCAGCCGGGCGCCTGGAGGCCGCGCTGCTTCCCAAGCAGGGCCAGGAAGATTTTGGCCTTCTGTTCCCCGAAGCCAGGCAATGCCTTGAGCCGCCGCAGGACCTCCGCGCCGTCCGGGTTATCTTTGGTCCAGATCGCGGTGGCGTCGCCGTCCCACTCGTTCTGGACTGCTTCGGCGAGCGCCTGCACCCGTGCGGCCATTGAGCCCGGGAAGCGGTGGACGGCTGGGCGTTCCTTGAACATCTCCACGAAGGCCTGCGGCTCCTGTGACGCGATGGCCTCCGGTGTGATGGAGCCGATCCTGGTCCGGATTTTCTCCGGCCCGGCGAACGCCGATTCCATGGTCACCTGCTGGTCCAGCAGCATGCCCGTCAGCAGCGCAAAGGCGTCCTCACTCAACAACTTGTCCGCGGCGGGATCCCCCGTGATGTGCAGTTTCATGCCGTCCATCCTCCCAGAGGAGTGCCGCCGTCGTCATTCCTCCCCCTTCCCCGGAGTTTTTGTCCAGATACGCAGGCTTTTCCGCCATTTATGTCGGCGTATCTGGACAAAAACTCCGCTGCCGATTACTCCCCGACTGCGAGCCGGATCATGGACCAGGACACCGCCGGGAGCGTGCCGGTGAGGCGGCCGCCGTCGGCCTTGACCGAGACGTTTTCGGCGGGCAGGACGGATGTTGAGTCGTCAGCCGTGGCTTGCCAGTAGGGGTCCTTGTTCGCGTAGGTCACGGCCTCCACCAGACGGACGGTGCCCACGCCGGACACCACTGCGTCCAGGCCGAGCGCGTCGGTGGCCGAGCGGTTCACGGCGAACACCACAACCTCGCCTTTTTCTGCGTCATACGTCGCGACGGCGGACAGTGCGGCAACGTCAACGGTCTTGCCGCCGCTGATCAGCGGGGATTCGACGGCGAGCTGCAGCACGGTGCCGGACGCGTACCGGGAGGTGAGCGCGAACGGGTGGAACGTGGTCTGCTTCCAGGCCCGGCCGCCGGGCTCGGTCATGATAGGGGCGATCACGTTGACCAACTGCGCGAGGCTGGCTGAGTGCACGCGGTCAGTGTTCTTCAGCAGCGTTACCAGGAGATCCCCGACGACGACGGCGTCCGCCACCGTGTAGGTGTCCTCGAGCAGGACAGGAGCCACCGGCCAGTCCTTGCCCGTGGGCGCCCGGGATTCGTCGCGGCTCATGTGCCAGACGTTCCATTCGTCAAAGGAGATGTTGACCTGCCTGGTGGACTTCTTCACCGACTTCACGTGGTCGATATGGCTCACGATGTCGTGGATGAAGGCTTCCATCCGGTGGCCGGCGGAGAGGTGTTCCTGCAGGTCGCCGAAGTCCTCGAAGTACTGGTGCGCCGAAATCAGGTCCACCAGCTCGTAGGTCTCGGAGAGAACAACCCTTTCCCATTCACCGAAGGTGCTCATGGTGGGTCCGGAGCTGCCGCATGCCACCAGCTCGAGGCCGGGTTCGATCATGCGCATGCCGCGGGCGGTGTCGGCAGCAAGCCGGCCGTACTCCTGCGCGTTTTTATGCCCGATCTGCCAGGGCCCGTCCATCTCGTTGCCCAGGCACCACATCTTGATGCCGTAGCCATATTCCGCTCCGTTGGCCCTGCGCTGATCCGAGAACGCCGTTCCGCCGTCGATATTGCAGTATTCCAGCAGGTCCAGCGCTTCCTGGGTCCCGCGGGTGCCGAGGTTCACTGCCATCATGGTTTCGACGCCGGCCTTGGCGGACCACTTCGCGAACTCGTCCACGCCCACCAGGTTGGGATCGGTGGAGTGCCAGGCAAGGTCAAGCCGGACGGGGCGCTTGTCCGCCGGACCCACGCCGTCCTCCCAGCGGTATCCGGAGACGAAGTTGCCACCCGGATAGCGCACCGTTGACACGCCGAGTTCCCGGGTCAGGTCCAGCACGTCACCACGGAACCCGTCTTCATCCGCCGTTGGATGCTCCGGCTCAAAGATGCCCGTGTACACACACCGGCCAAGGTGCTCCACAAAGGCACCGAAGGTGCGGCGCCGGACCGGCCCGACGGCGAAGGCTGGGTCCATGGTGACTTTTGCAGCTGCTGGTCCTGGTGCGGCAGGACCGGCCGACGGCAATTCTTGTCCGGCGCTTTTGCTTGGCTGGTCATGGGCGGCGGGTTCTGTCAATGCCACGAAAACGTCCTCGTTCCTGTTTATTTACAACGTTATAGAAATATTGTTCGTGGTCCCGCGGTGTGAGTCAAGCACTCCCACGTCGAGTGGCGCTGCAGAGGTATTTTCAGGCCATGCGCGGCCACACGCCTCCCACCTGCGGCAACACCAAAAGCAGGGAATGGCGGCCAAAAACCAAGTAGTACCTAATCTCAAAAACAAGTACCGGTTACGCGTTCACCGCCAACCGCTGCACAACTAGGTTTTTGTCAGAGACAAGACGAGCTTTGAATGGCAGTACTTGGCTCACGAGGGGGTGTGAGACTGGCAATGCACGCACAATACGCAAGCTCCGGTTTCCCGGGTCGTCGGACCCGGGCGCTAAGCGGGGCCGGCGACGAGGAGGTCTTCGAGACCAAGGCCTCTCCCCCAGCCGTCGCCGGCCCTCTGGTTTCCCAGCAGGGCCCTTTCCACCACCCGCACGGGCCCGCCACGCATGGAAGTCCACCCTTGGGGCGGGCTGCGGAAGGCCACCCGGCACCCGGAAACGCGGCACCTGATAGCGCAAGGCTGCGCAGGGCACCGGCAGCCGCCAACGGGAAGCAGACCGGCATCCTGCTGGACCTGGTGACAGGCGCCGAAACGCTGCGTGACTCCCTTGAACTGCTGGCAACGGCATCGGCCCGGGCTGTTGTGGGGACGGCGGGCCTGGTAATCGAATGCGGCGTGGTGGTGAGGCAGGCGAAGCGGGCCCCGCTCATCACGGGAACGTCCGCGGAAGTCATCCGGCTCCTGGAGTGGGAACAGGAGAAGGGCGAAGGGCCGGTCAGCGATGTCCTGGCCGGCGGACACCCCGTGGCTGTGCTGCAGAGGAGCGGTGACTTCCGCTGGCCCCGGTATTGCCAGGAGCTGCAGGTTGCCAACCTTGGCAGCGTCCTGGGGATGCGCCTGCGCGTGGACCAGGACAGCGGGGCAAACAACGCAGCGGCAACCAACAGCGGTGCGGCCAGGGACAGCAGCACAACCAGGGACAACGGGGCACCCGGAGACGCCATCCCCGTCCGCGAGACCACCGCAGCCCTGGCGTTCTTTGCCCAGGACGCCAAGGCGTTCCCGCTGCAGGTCATCTCGGAGGCCCGCTCGTTTGCCGGCCTGGCCGCGAAAAGCCTCCAGATGGCCCTGGACCTCCATAACGCCAGGTCAACCGCGTCGGATTTACGGCTCGCCCTGGACAGCCGGACGTCCATCAACGTTGCCTGCGGTGTGATCATGGCCCAGAACAGGTGTTCCTACCACGAAGCTTTTTCCATCCTCGCCCGCGCCTCCAGCCACCGGAACATCAAAGTACGCCGGGTGGCGGAGGACATCCTCGAGCGGTTGCCCGAGGGCCCTCCGCGCGCACACTTCGGCCACTAGGCCTAGATGCCGCCGGCCAGCTTGTAATAGGCGGCGTTCCAGTTCAGGTCCTTCTTGAACTGGCGGATGGTGGTTCCCTCGTCGATGGTCAGCAGTTCGGTCTTGGCGATCTCCGCGAAGTCCTCGAACACATCCATGCCCACCTGTGTTGAGAGCACGGTGTGGTGGGCGGCGCCGGCAGTGAGCCAGGCTGCGGCGGAGGTGGTGAAGTCCGGTTTTGGCTGCCACAGGGCGCGGGCCACGGGGAGGTTGGGCAGCGGCTGGTCCAGCGGGACCACGTCCACGGCGTTGGCCACCAGGCGGAACCTGTCCCGCATGTCGGACAGGGCCACCACGACGCCCGGGGAGGCATCGGCGTCGAACACCAGGCGCACCGGGTCTTCCTTGCCACCAATGCCCAGGGGGTGGATTTCCAGGCGCGGATTGCCGGCGGTCAGCGACGGGCAGACCTCCAGCATGTGCGCGCCAAGGATCTTCTCCGAACCGGGTTCCAGGTGGTAGGTGTAGTCCTCCATCAAGGAGGCGCCGCCGGGCAGGCCGGCACCCATCACCTTCGCGGCCCGGACCAGGATGGCCGTCTTCCAGTCACCCTCGGCCCCGAAGCCGTAGCCTGCGGCCATGAGCCGCTGCACGGCCAGGCCGGGCAACTGCCGGAGGGCGCCCAGGTCCTCGAACGAGGTAGTGAACGCGGCCGAGCCGTTGCCTTCGAGGAAGCTGCGCAGACCGAGCTCGATCCGGGCACCGTACCGGAGCGATTCGTGCCGGGCCGCGCCTGCGCGGAGCTCCGGCGCCACGTCGTAAAGGTCCTCGTACTCGGCAACGAGCGTGTCGACGTCGGACTCATCGGCGCCGTGCACGGCGTCGGCGAGCTCGTTGACGGACCAGGTGTTGACGGCGACGCCGAAGCGCAGTTCCGCCTCGGTCTTGTCACCCTCGGTGACGGCGACGTTGCGCATGTTGTCGCCGAACCGGGTCAGCTTCAGGCTGCGTACTGCGGCCCACCCGGCCGCTGCGCGCTGCCAGGAACCGACCTGACGGGCGACCTCCGGGTTGGAGACGTGCCCGACGACGGTTTTGCGGGCGATGCCCAGCCGGGACTGGATGTAGCCGAACTCGCGGTCGCCGTGGGCTGCCTGGTTCAGGTTCATGAAGTCGAAGTCGATGTCCGCCCACGGCAAGTCCCGGTTGGCCTGCGTGTGCAGGTGCAGCAGCGGCTTGCGTAGCAGGTCCAGGCCCTGGATCCACATCTTGGCAGGGCTGAACGTGTGCATCCAGGCGGTGACGCCGATCACCGAATCGTCCGAGTTGGCCTCCAGCGCGGTGCGGCGGATGGCATCCGAATCAGTCAGGACGGGCTTCCAGACAATCTTTACCGGAACATCGGAACTGGCGTTGAGCTGGTTGGCGATCTCCTGCGACTGCGCGGCCACCTGCTTGAGGACGTCCTCGCCGTAGAGGTGCTGGCTGCCCGTGAGGAACCAGACCTCATAACCGTCAAGGGATGTGTTTGCTGCGCTGCTCATGTGTTCTCCTGAAAAGTTAATGGGGGACGGCGTTGAATTACTGTCCGTAGACGTTCTGGTAGCGGGCGTACAGCGAGTCGATGTGGCCCTGGTCAATGGGCAGCGGTTCGCCCAGCTGCCGGGCGATGTGGACGGTGCGGGCCACTTCCTCGCACATCACCGCGGCCTTCACCGCCGATGTGGCGTCCTTGCCGATGGTGAACGGGCCGTGGTTCTGCATCAGCACGGCCGGCGAGTTGGAGTTCTTCAGCGTCTCCACAATGCCCTGGCCGATCGAGTCATCGCCGATCAGCGCAAACGGCCCCACCGGGATGGATCCGCCGAATTCGTCGCCCATCATGGTGAGCACGCACGGGATGGGCTCCCCGCGGGCGGCCCAGGCCGTGGCGTACGTGGAGTGCGTGTGAACTACGCCACCCACCTCCGGCATATGCCGGTAGACGTACGCATGCGCCGCAGTGTCCGACGACGGCGACAGGGCCGGGTTGCCCCACTCACCTGTTGCATCTCCCGCCACGGGCACCCCGTACAGGTCGGTGACAATCATGAGCTCAGGCGCCAGGTCCTGGTACGAAACGCCCGAGGGTTTAATAACCATCAGCTCGTGGCCGGGCACGCGGGCGGAGACGTTTCCTGCCGTCCACACCACCAGTTCATAGCGGGTCAGCTCGGCGTGCAGGGCGCAAACGTCCTCGCGGACCCGGGCGATGGTTTCGAGAATTCCGGTTCCGGCGCTCATGCCGGCACCCCCGCACCTGCATCGTTGCGTTCAGCCGCATCGGTGTCCACCGGTTGCCCGGCGGAACCGAGGCCTTGGTTTGCTTTGCGCTGGATGGCCTTGAGCCGGTGCATCACGTCGTTGGTGCCGCGGCCGAAGTAGTCGTGCAGGGTCTTGTATTCCTGGAACAGTTCGTCGTAGGCGGCCACGTTTTCGGGAATCGGTGTGTACACCTCGCCCGGTTCCGACCCCATGGCGGCGGCAGCTTCGCGGATGCTGGCGTACTTCCCCGCGGCCATGGCAGCGTGGATGGCCGAGCCCAGGGCCGGGCCCTGCGCCGAACCGATGGTGGACAGCTTCAGTCCCGTGGCATCGGCGTAGATCTGCATCAGGAGCGGGTTCTTGAGCAGGCCGCCGGCCACGATGAACTCTTTGACCGGGACGCCGGCGTCGCGGAAGGCGTCCACGATGGTGCGGGTGCCGAAGGCGGTGGCTTCCAGCAGGGCGCGGTAGGTGTCCTCGGGGCGGGTGGCCAGGGTCTGCCCCACCACGATTCCGGACAGCTCATGGTCCACCAGCACTGACCTGTTGCCCGAGTGCCAGTCCAGGGCGATCAGTCCGTGTTCCCCGATGGCCTGCCTGGATGCCAGTTCGGTGAGGTGTTCGTGGATGCCCAGGCCCGCAGCTTCGGCGGCCTGGTGGTATTCCGGCGGTACACCATATTTTGTGAACCAGCCGAAGATGTCTCCCACGCCCGACTGGCCGGCCTCATAGCCCCAGAGTCCGTCAACGATGCCGCCGTCCACTACGCCGCACATACCCGGCACTTCGCGCAGTTCATCGCCGTTCATGACGTGGCAGGTGGAGGTGCCCATGATGGCCACCAGCTGGCCCGGTTCCACTGCCTTCGCCGCCGGAGCGGTCACGTGGGCGTCAACGTTGCCCACCGCCACGGCGATTCCCTGGGGCAGGCCGGTCCAGGCAGCGGCCTCAGCGGTGAGGTATCCGGCGGCGTCGCCCAGGCGGCCGATGGTGTGCTCGAGTTTGGCGCTGACGAAGTCCTTGAAGGCCGGGTTCAACGCGGACAGGAAATCCTCCGACGGGTAGCGCCCGTCCTGGTAGATCCCCTTGTAGCCGGCCGTGCAGGCATTCCGGACATACTGGCCGCAGAGCTGCCAGACAATCCAGTCCGCGGCTTCCACCCAGTGGTCCATCTCGGCGTAGGCCTCGGGGTCCTCTTCCAGCAGCTGCAGGCCTTTGGCGAACTCCCATTCTGAAGAGATCAAGCCGCCGTAGCGGGGCAGCCACTCTTCGCCGCGTTCTGATGCCAGCTGGTTGATCCTGTCGGCCTGGCCCTGCGCGGCGTGGTGGCGCCAGAGCTTCACGTAAGCGTGCGGCCGGTTTTCAAACCCCGGAATTTCGTTCAGCGGAGTACCGTCCGCCTTCACCGGTACCATGGTGCATGCGGTGAAGTCCGTGGCAATTCCGACGACGGCGGCCGGGTCGATCCCAGCCTCGGCGACGGCAGCCGGGACGGCAAAACGCAGGACGTCGCGGTAGTCATCGGGCACCTGCAGCGCCCATTCCCCGGGAAGCCGGACGGCTTGTCCGTCAGCGTCCTGACCCGCCACGTCCTCGGGAAGTGCATCCGTGACCACGGCATGCGGGTACTCGTACACACCACTGCCGAGCTCCTTGCCGTCCCGCACCCGGACCACCACGGCCCGGCCCGAGAGAGTCCCGTAGTCCACACCGACCACGAAGCTGTCTGTGTCCACTCTGACGTCCATAAAAGATCCTCCAATAGCTGCCGCTGCTTCGCGGCCTCTCAATTGTGAGCGCTAACAACATTGAAAGTCAATGGGCATTCCAGGTCCTGGGCAAGCCGGGGAACAGTTCCCGGAGGGGAAGGGATCTCACAACGCACTACGCGAGCCGGCACCTCTGGATGGCGGTCACCTTCGGATCAGCGCCTCTGATCACGGCGCGCCGCACCCACTGGCGCCGTGGACTGACGGCGCCGAAAAGGGGTAGGGACATAATGAACCGCAGAACTGATGCCATGGACAAGGAAGGGGGCCTCGTTGGAAAGCGTGCAGCCGAAAGAGCGAACCGGGTCCCGTGCGTGGCTTGCCGGTCCCCTCTCCACTGGCCTCGGCCTGGCAGCGCACCCGGCCGCCGGCGGTCCGGCTCCCTCCCTGATGATCCTCGCGGCCCTGGCAGCACTGCTTGGCATGGCGGCAGCGATGTTGGGTCGCTTCAGCCTGCCCGGCTGGGCCGTGCTGCTCGGGTGCGGGCTGGCCCAGCAACTGCTTCATCTGGGGTTTGCAGTCTTTTCCGGCGGATCAGGGGAAGGGATAACCGGCCACGGGCACGGCGGCAGTGTGCCGGGCGTAGTGCAGGACGCCGCCCAGGATCCTCCCCCGGACGGCGGGGCGGCAGTGCCTGCGGGGTACTCGCTCCACCTGATGCTGCACCTGCACATGGCGGCTGCATTGGCAGCCTATGCTGCCATCAACTACTGGCCCAGATGGGCCCGTTGGGCCCGTCATGCTCCGGCAGCAGCCCGGCAGAAGTCACCCGCCGCCTAAGCGGTCGTGGAGGCGGATCAGGGCTGATCCGGGATCAGGGCTCATGCGGAATTAGGGCCGCCAGAGCTGCGCCAGTGCGGCAATGTCGTGCGGCGTTGTCCGGCAGCAGCCGCCCACCATGCGCGCGCCACGTTCCTGCCAGTCCCGGACTCCCTCCACAAGGCTGCCCGGCACCCGTTGGGAGTGGGCGGCGCCGTCGGAATCAGCAACTGCACCGGCGTCAACCGCGCCTCCGATGTCAGCAACAGCACCGGAGCCAGCAGCGCCGCCTGAACCAGCAGCGGACGAGGCCGCCGGCCCCCAGGTCTTGGTGACGGCGTCGTAGGTTTCCCCGGAGTTGGGGTAGGCGATCAGGGGTTTGCCGGTGCCCCGGCCCAAAGCTTCCAGCGCCGGGGTGACCAACTCCAGCGGAACGCAGTTCACACCAATGGCAGCCACAAGCGGCTCAGCATCGCAGAGTTGCGCCACCTGTTCCAGCGGCGTTCCGTCACTGATGTGCGCTCCATCGCGGAGGGTGAACGTCAGCCAGGATTCGATACCGAACCCGGAGATCAGTTCCAGCAGCGCCTCCGCTTCTGGCAGGGAAGGCAACGTTTCGCAGGCGAGGACATCCGCTCCGGCTTCCACGAGCGCTTCGATCCGCGGCCGGTGGAACTCCAAAAATTCGTTCCGGCTCAGGGTGTAGTCGCCGCGGTATTCGGACCCATCGGCGAGGTAGGCGCCGTAGGGTCCAACGGAACCGGCCACCAGCAGCGGTCCGGCCGCCGGGTTCCCGGCCCGGTACTCATGCCGCGCCTCGTCTGCGAGGCGGACGCTCAGGGCAACCCTGTCCAAGGCGTCGGCGGCGGAAATCCCCCGCCGCGCAAACCCCAAAGGCGTGGCCTGGTAGCTGGCTGTGATGGCGGCGCGCGCCCCGGCCCTGAAGTAGTCCAGGTGGACCTGCTTGACGAGTTCGGGCTGCTCGAGCAGGACTTTCGCGGACCACAGCGGGTCCTCCAGGTTGCAGCCGTACGCTTCAAGTTCTGTGGCCAGGGCACCGTCCAGGACCAGGTTCTCTCCGGCGTCGAGCAGGCGGGACAGCGGGTTGTTGTGGGGCATCAGTTCAGGCTGGGGCATCAGTTCAGGCTACAGCGCCAGGCCCGCGGTGCTCTCCCGCCGGACCAGTTCAGGGGTGACCACCGTGGAACTCACCGGGGCGCCCGCTTCGATCTCCTTCAGCATGGCATCAACGCACCGCCTGCCCAGCTCTTCGAAGTCCTGCCGCACCGTGGTGAGCGGCGGGGTGAAGTAGCCCGATTCGGGCTGGTCGTCGAACCCCACTACGGAGACGTCGTCGGGCACGCGCACGCCTGCCTCGTTGAACGCGCGCAGCACACCGAGGGCCATCTGGTCGTTGCCTACGAACAGGGCCGTTGCCGTCCGCTCCGCCGCCAGACGCCGCCCGATCGCGTAGCCGCTTTCCGCACTCCAGTCGCCTTCCAGCAGCAGGTCGTCCTGCAGGCCGGCCTGCTGCAGTGCCTCACGCCAGCCCTCTGTGCGCAGGGCACTGTCGAGCCAGTCCGCCGGCCCTGCGACGTGGCCGATCCTGCGGTGCCCCAACTCGATGAGATGGCCGACGGCGATCAGGGCCCCGCGCTTCTGGTCCACCATCGCGCCGCTCACGGCGGCATCGCCCGGCGAACCGACGGCCACCACAGGCACCCCGGGGTTGAACTCCTCCAGGGTCCGCAGCGTCTCGGTGTGCGGCACCAGGACGGCGATCCCGTCCACGGACTGGTCGGTGAAGTGCTGCAGCGCGTCGAAGATGGCGTCCCGGCCGACGGAGCGGAGCGCGGCGATGCTGACGAAGTAGCCGGCATCCCGCGCGGCACGCTCCACTCCCAGCAAGGTGTGGGCGGGCCCGTACTGGGAAAGCTCGCTGGCCAGCACGCCGATGGTCTGCGAGCGCCGGGTCACCAGGCTCCGGGCCGCGGTGTTCCGGCGGTAGCCCAACTGCGCGATGGCGGCCTCGACCTTTTCGCGCGTTGCCTTGCTGACGTTGGGGTGGCCGTTGACCACCCGGGAAACGGTCTGGTGGGAGACACCAGCAAGTCCGGCCACGTCCTCAAGGCGCGGCAGCCGCCCGGTGCTGCTTTTTGTCATGCCACCATTGTGCCCGTTGCTGCCACGGCGCGTTTGCTGCAGCCCGCGGGCGTGGCCCGAACGAAAAATCCCCCGGCGGCCTCTGGGAGGCTGCCGGGGGATTCCCGCTCTTCAATAAAGAGTGGGCCCTGTGGGGCTCGAACCCACGACCCACGGATTAAAAGTCCGATGCTCTACCAACTGAGCTAAAGGCCCCTGCCGGGCTGTTTCGGCACCAAGTGCCGGCCTGCCCGGCCCAGTCCATTTCTGGACATTTAATACTCTAACCCATGGTTCCGGCCCTTATGCACTCAGGCCGGGACGCGTCGTCGGGCCCGTGGGCAAGGGCCCTGATGCTCGATTTCCGGCACGGCACAGGAGTAGCGTGGGTGGCATGAGCGAGCAACCAGGTCCCATTCCATACGGCGGCGCCAACCGGCACCACAAGCCGAAGCCTTTCGCGCCGGTGGACTTCGAGCCTTTTGCCGGCGGCGCGGACCCTGCCCGGGTGTCCGAAGCCGCCCACCTCGCAGCGCAGGCACTGGTCCGGCACGGCCGCGACAGCGACGATCCGGCCGTGACCGAGCGGCTGGTCAGGCTCGCCGACGAGCAGGGGCTGGAGGCCATCGCGGAGATGTGGGCGGAGAGCCCTGCACGGTCGCTTCCCGGCGCACTGTGGCGCCTCTATGCCCTGCGCGCGGCCACCGTGGAGGACCCGGAGCGCATTTCCGTCTACTTCCGCGCCGGCAAGGACACCGCCCAGGTTTCCAACGTGGTGGCGGGCGCTGCCGAGCCTCCCGGAGCGGACGAGATGAAGACGATGGCGGACGCCATCCTCTCCGGCGCGTTCGACGGCGAGTTCGACGTGGCGCTGGAACGTTCCGCCGCGTTCTGCCGGGTGGTGGCGCTCGGCCAGGCAACGCTGGCCGATGGTGCCGAGCACGGGAACGAGGCCCAGGCCAGCAAGCTCACCCGCAACTCGCACCAGCTGGTGAAAACCGCTGAGGACCTCGAGCACGCCGCCAACGCCTGGCGGCTGGGCGAACTGGACTAGAAGGGTCCAGGCTCTGGCCCAAGAGGCCCGATCTGTCAATGTTGACTTGGGCCAATCAACGTAGAACACTGAAACTGGTGCCGAGCCGCGAAACCCCCGGGCTTCAACATTCAGCCGCCTAGAGCGGCCTACCGCCGAGAGGCGTATCCGGTTCGGCACCATTTTTATGCCCGCCGACTGCTTGCCCCGTTCTGGCTGGTCAGTTAACGTCGGCCCATTTCAGGGCTCCTTTTGCGGGCCGGTAGAGTTAGCGTTGGTTGCGCCGGGGTCAAGTCACACGGCAGGCAACTCCCGCCCTGAACTTTTCCCGGAGACCGGTAACTACGTGAAACTGCGCCTTTTTCCCCAGGAGCCCGCCGGGCTGAACCTCCTATCGCAAATGGCGCAGCAAATTGTGCTCGGCAGCGCCACCCTAGCCGAGATCCTCGGCGTCCCGGCGGCGGAGCACGGCAAGCTCGTGGAGGACATGCACAACCACGAGGCCCGGTCCGCCGAACTGCATTTCGCCCTCCTGACGCATATGCGGACCAGCTTCGTGAACCCGCTGCCGCGCGAGGACATGTACGCCCTGTCGCGCTACCTCAACGAGGCCATCGAAAAGCTGGATGCCGCCGCGGAACTGGTGGCGCTCTACCGGCTGGAGCGGCTGCCCAAGCGGGCCGCAGACCAGCTGGAAATCATCAGCCGGCAGGCCGAGCTCACGGTCGATGCCATGCGCCGGCTGGACAACCTGGATGACCTGGAGGACTACTGGATAGAAATCCTCCGCCTGGCCAAACGCGCCGAACGGACGCACCGGGTGTGGGTGGCGGACATGATCAGCGAGATGAAATGGGCGCAGTACTCCCGCAACCGCGATATCGCCAACCAGCTGGTGGACGTCACCAAGGACATGCGGCGCATCGCCACCCAGGTAGGCAGCATCATCGTCAAGGAATCCTGAGGTGACGGCAGCCGTCTTCGGCGCGGTGGTGGTCCTGGCCGCCGTGTTCGCCTTCGTCAACGGGTTCCGTGACGTCTCCACCTCTGTTGCCCTTGCCGTGCGCACCCGCGCTCTCACGCCCAGCGTGGCTGTGCTGCTTGCAGCCTTCTTCAACTTCATCGGCGCCCTGCTCAGTGCAGGACTGGCGGTGGCCGTCAGCCAGACCTGGATCAACCTTCCATCCGGAACGGACGGCCTCAGCATCCTCCTCGCCGGCCTGGCCAGCGCCATCGCCTGGGGCATCATCCTGTGGTGGCGGGGCATCCCGGCCTCCTCCACCCACGCCCTGGTGGGCGGCCTTGCCGGGGCCGGGCTCGCCAGCATCGCTGTGGGCGGGGCAGGCGTCGGAGGGGTGGACCGCTCCCTGTTGTTCCAGGTCATCCTGCCCCTGGTGCTGTCGCCGCTGGTGGCCTACAGCGGGGCGTTCCTGCTGGTCTACCCTGCCACCTGGGCAGCCCGCCACACGCAGCCGAACGTGGTGAACCAGCGGTTCCGCCGAAGCCAGTCAATCGCCGCGGGGGCAGTGGCGTTCGGCCACGGCCTGCAGGACGGGCAGCGGATCAGTGCGGTCCTCCTGCTGGCCCTGCTGGCCGGCGGCTATTCCGACGGCGGCACCCTCCCCGTGTGGGTGGCGCTGCTTTCCGCCGTGATGATTACCGCCGGAACGGTGTACGGCGGCTGGCGGATTTCGCACACCATCGGCTACAAAATCACCAGGATCGATCCGCTGCGGGGCTCGGTGGCGCAGATCTTCAGCGCCGTCATGCTCTTTGTGGGCGCCATCGGCCTGCACTGGCCGCTCTCCACCACGCACACCGTCACCTCGGCGGTGCTGGGCGCAGGCGAAAACCAGCACTTTTCGGTGACCAACCGGAAGCTGGTGATCCGCATTGTGGGGCTCTGGATCCTGACTCCGGTGGCCACGGCCGCGCTCGCTTTTGTGCTGGCGCTGGCACTGTCGCCGCTGCCGGGATAGTGCTCGGGGCCCGTCCGGCGCGGGGCCGGGAACGGGCACGGCCGGGAGCACCGCCGTCGGCCCCTGCTCCCCTGCGGTGCCGGGGACGCCGGGGCTCGTGAAGCCGGTGATCTGTACAGCCGGACGCCGGTGACGTAGATTCAAAAGTAGGCCCCCAGCGCTGCTGCCGGGTCTGACATCCGCCGCCGGGTGCAGGGCCGCGGAGCATGCCGCTGAAGCACATCGGCGGACTCGATGCACAACCTGGAAAAGGCCAGGCGCCATGTCTTCCTCGACACCCCGGCACAACCTCCCCCAGCCGCGGCGAATGCGCTGCGAGCTGTGCGGCACCGAACAAAAGCTGACCATTCATGCGATCATCGCGATGGGAGCGGCCAACAGCGACCTGGTCACCGTCTCCTACACCTGCAACGAGTGCCGCCGGTTCCAGGAGCACCTCGCGTACGCGGCCGACGTCGCTGCGGCGCTGGGCCAGGTGCGCTGGATGGCGAAGGTCATCATGTTCGGTGACGAGTACATCCACTGCGGATTCCCCATGGAGGAAGCAGAACTCGAGATAGAAAGGCTGTGCTACCGCAGCAGCACCGGCGGCGGACTCAGCACCGTGTCGCTGCCCACCAGGGTGCTGCGCTGCCGGTGCGGCTTCCAGCTTGAGGTCCCCGAGTAGGAGTACGACGACGGCCCCCGGCCTGGGCGGCCGGTCCCATCCGTCTCCCGCAGTGCACGGGGATTTATCCGAAGCGGCCGGAGACGTAGTCCTCGGTAGCCTTCTGGGTGGGGTTGCTGAAGATCGTGTGGGTGTCCCCCACTTCAATCAGCTTGCCGGGCTTGCCGGTGCCGGCGATGTTGAAGAATGCGGTGCGGTCCGAGACGCGGGCTGCCTGCTGCATGTTGTGCGTCACGATCACCACCGTGTACTGGTCCTTGAGTTCGTTGATGAGGTCCTCGATGGCCAGGGTGGAGATGGGGTCCAGCGCGGAACACGGCTCGTCCATGAGGATCACCTGCGGCTCCACGGCGATGGCCCGGGCGATGCAGAGGCGCTGCTGCTGGCCGCCGGAAAGGCCCGAACCGGGCTTGTCCAGGCGGTCCTTGACCTCGTTCCAGAGGTTGGCGCCCTTCAGCGAGCGTTCCACGAGGACGTCGGCCTCGCCCTTGGAGATCTTTTTGTTGTTCAGCTTCACGCCCGCCAGCACGTTGTCCCGGATGGACATGGTGGGGAACGGGTTGGGCCGCTGGAACACCATGCCGATCTGCGAGCGGACGGTGACGGGGTCCACGCCGGGGCCGTACAGGTTGTCCCCGTCGAGGAGCACCTCGCCCTCCACGCGGGCGCCGGGAAGTACCTCGTGCATGCGGTTCAGGGTCCGCAGGAAGGTGGACTTGCCGCAGCCTGAGGGGCCGATGAATGCGGTGACGGACTTGGCCTCGATGTTGATGGTGACGTCCTCCACGGCGAGGAAATCGCCGTAGTACACGTTCAGGTCCTTGACGTCGATGCGCTTAGACATGGTGTTCCTTCACTAACTGGGGATGAATTGAAGTCTAGGTTCCGGCCCGAAGGACCGGAAGGAGCAGGCGGTCAGCGGCCTGTCTTGGGGGCGAAGACCCTGGCGATCAGCCGGGCTCCAAGGTTGAGGATCATCACCAGGATGATCAGCACCAGGGCGGCGCCCCAGGCCCGCTGGGAGGACGGGTCCGGGTTGGCCGGTGAGGTGGGGTTCAGGATCTGGGTGTAGATGAACGTGGGCAGCGAAGCCATCCAGCCGCCGAATACGTTGTTATTGATGCTCGTGGCGAAGCCGGCGGTGACCAGGATGGGGGCCGTCTCGCCGATGACGCGTGCGATGGCCAAGGTGACGCCGGAAGCGATGCCGGAGATCGCCGTCGGGATCACCACCTTGATGATGGTCCGCCACTTGCGTACGCCCAGCGCGTATGCCGCCTCCCGGAGTTCGTTGGGCACGATCTTCAGCATCTCCTCGCTGGAGCGCACCACCACGGGGATCATCAGCACGGAAAGCGCGACGGCGGCCACGGCGCCTGTCTTGGTGCCCGGGCCCACCACGGCGAAGAAGAAGGCGGCGGCGAAAAGGCCGGCCACGATGGACGGGATGCCGGTCATCACGTCGACGAAGAAGGTGATGGCGCGCGCCAGCCGGCCGTCGTTGCCGTACTCCACCAGGTAGATGGCGGTCAGCAGGCCTACCGGCACGGAGATGACCGTGGCCAGGAGCGTGATCTGGATGGTGCCCAGGAGCGCGTGGTAGATGCCGCCCAGCACGGGTGCGCCTTCTTCGACGGCCTTATTATCGAAGACGCCGGTGACGCCGTTCATGGAGGTGCCCAGGAACCCCGGGGCCAGGAGACCGGGAATTCCATTCACCAGGACGGTCCAGATCACCGAGATGAGCGGCAGCAGCGCCACCAGGAAGGACCCCACCACCAGGCAGGTGGCCAGTTTGTCCTTCGCCTTGCGGGAACCCTCCACCACGGCGCTCCAGGACACCAGTCCGACGGCGAACAGGATCGCGGAGACGATGCCCCAGCCGAAGGCGTTAAAGCCCACCAGCGCCAGGATGGCGGCGCCCACGATCAGGGCGGCGGCCAGGACCACATAGGGGGCGTACTTGGGCAGCTGGCCCTTCGTGAGCGCCGAACGCTTGCTGCGGACGGGCGTAAGCGTGGAGGTCATTTAGTTGGCTCCCGAGAATTCTTTGTGCCGGGTGATGATCCAGCGCGCGATCATGTTCACGGCCAGGGTAATGATGAACAGGACCAGGCCGGCTGCGATGAGCGTGCTGACTTTGAGGCCGCTGGCCTCGGGGAAGTTCAGGGCGATCTCCGCTGCGATGGTCTGGTTGCCGGACTGGATCAGGCTGGCCGTCAGGGCGCCGGAGGACAGCACCAGGGCAACTGCCATGGTCTCGCCAAGGGCGCGGCCAAGGCCCAGCATGACGGCGCTGATGATGCCCGGCCGCGCAAAGGGCAGGACGGACATCTTGATCATTTCCCAGCGGGTGGCGCCCAGGGCGAGAGCGGCTTCTTCATGAAGCTTGGGCGTCTGCAGGAAGATCTCCCGGGACAGTGAGGTGATGATGGGCAGCACCATGACCGCGAGGACGATGCCCGCGGTAAGGATGGTTTTGCCGGTGGCAGAGGCCGGGCCCTGGAAGATGGGCAACCAGCCCATGTTCTGCGCCAGCCAGTTGTAGGCAGGGGAGATTTCCTTGGCCAGGAACGCCGCGCCCCACGCGCCGTAAACCACGGACGGGATGGCGGCGAGGAGGTCCACCACGTAGCCCAGGCCGGCGGCGAGTCCGCGGGGCGCGAAGTGCGAGATGAACAGGGCAACACCGATGGCGACGGGCGTGGCGATCACCAGTGCAATGACCGCGGCGATGAGTGTGCCGATCACGATGGGCCAGATGTAGGCGAAGAAGCCCGCCCCGCCCTGGATTTGTGCGGCAGGCGCGGTCAGTGCCGGGATGGCCTGGACCACCAGGAAGAGCGCGACGCCGAAGAGGACGGCGAGGATGAGGCAGCCGGCAGCGAGCGCGGCACCCGAGAAGATTTTATCCCCGGCGCGGCCGGCGCCCTGGGTGCTGGTCAGGGGGGTGGCGGTCATTCGACGGCCCTTCGATCGATGATTGAGGCTGAAAAGATGCTGCGTCCAAACCGAAGTTCCCCGCACTGCCTCTCGGCAGGCGGGGAACCCGGTTTTTGAGCGGTAATTAGGACTTGACCTTGATGCTCTCGATGGCCTTGGCGGCCTTTTCGGCAAGGGTCGAAGACAGCGGGGCGGACTTCGCGGAATCAGCTGCGGCCTGCTGGCCTTCCTCGGAAACTACGTAGTTCTCGAAGGCCTTGACCAGGTCAACGGTCTCCTGCTTGTCGTAGGCGCTGCAGACCACGTGGTAGGAAACGAGCACCACCGGGTAGGCGCCCGAAGCCGTGGTCTTGCGGTCCAGCTTGATGGCCACGTCGTTGGCGGAACGGCCCTCAACGGCCTTGCCGGCTTCCACTGCCTTGGCGGCGGCGTCAGCGGAGATCTTGACGAACTCCTCGCCCACCTTGATGGAAGCGGTGCCGAGCTTGCCACCCACTGCAGAGTCGTCGGCGTAGGTCACTGCGCCGGGGGTGTCGGTAACGGTCTTGACCACGCCGGAGGTGCCCTTGGCGTTCTCGCCCTGCAGGCTCGCAGGCCAGACACCAGCGGACTTGTCCGTCCAGACCTCAGGGGCTGCCGAAGCCAGGTAATCGGTGAAGTTGGTGGTGGTGCCCGAGTCGTCCGAACGGTTCACCGGGGTGACCTTGAGGTCCGGCAGGGTGACGCCTTCGTTGAGGGCGGCGATGGCGGGATCGTTCCATTTGGCGATCTCACCCCGGAAGATCTTGGCCACGGTGGCTGCGTCCAGCTTCAGCTCGGTCACGCCGGGAACGTTGAAGGCCACGGCGATCGGCGAGATGTAGACGGGAATGTTGATGGCGCCGTCGGGACCGCACACTGCCTTGGAGCTTTCCCGCTCTTCGTCCTTGAGGTACGCGTCCGAGCCGGCGAACTGTGCCGAACCGTCGATGATGGCCTTGCGGCCGGCGCCGGAGCCGTCCGGGGAGTACTGCACGGAGGCGCCCTGGTTGGCGCTTGCGAAGCCGGCCTTCCAGGCGTCCATGGCCGCACCGGTGGAGGATGCGCCGATGCCGGTGAGGGTGCCGGTGACCTTGGGGCCGGCAGAAGTCTGGCCGCCGGTGGGTGCAGTGCCCGTGGCGTTGTCTGAACCGCAGGCGGAGAGCGCGAGTGCGCCGGCTGCGATAACAGCGATAGCCGCGTGGCGGCCGAAGCGGAGTGCCTTCACTAGGTGTACCCCTTCCAGGGTGTTCATGTGCGGGCAGGGACGGAGAACCCTGCAGCGCGATGCGTACGTTTTGTACCTTCATCGAAGTTAGGGGCCGCAGGTAAAGGGATGGGCTGTCCAAGGTGAACAGAACCTTAACGACGGCGGGATATTGGCTTACAAGTACCGGGTTCCCATTGCGCAGATCACAGGTCCGGCCGTAGTGCACGGCGCTGGCCGGTAAAAGGGCGGGCCAGCAAATACACTGGACGTCATGGCTTCGGCAGCAGGACTCTCAGCGGGCAGGCGTTTCCTGCACGGGCGTATCCGCACCGGCCTGATCCGGAGCCGGAATTCCCTGGTTCCCGCCATCCAAATGACCTTGTGTGCCGTGGGCGCCTATGCCTTCGCCGAGTACGTGCTGGGCCATTCCGGGCCCCTTTTCGCTGCCACCTCGTCCCTGATCGCGCTGGGCTTCTCGCGCGAACCGCGGCTCCGGCGCGTGGTGGAGGTGGGGCTGGGCTGCACCATCGGCATCGCGGTGGGCGACCTCCTCCTGCACTGGCTGGGCGGCGGAATCTGGCAGGCCGCCGTCGTCCTTCTCTTCTCCATCCTGCTGGCCCGCTTCCTGGACAGCGGCACCATCTTCACCACGCAGCTGGGGCTGCAGTCGCTCCTCGTGGTGCTGCTGCCGGCGCCGGCCGGCGGGCCTTTCACCCGCAGCATCGACGCAGTGGTGGGCGGCCTGTGCGCGCTGCTGGTGACCATCCTGATCCCCAAGGATCCGCGCCGGGAACCACGCAAGGACGTCCAGAAGCTGCTGCACGAACTGGCAGAGGTGCTGCGCGAATGTGCCGACGCCCTGGTTAACAGCGATTCCACCCAGGCCTGGCATGCACTCATCCGAGGCAGGAACTGCCAGCCGCTGGTGGACGCGATGCGCCAATCCCTGCGTTCTTCCGGCGAGGTGGCCCGGCTGGCGCCCGCATACAGGCGGCACCGCGAAGAGCTGGACCAGCTGAAAGTATCGCTGGACTTCATTGACCTGGCGCTGAGGAACAGCCGGGTTTTCGCGCGCCGCCTCACCAGCGCCATCAATCACGCGGCGCTCTCGGACGAGGCCACGGAGAACATCGCAGAGGTGCTGCAGGAGACCGCTGCCGCCATTGACGAACTGTCGCTGGGCCTGGCGGAAACGCACGACGGCGTCCGCCGCGCCCACCTGCGCACAGCCCGCCGGGACCTGAGCGAAATTGCACTGCGGCTGCACCCGAAGCTGCTGGGAGTGCAGCGGCTGGAAGGCGAAACGGTGGTGATGCTGTTCAGGCCGCTGATGGTGGACCTGCTCGAGGCAACGGGAATGGACTCCCGGGAGGCCAGGGACGTGCTGCCGGCGCTTTAGCCTGCCCCGGTGGTGAGCTCGTCGGAACTAAACGTCGTTGGGGTACTGCAGCCCCAGTTGCTGCCGTGCTTCGTCGAGCAGCTGCATCATCTGCACGGTTTCGGCCCAAGGCATCAGCGGGCTCTCCTGGAGACCGGCGCGGATGCAACGTGCGGTTTCCCGCAGTTCGTGGATGAAGCCCTCGGTCTCCTCTGGAAATTCCTCCACCCGGATGCGGCCCTCCAGGCCGCAGATTTCCAGGCTCTTGGGGCTGTACAGCGGGGAACCGGTCCTGATCCAGCCGGCGGTCCCGCTCAGTGTTGCCATGCTCGGGCCGGCAGACGAGAGTGAGGAGGTCAGCTGCGCTGCGGCACCTTCGGGATATTCGAGAGTGAGCGCATTCTGCACGTCCACGCCGTCCTGGTTCAGGTGGCCTGTGGCCGTAAGCCGGGTGGGGTACCCGAAGGCAGCCACGGCCCAGGTCAACGGGTAGACCGCGAGGTCCAGGAGGGCGCCGCCGCCGGCAGCCGGATCCCACAGCCTGTCCTCGGGGTCGTAGACGGCCGGAAAGCCCAGGTCCGCCTGGACCCAGCGGACCGTGCCGATCGCACCGTTGCCGGCCAGCTCGAGGGCGCGGCGGGTAGCCGGCAGGAAGCGGGTCCACACCGCCTCCATCAGGAAAAGTCCCCGATCCCCCGCCAGCCGGGTCAGCTCCCGGGCCTCCCGGGCGTTGATGGTGAGCGGCTTTTCGCACAGGACATGCTTGCCGGCGTCGAGGGCCGCACGGGCAACTTCGAAGTGCTGGGCGTGCGGCGTGGCCACGTACACCACGTCCACCAGCGGGTCGGCGAACAGGTGCTTGTAACCGGTTGCGGCGGCAGTGTCGTAGTAGCTGGTTTCAAAACCATGCGCTTCCGCGAAGCCGCGGGCAGAACCGGCACTCCGCGAACTCACTGCGTACAGCGCAGCATCCTCAAGGCGCGCCAGGTCGAGGGTTACGCGGTGGGCAATCCTGCCGGTAGCCACAACACCCCACCGCAGGGGGCGCACATCCTGCGTGGAACCATCCTCCGCGCTGGGCATCAGGCGGACCCGCGGACTACGAGTGATGTGGGAATCTGTGTGACCCGGTCGGGGTCCTTGCCCTCGATCAGATTCACCAGGATTTCGGCCATTTTCTTTCCCATATCGATAATCGGGTGATGCACCGTGGTGAGCTGCGGATCCACGGAAACAGCGAACGAATCGTCGTCGAACCCCACCACGGCAACGTCCTCGGGTATCCGGAGCCCGCGTTCCTGCAGCACGCTGTAGGCACCGGCCGCCATCTGGTCGTTGGCGACGAACAGGCCGTCCACCGGCCGCCCGCTGCCCAGCAAACGCCGCATAGCTTTGGCTCCCGAGGCATGGGTGAAGTCCCCGTACTCCACCATGGAATCATCCAGTCCGGCTTCCGCCATGGCTTTTCGCCAGCCGTTGACCCGGTCGATGCCCGGCGGCATGTCCTGGGGGCCGGCGATAGTGGCGATGTTGCGCCGTCCCCGTTCGATCAGCAGCCGGGTTGCCCCTGCGGCTGCTGCCTCATTATCAACATCCACGTAGTAGCTGCCGCTTTCGCGCAGGGGCCGGCCTGCGAACACCATCGGGATGTAGTCGCCCAGGTGGGTCCAGGACGTGTCCCCGGCATGGTGGGACACCACCAGGGCACCTGCCACGCTGCCCCCGAGCAGGAAAGCCCGGGTCTTTTCCGGCTTGGCCTCGGAGGCGATCACCATGTTCAGGGTGTAGTCCGTGTCCGCCAGGTACAGGGCCACGCCCTGCACCACCGATGCGAAGAACGGATCCGCGAACACCTTGGACGTGGACTCCGGCACGATAAGGGTCACCGAGTTGGGCCGCCTGCTGGCCAGGGTACGGGCAGCCCGGTTGGGGGTGTAGTTCACGGCGAGAATGGCCTGCCGCACCTTGGCGGCGATGTCCTCATCCACGCTCGGCACGTCATTCACCACCCGCGAGACGGTGGCGCGGGAAACGCCGGCCAGCGCCGCCACCATTTCAAGGGTGGGCGCCGGCCTGCTTGCGCTGGGGTCTTGCTTCACAATGTTCGCTCCGTGATCTAGCTGGCACTGGGCCGGGGATTTCAGTTTAGGCGGGCAGGGACATGGCGGGGCGTGGAATGTTCCGCTTCGCCGCAGCGATCAGTTCGGCGTAGGCCTTTCCGCTGTCCTTGACCGTGCGTTCGAAGCTGCCGTAATCCACGCGGACGATCCCGAACCGTTTTCCGTAGCCCCACGACCATTCGAAGTTGTCCAGCAGTGACCAGACGAAGTAGCCGCGGACGTCCGCGCCCTGGTCTATGGCTTCACCGACGGCGGCCACATGGTCCAGGATGAAGCGGGTCCGCTCCTCGTCGTGCACGGCGCCGTCGGCGTCCAGCGTGTCCTCGTAGGCGGCACCGTTTTCGGTGATGTAGAGCGGCGGCAGGGACGGATACTCCTCGCCCAGCCGGACCAGCAGGGTGCCCAGGCCCTCCGGGTTCACTTCCCAGCCCATCGCTGTCCTCGGCAGCCCCCTGCTGGGGAACGCGATGTCCTCGGAGCCGATCCAGGGTGAGGCGGTGGGACGTTCGGCGCCGCCGGAGTGGCCGTCGCTTCCGGCGGCGTCGGGGTGTCCGCTGATGAGGTCATCGTGGTAGTGGTTCACGCCCAGGAAGTCCAGGGGCGCGCTGATGATTTCGAGGTCGCCCGGACGGATCAGGTCCTGCAGGCCAAAGGGTGCCAGGTCCCGCAATGAATCCTCCGGGTAGCTTCCCCGCAGGATGGGGTCAAGGAAGATCCTGTTCTGCAGGGAGTCGAACCGGCGGGCGGCGTCGAGGTCCACCGGGTCCTGGCTGTCCCGCGGAATCGAATTGCTCAGATTGAGGGTGATGCCCAACTGCTCCGCTCCACGGCTTCGCAGCGCATTGACCGCCAGTCCGTGGGCCAGGTGCTGGTGATGGACGGCGGCGACGGCGGCCGCGGGCTCCTGGCGGCCGGGCGCGTGGACCCCCGCCCCGTAGCCCAGCAGTGACGAACAGAAGGGTTCATTGAACGTGGTCCAGTGGCGGACCCTGTCCCCGAGCGCCGAGTACACGTCGTCGGCATACTCCACGAACCGGTACGCCGTGTCCCGGTTCACCCAGCCGCCCTTCTCCTCAAGTGCTTGGGGCAGGTCCCAGTGGTAGAGGGTGAGCCACGGCAGGATGCCTGCTTCGAGCAGCTCATCCACAAGCCGGGAGTAGAAGTCCAATCCCTCGCGGTTCGCGGTCCTGCCTCCGGGGCGGACCCGCGCCCAGCTGGTGGAGAACCGGTAGGAATCCAGTCCCAGTTCCTTCATCAGCCGGACGTCCTGGGGCATCCGGTGATAGTGGTCCACTGCCTGCTCAAGGTTGTCACCGTTGGCGATGGCACCGGGGATCCGGGCGAAGTGGTCCCAAATGGAATCTTCCTTGCCGCCTTCGTGGCCGGCGCCTTCTACCTGGGCGGCCGCCGTCGCCGATCCCCAGAGGAAGCCCTCGGGCCATTGCCGCTTATACGTTGAGTGCTGCATTCAGCCCTTCACTGCTCCTTGCATGATTCCTGAGATGAGTTGTTTTCCTGCGAGTACGAACAGCACCAGCAGCGGGAGGGTTGCCAGAACCGCGCCGGCGAGGACCACGGAGTAGTCCACGTAGCGGGCCGACTGCAGCTGGCTGAGCGCCGTCTGCAAGGTGGGGTTGCCGGCGTCGAGCACCAGCAGGGGCCAAAGAAAATCAGTCCAGGCGGTCATAAAGGTGAAGAGGCCCAGGATGGCCATGGCGGGCCGCGCGGCCGGGATGGCGACGTGCCGGAAGGTTGAAATCATGCTGGCACCGTCCATCCTGGCGGACTCGATCAGTTCGTCCGGGATGACGTCCACCAGGTACTGCCGCATAAAGAAGACGCCGAACGCGGTCACCAGGGTGGGCACCACCACGGCCCCGATTTCGCCGGTCCAGCCCAGGGTGCGCATCACCATAAACAGCGGGATGATCCCGAGCTGGGTGGGGATGGCCATGGTGGCCACCACCATCAGCATGAGCCCGTCCCGGCCCCGGAAGCGGAGCTTGGCGAACGCGTAGCCGGCCAGGGTTGAGAAGCCCACCACCGAAACGGTGATGATGCAGGAAATCAGCACGCTGTTGCCCAGTGCGAGCCAGAAGGGAATCGTGTCGAAGACTTCGCCCACGTTGGTCCAGAAGTTTCCGCCCGGGAGCAGTGGCGGCCAGGTCTCACCAAGGGCCTCGTTGGACCGGCTGCCGATCACGGCGGACCACCACAGGGGGTAGGCCGAGGACAGCAGGAACACCAGGAGGAGGCCGTACGTCAGGAACCCGGGCTTTTCCCCGGAGCCGAAGAAGCGCTTCCGGAGCGTTGTGGACGGGCCGGTCGCAGGGCTCGAGGAGGTGCGGGATTCAGCAGGTGCGGGGGCTGCCCCTTCGATGGTGCTCATCGTGTGGTCCTTTCGGCGCGTCTCCGGGCGGCCCGGGAGGGTTTGGCGGGGTCTGCGGTGGCGATGCGCCGGGAGATGAGGTAGTTGACCAGACCGAACAGCACGATGATCAGGAAAAGGAGCCAGGCGATGGTGGATGCCTTGCCGAAGTTCTGGCGCTGGAAGGCCATTTCCCAGAGGTACAGCACGGTGGTCTGGAATTGCCGCTGGGAGCCGCCGGCGGTGGCGGGATCGAACAGGCGCGGCTCGGTGAAGATCTGCAGGCCGCCGATGGTGGACGTGATGACCACAAACACCATGGTGGGACGGATGCTCGGCAGGGTGATGCTGAAGAACCGGCGCATGGCTCCGGCTCCGTCCAGCGCGGCGGATTCGTAGAGGTCGCGGGGTACGGCCTGCATTGCTGCGAGCAGGATCAGCGCGTTGTAGCCGGTCCAGCGCCAGTTCACCATGGTGGCGATGGCGATGTGGCTGGGCAGCGTTTCGCTTTTCCACATCACCGGGTCCAGGCCGAAGTTGCCCAGGACATTGTTGATCAGGCCGTACTGCTCACCGAACATGTTGGTGAAGATCATGGCCACTGCCACCGGCGTCACGACGTAGGGCAGCAGGACGCTCATCCGCCAGAACGTCCTGGCCCGAAGGTTCTGGTCAAGTATGGCGGCCAGGAAGAGGGCAACGGCGAGCTGCGGGATGGCGGAGAGCAGGAAGATGCTCACCGTGTTGAACAGGGAGTTCCAGAAGAAGCGGTCCTGCAGGACTTCCGCGAAGTTCTGCAGCCCCACGAAGTCGCCCCGGCCCTTGAGCAGGTGCCAGTCGAAGAGGCTCACCACGAAGGTGTAGACCAGCGGAAAGAGTCCCACGAGGGCGAAGAGGATAAAGAACGGTGCGACGTACAGGTAGGGCGATGCTTTGACGTCGAAGACGCTCAGCCGCTGCTTCCAGGTGGGTTTCGGTTTGATGGCCGCGGGTTTGGCGGCCCGGTTCAGGGTGGTTGTCATGGGCTCTTGCCCTCCATCGGGGGGCCTCCCTTCCGGAAGGCCCCGCAGCGGGTGGTGCTAGTTGTTTACGACCAGGTCGTTGAGGAGGGCCAGCGCTTCGGACCAGGCCTTGTCAGCGTCGGCCGTCCCGCCGTCGAGCATTTTCATGGCGGGCCCGAACACGTTCTCCTGGATGACGGAATCGTCCGGTCCCTTGAACTGGGCCACCACTCCCTTGGCGCGGTTGGCGAGGATAACGCCGGTGGGGGCATTGTTGAACAGCACATTGGGGGTGGCGTCCGCTACGAGCTTCTCCTGTGCCTTCAGTGTGCTGGGGAAGTTGTTGGCCGCGGCCGACTGCTTCACCTGCTGCTCAGGGGCGGTGAGCCAGGCTGCAAGCTTGGCAGCTTCCGCGGGATGCTCGGAGGTCTTGGGCACTGAAAGGAAGGCACCTCCCCAGTTGGAGGCCCCGCCGGGGAAGACGTCGGCGAAGTCCCAGCCGCTGTCCGCGCCGCCGCCCGCTGATTCAAGCTGGCCCTTGATGGTGCCGAGCATCCAGCCGGGGCAGACGAACGTGGCGAAGGAGCCGTCAGTGAATGCCTTGCCGTTGCCCCAGTCCCACTGTGTTTGGTTGGCGGACAATCCGGCCGCGGTTCCGGCCGCCAGCAGTTCGAGTTTGGCTTTCATCTCTGCGTTGCCGTCGACGTTCAGCTCCCCGTCCTTGGTGTAGTAGCCCTCTTCCATCTGGTTGACCATCGAGTTCCAGACGAAGCCGGACTGGTCGTACCAGGCCTTGCCGGTGGCTGCCTTGTACTGCTCGCCGAGCTTGAAGTAGGTCTCCCAGGTGGCGTCCTCCCCGCCGAACAGCTTCGCTACCGATTCGCGGTCCTTCGGAAGGCCGGCAGCCTCAAAGAGTTTGCCGTTGTAGCAAAGGCCCTGCGGTCCGATGTCTGTCCCGTATCCAATGACGCGGCCGTCCGGATCGGTGCCCTGCTTGAACTTCCAGTCCACCCAGTTGTCCTTGATGTCCGCTGCCCCGTGCTCGTTCAGGTCCACGAACTGGTCCGAAACTTCCATGATGGATCCCAGCCAGCCTTCCTCGATGGCCACCACGTCGCTGAGGCCTGAGCCTGCAGCGAGTTTCGTGAACGCATCGGTGCGGGCGTTGGCTCCGCGGTCGATGTTTGTGGCTTTGATCTTGACTCCGGGGTTGGCCTGCTCGTATTCACCGTAGAGATCGTCATAGCCGAAGGTTCCGAAAGTGGTGACCGTGAGCTCCACGGGGTTGTCTGCGCTTGCTGCCTGTTCTTTGCTGCTGCTGCTGCAGCCGGAGGCCATCAGGGCCAGGGCCGCTGCGCCCGCGATGGCGGCCGCAGTATGTCGTGCGAATTTCAAGGTCACTCCTTTGTGGGGGATCTACCGACGCTGAGAGAGCGCTCTCTGGCAAGTTCCTCAACTGTAGGGGTGGCGCAGATCACTGTCAAGAGAGCGCTCTCTCAGGAGGCCGGCGGGCGGGAGGCTTCCCCTGCAGTGCCGCGCCGGGCCCGCGCCGGCGCGAGGCAGGGGGAATGTCGGGGCCCGCCGCTAGGGTGGACCCCATGGCTACAAAGACTTCCCGGGCGTCCAAGGCCCCCGCGTACAAATGCGCTGAATGCGGCTGGACCACAGTCAAGTGGGTGGGCCGGTGCGGCGAGTGCCAGGCGTGGGGCACCGTTGAGGAAACGGGAGCCGCCGTGGCGCGTACGACGGCGGCCACTACTGTTCTTGAACCGGCCCGCCGGATTGCCGAGGTGGACGCCACCACGGCTGCTTTCCTGCCCACAGGCGTCGATGAGCTGGACCGCGTGCTGGGCGGCGGCCTGGTACCGGGCGCGGTGATCCTGCTCGCCGGGGAACCCGGCGTCGGAAAGTCCACCCTGTTGCTGGATGTGGCCGCGAAGTTCGCCCGCACGGCGCAGGACGTCCTGTACGTGACGGGCGAGGAGTCCGCCGCGCAGGTGAAGCTGCGCGCCGAGCGGATCGACGCCGTCGCGGAGTCCCTATACCTTTCGGCGGAAACAGACCTGGGCCAGGCGCTGGGCCAGGTGGAGAAGATCGAGCCGCGGCTCCTGATCGTGGACTCGGTGCAGACCCTCAGCAGTGCCGACGTCGATGGCAGCGCCGGCGGCGTTTCCCAGGTCCGTGAGGTGGCCGCGTCCATCATCGCCGCCGCCAAGCGCCGGAACATGACCACACTCCTGGTGGGGCACGTGACCAAGGACGGGTCAATCGCAGGGCCCCGGCTGCTGGAGCACCTGGTGGATGTGGTGTGCCAGTTCGAGGGCGAACGGCATTCGCGGCTAAGGCTGCTCCGCGCCGTCAAGAACCGCTACGGTCCCACCGATGACGTGGGCTGCTTCGACCTGAACGAGAACGGCATCGAAGGGCTCACCGATCCCAGTGGCCTGTTTGTCAGCCGCACCAAGGAACCCGTCTCGGGCACCTGCATCACGGTCACCATGGAGGGCAGGCGTCCGCTGCTGGCGGAAGTGCAGTCACTGCTCGCTGAGAGCGCCAACTCGCAGCCGCGGAGGGCCACCAGCGGCCTGGACAGCTCCCGGGTTTCCATGCTGCTGGCCGTCCTCCAGCAGCGGGCCGGAACCCTGCTGCACAAGGACGATTCCTACGTTGCAACCGTGGGCGGAGTGAAGCTCAGCGAGCCCGCCACGGACCTTGCGGTTGCCCTCGCCGTCGCGTCAGCGAAGGCACGCAAGCCGCTGCCCATCCGCCTGATAGCTTTCGGCGAAGTGGGGCTGGCCGGAGAGGTCCGGCCCGTTCCGGGGATCAACCAGCGCATCCAGGAAGCCCACCGCCTCGGGTTCACGCACGCAGTGGTACCGGCAAGCCATGCCGGCCCTGGCCCGATCCCGGCCGGTTTTTCGGTCCGGGAAGTGGAGCACCTGACCGAGGCCCTGAGCCTGTTGATCGGCTAGCGCCTGCCGATTTATTGCCGCGCCTGTTGCATAGATTCAGGAGTGCTCTGGCAAGGGGTCCGGGTCGTCCAAGTGCGAGTTGAGGAGCCAGCCGGACACGTCGCTGCGCAGCACCAGCAGCGGACCTCCCGTGGCGCTCACGTTTCCGTTGGGCACGTAATAGCCGCGGCCGGAACCGGCACCCCCGGCCGCCCGGTCCAGCGCGTCCACCAGGTGGCGCGGCAGGTGGCCCTGCGGACCAAGGATGCGAAGCTCTTCACGTTCTTCCGGCGTCAGCCGTCCCAAAACCTCAGCAATGTTGGCCATGAGTGGTCCCTTCGAGCAAAGTGCCTGAAGGGCTAACCTAAAGCAGCGCCGTGAACTGCAGGTTAACACCGGACGGCGATTTCGCATCACAAGAAAACCAGCCCGATACGGAGGCACAATGCCGGTTGTCAGCGCAGGAATCCTGCTGTTCAGGCGGCCGGATCCGGCTGTCCTGGAAGTGTGGATTGCCCATATGGGCGGCCCATTCTGGGCCCACAAGGACGCCCACGCCTGGTCCATCCCCAAGGGCGAATACACCGAAGACGAGGACCCGCTCGCTGCGGCGCTCCGGGAGTTTGCCGAGGAGATGGGCACACCGGCCCCGGCCGCGGATTACCTGGAGCTCGGCAGGTTCCGGCAGCCCTCCGGCAAGGTCATCACGGTTTTCGCCGCGGAGCAGGACTTCCGGCCTGAACGGATTGAGAGCAACACCTTTCCGCTGGAATGGCCCAAGGGGTCAGGCCGGATCCAGCATTATCCCGAAATCGACGACGCGCGCTGGTTCAGTGAGGAGGAGGCCCGGCTCAAGCTGGTCAAAGGCCAACTGCCCGTGCTGGATGCGCTGGTGGAACACACCACCGGACAGCAGTAGGAGCGCCGTCCCTGGGAAGCGGCGCTCCTGCTGAGCAGATGCTTTGACGGGCGGGTCAGGCAGCGGCCTGTTCCCGCACCGGCATCTTGGTGACGGCGACGTCATCCCCCGAACAGAGCATGGTCCGTCCGGCGCCGTCGTTCCGGATCATCCAAAAGACGCTGCGGTCGGCGGCGATCATGTCGATGGTGCCGGACATGGTTTCCCCACCCGCCGTGCGCACCTCCACTTGGTCGTTCCTGCAGAGCTTCGACCAGTCAGGCACCGGCGCCGGCACCCGAGCAGACACTGCCGCTGCTCCCCGGCGGACCTGATGGTGTTTGTACATAACAGCCCCCTGCTCCTAGAAGTGGCCGCCGTCGGCCTTGACGGCCAGGACGGGACGGTCCGCCTGCATCAGGATCTGCTGCGCGTGGCTGCCGAGGATGAACTTGCCCACCTGGGTGCGGTGCCGCAGCCCGATGACGATGAGCGAAGCATCCACTTCCCGGGCAACGTCGAGGAACTCGTCGGCAAGGTCGTGCTGGTAGGGCGGCTGGATGACTGTTGCCTTCACTCCATCATCGGCAGCCCGCCGTGCTGCCTGGGCCAGGACGTCCTCGGTGGCAACGGATTTGTCCACCAGGGCGCCCTGGCGCGCGGAGTTCACGATGAACAGATCCTGTTGCCGGAGCTTCGCCTCGGCGATTCCCGCTGCGAGGGCGGCCTCGCCGGCCGGGGTGGGCACAAAACCGACGATGATGCTCATACCTTCTCCTTGATGTTATGGGTGGTGCCGTTGTTGGCGGAGCCGGCTGGCGCCGTCGTGCCTTTACGCTTGGCGAGCAGGCTGCGGATGCCCGGCAGCACGGCCACCAGGACAAAAACCACCAGCAGCGTGGCCGAGATGGGACGGCCGAAGAAGCCTGTGGGGTCGCCGCCGAAGACCAGCAGCGATCGGCGCATTGAGCTTTCGAGCAGCTCGCCGAGCACGAAGGCCAGGACCAGGGGTCCCGGTTCGAAGCCAAACTTCTTCATGAGGTAGCCGATGATGCCAAAGACCACTACGAGCGTCACGTCGAACATGCTGTTGTTGATGGTGTAGGCACCCAGGAGGGTAATCAGGGCCGTGACGGGCGCAAGGATGGCGGCCCGTACGCGGAGGATCTTTACGAAGATGCCCACCAGCGGCAGGCTCATGATCAGCAGCAGGATGTTGCCGATGTACATGGAGTTCACCACGCCCCAGAAGAGCTCCGGGTTCTGCTCCACCAGCTGCGGGCCGGGGGTGACGCCCTGGATCAGCAGCGCACCGAACATCAGCGCCATGGTGGCGTTGGCTGGAATACCGAGGGTCAACAGCGGGATGAACGACGACGTTGCTGCCGCGTTGTTGGCGGTTTCCGGTCCGGCTACCCCTTCGGGGGCGCCCTTGCCGAAACGCTCGGGCTGCTTGGCGCGCTTCTTTTCCATCGCGTAGGACGCCATGGAGGCGATCGTGGCGCCGCCGCCGGGGAGGATTCCCAGGAAGAAACCCAGCACGGATCCGCGGCCGATGGCGCCGGAGGCCTGCTTGAGGTCCTTGCGGGAGGGCCAGACGTTGGTGACCTTCGACGGCGCCTTGGCGGCCCGGTGCCGTTCCTCCAGGTTGTAGAGGATCTCGCCGAGGCCGAAGATGCCCATTGCGATGGGCACGAAGTCGATGCCGTCGGCGAGCTGGAGGCTGCCGAACGTGAAGCGGCTTTCGCCGGTGAAGATGTCCCGGCCCACGCTGGCGAGCAGCAGGCCAAGGGCAGCCGCAATGAGGGCCTTCGCTTTCGAACCGCTGCTGATGGTGGCCACCAGCAGGATGCCCAGCATCGCAAGGGCGGTGTACTCGGGTGGACCAAAGTCCAGGGCGAAGCTGGCAACCAGAGGCGCGAGGAAGGTCAGCCCGATAATGGCTGCCGTTCCGCCGATGAAGGATCCGATGGATGCAAGTCCGAGGGCGGTGCCGGCCCGGCCCTGCTTGGCCATCTGGTAGCCATCAAAGACCGTGACCACGGACGACGCTTCACCGGGAAGCCTCAGCAGCACTGAGGTGATGGTGCCGCCGTACTGCGCGCCGTAGAAGATGCCGGCCAGCATGATGATGGCGGTGACGGGTTCAACGTTGTAGGTGAGCGGAAGCAGGATGGCGATAGTTGCCGCGGGCCCCAGTCCGGGCAGGACGCCAATCAGCATGCCGATTACGACGCCGATCAGGCAGTAGAGGAGGTTGGTCGGCTCCAGGACAACCGCAAATCCGTTGATAACGGGATTCAGAAAATCCACGCAGGTCTCCTAGAAGAGGTGGGGTATGGAGGTGTGGAGCGCGAGCACGAAGATGCCGTAGAAGGCAATGACAACGCCCGCGCTGACCACGAGGGTGGAGCGCCAGGTTTCCCCGCCGAGGAAGCGCATCCAGATGATGCACAGCACCAGGGCCGGCAGCTCGAAACCGATCAGCGGCATCAGCGCCACCATTGCGCCGAGAGTCACCAGGCCGGTCAGCGGCGCGGTGGACATCCGCGTGAACTTTTCGGCATCCCGGTTGTGGCGCCCGGCGATCAGCTGGAAGAGCCCGAGGGCTGTCATAACGCAGCTGATAAGGAACGGCCACAGCCCGGGCTGTGGCTTGTCCGGGGTGCCAAGCCCCATGGCTATCGAGAGGACCACGGCACCGATCCCGACGGCGGTCACCACAAGCGAGGAGGCTGCATTGGCAAGGGCGCCGGCTGCGGGAGGCTTTTCTTCCTCCCATTGGGCTGCCAGCTGCTCGGGTGTGAGGTCGTCAGCAAGTTGCCCAACCACGTCGCGGGGTGCTTCCCCGCCGGACGGGACGGCCGAGCTGCCCCGTCCGGCGGATACTGCTGGAGTTGGCTCCATGGCTGCTACTTGTTTCCGCCGAGGCTGATGCTGTACTTCTCAACCAGCTCTTTGTACTTCGCGGCGTAGTCCTTCCACTGCGTGGTAACTTCTTCGCCCGAGAGCTCCTTCGGGGTCAGCAGGTTCTTCTTGTTGAACTCCTGGTAGGCCTCGGACTTGAAGGTTTCCTGGAACGCGGCGAGCAGTTTGTCCTTCACTTCCTGCGGCGTCCCCTTGGGGGCGGCCACGGCGCGGTACTGGGCAACCGGCACGTCATAGCCGGCTTCCTTGGCGGACGGAACGTCGGGAAGGAAGCTGTTGCGTTCCTCGGAGAAGACCAGCAGGGGCGAAACCTTGCCGGCTTCGATCTGCGCCATTGCCTCGCCGAGCTGGATGGTGGCCAGTTCCACCTGGTTGCCCAGGACGGCGGTCAGGGCGGGCTTGCCGCTGTCGAAGGGGACGTCGGTGCCCTGGACGTTTGCCTGCTTGAACAGGACGGTCTGGGCCAGCTGGCTGCCGGTGCCCACGCCGGTGGTGCCGAAGGTGACGTTCCGGCCGGCGCCGGTTACGTCCTTGAAGCTCTTGAAGCCGGACTGCTCGCTTGCGACGAGGACGTAGTCGTCCTGGGAGAGGCCGGCGATGATGTCCAGATCTTCGATTTTTACTGCTTCATCCTGGCTCACGGCCAGCTGGGTAATGGTCACCAGCGACGCGGTGAGCAGGACCAGTTCCTGGCCATCGGCCGGTTTGCCTGCCACTTCCTTGGTGGCAAGGGCGCCGTTGGCCCCGGGCTTGTTAACCACCGGCATCGGCTGGCCGAGGGTCTTGGACGCTCCTTCGGCCAACGCACGGGCGATGAGGTCGGTGCTGCCGCCGGCAGCCTGTCCCACGGTCAGGGTGATGGGTCCGCTGGGGTATTTGGCCGTGTCGGCGGGGCCGCCGGCAACGTTGCCGCATGCGGTCAGGGCCAGCAGGGTAAAAGCCGAGGCCGTTCCGAGAACGGCGCGGCGGGACGGGAAGTGCTTCATTGGAACTCCTAGTTCGCACATCAGGGCAGAAACGCCCGGAAAGATCTGTGAAGCGGGTCACCCCGGCTTCGCTGTGTCGAGTGTAGGGAGCCGCTATGATGCTTGTCTAAGCCCAAAACAGCATTGCTTGATACCCGGAGGGCATCATGTTTACTTTCGACCAGCTGGCCGGATTCATCGCCGTTGCCGAGGAACTGCATTTCGGGCGGGCGGCCGAGCGGCTGAACATGACCCAGCCGCCGCTCAGCCGGCAGATCCAGAAACTGGAAAAGACCATCGGCGCCGAACTCCTGGAGCGAGACAACCGGAAAGTCCAGTTGACGCCGGCCGGCCAGACGTTCCTGGAGGAGGCCCGGCGCCTGATAGCCCTCGCCGAACGGGCGCCCATAACGGCCCGGAGGATAGCTTCGGGGCGCTCGGGCGTCCTGCGGATTGGCTTCACGGCAGCCAGCGGCTTCAGCATCCTGGGACCGCTGCTTGAGGAATTGTCCGGAATCATCCCGGACGTGGACATCGACCTCCAGGAACTGGTGACCGGCGATCAAATCAACCGCCTGCTGACCGGCGAGCTGGACCTTGGGCTGGCCCGGCCGCCGTTTGACCGGGAAACCTTCGATTCCCACCTGCTGTACCGGGAGTCCCTGGTGCTCGCGACCCCCACGGGCCACCCGTTGTCCCTGCTGGGAAGGGACATCGTTCCGGAGGACTTCAAGGACGAACCCCTGATCATGCACTCAGCCACCCAGGCGCGGTACTTCTACGACCTGGTGGTGCGCATGCTGCCGATCCGCCACACAAACGTGGTGCATACCGTCAGCCAGATCCTCACCATGGTGTCGCTGGTATCGGCAAACCGTGGACTCGCCTTTGTACCGCACTCCGCAACTTTGCTGGGCGTGAAGGGCGTGGAATTCCTGCCGCTTGGGGTCGGTGGCAGCGAGCAGGTGGAACTGCACGCCATCTGGAACCGCCGGATCACCAACCCGGCCCTGGCGCGCCTCCTCCGGGATCTCGAGTTCTCGATGGAGTGAGGCCGGGGCGACGTGCGGCTCCAGCATGCCGCCGGCCCCACGGCCCGCCATTCATGCCCGCAAGGTATCAATACATACAAAAATGCACTTAGACAGGCATCAGCGACGCTCCTAGTCTGGAAAGGAATCATCACCCCGCCGCCCGCGGCGCACACACCGGAGGACCACACCGTGGCAAAGTACTCACCCCAGGAACTGGCGGACACCCTCAAGGAAGGCCTGCTGTCCTTCCCTGTCACCTCATTCGACTCGCAGCTGCAGTTCGATGAGGAGAATTACCGCAAGCACCTGGCGTGGCAGGCGAGCTTCCCGGTAGCCGGCCTGTTCGCTGCCGGCGGCACCGGTGAAGGCTTCTCGCTGACACCGGCCGAATCGGAGCGGGTGGTGCGCACGGCAGTCGACGAAGTTGGAAACCAGGTTCCGGTCCTCGCTTCCGCCGGCGGGTCAACGGCACAGGCCATCGAAAACGCCAAGGCAGCCGAGGCCGCCGGCGCCGAAGGCATCCTCCTGCTGCCGCCGTACCTGACCGAAGCCGACCAGGCCGGCCTGACCGAACACGTCAGCGCAGTCTGCAATGCCACGTCACTTGGCGTGATCATCTACAACCGGGCCAACGCCATCTACAAGGACACCACGGTTGCCACCCTGGCCGGACGGCACGAAAACCTCATCGGCTTCAAGGACGGCGTGGGCGACCTTGAGCACGATGCCCGTGTCTACGCCAAGCTCGGCGACCGCCTGTTCTACCTGGGCGGCCTCCCCACCGCCGAAACCTTCGCGCTGCCGCTGCTGCAGCTCGGTATGAGCACCTACTCCAGCGCCATGTACAACTTCGTCCCGCAGTTCGCCCTGGACTTCTACCAGGACGTGCGCAACAACGACCGCGTGGCGGTCAACAAGAAGCTCAACGACTTCGTCATCCCTTACCTGGACATCCGCGACCGCGTGAAAGGCTACTCGGTGTCCATCGTCAAGGGCGGCCTGGATGCCATCGGCCGCTCCGCCGGACCGGTCCGCCCGCCGCTGCAGAATCTCGCCGAGCAGGACCTCGTAGACCTCAAAGCCCTCATCGCCGGCGTCTCCTGATCCTCCGTTCAAGCCCAATCAACTCCTGATCCACCCTTACTAGGAGGAACCACCGTGACCCTCACAGGACACTCACTTATTGCCGGGCAACCCGTTCCGGGCGATGGCAAGACCACTTTTGGCCTCAACCCCGCCACCAACGAGGCGCTGGAGCCCACCTACACGCTGCTCACCGGAGAGCAGCTCAAGTCAGCCACCGCCGCAGCAGCCGAAGCCTTCCCGTCCTTCAGCACCCTTGACCCCGAGACCCACGCCGGCTTCCTTGAAGCGATCGCGGACAACATCGAGGCCATTGGGGACGAGCTCATCATCCGCGCCGGCAAGGAAACCGGCCTGCCCGCTGCCCGCCTCCAAGGCGAACGGGCCCGCACCACCGGCCAGCTGCGCCTCTTCGCCGCCGTCGTCCGGCAGGGTGACTTCCGTGGCGTCCGCATCGACCCCGCCATCCCGGACCGCACCCCGCTGCCCCGGGCCGATATCCGCCAGCGCCAGATCCCACTCGGCCCCGTGGCCGTGTTCGGCGCCAGCAACTTCCCACTGGCATTCTCCACCGCGGGCGGCGACACCGCCTCCGCCCTCGCCGCAGGCTGCCCCGTGGTCTTCAAGGCACACAACGCCCACCCGGGCACCAGCGAACTCGTCGGCCACGCCGTCACAAAGGCCGTCCAGGACGCAGGCCTGCACCCGGGCGTGTTCTCCCTGGTCTACGGACCGGGCGCCAGCATCGGCCAGGCCCTCGTAGCCGACCCCGCCATCAAGGCCGTCGGGTTCACCGGCTCCCAGGCCGCCGGCGTCGCCCTGATGCGCACCGCCGCGGGCCGCCCCGAACCCATTCCCGTGTACGCGGAAATGTCCTCACTGAACCCGGTCTTCGTCTTCGAAGGTGCCCTCAAGGGTGACATCGACGCCCTCGCGCAGCAGTATGTCACCGCCGTGACCGGCAGTTCCGGCCAGCTCTGCACCTCCCCCGGCCTGCTCTTCGCCCCCGAAGGCGAGGCCGGGGACAAACTCGCAGCCGCCGTCGGCCGCGCCGTTTCCGCCTGTGCAGGGCAGACGATGCTTACCGAAGGCATCGCCAGGTCCTGGAATGCGGGCACCGCAAACCTCGGCGGCGCCGACGGTGTCCAGCTCATCGGGCAGGGCACCCCCGGCCCCACCGAGAACGCCCCCGCACCCACCATCTTCGGCACCGGCGTCACCGAATTCACCACCAACCAGGTCCTGCACGAGGAAATCTTCGGCGCGGCGTCCCTGGTGATCCGCTACAGCTCAGTGGAGGACCTCCTCGCGGCGGCCCGCCGCATCGAAGGCCAGCTCACGGCCTCGCTACAGCTCACTGAGGAGGACTACCCGACGGCGGCACGCCTCCTGCCCGTCCTCGAACAGAAGGTGGGCCGCATCATCGTCAACGGCTGGCCCACCGGTGTCGAGGTAGGCCACGCCATGGTCCACGGCGGCCCCTTCCCAGCCACCTCCGACTCCCGCACGACCTCGGTGGGGACCCTCGCCATCAACAGGTTCCTCCGCCCCGTCGCCTACCAGAACCTCCCCCAGGAACTCCTCCCGGAAGCCCTGCAGGACGGCAACCCCTGGCACCTGAACCGACGCATCGACGGCGAAACAGTGGCTGCCGCAGAAAAGGCAGAGGTGGGCGCATGAGCAACCAGCCCACCATTGCCGCCGTCGAAGTAGTGCCGGTCGCCGGGCATGACAGCATGCTGATGAACCTCAGCGGCGCGCACGGACCCTTCTTCACCCGCAACATCGCCATCATCACCGACTCCGACGGCCGGACCGGCCTTGGGGAGGTTCCCGGCGGCGAGAAGATCCGCACCACCATCGAGGAAGCCGGCGCGCTGATCAAGGGCCAGCCGGTGGCCCGCTACCGCTCGCTCCTGCGCGAAGTGGCGGCCGAGTTCGCCGACCGCGACGCCGGCGGCCGCGGCCTGCAGACGTTCGACCTGCGCACCACGGTCCACGCCGTGACCGCCGTGGAGTCGGCACTGCTGGACCTGCACGGCCAGTTCCTCGGCATTCCCGTTGCTGAACTGCTCGGCGACGGGCAGCAGCGCAGCTCAGTGCCGATGCTCGGCTACCTCTTCTTCGTCGGCGACCACGCCCGCACCGACCTGCCCTACCTCGTGGAGGACGCCCCGGCTGACCGCTGGGAAAAGCTCAGGCGCCAGGAGGCAATGACTCCGGAAGCCGTCGTCGCGCTGGCCGAAGCGGCGCAGGAGCGCTACGGCTTCAGCGACTTCAAGCTCAAGGGCGGCGTGCTGTCCGGCGACGATGAAGTGGACGTTGTGACGGCGCTGGCCAAACGCTTCCCCGAGGCCCGCGTGACGCTGGACCCCAACGGCGGCTGGCTCCTGGACGAAGCCATCCGTCTTGGCAAGAGGATGCAGGGCGTCGTGGCGTACGCCGAGGACCCGTGCGGTGCTGAGGGCCGGTTCTCCGGCCGCGAGGTCATGGCCGAGTTCCGCCGGGCCACCGGCCTGAAAACGGCAACCAACATGATCGCCACGGACTGGCGCGAGATGTCGCACGCCATCCGCACCAACGCTGTGGACATCCCGCTGGCTGACCCGCACTTCTGGACCATGCACGGCTCAGTCCGCGTGGCCCAGATGTGCCACGAGTTCGGCCTCACCTGGGGTTCGCACTCGAACAACCATTTCGACATCTCGCTGGCCATGTTCACCCACACCGGCGCCGCGGCCCCCGGCGAGATCACGGCGCTGGACACCCACTGGATCTGGCAGGATGGCCAGGGCCTCACCAAGGAACCGCTGCAGATCAAGGGCGGCGCCATCGAGGTCCCGGACGCCCCCGGCCTGGGCATCGAACTGGACCGCGAAGCTCTCGACAAGGCCCACCAGCTGTACCTGGAGCACGGCCTCGATGCCCGTGACGACAGCATCGGCATGCAGTACTACATCGACGGCTGGGCCTTCGATCCGAAGCGGCCCTGCCTCGTCCGCTAGACCCCGTTCACCGGCAGCTGTCCCCAAGCAGCTGCCCGCGGCAGCTGTCCGGTAAAGTAGTGGGGTCGCTGTGATCGGCCCCACTACTCCCCGCGCCCGCAGCAGGCCTGCGTTATCTAAACCCCCAAAGGAAACATTCAATGATGTCTGTGGACAACGCTGTCGCGGACGTGGCCTCGGCCACGAAAAAGTTCTTCAAACGCGTGCTGCCCATCATGCTGGTCATGCTGGTATGCAACCAGCTGAACCGCTCCAACATCGGTTACGCGCAAGAGCACCTCCAGGCTGATGTTGGCATTGGTGCCGCCGCCTACGGTTTCGGCGCCGGCCTGTTCTTCATCGCCTACGCCATTTTTGAACTTCCCAGCAACGTGATGATGGAAAAGTACGGCGCCAAAGTGTGGCTGGCGAGGATCATGGTCAGCTGGGGCATCGTTTCCTTCCTGATGGCGTTCGTGCAGAACGAAACGATGTTCTACGTCCTGCGCTTCCTGCTCGGAGCCGCAGAAGCAGGTTTCTTCCCGGCCGTCATCTTCTACTTCGCCCGCTGGGTGCCCGCCGGGCAGCGCGGCAAGGCCACCGCGATCTTCATCGCCGGTTCATCCATCGCCGCGGCCATTTCCGGACCCATCGCCGGGATGCTGCTCAGCCTCCACGGCGCGCTGGGCCTGCGCGGCTGGCAATGGCTCTTCGGCTTCGAAGGTGCCCTGTCAGTACTTGTGGGCATCACCGTGTTCTTCCTCCTCGACGCCAAAATCAGGGACGCCAAATGGCTCACTGTTTCCGAAAAGGACGCCCTGTCCCAGGCCATCGCAGACGAGGACGCACAGCACGCCACCGCCGACGGCGGAAAGATCAACCGCTGGAAGATGCTCCTGAACCCGCAGATCCTGCTGCTGTGCGGCATCTACTTCTCGGTACAGCTGTCCATCTATGCCAACACGTTCTGGCTGCCCAGCATCATCAAGCAGATTCCCGGCACCACCGACCTCACCGTCGGCTTCCTGTCCTCGATTCCGTGGATCTGCGCCGTATTCGCGATGTACTTCGCGGCCAAGCTGCAGGACAAGGCCAAATCCAAGAAGCCGCTGCTGGTAGCCGCACTCCTGGTCGCCGCCATCGGCACGTTCGCCGCCGCCGTCGCGTCCCCGGTGATGGCGCTGGTGTTCCTGGCCATCGCCGCCATGGGCTTCAAGAGCGCTTCGCCGCTGTTCTGGACCATCCCGCAGTCCGGGCTGCACCCGCTGGTCCTGGCTCCGGCCATCGCCATCATCAACTCGCTGGGAAACCTGGGCGGGTTCGTGGCGCCGTTCGGGTTCGGCATCATCAAGGAGCAGACCGGAAGCGTCATCCCGGGCCTGTTCGCCCTGGCCGCCGCGTCCACCATCGCCGCCGGGCTGGTGTACTTCCTGAAGGAACGGCGCAACGACACGGAACCGGCCGCCCAGGCCGGGGACCGCACCGTAGAGACGGCGGTTCCCAGCCGGGCGTAGGTGGGAGATTGCGCCTCAATCGCCGGAACAGTGCCGGGACGCTGTAGCGTTCGGGCGTCACCGCACCGTTCCGGCGTCCCGGGCGCAAACAGGCCCCAGCGCTAGGAGCCTGTGATCACCAGGGCAACGCTGTGCCCGCCGAAACCGAAGGCGTTCACCAGTCCGGCCGAGGGAGTTCCCGGCTGGAGGTGGCGGACGTCTTCGGTGACGACGTTAAGGTCCACTTCGGGGTCCAAAGCCTCCACGTTGAGGGTCCCCGGCAGCATTCCGGTCCGCAGGGCTTCCACCACCACAACGGCGGCCAGTGCACCGGCGCCACCCAGCAGGTGGCCGGTGTGGCCCTTGGTGGAAGTCACCGGGATGCCGGCGCCGAAGACGGCGTTGATGGCCTGGCCCTCAAGCCGGTCGCCCACCGGGGTGGAGGTGGCGTGGGCGTGCACGAAGCCGATGTCTTCCGCGTTCAGGCCGGCAGATTCGAGGGCTTTCTGCATCACGCGCCGCTGCATGGCGGGATCGGCGGCCACGATGTCGTTGGCGTCGGAAGTTACCGCTCCCCCGGCCACTGCCCCCAGCACCGCTGCACCGCGGGCACGCGCGTGCTCTTCGCTCTCCAGCACCACCACGCCGGCGCCCTCCGCGAGCACAAAGCCGTCCCGGCCGCCGTCGAACGGCCGTGAAGCCCGTTGGGGATCGTCGTTGCGCGTGGACAGCGCCCGGATCTGCGAGAATCCGGTGACCACCAGGTCGTTGACCGAGGCGTCCACGCCGCCGGCAATCACGACGTCGGCAGCACCGGAGCGGATCATCTCGGCTGCCTGGACAATCGCCTCAGCCCCGGAGGCGCAGGCGCTGACTGGCGTCCGGGCGCCGCCGCGGGCGCCGAGGTCGATGGACACCCAGGCCGCCGGACCGTTGACCATCAGGCGGGTCAGGGTGTGCGGAGAGACCTTGCGGGGGCCCGATGCGGCAAGGGTGCGGTCCTGTTCCAGGGTGGAGCCCAGTCCGCCGTAGGCCGAGCCGATCACCACCGCGAAGCGCTCCGGATCAACGTCCGGTGCCCCGGCCTGCTTCCAGGCTTCCCGCGCCGCGATGAGCGCCAGCTGCCCGCAGCGGTCCATGCGTTTCATCTCGCGCGTGCTGAGGTGCTCGTTGAGGTCGGCGGTGACCTGTCCTGCCATCTTGACGGGGAGCTGTTCAGCCCACTCCTCTTCCAGGGCTGCGATGCCGGACCTGCCCGCCACCAGGGCAGCCCAGGTTTCGTGCACTGATGCGCCGAGCGGGTTGACGGTGCCGACGCCGGTGACGAGCGCGCGCGGTTGGGTTGCCCCGGGTTGAAGTGCGTTCACGGTGCCTACTTTGCCGGGTTGTGGGTACCGATGGGCACCAGGGTGAGGTCGGGATGGTTCTTTTCGATGCGGCGCAGTGCCCACACGTCATTGAAGAGGGCGAGATACTCGCCGTCGGACCGCAGCAGCACCTCCGCACCAACGACGTTGGCCAGCGCAGGCATGGCGTCCGCCGTCGAAATCCTGGCCAGTGAGTAGGGCAGGCGTTCCAGCCGCATGGGCGCGCTGAAGTCGTGCGCCATGCGGTCCTCCACCACCTCGAACTGCATGGGGCCGACGGCGGCAAGCACCGGCGCCTGGTCGCCGCGGAGGTCAGAGCGGAGCAGCTGGATGACGCCCTCATGTTCGAGTTGTTCAATACCGCGGCGGAACTGCTTGAACTTGCTGGGGTCCTTGGAACGCGCCACCTGGAAGTGCTCAGGAGCGAACAGCGGGATGGCGGGGAATTCCACCGGTTCCTCGAGGAACAGGCTGTCGCCCACGCGCAGGGAGGAAGCGTTGACCAGCCCCACCACGTCCCCGGGGTAGGCCTCGTCGATGACTTCGCGTTCGCGGCCGAACACCTGCTGCGCGTACTTGGTGGCGAAGGACTTGCCGGTGCGGGTCTGGGTGACCACCATGCCGCGTTCGAATACGCCGGAGCAGACTCGGATGAAGGCCACATGGTCGCGGTGGGCCTTGTTCATGCCGGCCTGGACCTTGAAGACGAAGCCGGAGAACGGGGACTCAACGGGCCGCGGGTTGCCCTCGATGTCCGGGCGGGGAGCAGCCGGCGGGGCGAAGTCCACCAGCGCGTCCAGCAGTTCCTTGACGCCGAAGTTGAGGGCGGCGGAGCTGAACAGGATGGGGGTGGCCTTGCCGGCATGGAAGGCCTCGACGTCGAACTCAAGGTTCGATTCGATGACCAGGCCTGCCTCGTCCACGGCGTCGGACCAGTTGCTGCCCTGGGTTTCGGCCGCCTCTTCCGGGGTGAAGTACTCGGTGATGGCGATCTGGGCGCCGGCGTTGTTGCGCTGGAAGCGGGCGAACCGGTCATTGCGCAGGTCCCAGACGCCGCGGAAGTCGCCGGAGATGCCCACGGCCCAGGTCAGGGGCATCGGCTGCAGGCCGGTTCGCTCAGTGATCTCATCCATCAGGGCGAGCGCGTCCAGGCCCGGCCGGTCCCATTTGTTGATGACGGTGATGATGGGAAGGTTGCGCTGCTTGCAGACCTCGAAGAGCTTCATGGTCTGGTTTTCCAGGCCCTTGGCGGCGTCCACCAGCATCACTGCGCAGTCGACGGCGGCGAGCACCCGGTAGGTGTCCTCGGAGAAGTCTGCGTGGCCGGGGGTGTCCAGGAGGTTGATGACGGTGTCCCGGTAGGAGAACTGCAGCGCGGCGGAGCTGATGGAGATGCCGCGGTCCTTCTCCATTTGCATCCAGTCGGAGACGGTTTCCTTGCGGTTGGCCTTGCCGCTGGAGGCGCCCGCCGTGCCGATCACTTTGGCGTGCAGGGCCAGGGCTTCGGTCAGCGTCGACTTGCCGGCGTCGGGGTGGGAGATGACAGCAAAGGTCCTGCGTCGGCCCGCCTCTTTGTGAATCTCCGAGATCCGGGCGGGGGTGAGGACATCTTGGGACACGGTGCTACTTTCGCTGCGGGTGGGACTGCCCGGGCGCTTTTCGGGCACTGCGCGCCGGAGCGCTGCGGCCCGGCCGGGAAACGGACTGGCGGAAAGCCAAGTTCCAGTTTATCGCAGCGCGGCAAATCGCCGGAGGTCCGCTTAACGCCGCCGAAACCAACAGTTCAAAGCCGCGAAATGAGTGCCCGCTACCGTGACCGCATGATGACGCTTAGCAATGCCTGCAGCGCAACCTCCACGTCCCTCCGTCCTTCCATGTCCGGCAGGGAAAGGTCCTGACCGGCCGTGCACGGTATCTCTTTCCCGGGCAACCTCTTCTTCGATCCCCTGGCCACGGGGCTGGTGACGCCAGGTGGTGCCACGGGTGTACACGGGAGCGAATCCGAAGACAGTGCGGCCGCCACGCCACGGCGCCGTGCGACGCAGACCGCCGCGGAGCAGAAGGCACTCCGGGCTGCGTCGCTGGTGAAGGTCAGCAGGGACCTGGAGCGGATGGTGCGCGAGCGTACCCGCTAAGGCACAGCGCTGTATTCTGGTGCCAGTGACACTTCATTTTTCTCTGTGACCCAGAGCTTCTATAGCGGTTTCGGCCCGCTCCTCCCCGCAGGAGTGGTGATTATGTGCGCCCATTTTGGGGAACCCCGGTTCCCCTTTACTGCAGCCACTTCGAACCCCTATGCCTGGAAGATCACATGTTTAAACCTTCATCGCCCTGCACGCCGTCCGCCTCGGACCGGCAGGCGCTCCGTCCTGACTGCGCCAACTGTTTTGCCCTTTGCTGTACAGCCTTCGGGTTCAGCCGGTCTGCCGATTTCGCCGTAGACAAACCGGCAGGAACCCCGTGCAGCAACCTCGCCGCAGACTTTTCCTGCACCATCCACCACAGCTTGCGGGCCAGGGGATTCCATGGCTGCACAGTGTTTGACTGCTTTGGTGCAGGCCAGCGGGTGTCCCAGGATCTCTTCGGCGGGGAAAGCTGGCTGGAGCGACCCGCCACAAAGGAAAAGATGTCTTCAGCTTTCAAGGTTGCCAGGCAACTGCACGAGATGCTCTGGTACCTGGCAGAGGCACAGGGGCGCTGTTTCGATCCTGAGGCCTCCCGGGACGCTGCCCGGTACAGCGGCACCATCGAAAAGGTGTTCGGCGGTGGGCCGGACGAGCTGCTGGCACTGGACGTCCAGGAGCTGCACGCCGAAGTAAGGTCGCTGTTGATGGCCGTCAGCGAAGAAGTTCGAGCGTCCTACTTCGCCACGGGGGATGACCAGGACCCGGAACTTAGGCCGGGCGCCGATCTCATCGGAAAGGACTTGCGGTCCCGCCGGCTGTGCGGAGCTGATCTCAGGGGCAGCTACCTCATTGCTTCCGACCTTCGCGGCTGCGATTTGACGGCCGTGGACCTACTGGGGGCGGATCTCAGGAACGCGAAACTCCAAGGCGCGGACCTGTCCCGGGCCCTGTACTTGACCCAACCGCAGATCAATGCTGCGCGCGGTGACGTGCGTACGCTTTTGCCTGCTGACCAGGCAAGCCCTTCGCACTGGCGCTGATGGTGCGATATCAAGCGAGGCAGCCGGGAGGTGCTGGAGAAATCCAAAAAATGCACCCCCGGCTCCCCGCCGTCGAACCCTTTTTGTCCGTGTTCCAGCCACCCCCTAACGAGGCACTTTAGGGCTTGCCCGTGCGGAAGTGCGCTCTCTTGCCCCTATCATTGAGCTTGCGGGAAAATGAGCATTTTTTGATCCTGCCGGCGGAACCTGAAACCGGCATTCCTGCGGGCGTCCGGCCCGCACCTTTGAAGGGACACACTTAATGGCGCGGAGCCCCGAAGAATCTCTCAGGGCAACCCTGGCCAGAGTGGCACCCGGAACCCCCCTTCGGGACGGGCTGGAGCGGATCCTGAGGGGCCGGACCGGCGCGTTAATAGTCCTGGGCATGGACAGGACCATCGAATCCATCTGTTCCGGTGGATTCGATATCGGCATCGACTTCTCCCCTACCCGGCTCCGTGAGCTCGCCAAGATGGACGGCGCCATCATCTGCGACAAGGACGCCGGCAACATCCTCCGCGCAGCCGTCCAGCTCGTCCCCGATTCCAGCATCGAAACCCAGGAATCCGGCACCCGCCACCGCACCGCCGAACGCGTGGCCATCCAGACCGGCGTGCCCGTTATCTCTGTCAGCCAGTCCATGCAGATCATCGCCCTCTACGTCAACGGCCTGCGGCACGTCCTGGAAGGATCCGAAAAGGTCCTCGCGCGCGCCAACCAGGCCCTCGCCACCCTGGAACGCTACCGCTCCCGCCTGGACCAGGTCACCAGCTCGTTGTCCGCCCTGGAAATCGAAGCGATGGTCACTGTCCGGGATGTCGCCGTCACCCTCCAGCGGCAGGAAATGGTCCGCCGCATCTCGGAGGAAATTTCCCAGTACGTTTTGGAACTTGGCGAGGACGGCCGGCTCCTGTCGCTCCAGCTGGACGAGCTCACGGTAGGACGCGGTCCCGGAAGCGACGTGATCATCCGCGACTACGCCAGCCCCAACGCCTCCGCCGAGGACATCGAAAATGCCGTCAGCGAACTGGTGAACCTCGGCCCCACAGAGCTGATCGACCTCGGCAAAATCTCCGGCATCGTGGGGTTTGCCGGCGGCGAAGCAAACCTGGATGCCGTGGTGCAGCCACGGGGCTACCGTCTGCTGTCTGGCCTGAAAGCAGTTCCGAAGGCTGTTGCGGACCGCCTGGTGGACCACTTCGGCGGCCTGCAGTTCCTGATGGCAGCCACCATCGACGACCTCATGACCGTGGACGGCATCGGCGATCAGCGCGCCCGGACCGTGCGCGAGGGCCTTAGCCGGATGGCGGAAGCAAGCCTGCTGGACCGTTTCCTCTAAACCAATCGGCTGCCGGGTAACTGCCGTTTTGAGCGGCCAAAAGGGCAGTTACGGAGCAGACGTTTGGAGGAAGTCCGTCAGTTCAGCTGGAAGACAGCCTTCGGGCTGGCTTTGGAACCGAGCTTGGCTGTGAAGATGTAGTACGCGCCGCCGCCTCCCGGCTTGGCTTCCACGGGCTGGCAGCCTTCAACAGAACGGTTGCGCAGCCACGGGAAGTTTGCGGTTTCGCTGGCCCCCGGCGCAATGGTTTTCACCAGGTCCTCGCTCTTCGCCTGGCAATCCCTGGACGAGAAGATCCGGTCCGCGCCGCTGGTCACCAGGAATTCCATCTGCGAGGTTCCGATGTTCACCTCGCAGGGCATCGTGCCGCCGTTGGTCACCTTGAGCGTCAGCATCGGGTTTTCCTCGGGGCCGTAGGCCGCCTTGTCCGTCGAAGCCGCTACGGTCACCAGGTTCTGGTTGCACGCGGGGGTGGGTGACGGCGTGGGGGTGGGCGCCGGAGCAGAGGACGACGGCGACGCCTGGCTGGACGGGTCAGCGGACGCGGTTGCGCCGGCGGCCGGGTCTGTGGATGAGGCCTGCTCAGAGCTGCCGTTGAAGGCGCCGGCGAGGGAGAGGCCGCCCACCACCAGTGCGATCACCAGCAGCAAGGCCGCACCCAGGAACAGCCGGCGCCGGCGGTATACGGCAGGGCTCGGCTTGCGGACCGTGCTCGATCCGGATGCCGTTGTCCTGCCGCGTGATGATTCGCCTTGCCCGCCCATCCTTCTAGGCTAGAGAACGGCCGCGGATCTGCCCGGCCACCACGCCGCCCGCAGGCCCATCGCTCTGGTCACATCCAGCCAAGCGGCGGGGGCTCATTCCAGTTACGGGCTCCGGAAACTGATCCATTACAGTGTTGGGATCGACACTGAAGCCCTAATCACCGCTGCTCCTGCCCGTTTCCCCACCGGGCCGGAACTGCAGGATCTGCACACCCGGATCAACACCTGGTTCGCCGGCATTGCCCGCGAACTGCCCTGGCGCGAGCCTGCCTGTTCCGCCTGGGGTGTGCTGGTCAGTGAGATCATGCTGCAGCAAACCCCGGTGGTCCGGGTGCTGCCGGTCTGGCACGAATGGCTGAAGCGCTGGCCCACTCCGGCCGGCCTGGCAGGCGAGCCTGCGGGCGAGGCTGTGCGCTCCTGGGGCCGGCTGGGTTATCCGCGCAGGGCCCTGCGGCTGCACGCGGCAGCAGTTGCCATCGTCGAAGAGCACGGCGGCAAGGTTCCGGACAACTACGCCGAACTGCTGGCGTTGCCCGGCGTGGGCAGTTACACGGCCGCGGCGGTGGCGGCCTTCGCCTACGGTCGCCGCGAAACCGTAGTGGACACCAACATCAGGCGGGTCCACGCCCGGTTGATCTCCGGTACTGCACTTCCGGCGCCGGCACTTACGGCCGCGGAGATGCGGCTCGCCGCGCAGCTCCTCCCGGACGACGACGGCACGTCAGTCCGCTGGAACGCCGCAGTAATGGAGCTCGGGGCGCTGGTGTGCACAGCCCGCGCGCCCAGGTGCGGCGACTGCCCGGTCCGGGACTCCTGTGCCTGGCGGGCCGCTGGTGAGCCGCCGCCGTCGTACATTCCCAAGGGACAGGCGTGGCACGGCACTGACCGCCAGGTGCGCGGAGCCGTGATGGCCGTGCTGCGGGTGGCTGATGCGCCGGTGCCTGCGGAGATGTTCCAGCGGGAGCCGGCGGACCTGGGTTTCGCGCCGGAGGGTATCGGCGTGCCCCTTGCGGCCCTGCACCGGTTCAACTCCGCCCCCGAGCAGCTCGAGCGGGCACTGGCAGGGCTGCTGGCCGACGGCCTGGCCGAAGTCCACCACGGCGGATACCGGCTCCCCGCATAGACCCATCCTGAACCACGCCGTGGCCACCATAACGATGTTTGCATCACTTCGCCGCTGACCGGAGGCAGGCGCCGTCCCCGGCTTTACGCTGAAGTATGGGCAAGCGCGGGCTGCTTTTGGCGCTGGTTACGACGGCGGGACTGGCCACTGCGTGCGGGCCCGGTCCCGGCGCGGTCCCCTGCCCGGCCATCGCCCAGGCCACCGCTGTTTCGGTCACCGTCGCCGCCGGCTACGCGCCGCAGGTGGAGAAGCTGCACCTGTTGGCCTGCCAGGACGGGCAGTGCAAGGAAGAAGATGTAGAGCTGCGCCCCGGCAGCGCGTCGATCGACCAGGGCTGCACACCGGAGGGCGTCTGCTCCGCCACAGCGTCGCCGGACGGGACGAAGATTGCCGCACTGTTCCTGGAAACCCTGACGGAATCCCCCATGACAGTTACGGCTTCCGGAACGGCCCCTGACGGATCACCCCTGCCCGTCCGGACGCTGGATTTCCGGCCGCGGGGCGACTATCCCTTCGGGGAGCAGTGCGGCAGGTTCATTTCTGCGTCCGTGCTGCTGGACGCCGAGGGACTGCGGGAAAAGATCTGACCCTAGAACAGGGCAGGCTGGCCGAAGTTGTCCTCTTCGGAAGACGCGGGGCCGCCGGCTCCGGCCGCCTCTTCCGGCAACCACTCAAAGCCCAGGTCGGCGAGGAGTTCCTCGACGGATATCTGCCCCTCCAGCACTGCAATTTCCGGGGTGTTGTCTTCGAGGTCGAGCCGTTCCATGGCATCGAGCATATTCGCAGGAGTCCGCTCCGGCGGTGCGAACACACCGCCGGGCCGTCATTCGGGTTGTTCAGGCACTCCCGACGGGCCTACGGCTCGCCGAAGCCCGCCTGCACCAGCCCGCCGACGTAGTTCACGGCGCGTTCGGCATCCACGCCCCAGGCTTCGATATGCAGTACGGATCCCTTGCCCGCCGCCAGGGTCATCAGCGCGGTCATGGAGGTGGCGTCCACGCCGTTGACCTGGACTTCGGCGTCCAGGGACGAGAGGCCGCCGGCGATTTTGGCCGCCGGCCGCGCATGCATGCCTGCCTGGTTGATGAGCTCGAAGTCGCCGGTGAAGTCCGGGCCGGACCCGGTGACGGAACCTTCCGCCACCTCCTGGACTGCAGGGTTTTCGGGGTGCCGGACCGGGCCGCGGACGCCTTCCGCTGCCCGCTTGACCGCCTGTACGTCCCCGCCGCCCTGGGCCGCCACCGCTGCGGCCACGAGACCTTCCACCAGGGGCGCGTCCGCCAGCACCACCCCGGCGGGGTTTTCTACGAATTCCAGCGCCGATTCCGCGGTCATCACGGCCGAGCCCAGATCGGTGAGGATCACCGCACCACCGCCGTTGGGCACGTTGTCCAGCGCGGCCATCACCTTCTCCAGGCTGGTGCCGATCCGTCCATCGGTGGTGCCGCCGGCTGGCAGGATCACGACGTCAGGCGCCATTTGCGCGGCAAGTTCCGCGGCGCCGTCGGCAATCTTTTCACTATGGGAAACCACCACGATGCTGACGGTCACGCAGCCGCCTTCGCCGCAGCGCGCATGATGAGGGCGCTGGAAGCCGCACCGGGATCGCGATGGCCAGCGCTCCGCTCCCCGAGGTAGCTGGCCCGCCCTTTCCGTGCCACCAGCGGATCGGTGGCCACCGCCCCCGCCTCCGCGGCCTCGGCGGCGGCAACCAGGACGGTCAACGGATCCGTGCTGCCGTTTGCGGCCGCATGGCCTGCTGCTTCGGCCGCCGGTGTCCAGGCATCCACCATGGTTTTGTCCCCCGGTTCCGCTTTCCCGCGGGCCACGATCCCGTCCCGGGCCGCGGTGAGGGCGCCGGCCCAGGCGGCGGGATCGATCTCTGCGGCGTCGCCCAGTGACGTTGCCGCGCGCAGGAATGCCGTGCCGTACAGCGGTCCGGCAGCGCCGCCCACCTTGGACATCAGGGTCATTGCCGTGAGCTTCAAGGCCGCACCCGGGGTTTCGGGTGGTGATTCAGCCAGCTTGTCCAGCACTGCCTGGAACCCGCGGTCCATGTTCTCGCCGTGGTCCGAATCCCCGATGGCCCGGTCCAGCTCGATCAGCTCCACCCGGTGCTCCGCCATGGCCTGCGCGCACAGCGTCAGCCACTTCACCGTCCAGTTGACATCCAGGACCACGGCTACACGCCCCAACGCAGTGCTGCAGTGTGTACCGGCGCGTCCCACAGTTCCGTCATTTCGTCGTCGAGCCTCAGCACGGAGATGGAGCAGCCCTGCATTTCCAGCGCGGTGATGTAGTTGCCCACCAGGGAGCGCTCGATGGCGGCACCGCGGCTTGCGAGCACCTGCGCGGCCCGCCGGTACACAATGTACAACTCGCTCAGCGGAGTGCCGCCCATGCCGTTGACGAACAACAGCACCTTGTCTCCGGAGGTGATCTCCAGATCGGACAGCACCGGTTCCAGCAGCCGGTCGGTGATCCCGTCAGCATTCTCCATGGGGATGCGGTGCCGGCCGGGCTCGCCATGGATCCCAATGCCGATCTCGATTTCGTCCTCGGCCAGGTCGAAGCTTGGCGAGCCCGCGTGCGGGACGGTGCAGGCAGACAGTGCCACACCCATGGTGCGGACGTTGCTGTTGACCCGTTCTCCGATCGCGGCCACCGCATCCAGATCGTCACCCCGTTCGGCTGCAGCACCGGCGATCTTCTCCACCAACACCGTTCCGCCCACGCCGCGGCGGCCCGCCGTGTACAGCGAGTCCTCCACGGCCACGTCGTCGTTGACCAGGACAGTCCGTACGTTCACGCCCTCAGCCTCGGAAAGTTCCGCTGCGGTTTCAAAGTTCAGTACGTCACCGGTGTAGTTCTTAACGATGTGCACGACGCCGGCACCTGAGTTGACGGCGAGCGTCGCCGGGAGGATCTGGTCCGGCGTGGGCGAGGTGAACACAGCCCCCGGGACGGCGGCGTCGAGCATGCCCCTGCCCACGAAGCCGGCGTGCAGCGGTTCGTGGCCGCTGCCGCCACCCGAGACGAGTCCTACTTTCCCATTGACCGGCGCGTCCTTGCGTGTGATGTACGTGGGATCTGAACTGACGTTTACAAGGTCTGCGTGCGCCTGGCCGAAACCCTGCACTGATTCCTCAACTACCGTCTTTGGATCGTTGATGAGCTTTTTCATGGCGTTGCTCCTGGCATGGTTCCTGGAGGGTGACATTTCCGACCCTACTACCGGCAGGCGGCGGGGCGGTAGGGTGCGGACCCGCCGAGGTACAGAAAAGGGACAGCCCCCAATGACTGTCCCTTTCCCTGGGCCCCCCAACCCGGCCACAGTCAGTTTATCCATCAAATCGATTAAAACAAAGCTGGTCAGATGGATGCAATAGTTGTTTTTACCTGACGGGAGGGTGGCTCGGCGGGCCAGGGTAGCTTCCCTGAGTTGGGTTCAGCGGGTACTTCCGGCGAGCAGTCTCGTCAGAGGAACTTGATCATCCGGGTGTTGCCAAGGGTGTTCGGCTTCACCCGCGCGAGATCCAGGAACTCCGCCACACCTTCGTCATGGGACCGGAGCAGCTCCGAGTAAACGGTGGGGTCAACGGCGGACTGGTCTGCCATGACTTCAAAGCCGTGGCGCTTGAAGAAGTCCACTTCGAAGGTCAGGCAAAAGACGCGTGCCACTCCCAATGCACGGGCTTCCTCAAGCAGGCTCTCCACCAGTACGTGGCCAACACCGCGCCCGCGCCAGTCTTCGGAAGCAGCCAAGGTGCGCACCTCGGCCAGGTCTTCCCACATCACGTGGAGCGCTCCGCAGCCGATCACGTCGCCGTTGTCCGCCTCGGCGATGCGGAACTCCTGCAGGCTCTCGTAATACGCCACTGTTTCCTTGGCCATCAGAATCCGTTGCTCAGCCAGCGGCGCAACAAGTTTCTTGATAGCGGACACGTCGCTGGTGCGGGCTGGGCGGATATGGAAGGAGTCAGTCACAGAGCAATCCTAGTTGCCGCAATTGGCCACACGGCTGCAGCTACCTGATTTCGTCATACGGCGGATGAGATGAAGATTTGCTTGCCCTCGGCTGGGAGAAGCGGGGCTGATAGCGAAGAGTTAGCAGTTCACATCCGGCGGCGTTTGCGGACGCGGGCTGGCAACAACCAGTGTTGCGGATGTTATCCACGTCACCTTAAAGGTGCAGCCGCACGACCCGGAGGAAAAATGGCCATAGGCTCCCCCACGCTGACCGATGAACCATTAGCGCAAGACGAGAAACAGGGCCTTCGGCGGTCCATGGAGGCCCGCCACCTGGTGATGATCGCCATGGGAGGTGTCATAGGGTCCGGCCTGTTCCTCAGTTCCGGCTACACCATCGCGCAGGCGGGGCCGCTGGGAGCGATCATCGCCTATCTCCTCGGCGCCGTGGTGGTGTACATGGTGATGGCGTGCCTGGGTGAGCTGGCGGTGGCGTACCCGGTGTCCGGTGCCTTCCACATCTACGCAGCCAGGTCCATAGGTCCCGCCACCGGCTTTGCCACCGCCTGGCTTTACTGGCTCTGCTGGGCGGTTGCCCTGGGTTCGGAGTTCACCGCGGCCGGGCTTTTGATGCAGCGCTGGTTCCCGCAGGTGGACGTGTGGGTCTGGTGCCTCGTTTTTGCGGCCGTGCTGTTTACGCTCAATGCGATCTCTTCCCGCGTCTTTGGTGAATCGGAGTTCTGGTTCGCGCTGATAAAGGTGGCCGCCGTCATTGGACTCATTGTCCTGGGCGGGGCGGCGTTGCTCGGCTTTCATCCGCTGGCTGAGAATGGCTACCCGCTCCTGGGTGAAAACCTCAATACACCGCAGGGTCTGTTTCCCAACGGAATTACCGGCGTCCTGATCACCACGCTTGCTGTCTTCTACGCATTCTCCGGGTCCGAACTGATTGGTGTGGCGGCAGGGGAAACGGCCAACCCCGCCGTCAATATTCCAAAGGCGATGCGGACCACCGTTATCCGCCTGATGATTTTCTTTGTTGGCGCCATCGCTGTTATCGCCGGTACGGTGCCGTACGAGGAAACGTCCCTGGAACAAAGCCCCTTTGTCACGGTCTTCTCGCAGCTTGGCATTCCCTACGCCGCCGACGTCATGAATTTCGTCATCATCACTGCCCTTTTGTCGGCCGGGAACTGCGGCCTGTTTTCCTGCGCCCGGATGCTTTTCTCCCTGGCGGATGAAGGCCATGCCCCCAAGGCCCTGCAAAAACTCACAAAGCGCGGCATCCCCCTGCTTGCCCTGTGCGTGAGCATGCTGGGCGGCCTGGCGTCACTGATCAGCAGCGTAGTGGCACCGACCACCGTCTACCTGGTCCTGGTCTCCGTTGCCGGTTTCGCAACGGTGGGCGTCTGGATGTCCATCACGGCGGCCCATTTCTTCCACCGCCGGAATTTCCTGCGCGCAGGCGGCGACCCAACGTCGCTCCCCTACCGGGCGCCGCTCTTCCCGCTGCTGCCCATAGCCGCGTTTATCCTCTGCGTCATCTCCCTGATAGGAATAGGCTTCGACCCCACCCAAGCAACAGCCCTGTACTTCGGAATCCCCTTCGTAGCAGCCTGCTACGCCTACTTCCACTTCAAACACGGCCGAGGAAAGAAAGAAACCCGCGAACCCAAGGTCCTGGTGGATACGGAAGACGCCCCCTAACCCCAACTGAAGGGGGCCGCACCGCCCGGAACCCATTGTGTGCCCAGCCAACTGTGGACGAGAGGCGCGAGGGCGGTGACTCAGCCCCTGTTCTAAACGACGCCAGGACGAGGTGAAGGAGGCTGGGACATTTACGTAGCTTGCATGAGGGCCCACACTGGCAGGGTTCCCTGGCCGAGCTTGCGAGGCCAGGGAACCAGTGGGGATGAAGGAGCAGCACGCGGGAAATGTCCCAGCCTCCGGGCCGGACCCAGCCGGGAGGGGCACTCAGAACGCCAGAAGCGGCACCGGAGTAAGCGCTGCTAGAGACCCAGCTCGGAAGGAAGAGGTGCATCCTGGTCCAGGACGTTCCGGGCCAGGAAGTGTTCTACGACCCCGTACCAGACCTTCGTATGCTGCGGCCGCAGCACCCAGTGGTTCTCGTCGGGGAAGTATAGGAAGCGGTGCGGGGTGCGGCCGTCCTGGTCGGCGGCGAGCTGGGACTTGGACAGCAGTTCGTACCAAAGCCTCAGCCCCTCGCCGATCGGGACGCGGTAGTCCTTGTCGCCGTGGATCACGAGCATGGGGGTGCTGATTTTTTCGACGTGTTGGTGCGGCGAGTTCTCCCGCGCCATCTCTTCGGTCATTTCCTTGAGCCAGTATTGGGAGGCGTCCGTGGTGGGACCGAACTGGTCCAGCGCCCAAAGGCTGGCATGGGTCACCACGGCCTTGAACCTGTCGGTCTGGCCGGCGACCCAGTTGGCCATGTAGCCGCCGAAGGAGCCGCCCATGGCGGCGGTGCGTTCTGCGTCGATATCGGGCCGGACCACGGCGGCATCAGTTACCGCCATGAGATCGGTGAACGGCGTCTTGCCCCAGGCACCCCACCCGCGCTGGATGTAGTTCTGGCCGTAACCGGTAGAGAGTGCAGGGTCCGGCAGGAGCACAGCGTAGCCCTTGGCGGTGAGCAGCCAGGGGTTCCAGCGCCAGGTCCAGGCATTCCAGGAGCCCAGCGGGCCGCCGTGGATCCACAGGAGCATCGGAGCCGGGCACTCCGCGGAGGCCCCCTGGGGCAGCGCCAGGTAGGCCGGAACGCGTGTACCGTCAGCCGCTGTGGCCGCGATCCGTTCAAGCCTGCCGGAGCGGACGGGACGGTCCGCAGGGGCAGGCAGGCGCGTCGTTTCCCCGGTCTGCAGGTCAATGCGCACCGCCTCGGGCGGGAACTCGTACGAACTGCGGAGCGCATAGGCGTGGCGCCCGTCGGGTGAAATTACGACGTCGGTGTAGGCCGCCGGGTCCTGCGTCACCCGGGAAACGCCCACCTCAGCGGCAGCAGCCGGAACGCTGATCCGGAAAACTGGCGACGCGCCGTCGTCGTCCGCTGTGACCAGGAGGGCGGAACCATCCGGCAGCCAGGCTGCGGGCTTGGCCCAGCGGTCCCAGTCGTGCGCGAGGGGTGTCAGCCGGGCCGTTCCGGGCTCCGACTCGTCGGCTACGTCCAGGAGGTGCAGTTTGACCTGGGGAGCCTGGTGGGGGGTGCTGTCGCTCTCGCTGACCACCACCAGGGTGTTTCCGTCCGGGCTGACGGGGCCCGGGAAGTAGCTCATGCCCTCGTGGTCCAGGAGTATCTTGGTGGTTCCGGATGCTGCGTCAACTGCCACCAGGATGGAGCGGCTGTCTGCCTTTGCCAGCGGCCTGGTGTAGCTCGTGTAGATGGTCCGGCCGTCGGGGCTGACAGAGGTCTCGGCTTCGCGCAGCCGTGGTCCCGCGTCCGGGGTGAGGTTCCGCATTGCCAGCGGGGCGGCGGCGTCCACGGTGGCGGGCTTCCCGGGTTCCTGCTCTTTTCCGGGCTCGACGGCGAAGAGCCGCGGCTGCCCGGGCCCCAGGTCCGCGTCCCAGTACCGCACCGGATATTCGCTGTGCAGGATGGCCGAGACTTTGTTGTCCTTGCGCGCTTTGCGGCGTTCGCCGTCGTCTGCCTCGTCCGCCGAACCGGCGAGTACTTCCGCCACCACGAAGGTTGCGTCAGCGTTCCTGGCAGTCAGTACCGAGGCCACACCGCCGGGCCGGTTGAGCACCACGCGGGCCTCGCCGCCGCCGGCCGGCAGCAGCCAGAGGGCGTTGACGGGATCGCCCTCGGGGCTTTCGGGGTCCGGCCGCGCGGAGGTGAAGTAGACGTCGCCGTTGGCTGCGAACGCCGCCCCGGCCTCGCCCTTGGCGCTGCGGGTAATCCGGCGCGCCTGCTTCTGCCCGGCAGGATCAAGCTCCCACAACGCTGTGGCATATTCGGTGCCTTTGCCATTCAGGGTGGCCACGGTAGTGACCAGCCGCGTGCCGTCCGGGCTCAATGCCAGCCCGCTCACCCGCGGAATGGCGAGGTAATGGTCAAGATCGTGAAAAGGAGTCAAAGGTCGCTCATCCGGGATCGCCGGTTCCAAGTTAGCCATGCCCCCGATTCAACCCGAGTTGTGCTTCCCGTCACAACCGCCACGCTCACTTGGGTTTGTCTCCGTAGCCAAGCGCGGCCCGGCACCGGGGGATTCCCCACAGCCGCCTCCCCCACGAGGTGCCGGGAGCGAACCCAGCCGGATCAAAGCGCCGAACCCGACCCGGGAGCGAACGCAGCTACGGATGAAAGCACCGAACCCAGCCAAGGGAGCTTGACAAGCGAAAGCCCCGCCTGCTCTGGGAGCTGGCGGGGCTTTGGCTGTGGAGATCAGACGCTCGGGGCGATTTCCGGGATGCGCGGCTTGGCGTTGCCGGCGAACGTGAACTTCGCGTCGTCGCCGTCGCCTTCCACGTCCACTACGACGATGTCGCCGGCGTGGATCTCGCCGAACAGGATCTTCTCGGAGAGCTGATCCTCGATCTCGCGCTGGATGGTGCGGCGCAGCGGCCGGGCACCCATGGCGGGATCGTAACCACGGGTTGCCAGGAGCACCTTGGCGGCCTTGGTCAGTTCGATGCCCATGTCCTTGTCCTTGAGCCGCTTCTCGAGGCGGGTCACGAACAGGTCCACGATCTCGATGATCTCGTCCTGGGTGAGCTGCGGGAACACCACAACGTCATCCACACGGTTCAGGAACTCGGGGCGGAAGTGCTGCTTGAGCTCCTCGGTCACACGGGCACGCATGCGGTTGTAGCCGGTTTGCGTGTCGGTGCCGGACTGGAAGCCGGTGGCAACACTCTTGGAGATGTCCCGGGTACCCAGGTTGGTGGTCATAATGATCACGGTGTTCTTGAAGTCCACCACGCGGCCCTGGGAGTCGGTCAGGCGGCCGTCTTCCAGGATCTGCAGCAGCGAGTTGAAGAGGTCCGCGTGGGCCTTTTCAACTTCGTCGAAGAGCACCACGGAGAACGGACGGCGCCGGACCTTCTCGGTCAGCTGGCCGCCTTCCTCGTAGCCGACGTAGCCCGGAGGGGCACCGAAGAGCCGCGAGACGGTGTGCTTCTCGGAGTACTCGGACATGTCCAGCGTGATGAGGGCGTCCTCTTCACCGAACAGGAACTCCGCCAGTGCCTTGGCCAGCTCTGTCTTGCCGACGCCGGTGGGGCCGGCGAAGATGAACGAGCCGCCGGGACGCTTGGGGTCCTTGAGCCCTGCACGGGTGCGGCGGATGGCCTGGGACAGTGCCTTGATGGCCTCGTCCTGGCCCACCACACGCTTGTGCAGTTCGTCTTCCATCTTCAGCAGGCGCGAGGACTCTTCCTCGGTCAGCTTGAAGACCGGAATGCCGGTGGAGTTGGCCAACACCTCGGCGATGAGATCCTCATCCACCTCGGAGATGTCGTCCATGCCGCCGGACTTCCAGTGGCGTTCCTTCTCGGAGCGCTCGGTGATCATCTTCTGCTCCTTGTCACGGAGCGCAGCTGCACCTTCAAAGTCCTGCGCGTCAATCGCGGACTCCTTCTCCATCTTCAGCTTGGCGATGCGCTCGTCCATGGCCTTGAGCTCCGGCGGAGCGGTCATGCGGCGGATGCGCAGCCGTGCGCCTGCCTCGTCGATCAGGTCGATCGCCTTGTCCGGCAGGAAGCGGTCCGAGATGTAGCGCTCGGCGAGGCTGGCCGCGGAGGCCAGGGCGCCGTCGGTAATGGTGACGCGGTGGTGCGCTTCGTAGCGGTCACGCAGGCCCTTGAGGATCTCGATGGCGTGCGCCACGGAGGGTTCCTTGACCTGGATGGGCTGGAAGCGGCGCTCCAGCGCGGCGTCCTTCTCGATGTGCTTGCGGTACTCGTCCAGCGTGGTGGCACCGATGGTCTGCAGCTCACCGCGGGCCAGCATGGGCTTCAGGATGGAGGCAGCGTCGATGGCACCTTCGGCGGCGCCCGCACCCACGAGGGTGTGGATTTCGTCGATGAACAGGATGATGTCGCCGCGGGTGCGGATTTCCTTGAGGACCTTCTTCAAGCGCTCTTCGAAGTCACCGCGGTAGCGGGAGCCTGCCACCAGGGACCCGAGGTCCAGGGTGTAGAGCTGCTTGTCGCGGATGGTCTCCGGGACATCGCCGCGGACGATCGCCTGGGCGAGGCCTTCGACGACGGCCGTCTTGCCGACGCCGGGCTCACCGATCAGCACCGGGTTGTTCTTGGTGCGGCGGGAGAGGACCTGCATTACGCGTTCCATCTCCTGCTCGCGCCCGATGACCGGATCCAACTTGTTTTCGCGGGCAGCCTGGGTCAGGTTGCGGCCGAACTGGTCCAGGACCACGGAACCGGCCGGAGCGCCTTCGGGCTGGCCTGAGCCGGCGCCTGCTCCCGTGGTTTCCTTGCCCTGGTAGCCGGACAGGAGCTGGATGACCTGCTGGCGGACCCTGTTCAGGTCTGCGCCGAGCTTGACCAGCACCTGGGCTGCAACACCCTCACCCTCGCGGATGAGGCCCAGCAGGATGTGCTCCGTGCCGATGTAGTTGTGGCCCAGCTGGAGGGCTTCGCGCAGCGAGAGCTCCAGCACCTTCTTGGCACGGGGGGTGAAGGGGATGTGCCCGGACGGCGCCTGCTGGCCCTGCCCGATGATCTCCTGCACCTGCTCGCGAACGCCGTCGAGCGAAATGCTCAAGGACTCAAGAGCTTTGGCGGCAACGCCCTCACCCTCATGGATAAGACCCAAGAGGATGTGTTCGGTACCGATGTAATTGTGGTTCAGCATGCGTGCCTCTTCTTGGGCAAGCACAACTACGCGACGGGCACGGTCCGTAAATCGCTCAAACATTTCGCCACACTCCTAGCTACGACGTACTTTGATGCTACGTGGCCAGACCATCGTTGTGGAGCGTGTTCGCCACGGGGGAAACCGGAGTCGTCACGGAATAATTGCAGCGGCCCCTCCCTGGACACCCGCCACCTTCCAATGAGGGCAGGGAAATGTACCTTCAGCCCCTTGCCCGCACAACCGCAAAGGCCCATTCTTGGCGGTAGCGGTGCTGTTGCAGGGCTGCAGTTGCGGAAGAAGCGGCGGGAGGGCAGGAAGATGCCGGAGGTAAACCTGGAAAGCGTCAAGCGGCCCGCGGGGGTGGCTTTGGCTGCCGGCGCGGTGTGGCTCGCCGGAATCAGTCCGGTCTCCCGCGTGTATCTGGAACCCGATCCCGGGCGGCGGCTCGCGATGCTGCGCAACGGGCGGAGGTCCTGGGTGCTGGGGCAGCATGTTGCCGCAGCAGGAACCGCGGCCATGCCCGCAGCGTTTGCCCGGCTTGCCCTTGCCCTCCCCGCCGGAAGGACCAGGGCACTGGCAGGGACGGCCGCCGTCGCCCTCGCCGCAGGGGCACCCTTGTTTGTGTCCCAACTCGCGATGCGGGCGGCTGACCTCGAAGGATTCGCCGCCCGCCGCTTTCCCGCATGGCCGTTCCTTACCTACGCGTGGCTGCATGTACTGGCCCTTGGATCGCTGTCAGGCGCCCTGGCAACCCTGCCGCACAAGGAAAAAGAGGCGGCAGCACTGGGACTCGCCGCACTCGGTTCCGGCGCCGCGCTGGCGAAAACGGGCGACATTCCGCCGTTCGTGTTCTATCTCTGCGAACAGCTTGCCGCAGCGAGCCTGCTGCGCGGTACATCCGCCAACCGCCGCAGCAGCCCGGTGCCGTCGGAGTAATTACCGGCAGTTCCGTCCGTGTCAGTTTCCGGAACGAAAAAGCCCTGCTCCCAAAACAGGAAGCAGGGCTTATTACTTGGGCTGGAGCCGTACTAGGAATTGGCCTTTTGGTAGGCTTCCTGGATTTCAGCCTGAATTCGGCCTCGGCTGTTAACCGTGTAGCCGTTTTCGCGGGCCCATTGACGAATCTGGGCCGAATCGTGGCTGCGGCCACCGGCGGCGGCTTTGGTGCGGGCAGTCCGGCCGCTGCTGCTGCCGGAAGCCTTTCGTGCTGCGCCGATAAAACGCTCCAATGAGGAGCGAAGTTCCGCGGCATTAGCTGCGGAAAGATCGATCTCGTAGTTGACCCCGTCAAGGCCAAACTTAACATTCTCGTCTGCGGATCCCCCATCCAGATCATCAACGAGGATGATGTTTACTTTCTGTGCCATTAAAAGTCTTCCTTTGGGAAAGGTTCGGGTTTTCAGAAAAGCAGGATGTTTCCTAAAAAGTATGACTCTCTTTATGGCAACGCGTCAAAGCGCGTAATGACTCTTGGGGATAAAGGCAGGAAATTAGGGGGTTTTATCTTTTGATTCGGGGTCCGTACGCTCTGCAGGAGTTGCCGCCCGGGCTTCGGCTTCTGCCTGCGCCCGGGCCTCAGCCTGGCGTTCGGACTTGTCCGCATTAAAGATCGCTTTCATGGCGAACCAGAAGAGCAGTCCCACCACGATGGAGGGCAGCAGGACAGCTACATACTCCATGGTTAGTGACCCTCGGGCTTGAGCAGCGGGAACAGGATGGTTTCCCGGATTCCGGCACCGGTGAACAGCATGACCAGCCGGTCGATCCCGAGTCCGATGCCGCCCATGGGAGGGGCGCCGTATTCGAGCGCCCGCAGGAAGTCCTCATCCAGCTGCATTGCTTCGTCGTCGCCGGCCGCGGCGTGGCGGGACTGTTCGGTGAGCCGCTCGCGCTGGATGACGGGGTCGATCAGTTCGGAGAACGCGGTGCCGCGCTCCATGCCGCCGATAATGAGGTCCCAGGCCTCGATCAGCCGGCCGTCCTCGCGGTGCGGCCGGGCCAGCGGCTGGGCGGAGGGCGGGTAGTCGTAGACGAAGGTCGGGTTCAGCAGCGTGGGCTCGACGATTTCGCCGAAGAGCTCAACCACCAGCTTCTCTGCGTCCCACTTGGGGTCAACCTTGACCTCGTGCTTCCCGGCGATCCCGCGAAGCACCTCCAGCGGAGTGTCAGGGGTGATCTCCTGGCCAACGGCGTCGGACAGTCCCGGGTACACGGACACCCAGGCCCAGTCGCCGTCGAGGTTGATCTCTCCTGCTTCGGTCTGCAGGACGCGGCCGGCACCCACGGCGTCGGCGGCGTCGAGGATGATTTCCTTGATGCGCTCCGCCATCACAAACTGGTCCGCCCACGCCTCGTAGCACTCAAGGGTGGTGAATTCCGGGCTGTGGGTGGAGTCCACGCCTTCATTGCGGAACACCCGGCCCATGTCGTAGACGCGGTCGATGCCGCCCACCACGGCGCGCTTGAGGTACAGCTCGGTGGCGATACGCAGGGTCATCTTCTGGTCGAAGGCGTTCATGTGGGTCTCGAACGGCCGCGCCAGTGCGCCCCCGTGGACCAGCTGCAGAATGGGGGTCTCCACCTCAACGTAGCTGTGCCGGAAGAGCGTCTCGCGGATGGAACGGGTGATGGCAGCGCGGGTGTAGACCATTTCGCGGGCTTCATCGCGGACCATGAGGTCCACGTAGCGCTGGCGGACGCGGGTTTCCTCGTTCAGCTCGGCGTGCAGCACCGGCAGCGGGCGCAGTGCCTTGGACGCCATGGACCAGGAGTCGGCCATGATGGACAGCTCGCCGCGGCGGGAGGAAATCACCTCACCCTTGATGAAGACGTGGTCGCCGAGGTCAACGAGGGCCTTCCAGTCGGCGAGCGCTTCCTCGCCGATGTTGGCCAGGCTGAGCATGGCCTGCAGGCGGGTCCCCTTGCCGTCCGTGCCGCCCTCCTGGAGGGTGGCGAAGCACAGCTTGCCCGTGTTGCGGACGAACACCACGCGCCCGGTGACGCCCACGGTGTCGCCGGTGGTGTCGTCGGCCTGGAGGTGGGCGTACTTTTCGCGGATCTCGGCGAGGGAGTGCGTCCGCTCCACACCCACCGGGTACGCCTCGGTGCCGCGCTCAAGAAGTTTGGCGCGCTTTTCCATGCGGATCCGCATCTGCTCGCTGGCGTCCAGCGGCTCCGGGGCGTTCTTGGGCGAGGGGGTGTTTTGGGAAGTCACAATCATCAAGTTTACCGGGCCTCGGGCGGCCCGGCTGCGCGGCCTCCCAACCGCCCCTGCCTAGGATGGGGTGGTGAAAGAACAGGTACTTTCAACGCACGACGGCGGCCGGCTGGCTTTGTACAGTTACGGCACCGAGGATGCACCGGGCGAACGCCGCGTGGTGCTGATCGGCGGGGCGTTCCTCACTGCCCTGATCTACCGGCCGTTTTCGACATCGCTTGCAGAGGGCCTGGGCGAGGGCTGGGCCGTGGACGTGTACGACCGGCGCGGCCGCGGCAGCTCCTCCGAACAACCGGCAGACTACTCGATGGCCACCGAAATAGAGGACGTCCGCACGGTCATGGACGCCACCGGGGCGCGAAACATCCTGGGCCACAGCCTGGGTGGCTCGGTGGCACTTAATGCCGTGCAGGAGTTCACCGGCAGCCGGTATGTTCCGGACAAGCTCGCGGTGTACGACGCCGCCGTGAATATCGACGGCAGCATCGACACCGGATGGCTGGACGGTTTCGAAGACGCCGTGAACAGGGGCAAAGTGGGCCGCGCCCTCGCCCACATGAAGAAGGCAACCAAACCAGACTCGGCCCTGGCGAGGATCCCGGAGCCCGTCCTCGCCGGGCTGATGGCCGTGATGTCCCGCACCAAGGTGAACAGGATGTTCCAGGAGGTGATGCCCAGCGGTGTGGGCGAACTCCGGGCGGCCTACAACGAGCCGGACCACGCCAGGGACTTCAGCGTGCTCCCCGCCAACACCCACTTCATGGCGGGCGGCAAGAGCCCCGGCTATTACAAGGCAACGGCCGAGCGGCTGCACGCCGCAGTCCCCGGGAGCACTTACGAGCTCTCCCCCAAATGCTTCCACGGCTCCATCCCGGCCGCCGTGGATGAACTGGTCACGGACATCTCCGCGTACTTCAAGGGCTAGCCGCGGTCAGACGCGCTCTCCCCTGCTGAACCCTGCCAGGGCGGCATCGCCCAGGTTCTTCCACAAGCCCTTGGGCTGGCCCAGGTGGTCCTTGGCGGCCAGCCAGTCGCCATAGCGGGTGATGTCCTCACCGGCGGCGGCCGCCACGGCATCGCAGGCAAACCCCACGGCCCTGGAACCGTCGGCCAGTTCGATGGCCCCGAGCAGCATGGGTTCGGGGAGTTCGGCCAGGAACCGCCCCAGCCCCGCTTCGGACACCAGCCAACGTTCACCGGCCAGCTCCGCGCCGTCGTCTGACCTGTACACGCCCGGCTTCGGCGGGACGGTGTCGAGGGACACCATCCGGTACCGTGCCGCGGTCCGTACAGGTCCGTCCCAAACGGCGCCGAGCGCCTCGAGCTGCGGCGCCAGCGGCTGGCCCTTGCGGTGCGCACCCACTACCACCAGCGGCACGGTGGTTGCCCCGGCCGCCACGGGCCAGGGAGCGGACGACGGCGGGCCGTCGCCACTGCGGGCAACCGCCGGAGCCGCGCCCCCTGCGAAGAGCGCGGGAGCCGCCGGGGTTGCCTCCAGGCGGCGGGCAATGTCTGCGGCAACGGCGTCGTCAAAGGTCCGGCCCACAACTGTCAGCCCGAACTGGGCGCCATCCACTTCGGCGGCAGGGACTGCCACAGCGCACAGGTCGAACAGGTTGCAGAAGTTCGTGTAGGTGCCCATCAGGGAGTTGACGCCCACGGGGTCCGCGGCCACCTCGGCAAGGGTGGGGTGGAACGGGGCGGTGGGGATCAGCAGGACGTCAAAGCCCTCCAGCTCCGCCATCGCCTTCTGCTTGAGCGCTTCGAGCGCGGCCGTATCGGCCACATACCGGTGGGCGGGCACTGCGCCCGCTGCCCGGATGATGCGTTCCACTGTGGGATCGATGCCCGCCTGGCTGTCCGCGCTGCCGTCGTGCGTGTCCAGGAAACCGCCCACGGCGGCGTAACGCTCTGCCACCAGTGCGCCGTCGTACAGGAGCCGGGCCGCCTTGAGGAAGGCATCAAATTCGATGGGTTGGGCGTCCACTCCCGAGTCGCGGAGCCGGTCCACCTGCCGGGCAAACTCTGCTGCCCAGGCGTCCGGGAGTGCCGGCAGGGTTGCCGGGTAGGCGACGCGCGGCTTTTCCGGAGCCGCCAGCCGGATGTCCGCCGGCCACGCCCGGGAATCTCCCGCCATCACCCCCATGGCAAGCTCGGCTGTGGAGAGGTACCGGGCAAAGATGGTGACGGCGTCCCAGGACTTGCAGGCGGGCACCACACCGGCCGTGGACACAACATCCAGCGTCGGCTTGATTCCCACGATGCCCTGCAGCCCGGCAGGGACGCGGCCAGAGCCGGCCGTGTCCGTCCCGATAGCGATGTCCACCAGCCCCAAGGCGACGGCAACCGCGGAACCGGAGCTGGAGCCGCCGGAGATGAAGTCCGGGCGGCGCGAATCCCGGACTGCCCCGTGCGGACTGCGCGTCCCAACGAGACCGGTGGCGAACTGGTCCAGATTGGTGGCGCCCAGGACCAGGGCTCCGGCGGCCCGCAACCGGGCCACCGCTTCGGCATCTTTCTCCGGAAGATAGGCGAAACCTGGGCATGCCGCCGTCGTCGGTATTCCTGCCACGTCAACGTTGTTTTTGACGGCGAGCAGGAGCCCGGCAAGGGGCAGGTGGGCGCCGCGGGCCACGGCCGCGTCGATGTCAGCGGCTTCGGCCAGCAGATCGGCGTCCCCGCGCAGGGTGATCCAGATTTCCGGGCGGTCCACTGCTTCGACTGCGGCGAGCGCTGCCTTGACCCGTGCAGTGGCCGGGCCGTTGATTGTGTTGGTCATACCGCTGCTTCTTCCAGTTCCTGGGCTTCGCCCGCCAGTTCAAGCTCCACGTCTGAACCGCCGAGGACCACCACGGCCTCGCCGGCCACCACCTGCGACCCGGCAACCGGCAGCACCCGCAGGACAACGCCGTCGCATGGCGCCTCCAGCACGGTTTCCATCTTCATCGCTTCGAGGGATACCAGCGGCTGGCCCTTGACCACCCGGTCGCCCTCCGCCACGTCAACCTTCCAGACGCTCGCTGCGAACGGCGCGGCCACGAGGGAACCGCCGTCCGGAACCTCCACCTCGTCCGCAGCCGGTACCACGACGGCGGCCAGCGCGTCGGCACGGTCAAACTCGCCGGCGTCGGCCCATGCCTGCCGTTCGACGGCGAAAGCCGCACCCTGCTTTTCGCGGAACGCCGCGATGGACTCGCGGTTTTCCGCAAGGAACACCTCGTGCTCGGCCAGCGAGAAGGTGCCCTCCTCGATCTCCACACCGCGGCCGCGCCCGGCAGCCATGTCAGCCCTCAGGTCCAGGAGTTCCTCGGGACTGACGGGGTACCAGGAGATCCGGTCGAAGAAGCGCAGCAGCCATGGTGAGCCCGGCTCGAACGGGGCGGAATCCGCGTAGCGCGACCAGACCTGGGTGGTGCGGCCAACGAACTGGTAGCCGCCCGGTCCTTCCATGCCGTAAATGCACATGTAGGCGCCGCCGATGCCCACCGCGTTCTCCGGCGTCCACGTGCGGGCCGGGTTGTACTTGGTGGTGACCAGGCGGTGGCGCGGATCCAGCGGGGTGGCCACGGGAGCGCCAAGGTAGACATCGCCCAAACCCAGGACCAGGTATTCGGCGTTGAAGACGGTGTCGAAAACGTCGTTCACGGAGTCCAGGCCATTGATCCGGCGGATGAATTCGATGTTCCAGGGGCACCACGGGGCGTCGTCGCGGACACCGGCCATGTAGCGCTCAATCGCTTCACGGGTGGCGGGATCGTCCCAGGAGAGCGGCAGCCGGACGGTGCGGCTGGGAACCACCAGCTCGGAGCTGGCGGGCAGCGCGGCCTCGATCTCCTGGACCAGGCCCAGCAGCCGGTTGGTGGACAGCACCGACGGGTCCACCTTGATCTGCAGGGAACGGATGCCCGGGGTAAGGTCCACGATTCCCGGAACCCGCAGCTGTTCGATGTGCTGGTGCAGGGCGTGCACCCGGGCGCGGAGCCCGAGGTCCAGCACCATCTCGCCGTATTCCACGAGAAGGTTGTCGTCGCCGGAGCGGCGGTAGGTAACCGCCGGGCGGCCGGCGCCTTCGGGCACCCGGCCCAGCACGCCGTCGTCGCCATCCCCGCGCGGGGGCCGGGCAGGAGATGAGCCGGCTGCTGCGGCGGTGACGGAGGAAATATCCCCGGACCACTCGGCGTCGCCGGGCAGGACCAGCTGGCGGCCGGGTCCCAGGTCCCTGGCCGACGGTGCCTGGCTGTCTTTGATGGGAACGAACCGGACCTTGTCCCCCGGCCGGAGCTGGCCGAGCTTCCAGCGGTCGGCGGTCACCACGGTGACCGGGCAGACGAAACCGCCCAGGCTGGGCCCGTCCGGCCCGAGCAGGATGGGGGTATCGCCGGTGAAGTCCAGGGCGCCCACCGAGTAGGCGGTGTCGTGGATGTTGGAGGGGTGCAGGCCTGCCTCGCCGCCGTCCGTACGGGCCCAGCGCGGCTTCGGGCCGATGAGCCGGACGCCGGTGCGTGCGGAGTTGAAGTGGACCTCGTACTCGGAGGAGTACAGTTCCTCGATGTCTTCGCGCTGGAAGAACTCCGGCGCGCCGTGCGGGCCTTCCACCACAGAAAGTTCCCAGTCCGAAGTCAGGGCCGGGCGGCTGTCCAGCGGCACTGCGGCCGTGGGTGTGCTGTTTCCGGCTCCGGCGTTCGTGGCAACCGTGGCCGGACGCACTGTCCGGAGCACGTCGCCGGCGCGCAGGACCCGCCCGGCGTGGCCGCCGAACTGGCCCAGGGTGAAGGTGGAGGCGCTGCCCAGGTACTGCGGGGTGTCCAGGCCGCCCTGGAACAGGATGTAGCCGCGCAGACCCTTGCTGCCGGCCGTGCCGACGTCGAGCGTCCCTCCCTCGGGGACCGTGACGGGCGCCCAGCCGGGCACCTCCGTCCCATCAACTGTCACCGTTACTTCCGCGCCTGTGACGCACACGGTGGTGGCGTGGGTGAAGGTCAGGCTGGGGCCGGTCATGGTGAATTCCAGGCCGGGAGCACCTTCCGGGTTGCCCAGGGCGGTATTTCCGAGCCGGAAGGAGAGATCGTCCATAGGGCCGCTCGGAGGTACGCCGATCTGCCACAGGCCGGTGCGGCCGGGCCAGTCCTGCACGCTGGTCTGCAGGCCGGGGCGGCCCACGGTGATGCGCGGTTCGGGATCCCCTACGCTGTCCAGCGTGCTGGTGGAGTGCTGGACGGTGCGGACCACGTCCAGCCCGGTGGCGGCGCGGAGCAGCCCGAGGTTGGTTTCGATCCCGTCGATCCGGGTGCCTTTGAGGGCTGCGGCGAGCCGGTCCAGGGCCTCGGCACGGTGCGCGCCGGAGGTGATGATCTTGCCCAGGAGAGGATCGTAGTTGGTGGAGACCTCGGTGCCGGTTTCGGCCCAGGCGTCCACGCGGACGCCCTCTGTTTCCGGGTAGGCCGCGTTGGTTACGGTGCCGGCGCTGGGCTGGAAACCTCGGGCCGGGTCTTCTGCGTAGACACGTGCTTCCACTGCGTGGCCTGTGACCGGGAGGCTGTCCGGCACACCGGCAAGGACGGTTGAAGCTTCGCTGCCGCCCTGGGCCAGGCGGAGCATCCATTCCACCAGGTCCACGCCCGTGACGGCCTCGGTGACGGGGTGCTCCACCTGCAACCGGGCGTTGACCTCCAGGAAGGATGCTTCCTGGCGGGCGGAGTCGTAGACGAATTCGACGGTCCCGGCGGAGCGGTAGTTGAGGGAGGCGCAGAGGGCGCGGGAGCTGCGGTGGAGTTCTTCGCGCAGGTCCCCGGGCAGGTCCGGCGCGGGTGCCTCTTCGAGGACTTTCTGGTGGCGGCGCTGCAATGAGCAGTCCCGGTCACCGAGGCTGACCACCCGGCCCGCACCGTCGCCGAAGACCTGGACCTCGATGTGGCGGGCGTTCTCCACGTACCGTTCGGCGAACACGCCGGCGGTGCCGAAGCTGGCGCCGGCGAGGCGCGCGACGCGGGGAAAGCTGTCCACCAGTTCGGCCTCGTTGCGGCAGACCGTCATGCCAATGCCGCCGCCACCGCCGGTGGCCTTGAGCATCAGCGGGAACCCGATCGTTGCGGAGGCTGCGACGGCGGCGTCCACGTCCTCCAGCAGCCCGGAACCGGCGATCATCGGCACCCCGGCCGCCCGGGCGGCGTCGCGCGCTGTGTGCTTGGTGCCGAAGATGCGGAGCTGCTCGGCGGTGGGTCCCACAAAAACCAACCCGGCTGCTTCCACAGCCTCGGCGAAGGCGGCGTCCTCCGACAGGAAGCCGTAGCCCGGGTGGATGGCGCCGGCGCCGGTGGATTTGGCGGCCTCGAGCAGGGCATCGACGCGGAGGTAGGACTCCTTGGCCGGTGCCGGCCCCAGGAGGACGGCTTCATCGGCGAGCCGGACGTGCTTGGCGCCCCGGTCCGCTTCGGAGAAAACGGCGACGGTGCGCAGTCCCAGCTTCCGGGCGGATTCGATGATGCGGCAGGCGATCTCACCGCGGTTGGCAATCAGGAGGGTGTCGAAGTTGGTCACAGTGCAGCCTCCGGCCGGGTGACGATCATGCGGACTGGGGTGGGGTTGAAGCCGTTGCACGGGTTGTTGATCTGGGGGCAGTTGGAGACGAGCACCAGGCTGTCCACCTCCGCGCGCAACGCCACGCGCTTGCCGGGAGCGGACAGGCCGTCCACGATGCCCAGGGCGCCGTCCGGGTCCACGGGGACGTTCATGAACCAGTTGATGTTGGACACCAGATCCCGCTTCCCGAGGCCCCAGCGGGAGCCCTCAATCAGGAAGTTCTCCACGCAGGCGTGCTGTTCGCGGGTGTGCTGGCCGTAGCGGAGGGTGTTGGATTCCTGCGAGCAGGCGCCGCCTATGGTGTCGTGCACGCCCACCTCGTCCGCCACTACGGTCATCAGGGCGGCGCCGGTATCTGCCCGCAGCACCGAGCCAGTGGTGAGGACAATCGACTGCTGGGCAGCGATGGTGGACGCCGCCGAGTAGCGCACGGCGGTGTCCGCCGCCGCATACAGCAGGCAGTCCACGGCCTGGTTGCCTTCGAGGTCCACGATGGTCAGCACGTCCCCCGCTGCCACGAGGGCGGACCAGGGGCCGCGGGCCTCGACGAATTCATCAAGGACCACATCGCCGGGAATAAGCGCGGTGTCGCGGGCGTCCGCGGTGGGCTGGGCGTAGGTGGCGGTGTTCATCGTGGAGTCCTTGCGGTGAGGTCATGTTCGGTGTTGTGCAGTGCCTGCCGGTGCTCGGGTGACAGCGGGCCGGTAAGGGTGCCGGCCTCGAGGGCTGGCAGGTCCTGCGGTGCGTGCCAGGCAATGATGTCCACGGCGGTACCGGTGAAGTCTGCGCGGGGGTCCAGCGGGTGCGCCGTATTGGCAAGGACCAGCACGGCGTCCATCTGGAGCAGGAGTTCGACGGCGGTACCCGGCCCGGTGCTCCCGGTGAAGGTGATGCTGCCCGCCGGGTCGACCGTGATGCCCTTGAAGAGCGACAGGGACGGGGCCACGTCGCGCGGGCCCAGCCCGTTTTTCAGTGCTCCGAGGGTGAGCAGTTCGCGGGCGGCCGGGGATGCGCTGTGGGCCGTTCCCGCACCATACTTTGCCGTGTTGCCCTCCAGGGTGGTGGCACCGGTCAGGGCGTCATGGCGGGCGGATGAATCGGCGACGATCGTGGCCATCAGGCGGCCGGCGTCGGACAGCAGCGGGTGTCCGGTGGTGGGGTAGGCCTGCCACGGGACCTTGACCGTGTCAGCCACGTTGAGGCGCTCGTGCAGTGCTCCGGTCCGGTAGAGGAGGGCGTGCACGCACGCGTCCCCGGCGGTGTCCGTGAGCCTGATCCGGGTGCCGCGGGCCAGGGCCAGGGTGGTGTAGCGGCCGAAGGCGAGGGACTCGGCCCAGGTGGGGGACGCGCCGTCGGGCAGTCCGGCCAGAAGACGCGCCGGGGCGCCGGCGGCCGGGACGTACCGCATGGTGTCCACGGTCCGGCCGTGCTGCTCCCTTGCGTGGGCGCGGGCGCCTGCGGTGGTGGCAGTACCTGTGGCTGCTGGGCTCTCGGTTACTTGTGTCATGTCAATCCTGTGTTCTGAAGGCTTGGGTTCGGTGCTACTTGTGTTCTGGAAGGCTCTTATGCGGCGGTCGCCAGGTTGCGGCGGCGGACCCAGACGCCCAGGAGCAGGACCACTGCCACCATGAGCGGCGCGGAGTAGAGCAGCACGGGGTTCTCGCCGGAGGGGTCATAGACCTCGGGCCGCGGCCAGGCAAGGTTGACCACCATCACGGCGCCGTAGAGGACGGCGAGGATGTTGACGGGCAGGCCCCAGCGGCCCAGGGAAAAGAGTCCGGCGGGAAGGGTCTGTCCTACCTGGTTCCAGTCACCCCGAAGCCTGTTGAGGAGCTGGGGCACGGTGACCAGGAGGTAGGCGAGGTAGACCATCACGATGCAGACGCTGCAGAGGGTAGTGAACAGGGCGGCGTTGCCAACGTTGATGGCGAGGACGCCCACCGCGAGGGCGCCGATGACAATCGAGGGCCACATGGGCGTGCCGCGGGTGGGGTGGACCGAGGACAGCAGCGCCGAGGCGGGAAGTTTGCCGTCGCGGGCCATGGAAAACACCAGGCGCGAACCGGCGGTCTGGATGGCGAGGGTGCAGACGAAGATGGCGATGGCTACGTCCACCAGCAGGACCTTGCCCCAGAAGGTGCCCAGGACGGCGGTGAGGACGTAGGGCAGACCTTCGGTGGCGAGGCGGCCGTCGTCGAGGCTGGGGGCTGCCATCAGGGCGGTGATGATCATCAGCGCGCCGCCGATGCCGGAGATGAGCAGGGCGGAGAGGATGGTGCGGGGAGCGGTCCGGCGCGGGTCCTTGGTTTCTTCGGAGAGCTCGCCGGCGGAGTTGAAGCCCACCATGACGTAGGCGGCCATCAGCCCGGAGACCAGGAACGCTCCCACAGCGCCGAGCTCGGAATTCTGGAGCACCGTGGTGTCCGCAACAACGTCCGGCCCGCGCTGGGCGGCGCTGATCAGGGCCAGGATGACGGCCACAACGCCCACGATCTCGCAGGTGACGCCCACCGAGTTCACGTGGGCCATGAGCTTGACGCCCAGTGAGTTGATGATGGTGGTGGCCACCAGGAGCACGGCGCCCAGGATCACGGCGTTGGCGGCTCCCGTCACGGTGTTGAGCGCGGGATCACCGCCTACCAGCTGGAAGCCGTCCCACAGCTGGGGCAGCACCACCTGGAGGGCGATGGCGGCGGCTGCGGCGGTGACCACCTGGGCGATGGCCATGAACCAGCCGGCAAACCAGCCCACGCCCTCGCCGCCCACGCGCCGGGCCCACTGGTACACGGCTCCGGAGAGCGGGTAGCGGGCAGCGAGCTCCGCGAAGTTCAGGGCCACAAGGAGCTGGCCCACGAGGACTACCGGCCAGGTCCAGAAGAAGGCCGGGCCCGCGAACGAGTAGCCGAAGGCGAACAGCTGGAAGATGGTGGTGAGGATGGAGACGAAGGAAAAGCCGGCGGCGAAGGAAGCGTAGCGGCCGAGTTTCCGGTGGAGGGTGGGCTCATAGCCAAGGGACGTCAAATCTGCATCGTCCGCGTGGACGGTGGGAAGAACTGTTGAGGTCATCGGATTCTCCGGGGGCTGGAACGGCGAGGGGGCCGGCGGTAATGCAGCCCTCGGCCGATGGCTGCGGAATACCGGTCACTTGATAGTTTTCCAGCGCGATGTCCCCAAAGAGTTTCACCTCTGTAAAAGGCGCATAGACATCTTGTTTCCGGTGTATTTCCGTCCCCTCACCGTCCATTCGGACGCTCAGAGGGCAGGCGGCATGATGCAAGAATGAGGCAGTGACTTCAGCCGGACCGGGACGCCCCCGCAGCCAACAGCCCTCCAGGCCGGGCGCCACCGCCCGGGAGGAAATCCTGGATGCGGCGGCTGAGCTCTTCACCACCCAGGGCTTCGCCAACACGTCCACCCGTTCCATCGCCGATGCCGTGGGAATCAGGCAGTCCTCGCTGTACCACCACTTCAAAACCAAGGACGACATCCTCGAGGACCTCCTTGAGGGCACCGTCTCCGGCGGGCTGGACTTTGCCCGGACGGTGGCGGCCCTGCCGCGGGCGGAAGTGCCGGCCGGGAGCCGCCTTCACGCCGTCGCCCTTTATGACGGAACGCAACTGTGCAGCGCCCGCTGGAACCTCGGCGTCCTGTACCACCTGCCCGAGGCGCGCAGCGGCCGCTTCGAACGGTTCCTGGCCGGACGGCAGGAGCTGCGCAAGGTGTACGGGGAACTCGGCAAGGCCCTGTCCCCCGCCGGAATTTCGGCCCTGAGCGGTGCCAATCCCGGCGATCTGGCCTTCCGCCTGGTCGAATCGCTGATCAATCTCCGGGCAGACGGAATGGCCACCCCCGCTTCTCCCCTGCAGGCCGCCGATGCCGGCCTCATCCTGTGCGGACTGGGCGCAGAGCTGCCGGCGATCCGCGAGCAGAGCGCGGCGCTCATCAAACGCCTCGACTGACGGCCGTGCCGGTCGGCTGGTGCAGTGTCCATGGTGCCCGCGTTCAGGTTGCTCGGCTAGGCTCGGAACATGACGCGTGAGAACATCAGGACCCCCGACGGCGGCACTCTGGAGCTCTTTTCCACCGGCGTGGAACTCACTTCGGCCGGTTCAGGCGTGGTGGTTGTCCCGCCGTCCCTGGTGACTGCCGCGGATTACACCAAGTTCGCGCAGAAACTCAGCGCTGCCCTGGGCCGGCCGGTCCACACGTTCAACCGCCGCGGCCGGGGCTCGTCGTCGCCGCAGCCGGAGGATTACACACTGGACGTGGACATCCGCGACCTCGATACGGTCATGAAGCACACCTCCAGTACGGACGTCTTCGGGCACAGCTTCGGCGGGGCCGTTGCGCTCCACGCGGCCCGGACGCTGCCAGTGGAAAGGCTCGCCGTCTACGATCCCGCCGTCTCCGTGAACCACAGCGTCAAGGCGGACTGGACCGCCGAGTACGAGCGCGCCGTCGCGGCCGGGGATGATGACCGTGCCCTCGCCGTCCTGCAGCGGGGCCTCGAAGCCGGCGGCGCCTTCTCGTCCCGCATGCCGCTCTCCATGCTGACCCTGGCCAACAAGCTCACGGCAGGAACCTCAGAGGGTAAGCAGCAGCGCGAGCTGATGCGCACCGGCGTCCGGGAGATCAAGGCGATCATCGCCGCGGACATGCCGGCCGAGCCGTTCCTGGAACTGCCGCTGGAAACGCTGATCGTGGTGGGCGAGAAGAGCCCGGCCTACTTCGGGGTGGCGTGCGGCCAGATCCATGACGTGCTCTCCGGCTCCAGCTACACCATCCTGCCCGGCTTCGGGCACGACGGCGTCATCAAGGCCCCGGACAAGCTGATCAAGGAACTCGCGGACTTCTACGCCGGCTGACCGCCAGGTAGGTAGCGCCAAGCGTCGTTTTGATGCTCCAAAACGAGACTTGGCGCTACCTGATTGGTTTAGTGCCCGCCGTGGCCCGGCCGGGCACCTTCGGTCTTGCGCATCATGGCGGAGAGTACGACGGCGGCGAAGGCGATGACAGTTGCCGTCAGGAAGGCGGCGCTCATCCCCGCGACGAGGCCCGACGACGCGGAAACCACAGCGAAGATGGACACCAGCAGCGCCGTACCGGCGGCACCGGCCACCTGCTGCGTGGTGCTCATGATCGCGGAGCCGTGGGAGTAGAGGTGCGGCGGAAGCGGGTTCAGGCCGGTAGTGAACGCCGGTGTGAACAGCAGCGCAAGTCCGAAACTCAGCCCCACGTGCAAGGTGACGATCCACCAGACGGGCGTGCCGGCGTCGAGCATTGAGAACTGCCACAGCGTCACGACCATCAGGACTGAACCTGTGACGGTGAGGGGCAGCGGCCCTACCTTGTCGAAGAGCCGGCCGATGACCGGGCCCAGCAGGCCCATGGCCAGGCCGCCCGGAAGCAGCGCGAGGCCTGTCTCAAGGGAGCCGAGCCCGCGGATTTCCTGAAGGTACAGCGGCAGCAGGATAACGCCGCCGAACAGCGCCATCATGGCCACCACCATCAGCAGGACCGAGACGGTGAACATGCGGAAGTTGAATGCGCGAAGGTCCAGCAGCGGAGCATCGCCCTTCTGCAGGCGAAGCTGGCGGAGGACAAAGACGGTGAGGCTGGCGACGCCGATGACCAGTGCGGCGATAGCCGCAACACCCGGGCCGGCCTGGCCGCCATGGCCGCCGCCGATCTGGCTGAGGCCGTAGACCAGGCCGCCGAAGGCGGGGACGGTGAGGATGACCGAAAGGGCATCGAGCTTGGCCTTTTCCGTCTCGCCAACGTTGGTCAAGTACTTGGCACCGATGGCGAGGGCCGCGAGTGCCACCGGGAGGACGAAGACGAACATAAAGCGCCAGGTGAAGTGCTCAAGGATCAACCCTGAAACGGTGGGGCCCATGGCCGGTGCCACGGAGATCGCGATGCTGACGTTGCCCATCACGGCGCCGCGCTTGGCCATGGGGACCAGCGTGAGGATGGTGGTCATCAGCAGGGGCAGCATGATCGCGGTGCCGCCGGCCTGGACGATGCGCGCCAGCAGCAGGATTTCGAAGCCGGGCGCCACTGCGGCGAGAGCGGTACCGCCGGCGAAAAGTCCCATCGCGAGCATAAACACGGCGCGGGTGGACAGGGTCTGCAGGATGAACCCGGTGGTGGGAATGACCACGGCCATGGTGAGCATGAACCCGGTGGAGAGCCACTGGACCGTGGGGGCATCCACCTGGAGGTCCACCATAAGCCGCTGCAGGGCGACGTTCATGATGGTCTCGTTGAGGATCACCACAAACGTCGCCACCAGCAGCGTGCTGATGACTGTTACCGATTCGCGGGACATCTTCTCCGGCGCAGCGGGCTTGGTTCCTTCGGTTTGGACAGACTTGCCGCTCGCGTTTGGAGAGACTTCGGTAGACATGGGTGTTCCCTCAGGGAGTTGTTTGAAAGGTGCGCGATCAGCGTCGCTGCAGACTCCAACACTCTACCGGCTGGAGTAATTCCTCCGTACGGTATTTTTTCTTTAACCCTGAGGGAACAATGGGTGCTTCTAGGCCGTCTGGCCGGCGTGCTGGCCTTCGGAAATCTCCTCGACCAGCTTGCTGTTGAACGCCGGAAGGTCATCCGGGTTGCGGCTGGTCACCAGGCCCTGGTCCACCACCACTTCCTCGTCGGTCCAGTTGGCGCCGGCATTCTTCAGGTCCGTCTGGAGCGTGTGGTAGGAGGTGACGTTCCGTCCGCGCAGCACGCCGGCCTCGATCAGCAGCCAGGGTCCATGGCAGATGGACGCCACAGGCTTGTGCTGTTCAAAGAAGCTTCTGGCGAAGGCCTGCGCGTCCTTGTCCACCCGGAGGTGGTCGGCGTTAACGACTCCGCCGGGCAGGACCAGGGCGTCGAAGTCAGAGGCGTTCGCCTCTGCCACGGTGAGGTCGACGTCGAAGGTGTCGCCCTTTTCCGTGCCCTCGAAACCCTGCAGCTTTCCGCTCTTGGGCGCCACGAGGGTGGGCTGGCCACCGGCTTCCTTGACCGCCTGCCAGGGGCTGGTCAGCTCGATCTGCTCCACGCCGTCCGTCAGCAGGAATGCAACCTTCTTGCCTGCGATGCTCTGTTCTGACATTTTTCCTCCTCGCTTGAGGCGGATCCCCTCACGTCACCTGTGGCGCGCGGGGGCCGCTTAGTGAGTTGTTTGCCTGACAGTCTCCAGCCTAGGAAGGCCGAAAGTAATAAGCAAGCTGACTACCTTGGCCGCGGCAACCAGCGCGCGTGGAGCAGGGAGTCACTGTCGGTGGTGCTCAATCAGCCAGCCGGCCATCTGCTGGGCCCTTTCGGCTGCCCGCGTGTCGCCTTCGGTGGCAGAAATGATCGAGCCCTTCATGAGGATGTGCCAGGACCGGGCAAATTCCCCAGGCCGCTGAAGCCCGGCTTCTTCGGCCAGGGCCTGCACGTGTCCACGGATCTTGGCGAGGTAGTCGATGCTCGCCTGGCCGAGCGGATGGGCGGGCCCCATCTCCAGCAGGACGTTAATGAAGGAACAGGCTTCGAAATCCTCGCGCACGAACCAGTCCCCGAAGACGTCGAAGATGGCCAGCAGTTGCTCCGTAGGGGTCTCCCCCCTCCGGCGCGCCTCCGAAACGATGGCGTCCACGGTCCATTGCCTGTCCCGCTGTTCAAGAAAAGCCAGGACCAGCGAGTCCTTGGACGGGAAGTGCCGGTAAAAGGTTGCCTTGGCTACCCCGGACCGCTCGATCAGCTCGTTCACACCAACATCCCGCACTCCGCGGCGGGAGAAAAGTTCATAGGCCACAGACATGATCCTGGCGACGGATTTGGCGGCACCGCCCTCCGGCAAAGCTGGTCCGGTGACCATGGGTGAAGGAGCCGGCGCGGGGGACGTGGCTGATGAATCAAGGTCCGCCGGGGTCGGTGGAAGTTCCGCTTCTGGATACATGGCCTCTCCAGTTTACTCGCCGCCAGGGAAGACAGACCGGTCTTCCCCGCTGTAGTGTTTATTCAAGAGCAGTGCTTACGACGCCGCAGGGCCCCGGCCACTTCGGTTTGGTGCAAGGAGGCCCCGATGTCAGCAGAGCGGATCTTCCAGAGTGTCCCCCCGGACCCTGATCCCTGGATGTCCAGCGATACTCCTGCCGAAATTCGCCAGCTCGCCGTCGAGTCGCTCCGGTGGCAGGCGCAGGAAATCATCGACGAAGTGCTCTGCAGCAAGACACCCGGCGAGGAACTTACAAGGGCAAGGATGCGCCGCTGTGTCGCACGGCATCCGGGGGAACCGGAGCAGGCACTGCTGGAGCAGTTGGTCTATAACCGGGACCTCCTGGCTTGAAGCCAAGCCCTGATCGGGCAGGCCCGGCTACAGGGTAAGGCTCCGGTCCACAATTCGCCCGGCTGTCTCATGGAGTCCTTCGTTGTGGGCACGTGCGTGGTCCCGCAGCAGCCTGAATGCCTCGTTCATGTCCACCCCGGACGTGTGCGCGATGACTCCCTTTGCCTGTTCAATCAACACCCGGCTGTTCAGCGCCCGCTGCAGCTGCTCGTTGACGAGGACCGCTTCCCTGATGGTGCGTTCGTGCATCAGGCTGATCGTGGCAACGTCCGCCAGCGCCTGTCCTATGGCGGAATCCTCTTCCGTCAGGGATCCGGGGTTGGATCCAAAAAGCCCCATCGCGCCGATAGTCCGGCCGTGGATGCGCATGGGCACCGCGTGCACGGAACGGAAGCCCTGGGACAACGCGGCGGCTTTGAAATCCGGCCACCGGTTCAGGGTTTGGATGTCACCCTCCTCGACAACGAGACCGGAGGCATAGCACTCGACGCATGGGCCTTCCCCCGCCCGCAACTGCAGGACTTCCACGAGCTGGCTTTCCTCGCTCGTTGACGCTAAAACCTGAAGTTCCCCGTTCGGGTCGGCCAGCACCAAGCCCGCAGCCGCGACATCGAGGAGCCCCACGGACTCCTCGACCAGGGTGTGGAGCAGGTCCAGAACGTCATAGTCCGCAACCAGAGTATCCGTGAGTTTCACGAACGCCGCGCTGACGCGCTCCGCGCGGGTAGTCGTTGCCATGGCGCTATTTTACTTCAGGGGCCTGGCCGCAGGGCCGTTTTGGGGGCCAGACTCGAAGCTTATCCGGCCTTCGATCACTGCGTCGGCTGTCTCCCTCAGGGTGAGGTCGTGGGCGAAGGCATAAGCACGGAGCATCAGCAGCGCGTCTGCGGCACTGGCTCCGGATTGGGCAAGGACCATCCCCGTGGCTTGATGGATTTCACGGCGCGACATGAGGACCGGGTCCAGGGGTGTATCGGTATCCGGCGGGCTGATGGTGAGGATCTTTCGCAGGAGGTACCACGAGGTCTGGGCGGCGAGCATAGCCGCTGTTGACTGCTCTGTCCTGCTCAGTGCTCCCGGCACGGAGTGATAGAGCTCCACTACGCCGAGGTCCGCGGCGCCGACTGTCAGCGGGAAGACAAACAGCGCAGCTGCGTCTGTGCCGCTGATGGCCCTGTGGAACATGGGCCAGTCCGGGTGCGGTGCGGACCGGGCATCCGGGATGAGTACAGGCAGCCGGGTCCGGACCGCACGCCAACGGGGTCCTTCGCCCAAGCTGAACTGCAGTTCGTCAAGGCGGGCAGCCAGGGCGTCGCTGGCGCACACCAATGTTTCAGCCGTGGCCCCGCCGAACAGGGAAATGGCGGCGCCGGTAACGGGCAGTTTCTCGAGATAGGGGCGGCAAAGGTCTTCTTCTCCCGCTGCCAGCCCAGGTGCAACATCCATAGTGAGCCCCTGATCCCTGATTCTGTCCGCTGGCGCAGAGCCGGCTACTGGCTGAACCGGAACGGCGTGTCGTCACCTAAGGATACTCACCGTCCCTGACCAGTACATTTACACAAGTTGAGGACCGGATTTCGAATTTGCCCGCCTGGACGTCTCCAGCAGATGGTCACGCAGCGCCTGCTCGGGGTGCCTGGGGTGTTTGGCCAGGCACCCACGCAGCCGCAGCTTGACGTCGGCAAGCCCGGGAGAAGGATCATCAAGGATGGAGTTGATGATCTCCAGCGCCTGCATCCCTATAGGGCTCATGGTGGACGTTACGGGATACCAGCCCGATGCTGCGTGTCCGTGATTGGGGCTGGGGATGGGGACGGACACAGCCATGTCATGCCTTGCAGACATCGAAGTCTCCGGCAGGGATGGGGTCTTTGGTTGGGCTGATCATCGGAATCTGCTCCTGTACTGGGGGTGGCAGGTCAGCCACAGGGAAAAATGGAAACGGCAGTCGTGCCCGTTGCATGCCCGCAAGTGGCTGCGCCGAATGGTGGACGGCCGGCCAGCGCAATGTCCGAAGGCCGAACCGGAAATGAAGGGTGAGGTGCCTGCGCAGATGATTGGTCCTCCTGGTCGCCGAAATGGGGCGATGCCAGGGTCTGGGGCAACACTTCGAGCATACCGGAATGGCGGCCGGCCCAACAGGGACCCGGGCCGTTTGGCAGCCTGCGCCCACGGCCAAAGTGTGTCGGCGGCCCGCCGGTTATGACCGCAGGGGCAGATTGTCGATCAGCCGCACCGGCCCCACTTTGGCAGCGATGAGCGCCAAGGCCTCACCCCGGAACGGGGTCTCCCGGCAGTTCTCCGCCAGCGGTTCCAGGGTGTCCGGATCCACCACATCGAAATAGTCCAAAGCCACCAGTGGCTGGGACTCCACCATCGACTGCGCCGACTCAAGGTCCAGCGGCTGCCTCGCCTGGGCCCGCTCCTCAAGCAGCCGCAGCGCCCGCGACAGTACCAGCGCAGCCTCGCGTTCGTCGTCGGCCAGGAACCGGTTGCGGCTGGAGAGCGCCAGCCCGTCGGCTGACCGGACAGTGGGCACCCCCACAATGTCCACCGGGAAGTTCAGGTCCGCCACCATCCGCCGGACCAGCGCCAGTTGCTGCGCATCCTTCTGTCCGAAGTAGGCACGGTACGACGGCAGGCCACCGTCACCATGTGCGCCGTTACCACGGGGCAGACCGGCCCCCGGGATTCCGTAGTGCAGCAGCTTGGCCACCACCGTCAGCGCGCCGTCAAAGTGGCCGGGACGGGAGGCTCCTTCCCACTTCTCGCCGAGCCTTCCGGAGGTGATCCGCACCAGCGGTTCCCCACCGGGATACACCTCCTCCACGGACGGGGCAAAAACCAGGTCCACGCCTTGCGCTTCCAGCAAAGCGAGGTCAGCATCCAGCGTCCGGGGATAGCGGTCCAAGTCCGTGGCGTCACCGAACTGCAGCGGGTTGACGAAGATGGTGGCCACGACGACGTCGTTCTGCTCGACGGCGGTCCGGGCCAAGGCGCCATGCCCCTCGTGGAGTGCGCCCATGGTTGGAACCAGTCCCTGCGACGTTCCGTTTTTCGCGGTGAGGAGCCTGGCGCTCTGGGCATGCAGATCAGCAACAGTGGTGACGAGTTTGATGGGCATCTTCAGTCTTCCTCCGGTTCCAGGGCCTTACGCAGTTCCCCCAGCTGGTCAGGTTTCAGCAGCCCGCGCCCCTCGGCGCGGAGGGCTGTGGCGCGCGCCATCGCAAGGTAGGCGGCCAGCACATCGCCCTGCCGGCCGCCGTCGAACTCCCGCAAGGCCTCCGCGTGGGCCTTCACAGTTCCGACGTCGCCCCGCGCCACCGGTCCGGTCAGGGCGGACTCCCCCGACGCCAGTGCGTTCTCCAAGGTGGCCCGCAACAACGGACCCAGCATCCGCTCGGGCATGTCCACGCCAACATCACTCAGCAGCTGCGAGGCCTGCGCCACAAGGGTCACCAGATGGTTGGAGCCGTGGGCCAGGGCTGCGTGGTAAAGCGTGCGGTCCGCTTCTGCGATGACCACCGGTTCGGCGCCCATCTCCACCACCAGCGCCTGCGCAATCGGCAGCATGGCGGCATCGGCGGTAACCCCGAACGTGCAGTCCAGCAGGCGGGTCAGGTCCAGGCTCATCCCGGTGAAAGTCATCGCAGGATGCAGGGCCAGGGGGACGGCTCCGGCCGCGCGCACCGGACGCAGCACCCCCACACCGAACCGGCCCGACGTGTGCGCAACCAGCTGGCCGGGCTGCCAGGCCCCTAGTTTCGCCAGTCCATCCACCAGGCCGGGCAGGGCGTCATCGGGCACTGCCAGCAGCACCAGTTCCGCCCGCTCCACGATGTCCTGGACCTCCAGGACCGGAACGCCGGGAAGTAGCGTCTCGGCACGTTCCCGGCTTGCTTCGGAAACAGCTGAAACCCCGACGACGGCATGTTCGGCCGCGCGCAGGGCCGCGCCGAGTACGGCGCCCACCTTACCCGCACCGATGATTCCGACGCCGAGGCGTCCGGGCTTAGCCATGCTGCTGGCCTTTCTGCGTGGGGACGGGAGTTTGGTGCGGCTCAACCAGCCGCTGGGGTTCAACCAGCGGCGGGAGCCCTTCGACAGGCCCGGGCATTACCTGGCCGCCATCGCCGGGTGCGATGTCCGGGGCCACCTGCGCCAGCCATTGTTCAGTGGTCTGCCGTTTCCTGGCCAGCCGCGCGCGGGCGGACTGGGCGTCAAAAAGCGCGACGGCCTGCTCCACTCCGGCCTGCTGGTGCCGCGGCGAAACCGGCCCCACAGTGGTGTGCAGCACGAAGTCGGCCACCTTAAACCGGCGGGCCAGCGGACCTTGGTGCAGCGCCATGGACTGGGTCCGCTGGTGCGGCACCAGCACCAGCTCCCGCCACCACCGGCCGGAGCGGATCAGCAGCGCGGTGTCCGTGGCGGCAAACCCGTTCCGCCGCCACCCCAGCGGCGCCAGCAGGCGGGCCCGGCGTGGCGTGGTGACGAACCCGCCGTCGGAATCCATGCCATGGAGCCCTGCGCCGAAGACGGCGGCAGGATCCGGCGTGCCCGGATCCGGAAGCACCAGCGCGAGGACCGCCATCACATCTTGGAGCCGGCCCACCGGCAGGAGCGTCGTCCGCGTCGAGCCCTCGGCCGCGTTCTCCACGCCGCCGTAGCCGGCCACGTTGACCTGGATCCGGTACCAGCCCAGTGCCCGCCACAATGGGGGCTGCGCCACTTTCAGCGCCTGGATCCGGCCCGGCGGAAGCGTCTGCGCCTGGGTGTCCAGCAGCCCGTAGCGCAGCCGGATGCCGTCCGGCGAGATCGCGGCGGTGAAGTTATAGCCCTTGTTGAACAGGTTCCAGTAGCTTGCCGCCAGGGCAAGGGCGGCTGGAATCAGGTAGAAGTAGAAACTGCGGTTGTCCGTGACCGCGGAGAGAAGCACGGAAGCCGCGCCGCCCAGCACCACAAAAACGCTTTGCTCGCTGAGCAGCAGCGAACCGATAAGGCGCGACGGCGGCACCGCTAATACCGGATACTCCGGCGCCTCGGGTGCCGGGCCGTCGGGGCGGGACGGGTCCACGGCCACACCGGCCGCACGCGCCAGGATGGTGGCGCGGAGCTGGCGGGCATCGTCCATTGAGAGATAGGCAAGGCGTACGGCGGATTCCCCCGCATCGGCCACCTCGAACTTAAGCTCGGCCAGCCCGAAGATCCGGGCCAGCAGCGGCTGCACAATGTCGATGGCCTGCACCCGGTCCAGCCGTGCCTGGCGCTGCTGCCGGAAAATGAAGCCCGTGTTGACCCGGACGTAGCCTCCGGACACCTGGTACTTGGTGAAGTACCAGGTGAGGATGAACCCCAGCACCGCGATGAGCAGCATGATGCCGCCCGCGGCCAGCAGCCAGGGCGCGCGGCCGGCAAACTGGTCCTCCAGGATGGGCCGGCCCTGGAGGGCACGCTCAAAAACGTCCCGGCCGACGAAGAACCCGATCGCTGCCAGGGCCACCCAGCCGCGCACAAAAGGCGACGCCGGGTGCACCCGCAGCCACTCGCCGTCGGCCGTGGCGCCTGGGACAGCATGGGGCGGGGCGTCTGGAACACCAGGGCCAGTGATGGGAGCGTTAGGGGCGGTGGTGGGAGCCTCAGGCTCCGGACGCGGTCCCTCTGCGGTCACAGTCCAGCCAGCCTGGCTTCGCCGCGGGCCGCAAGTTGTTCACGGAGCCGTGCGCCTTCGGCTGCGGGCAACCCGGGGATGTGCGCGCGGGTGCCCGGTGAAGCGGTATGAAGTTTCAAGGTGCACAGGCCCAGCCCGCGTTCCACCGGCCCGACGCCGATGTCCACGTACTGCATGCGGCCGTAAGGAACGGCCATGGTGCGCTGGAAGAAGATGCCGGTCCGGATCAGCAGGTCCTCGTCCCGTTCGGCGTACCCGATGGCCCGGACCTGGCGCGGGATCAGCACCAGCCGCCACAAGGCCAGCACCAGCGCGGCGGACGGGACGGCGATGGCCAGCCACAACGGCGGCCATTTCCACACCTTCAGGAGGACAAACACCAGCGGCAGGGACAGCAGGAACACCGTGATGAGGTTCGCCAGCGCCCACTCCACCAGCCGGACCGTGACGTATTTGGGTGACACCCGCTGCCAGATGATTCCCGGCGGGTCAATCGCCTCGGTATGCATATTCGCCTTCCCCCGTGGCTTCACCGCGCACCGGGCGGCCCGGCTTTCCGTCCGCCCCGTTGGTCTCGCCGTCCTCCGGCGGGATCCGGCAGAACCGCTCCACCAGGAAGCCAACCACGATCATCGCCAGGCCGCCGCCCGCCATGGCCAGCGCCAGCCAGGTAATGCCCTGGTTGCTGCGCAGGCTCCAGATCCGCAGCTGGTCCAGGAAGATTCCCACATGCCAGCCCAGCAGGACGGTGCCCGCATAGGCGCAGGCCTGCGCGAGCACCAGGGTCCGGGCCGCGAGCAACGGATCGAGCAGGGTCTTTTTCTTGGTGCTGTTGGGTTTGTTGCTGTTGCGCCACCGCAGGATCCTGATGCCCAGGATCAGGGTGATGGCCACAATCACGCCCATCGTGGCCAGCGCCGTGGCCGGCAGCACGGGAGTGGCCATGCCGTAGCGGCTGGTCACCACCGTGGCCGACCAGCCCGCCACGGCCAGGATGACGCAGATCAGCATCAGGCGCAGCGGATTGAGGGGTTTCATCGCTCCTCCACAGCTCCTGCCGTGGGCAGGCCGTCGTAGTCGCCGAAGCCATCGAACAGGGAGAGGTCACCGAAATCATCAGCGCGGGTTGCAAGGGCGCTGATGCGTTCGCTGTTCAGCGTGGCAGCGGGCTCGATCAACGACCAGGGGTACAGGACGAAGGCGCGGGTAGCGGCGCGGGGATGCGGCAGGGTGAGGACAGGGTCATCGCTGCGCAGGTCGCCGTAAGTAATGATGTCGACGTCGAGGGTCCGCGGCCCCCAGCGCACCTCCCGCACGCGGTGGTGCTTGTTTTCCACCGACTGGCAGTGCTCCAGCAACTCTTCCGGAGTAAGGCTGGTTTCGGCGGTGATGACCATGTTCAGGAAGTCCGGCTGGTTGGGCGGACCGCCCACAGCTTTGGTCTGCACAATGGGAGAAACCGCGAGAAGGCGGATCTCGGGCGGGTCAACGAGGTCCGCGACGGCCTCGGTCAGGGTCTCGTTACGCTCACCAAGGTTGCTGCCCAGGGCCAGCACCACCTTGGAATACCCGGAGTTCATGCGGCTTCCCCCTGCGCTGGTCTCTCCCCGTTAGCCCGGTCGCTCCTGGCCCGGTGGACACTCACCGCCACGTCACCGAAGGGCACCTCGATGGGCGCCTGCGGTTTGTGGACAGTGACATCCACGGCCTCAAGCCGGAATTCGCTGAGCAGGCTGTCCGCGATCCGGACTGCCAGCGCCTCGATCAGGTTCAGCGGTTCGCCGGAAATCCATTCAGTAATACGCTGCGCAACCTCGCCGTAGTGCGCGGTGTCCCGGACGTCGTCCGATTCCGCGGCCTTGGCAAAGTCCAGGTACAGCACCGCGTCCACCACAAAGGGCTGGCCCTCGCGGCGTTCAAAATCAAAGACGCCGTGATGGCCGACGGCGGTGACACCGGTCAGCGTAATCCTGTCCATGGCTGGCCTACTGGCTGGTTCTTGGGGCGGCCATGCGCGCGGCAACCTTGACGGCGTCCAGGCTGGGGCCGACGTCGTGCACGCGCACTGCCCAGGCGCCCCGGTAGGCGCTGATGGCGGTGATGGCTGCGGTGGCGTCATCACGTTCCTGGGGGGCTGCAGTCTTGCCGGCAACGGTCAGGAGGGTGCCGAGGAACCGCTTGCGGGAAGCGCCCACCAGGACCTTGTGGCCCAGGCTGTCCAGCTGGTCCAGGTTCTGCAGGAGTTCCCAGTTCTGGGCATCGTTCTTGGCGAAGCCCAGGCCCGGGTCGATGATGATCTGCTCCGGGCTGACACCGGCGGCGTAAAGCTTGTCCCGCACTCCGGCCAGCTCGGCCACCACTTCGCCGGCAACGTCCTTGTACTCGGCCAGCGAGTTCATGGTGCGGGCGTCGCCGCGGCGGTGCGTGAGGATGTAAGGGACCTTGGATGACGCGGCGAGCTCGGCCATTTCGGGTTCCATGGTGAGCCCGGAAACGTCGTTGATGATGGCCGCGCCCGCCTGCAGCGCGGCCGCCGCCGTAGCGGCGTGGATGGTATCGATGCTGACCAGGGCACCGGCCTTCACCAAAGCCTCGATCACCGGAATCACTCGCCGCTGTTCTTCCTCCGGGCTGACGTCCTCTGCGCCGGGGCGGGTTGATTCGCCTCCGACGTCGATGATGTCCGCTCCCGCATAGAACATCCGCAACCCGGCGGCGATGGCGGAGTCCGCCGTGCCGTGCTGGCCGCCGTCGCTGAAGGAGTCCGGCGTGACGTTGACGATGCCCATGACCAGCGTGCGGTCGGTGGGCAGGTCTTCGAAGCGGGCTGCCGGCCGTGGTTTGCGCAGGACGGGCAGTGGCGAGGTTGCGGGGCCGGTTCCCGGCGCTGCAGCGAGTGAATCCATGGTCTGTTGATTACCTTCCGAGGATGAGGCTCATGGCTTCGGCACGGGTGGCCGGGTCATGAAGCTGCCCGCGGACCGCGCTGGTGACGGTCTTTGCTCCGGGCTTGCGGATACCGCGCATGGACATGCACATGTGTTCGCATTCAACAACGACGATGGCGCCACGCGGCTTGAGGTGGCGGACCATCGCTTCAACGATCTCCGTGGTGAGGCGTTCCTGCACCTGGGGACGGCGGGCGTAGATATCCACGAGCCGGGCCAGCTTGCTCAGCCCGGTCACTTTGCCCTCATGCGAGGGAATGTAGCCCACGTGGGCCACACCGTGGAACGGCACCAGGTGGTGCTCGCAGGTGGAGTAGAAGGGGATGTCCTTGACCAGCACCAGTTCCTCATGGTCCAGGTCGAAGGTGGTGGACAGGACGTCGGCGGGGTCGTGGTGAAGTCCGGCAAACACCTCGGCGTAGGCTTTGGCCACCCGCTTGGGGGTGTCCACGAGGCCGCCGCGGTCCGGGTCTTCTCCGATGGCCAGAAGGATCTCGCGGACGGCAGCCTCAATACGGGGCCGGTCCACCTTCTGGTGCTTTGAATGGTGGGCGCCGCCCTCCGCCGGGTAGCCGGCGGAGGCGGGAACGTCGTCGTCGTCGAAGTGGGTCACGTAAGAAAGCTTAGCCGCGAAGGGCGTCAGGCCCCGAGTCGGGGATGCCTCCCTGGAACGGGGCGTCTTCCGGAACACCCTGCGGATGCGGCGGCTGGGCGTCCAGCGGCTCGTCCAGGCGGGCCTGCTTGGCTTCCTCCTGGGCTTCACGTTCAGCCTGCTCCCGGCGGGACTCCACCGGACCGGCCTTCTGCACCGGACGGGTCTCCTTTGACAGCCACACCTCGCGGAAGTCGCGCTTGCGGATGTCACGGAAGATGTCGGCGATTTCGGCCTGGTTCAGCGTTTCGCGCTCCAGCAGTTCGAGGGCCAGCCGGTCCAGGACGTCGCGGTTCTCGGTGAGGATGGCGTAGGCCTCGTCATGGGCCTGGTCGATCAGCCGGCGCACTTCCTCGTCCACCACGTAGGCGATCTGGTCCGAGTAGTTGCGCTCGTGCCCGGCGTCGCGGCCCAGGAACGGCTCGCCGCCGCCCTGGCCCAGCCGGACGGCGCCGACGCGTTCGCTCATGCCGTACTCGGTGACCATCTTCCGGGCGGTGCCGGTGGCCTTTTCGATGTCATTGGAGGCGCCGGTGGACGGATCGTGGAAGACGATTTCCTCGGCGACGCGGCCACCCATGGCGTAGGCCATCTGGTCCAGGAGTTCGTTGCGGGTCACGGAGTACTTGTCGTTGTCCGGGACCACCATGGTGTACCCGAGGGCGCGGCCGCGGGGAAGGATGGTGATCTTGGTGACCGGGGCCGAGTTCCGCAGTGCAGCCGCCACGAGGGCGTGGCCGCCTTCGTGGTATGCGGTGATTTTGCGCTCGTGTTCCTTCATGACGCGGCTGCGCTTCTGCGGGCCGGCCATGACGCGGTCGATGGCCTCGTCCAGGGCGCGGTCATCAATCAGGTTCGCGTTGGAGCGGGCGGTGAGCAGGGCCGCCTCGTTCAGGACGTTGGCGAGGTCTGCACCGGTGTAGCCGGGGGTCTTCTTGGCCACGGCCTTGAGGTCGACGCCGGGAGCCATCGGCTTGCCCTTGGCATGTACCTGCAGGATCTGGTCGCGGCCGATCATGTCCGGGGCGTCCACGCCGATCTGGCGGTCGAAGCGGCCGGGGCGCAGCAGCGCGGGGTCCAGGACGTCCGGGCGGTTCGTGGCGGCGATGAGGATGACGTTGGTCTTGACGTCGAAGCCGTCCATCTCCACCAGCAGCTGGTTGAGGGTCTGCTCGCGTTCGTCGTTGCCGCCGCCGATGCCGGCACCGCGATGGCGGCCGACGGCGTCGATCTCGTCCACGAAGATAATGGCGGGCGAGTTGGCCTTGGCCTGTTCGAAGAGGTCGCGGACGCGGGAGGCGCCCACGCCGACGAACATCTCAACGAAGTCCGAGCCGGAGATGGAGAAGAAGGGGACGCCGGCCTCACCGGCGACCGCGCGGGCCAGCAGGGTCTTACCGGTACCCGGAGGGCCGTACAGCAGCACGCCCTTGGGGATCTTGGCACCAACAGCCTGGAACTTGGCCGGTTCCTGCAGGAATTCCTTGATCTCCTGCAGTTCCTCCACAGCCTCGTCGGAGCCGGCCACGTCAGCGAACGTCACCTGCGGCATGTCCTTGCTGACCATTTTGGCCTTGGACTTGCCGAACTGCATGATCTTGGAGCCGCCGCCCTGCATCCGGGTCATCAGGAACCAGAACAGGGCACCGAGCAGGATGACCGGGATCAGCAGCGAGAGCAGTCCGGAGAACCAGTTGCTTTCGATCGGCTGGTCCGTGTAGCCCTCGGCCGGCTTGGCGTCGGTGACTGCTTTAACCACGTCCTGGGCGCGGGCGTCCACAAAGAAGAACTGGACGCTCTTGCCCTTGTCCTGCCCGTCCAGCTGGAGGTTGTCCTTCAGCACCAGGTCAACACGGTTTTCGCCGTCGAATATCTTTGCCTGCTCCACCTTGTCGCCGGAGAGCAGTTCGAGGCCCTTGTCAGTGTCGATCCGGGCTGCACCGCCGGGAGCGAGCGTTGCAAAGGCCACCAGGAGCATCCCGATCACAACGACGATCCAGATGCCCGGGCCCTTGAAGAAGTTCTTAGCTTTCATCTGTTCGGGGGCTGGCCCCGTCCCTCCTGGTAGTGCTGCACGGCGAGTACTCTGCGCGCGTGATGGTGCTGCGTCAGCTTCTAGCTATACACCGTCCGGAGTAGATCACGCATGGTGTCGGGCAAAAGTTCCCTGTGGGCGTAGCGGCCGGCGGCACCGCCGCAGCGCAGGTCAGGGGGCCTGGTACCGGGGCTGGGCCACGGAATTGCGGGTCACCAGAGGGCAGTCAAGCAGGACCGGCTCAGGCACGGCAGCGTCCGGCAGTTGCGTCCCCTCAACCGTGTCTATCAGCCGTTGCGCGGCCCAGGCGCCCATCTCATAGTGTGGCAGGGCAATGGTGGTCAGCCCGGGGTGCAGGTTGGCAGCGATCAGCTCCTGGTCGTCAAAACCCACCACGGACAGGTCCGCGGGAATGTTCAGGCCCAGCTCGGCGGCTGCCCGGTATGCTCCCATGGCCATGCGGTCGTTGTAGCAGAACAAGGCCGACGGCGGGTGGTCACCTTCAAGCATGCGGCGCGCAGCCTCGTAGCCGCCCCGCGAATCAGACGAAGCTGCCTCCACAGGTGCCGCGCCGCCGTCGAGCCCTGCTCCGTGGAGTGTTTCGCGGAAGCCGCGGAGCCGCTCGCGGGTGGAGGGCTCATCCTCGGTGTTGTTGAGGAACCCGATGCGGACGTGGCCCGCGGCGAGCAGGGTTTCGACGGCGGTCCGTGCGCCGCCGTACTCGTCCGGGACCACGGAGGTGAAGCCGCCGCCTTCACTGACCGCGTCAACGAGGACGGCCGGAACCTTCCCCAGGTTGGGCGGTGCCTCCACCACCCGGTGGTACATGGTGGCGTAGAGGATGCCGTCCACCTGCCGCTCAAGGAGCGCGTCCACGTCCGCTTCGCGGGACGCCGCGCCCGCGGCAACCGACGTGTTGATGACCATCAGGGTGTAGCCGCGTGCCCTGGCGGCGTCATCGGCGCCCAAAAGGATGCGGCCGGCGTGCGGCGTGGTGGCGATGTCCTCGCTGACCAGGCCCAGCATGCCGGTGCGTTTGCTCCGCAGGGCCTGGGCCAGGCGGTTGGGACCGTAGCCCAGTTCCACGGCCGCGGAGCGGACCTTGTCCCGCGTTTCGGCGCTGACGCGCGCGTAGGCAACATCGTTCAGGACATGGGAGACCGTGGTGACAGACACTCCGGCGGCCAGGGCCACGTCCTTGATGCCAATGTTTTTACGCAAGTCCGGGGCGGCGCAGCCTACTCGTAGACGTGCGGCGCGAGGGTGCCCACGAAGTCCAGGTTGCGGTACTTCTCGGCGTAATCCAGGCCGTAGCCCACCACGAACTCGTTCGGGATGTCGTAACCGACGTACTTGACATCGATCTCCACCTTCGCGGCCGTCGGCTTGCGGAATGCGGTGCAGATTTCCACGGACGCGGTGCCGCGGGATTCCAGGTTGGTCTTCAGCCAGGACAGGGTGAGGCCGGAGTCAATGATGTCCTCGACGATCAGCACGTCCTTGCCCATCAGGTCCGTATCCAGGTCCTTCAGGATGCGGACAACACCCGAGGACTGGGTGCCGGAGCCGTAGGAGGAAACAGCCATCCAGTCCATCGAGATGTGGCTGTGGAGTGCCCGGGCGAGGTCGGCCATCACCATCACGGCACCCTTGAGGACGCCCACCAGGAGGATCTCGCGGCCCTCGTAGTCCTTGTCGATCTGCGCAGCGAGCTCGGTGATCCGCTGCTGGATCTGCTCCTTGGTGTAGAGAACGTGCTTGAGGTCTGCCTGGACGTCGTTTGAATCCACCAATGGCTCCTGTGTAGATGCGGGGGTGCGACTATTTTGCGGGCGGTTTTTGAGGCCGGAATACTAGCTTCCCACAGCGTGCGCCTCCGCGGGGAACGGGAGTGCCGGCGTCGGGCGGGCCCGCATCCGATGCACCCTTCCCCGGCCCGGACGGCTGCGCCAGCTGGGCGAGCGAGAGACGGTACACGCTCACGCCGCCGGGCAGCTCGACCGGACCTGCGGACCCCTGCCGCCGCAGCAGCGCTTCCGCGGCCAAAAGGCGCTGGTAGCTGGGCTGCTGCCCTCCGACGTCGGCCGCTGCCTTGGCGATCACGCGGAACCTGATGGCGGGTGCCAGGGTTCGCAACGCATCCTCCGGAAGGCTCAGTTCACGGCCGTTCCGCTCCACGAGCGAAGCGAAGGTGCTTTCCGCCACATCCTCGAGGTAGTCGGCGTCCAGCTGCAGGATGGCGGCTGTCCGGGCCAGGGATTCCGCGACGCCGGGCCCCAGCTTCTCCTCAAGGTGCGGCAGGACTTCCACACGGGTGCGCGAACGGGCGAAGGCCGGATCGGAGTTGGTGGGATCGTGCCACGGGTCCAGCTCCTCGACGGCGCAGATCTCTTCCGTGTCCGCCCGGCGGAGTCCGAGGAAGGGCCGCAGCAGCTTGCCGCGGGCAGGCCTCATCCCGGCAAGTGAACGGGTTCCCGAACCCCGGGCCAGGCCCAGGAGCACCTGTTCGGCCTGGTCGTCCAGGGTGTGTCCGAGCAGGATGGCGTCCGCGCCCTGGTTCGCGGCGGCCGCCTCCAGCGCTGCGTGCCGCGCATCGCGTGCGGCGGCTTCGGGGCCTGTTCCGGCGGTAGCCACTGTCACAGTCCGGATCTCCACGGGGGCGAGGCCCAGTTCCTCCAGGACCCGGGCTGTTTCGGCCGCCACCTTGGCGGAACCTTCTTGCAGCTGGTGGTCCACCACCGCGGCACCCACCGTGATGGGGTGGCCGTCAACGTGGCCGCGGCGGGCGAAGTAGGCGGCCACTGCTGCCAGGGCGAGGGAGTCCGGTCCACCGCTGCAGGCCACCAGGAGGTGCCGGGGGTAGCCGGCCTGGGCCAGGGCGTCCTGCAGCATCCTGCGCGCAGTGCCCACGACGGGCGCAAGCCGCCCGGGCCGCCGTCGTCCGCTGTGCCGGGATGGTTCGCTGGGCTGCGCTGGCTGGGGAGCGGTGTTAATCAGAGTCCCATCCGCTCAAGCCACAGCTTGGCATCGTGGATCTCGGGCTCGGTGGGCAGGTGGTCGGCGGACTCCCACACCCTGTTGAAGCCTTCCATTCCGGCGACATCCACCACTGCACGCACGAACCGCGCGCCGTCGGAATACTGGCGCATCTTGGCGTCCAGGCCCAGCAGGCTGCGGATGAACTTTTCGATGATGCCCCGGTCCTTGCCGCGGTCGTTGAACCGCTGCCGGATGGTCTTGACCGACGGCACGATGCTGGCGTCCACCGCGTCCATCACCACGTTGGCGTGGCCTTCGAGAAGGCTCATCACGGCGGTGAGGTGCGAGATGGCGGCCTTCTCCTCCGGATCCTGCAGCAGGTCCAGGATGGCGCCGCGGCCGGGTGTGTTCCCGTTGCCGGTACGGTCCTTCAACGAGCGGGCAGCGGCCGTGGCGCGCTCCATCAGCGAGTCGACGTTGCCCAGCAGGTGCACGCTGAGTTCGTCGATCTGCTGCAGCATGTGGTGCCGCAGCCAGGGGGCTGCGGCAAACTGGACCCGGTGGGTCTGCTCGTGCAGGCAGACCCAGAGGCGGAAATCCTCCGGGGTAACGTTCAGCTCCCGCTCCACGGAGACGATGTTCGGGGCCACGAGCAGGAGCCTGCCGCCGGGGGGCGCATTGGAACCCTCCGCGAGCGCCGCGAACGGATCGTATTGGCCCAGGACCTTGCTGGACAGGAAAGCGAGGACAGCACCCAGCTGGCTGCCGGTGATCGCGCCACTGACACTGGCGGCGGCCGGGCTGAGCGAACCGCGCCGGCTTTCGAGCATCTTTTCCATGGCGGGCTTCAGCATCACGGCGAAGCTTTGGGTGTTGGCCTTGGCCCAGGAGGCGCGGTCCACCACCAGCACGGTGGAATCCCGTAGATCCCGTGCCGCTTCCAGCCCCGTGATCTCGTGGACGTGCTCCACCGAGGCGTCGGCGAGCCGGCGCAGGCTGTCCACGGCGTCGCCGATGGCGGCCTGGTTCAGGACCGGACCGGCCGGGGTCAGCCGCGCCGCCGTGGAGGCGGCCAGGTCCCAGTTGATCAGGGACGAGGCCTGGCTGGACAACGTTTGTGCTGACGACTCACCTGCAGTGGACTCCATAGGTCCCATCAGAACACAGCAGGCTGGGGATAGTCCTTAAGTTCGCTCACCGGCGAACCCCCACAGCGTCCTCCAACACCCACAGCCCGCGCACAGGAATACCAAAGCGGGTGCTTATCCGGCCGGCGCAGAGTGGAAGCAGGAGCCCTCCCCCACACGGACGGCCCGGGCCCGCATAAACGGCGCCGGGCAGCAACAATTGAGCGGGGCGGGGCCGCTCCTGCGGAGGGGCGCGCTACCTGCAGCCGCAGCCCGCAAGCGCCGTGGCGGCCCGGTCCAGCGCCACCTTGTTGCCGGCGGCGCCGGGCGTGAGCCCGTTGCCGATGAAGGAGAAGACCAGGAGGCGGCCGTCGGCGTCCACCACGTAGCCGCTGAGCGCCAGCACCGTGTTCAGTGTGCCGGTCTTGGCGCGGACCAGCCCTGCGCCGCGGGCGGTTGAGTCTTCACCGTAGCGCGTGTCCAACGTACCGGTGAGGCCTGCCACGGGGAAGCCGTCCAGCGCCGCTCGCAGCCGGTTATCAGTGCCGGCGGCAATGGCGCGCACGACTTCAGTGAAGTGGCGGGCTGACACCTGGTTGCCCATAGCGAGTCCGCACACATCCACGAGCCTGATGCCGTCCACGTCGATTCCGGCGCCGGTGAGCTGCGCGCGGACGGCAGCCGTGGCGCCGTCGTTGCTCCCGGGACCACCCGCCGCCACCGAAGCCATCCGTCCCAAAACTTCGGCAAGGTAGTTGTCCGAGGCCTGCAGCATCAGGTCCACCTGCTCGGCCACCGTGGCTGACTGTGCCTCCGCGAGGACCGCCCGCTCCCCCGGCTCCCCGCCTGTTGGTGCGGAACGGGGGGAACGTTCGACGGCGGGTGCCACAGTCAGTCCCGCTGCCGCGCCCGCCGCCCGCAGCCGGGCCGCAAATTCCTCCGCCACCCTAACGGCCGAATCCTGCGGGCGCGGGCCGGTGGTGACGGCGGGATCGTACCGCGCGGAGTTCAGCGCCAGCGGGTACACCGGCGCCACTTCCCCCGCAGCAACGTCCCCGCTTTCCCAGGCGGGGTTAAGGGCCGGGCCGGTGAACAGGGAATCGTCCACCAGCACTTTGATCTCACCTGATGTGCCTGCAGCGTTCAGCGCTTCCACCGTTTGCGCAGCCAGCGTCGCCAGGCCGGCGTGGCCCATCGCCTGGTCCGCGTTCGACTCCCCGGCGCCGAGGAGGACGTCGCCGCCGCCCACCAGCACCACCTGACCGGCAGCCGGGCCTTGCACCACGGACGTGGTGAAGCGGTGCTCCGGGCCAAGCGAGCGCAGGGCCGCCACCGCGGTCAGCAGCTTCAGGTTGGAGGCCGGCACACGGCTCTCGGAACCGCCGCGGTCAAAGAGGACCTGCCCGGTGAGTGCATCCTGCACCAGCCCCGTAAAGTTCCCGCCGCCGTCGGCCTTCAGCAGCGGCTCCACCTGAGCGGTGACGCTGGACGCGGCCGGGATGCCGGCCGACTCGTCCAGCGGGGCAAGCCCACGTGCGGCAGAGAGAGTGGCGGGAGCCTGCTGCCACTCCGGCGGCGGCGGGGCGGGGGCAGGGGCCTCCGGGCCCACGAACCCCGGCGCCACCAGCAGTGCTGCGGGGATCATCAGGACCAGCAGGAGGGCCGTCAGAACAGCGAAGGGCCAGGTCCGCTTGAGAGCCGGGACGGCACCCCGGAGACCGCGGCGGATGCGGTCAGGCCACGGCTCCGCGGCAGTTGGATTGGTCATGCTGGTGCTGGTCCTCAAGTCCTGAAATTTCCCCACAAGTTCCTGATTCCAGGGCCTCTCGCTATATCCTCAATAATAGTCGGCGGCACGGACACTCCCTTTGGTGAGCGGTCAAGTGTGCCGCGAACCCCCTGCAATTGCCGAGGAGCATTCCATGAAGCATGACGTGACCATCGAGATCCCCAAGGGATCACGCGTCAAGTACGAAGTTGACCACGAGACCGGCCGCGTCCGCCTGGACCGCGTCCTCTTCACCTCCATGCAGTACCCCACGCACTACGGATACTTCGAAAACACCCTCGGCGAAGACGGCGACCCGCTGGACGCACTGGTGCTCCTGCAGGACTTCGACCTGCACCCCGGCGTCATCGTTGAATCCCGCCCCATCGGCGTCTTCAACATGACCGACGACGGCGGCGGAGACGCCAAGATCCTCTGCGTTCCGGTGGATGCCCGCTTCGACCACATCCAGGAAGTCAGCGACGTCAACGAGTTCCTGATCAAGGAAATCGAGCACTTCTTCACCCGCTACAAGGACCTGGAGCCTGGCAAGTGGGTCAAGGCGGAGGGCTGGGGCGACCGCGCCGCCGCCGAAGCCGAGCTGGAAGCCTCCATCAAGCGTTACGTGCCCACCGGCCACTAGTCCCCACCGTCTCCCTCACCTCGCTTCGCTCGGTCAGGGAACCCTGACGGCGTGGGCCCATCCACCGTCTCCCTCACCTCGCTTCGCTCGGTCAGGGAACCCTGACGGCGGGTGCCCTGTTCGCAAGAGCCGGGCACCCGCCGTCGGACTTTTAAGTTCCTGCCCCCGGGCTCTCCGGGGAGGTGTGGCATTGTGGGTTGGTGAACTCCCAGCCTTCGTTCTATCCGCCCTGCGGTCCCGTCACCGGCCGGCGCGACGGGGACGTCCTCCGGGCCACCGGCATCCCCTATGCCAGGGCCGGACGCTTCCAGCCTCCCGCTCCTGTGCCGGTCTGGACCGAACCGTTTGCGGCCACTTTCCCGGCCCCCGCTTGTCCGCAAGGTCCCGTGCCGTTCCTCGACGACGTCCTGGGCACCCGCTACGGCGAGCTCCCGGGCAGTGAAGACTGCCAGAATCTCTCCATCACCATGCCGGCCGACCTTGCCACCGGCGAGCGGCTGCCGGTGATGGTGTGGATCCACGGCGGTTCCTACACCACGGGTTCGGGCGACCTGGCCATTTTTGATCCGGCAGTCCTGGTGGCCGAAAACCGCGTGGTAGTGGTCTCGGTGACCTACCGGCTGGGGCTGTTCGGCTTCCTTGCCACGCATTCAGGCCGGCCCGGAAACCTGGGCCTGCTGGACCAGCTTGAGGCCTTCCGCTGGGTGCAGCGGAACATTGCCGCGTTCGGCGGCGATCCGGGGCGGGTGACGGCGTTCGGGCAGTCCGCCGGTGGCGATGCCATCGCCCACCTTATGGCCACCCCGGAAGCGCCGCAGCTGTTCCAGCGGGCCATCATCCAAAGTGCGCCGCTGGGCATTTCCCGCGGCAGGGCCAAGATGAACCATGCGATGGGCATCGCGGCCGAAGCGGTTACCGAAGACACTCCGGCCATGGAGGTGGTGGAGCGGGAGGACCACGTGACGCAGGTGGCCCGGAAGTTCGGAATGCTGGCCGCCATGCCCTTCGGGACGCAGTACGGACACGCGCCCCTGCCGGAGGAACCGGACATCGAGGCCGCGTGGAACCGCTCCGCACCCGGGATAGAGGTACTGATCGGGCACACGTCCGAAGAGGCGCGGCTTTTCCTGCCCCGCAGCCCGTACCTGAGCCGGTTGGCCCGCGTTCCGGTCGCCGGAACCGCCGCCGTCCGGGCCATTGACTGGGTGGTCACCGAGACCGTGTACGGCCGGGCAGCAAGGAAGTTCGCCCGCCGTCACGCCAACGCAGGCGGAAAAGCCCACCGCTACGTGCTGCACTGGCATGCGCCCGGCAACATGTTCGGCGCTGCCCACACCATCGACCTGCCCCTTCTCTTCGGGAACCGGAACACCTGGGACGGTGTCGGGCTGATCGCCGGCGCCAAGTGGGAGGACGTGGACGACGTCGGGCGGCAAGTCCGAAGCCTCTGGGCGGCTTTCGCGCGGGGAGACTCCCTCGGCCGGACGGGCGGGATCCCGGGCGCGTTGACTTACCAGGCAGCCTGACGGAGGGGGTCAGGCTGCGGTGATGTTTCGGATGGCCTCCACCAGGATGTCCTGGCGCTGGAAGTAGGCGTTGTGGCCGGCGTCCTCGACCACCAGGAGGCGGGCAGCGGGCACCGTGGCGGCCACGTGCTCAGCCCCGCGGCGGATCCGTGGCCTTTCCTGGTCCCCGATCAACACCAGCAGCGGGCTGGTGATCGATTCCAGTCCCTGCTGAAACCAGTCCACATCCCCCGGATCGGCGCTCAGGAACTCCCCCTGGCTTTGCTCGAGGCTTCGCGGGTAACGGGCAGCCTCGATGGCGGCAGCAGTGGAGCGGACGCGGATGTAGCGGGCATAGTCCTTGGGGTTCTCGGCGATCCAGCGGTCCGTGAAGGAGTTCCCTACTCCCAGCCAGATCCTCTCGTCGTCGTCCAGCGAGCTGAACACCTCGAATTTCCCGGGCTGGCCTGCCTGCCCGGGCGGCGGCACCACCAGTGGCCAGCCCATTCCGCAAACCACGAGTGCTGCGGCACTGCCGGGATTCCGTACCGCCCAGCGCAGGGCCGTCATGCTGCCCATGGATTGCCCCACGATCACAGGGTTCTCCAGCCCCATTGAGCTGATGAACCGGTCCAGCTCTGCAGCCCGGTCCACCAGCGGGCCCTGCCGCGGGGAGTTGGACGACCAGCCGTGATCGTAGGTGTCGTAGGTCAACACCCGGAAGTCCTGATCCAGTTCGGCGGTGATCGGCTCCCAGCAGGCTGCCGCGGAAGCATGGCCGTGCAGCAGCACCAGTGGCTGGCCCCGGCCGGAGTCCGTGTAGTGGATGTCGTTGCCGAGCACATCGAGCCAGGGCATGGGGCTGGTCCTTTCGGGCGTGGCCTGCCGGGCGGCCGGCTACACACCAGAGTTCCAGAATCAGGGCCCGGAGTCATCCGGTGTCCAGAACAGGAACAGGGCCGCCGGGGGTGCCGCCGGAGGTAGAGTCTGGTTCCGTGAGAACGCTCGGAGTGGACCTTGCCGCGGCCACCAAAAAGACGGCGGTGGCGGTGATCGAATGGGGCCAGGGCTCCGCGCGGCTGGTCCACCTCGCACTCGATGTGGCTGACCAGGACATCGTCGAGTTGTTCGGAGCCACCGACATGACGGGCATTGATTGCCCCGTCGGCTGGCCGCAGGCGCTGATCCCGTTCCTCACCGGGCATCTGGAGTTCGACGGCGGCCCCGTCCTGGCGTACGACGGCATTGAGGGCCGGCGCCTGCTGGCTTACCGGGACACGGACCGCTTTGTCACCGCCCGGACCGGCCTGATCCCGCTCAGTGTCTCGGCGGACCGGCTGGCGCACCCGGCCATGCGCTGCGCCGTGATCCAGGCGAAAATCGCCGCACTCCACGGTCCCCAGCCAAGGGACGGCTCCGGCAGACTGGCCGAGGTCTACCCTGCCGCCTCGCTGAAGCTCTGGGGTCTCGGCGCCCGCGGCTACAAAGGACGCGGCACCACGGAATCCGAACGCCTGTCGGTGCTGCTCGGAAGCCTGCATGGGCAGGCGCCATGGCTGGACTTAGCCGGCCAGGAGGACCGGCTGGCCGGCTCGGACGACCTGTTCGACGCCGTCGTCGCTGCCCTCACCGCCCGTGCGGCCGCCGTCGGACTGACCCTACGGCCTGACGATGACCATGCGGCAGCGGCCCGCAAGGAAGGCTGGATCCACCTGCCCTCCAGCGGCCTCGCGGCCCTCACCACGTAGAGTTTTTGTCCAGATATGCAGGGTTCCGGGGCCCGGAGGTCAGCATATCTGGACAAAAACTCCGAGGGGTCAGCCGAGTTTCCAGTTCCGGATCTCCTCCGGGTCCTCACCGTGGGTGCGGGTGTGCTCGCGGGCCCGGATCCGGCGGTCCTGGAGCTCCTGCCGCAGCATCGAGTGCTTCTCCGCCAGGCCGGGCACGCGGTCGATGGCGTCGATGGCGAGCTGGAACCGGTCGATGCCGTTCAGCATGGCCATGTCAAAGGGTGTGGTGGTGGTCCCTTCCTCCTTGTAGCCGCGCACGTGCAGGCCCTCCTGGTTGTAGCGGCGGTAGGCCAGCCGGTGGATCAGCGACGGATAGCCGTGGTAGGCGAAGATGATCGGCTTGTCCGCGGTGAAGATCCCGTCGAAGTCCCGTGCCGGAAGCCCGTGCGGGTGTTCGCTCTCGTCCTGCAGCCGCATCAGGTCAACGACATTGACCACGCGGACCTTCAGCCCCGGCGCACCCAGCCGGAGCAGCTCCGCCGCCGCCACGGTTTCCACCGTGGGGACGTCGCCGGCGCAGGCAAGGACGACGTCGGGCTCCTCCCCCGGCACCTCCGAGCCCGCAAACTCCCAAATCCCCAGCCCGCGCTGGCAGTGGGTGGCGGCGTCCGCCGGACCCAGCCAGGTGGGTGAGGGCTGCTTTCCGCTGACCACGATATTCACGTAGTCCGTTGACGCCAGGCAGTGCTCCATCACGGAGAGCAGGGTGTTGGCGTCCGGCGGCAGGTACACCCGGATGACCTCCGCTTTCTTGTTTACCGCGTGGTCGATAAACCCGGGGTCCTGGTGCGAAAACCCGTTGTGGTCCTGCTGCCACACGTGGGAGGACAGCAGGTAGTTCAGGGATGCCACCGGCTGGCGCCACGGCAGCTTCCGGTGCACCTTCAGCCACTTGGCGTGCTGGTTGAACATCGAGTCGACGATGTGGATAAAGGCCTCGTAGCAGCTGAAGACGCCGTGCCGGCCGGTCAGGAGGTAGCCTTCCAGCCAGCCCTGGCACAGGTGCTCGCTGAGCACCTCCATCACCCGGCCGGAGCGCGCAAGGTGCTCGTCGACGTCGTCAATGCGGTACTGCCACACCTTGTCCGTGACCTCATAGACGTTCTGGAGCCGGTTGGACGCTGTCTCGTCCGGGCCGAAGAGCCGGAACGTTTCCATGTTCAGGGCCACGACGTCCCGCATCCATGAACCCAGCGTGACCATGGGACTGACCCGCTCGGTCCCGGCCTTGGCAACCTCGACGGCGTGATCACGGTAGTCGGGCAGCTTCAGCGCGCGCCGGAGCAGTCCGCCGTTGGCGTGGGGCGTGGCACTCATCCGGAAGTCGCCGGTGGGGGCAGCCTCGGCGACGTCGGGCCGGAGCCGCCCGTCGCCGTCGAACAGTTCCTCGGGGCGGTAGGACTGCAGCCATTCCTCCAGGAGCCGCAGGTGGTCGCCGTTGGTCCGAACCTCCGAGAGCGGCACCTGGTGGCTCCGCCACGTCCCCTCAACCTGCAGCCCGTCCACCTCGCGCGGCCCGGTCCATCCCTTCGGCGAGCGCAGCACAATCATGGGCCAGTGCGGTGCCTCAGCAGCTTGGTTCTCCGACGGCGTCCGCCGCGAGTCCTGGATGGCACGGATGTCCGTCATGCAGCTTTCCAGCGCCGCCGCGAAGTCGCGGTGGGCCTGCTCCGTGTTGTCCGGGTCCTTGACGGTAACGAAGTAGGGCTCGTGGCCGTAACCGCGCAGAAGCTGCTCAAGCTGCGCTTCGGGCATGCGCGCCAGAACCGTGGGGTTGGCGATTTTGTAGCCGTTCAGGTGCAGGATGGGCAGCACCGCGCCGTCCGCTGCCGGGTCCAGGAAGTTGTGGGAGTGCCAGCTCGCGGCCAGCGGCCCGGTTTCCGCCTCGCCGTCCCCAATCACGACGGCGGCCACCAGCTGGGGATTGTCGAGGACTGCACCGTAGGCATGGGCGAGCGAGTACCCGAGTTCGCCGCCCTCGTTGATGGATCCGGGGGTCTCCGGGGCGGCATGGCTGGGGATGCCGCCGGGGTAGGAAAACTGGCGGAACAGCTCCGCCAGGCCATCCTCGTCGTTGCCCACGTGGCCGTAGATCTCGGAGTACGTGCCTTCCAGCCAGGCGTTGGCGACGACGGCGGGACCGCCATGGCCGGGACCTGCCACAAAGAGCATCTCGGCGGAGTCGCGGCGGATGATGCGGTTCAGGTGCGCGTAGATGAAGTTAAGCCCGGGCGTGGTGCCCCAGTGCCCCAGCAGCCGGGACTTAGTGTGCCCGGCCGCCAGCGGTTCGCGCAGCAGCGGATTGGAGCGGAGGTAGATCTGGCCTACCGACAGGTAGTTGGCGGCGCGCCACCAACGGTCCACCAGTTCGAGTTCGTCCTGCCCCATGCTGCTGGTCATAGCCATCCTCACGTCGCGGTCACCGCCCAAAGACGGCCGTTGCTCCATCGCACCAGATGGGCCCGGACGAGGCAACCCCGCTTGCCGGGGCGAGGCTACCTGCGGGTAGGCTGTGCTTTCAGATGTTCACGCTGACAATCAACCAGACCGATAGCCGGCGCGATGGTGACCGGGTGCCGCAGCTGCTCAAGGACCTGCGGCATATTCCTGCGCGCCTGGACTTCGACCGGTCCGTGGAAGACGAAGTCCAGGGCATCGTGGAGTGCGCGCACCAGGCTGTGGAAGCGGCACTGATCGCGCTGCGGGCCGGTGCGTGGTACGTGGGGATCGGCGTCGGGCCCGTAAATGAACCGCTTCCCAACCAGATCAAGGACGCGTCCGGCCACGGGCTGGTGTACGCCCGCAGGGCGGTGGACAGGCTGCGGAACAGCAAGGAGCGGGTACCGGTTGCCGTGGAGGGTCCACTCGCCGATGTTGCCCACGACGCCGAGGCGGTGCTGAGGCTGCTGGGGCATATCGTCCGCGACCGGTCCGGTGCCGAATGGCGGGTCCTTGACCTGCTCACCCCGGGAGTCCGCGGGCAGCAGAAGGCCGTAGCCCAGGAACTGGGAATCACTACGCAGGCGGTCAGCAAGGCGGTGGCCCGGGCGCAGTGGAACGAGGAACACGCGGCCCGGCCGGCCGCAGCACGGTTGCTGGCCTTGATCCTCGAGGCGCGCTAGGGCTTCCTTGAGTTTGCTGCCGGCTGGCTTCCGAGGGCAGCCTCGGGCATTGACGTCCTCCCCGCCGGGTAGTTTTACAAGAGCAAATATTCCCCGGACAGAATTGAGGCCTGCCTTTTGGAAGGAGTGCTGAAGGGCTTTTTTGTGGTGGGCATGGTGCTGCTGGCGGGATATCTCCTGGCCCCGTACAACGTGCTCGGGCAGCAGGGGACGAAGGTTCTATCCGCCTTGTCGTTCACGGTGGGGCTGCCAAGCCTGATGTTTTCCATGATCGCCACGCGGCATATCACCGAAGTACTCAGCGCCACGGGCTTGATTTCGGTGGTGACGGCCGTTGCCTGCATGCTGATTTTTGCGGTGGTTGGAGCGCTGGGCCGGTGGGGGACACGGCGGACCGTCATTGGCGCATTGAGCACCGGCATAGTGAATTCCACGAACCTGGGCGTGCCGCTGTCCGCCTACGTTCTGGGCAGCGCCACGTACGTCACCCCGATCATGCTGTTCCAGCTCGCCCTGCTGACCCCGGTGGCCCTCACCATCCTCGATCTGGCAGATCCCAAGGGGCACAAACTCTCGGTCCGGAAGGTCCTCGCCACGCCGTTCCGGAATCCCGTGACCGTCGCGGCAATCCTGGGCATCCTGCTCAGCGCCTTCGAGATCGAAGTCCCGGAACTCGTCCTCGCCCCGGTGTCCCTGGCGGCGCAGATGACCGTGCCGCTGATGCTGATCATTTTCGGGATGTCCCTGCACGGGCTCACCCTGCGCGGCGGTACCGGCGAGGCCGCTCCCACGGCTGTCGCGGTGGTGCTCAAATCCGCCGTCCAGCCTCTTCTGGCGTGGATCCTGGCGGCCTTCGTTTTCCGCCTCGACGCGTTCAGCACCTTTGTGGTCACCGCCTGCGCCATCCTCCCCACGGGACAGAACGTGGTGCTCTATTCCATCCGCTACGGCGTGGGCCAGGCGCTGGCGCAGTCCACCGCCGTGATCACCACGGTGCTGTCCGTTCCGCTGCTGCTCGGAGCCGCGCTGCTGTTTGGCTAGGGCCCCTGCGGGTCAGCGCGGGCTCACGGGTCAGCGCGGGCTCACGGGTCAGCGCGGGCTCATAGTCAGCCTCGGCTGGCCGGGCCTCAGCCCTGGCTGGCCGCCATCACCGGCTCGCCGTTGAAGTATTCCAGCTGCCAGCCCTCGATTGCGTGGTGGTGCGCCAGGTTGAGGACGGCGTTGTCGATGCTTTTCAACGTGCTGCCCACGGCGCGGCTGAGGCTCACGCGCAGAAGCGTCCCGTGCGCGACGACGAGAAGGCGCCGTCCGCGGTATTCCTCGGCCAGTGCCTCCAGGGCGGCCAAGCCCCGGTCAGCTGCCTCGTCCTCGCTTTCGGCGCCGCGGAAGCCGCCGGGAATGCGGAGTGCGTCCAGTTCCGGGCCGGCCTGCATACCCTCCGCCGGGCCGAAGCTCCGCTCGGTAAGTTCGGGCATGCGGCGGACTTTGGTGAGCCCGAGCCCGGCCGCTATGACATCGGCGGTTTCGGCGGCGCGGCTCAGCGGCGAGGACACGATGGCGTCCCACTCGTACGCGGACAACACGGCGACGGCGTCCCGCGCCTGGGCCCGGCCGACGTCGTTCAGCGGGATGTCCGTGGCGCCCTGAAGCCGGCGCTGCGCATTCCAGTCAGTCTGGCCGTGACGGATGAGGGCGAACGTCGTGAGGGTCATGCTTTCCATTCTGCCCGACGGCGGGCCTGGCCAGGAATTGCGGCCCGCGCACCGGCGGCGCGAGGGTCTGTCCCGGCAGGGAGGCTGCCGAGGGCAAGCTGCATAGAGCGCTGCCTGGCGGAGGTTTTTCAGAGGAGGCTGCGGAGCACGTGGGCGGCGCCGTCGTCGTACACGGAGTGGGTTACCTCGTCCGCGGCGGCGATCACTTCCTCCGGGGCCTGGCCCATGGCCACTCCCCGCCCTGCCCAGCTGAGCATCTCGATATCGTTCCGCCCGTCGCCTACTGCCACCGTCAGGTGCGGTTCGATGCCGAGGCGCCCGCGCAAGGTCTCCAGGGCGCTGGCCTTGGTGACGCCGGCGGCCGCGATGTCCAGCCATGCCGTCCAGCCCACGGAGTAGGTGACACCGGCGAGGCCCACGTGCTCGATGGCCTCATTGAACTCTTCGGGCGTGTTTTCGGTGCTGAAGACCACCACGCGCACGGCGGTTGCTTCGAGCATGGTGTGGAAGTCGACGCCCACTGCCTCCACACCGAAACTAGGGTCCTGGAAGCGTTCGGTGGACAGGAAGTTGCCGTCCTCGTCCTCCAGCGCGTACTTCGCGGACGGAAGCCGCTCCCGGAGGGCCCGGAGGGCGGGCGCCGGATCGAAGGTGGCCTTGTGGATGACCTCGTAGCCGTTGTCCAGTTCCGGATGCAGCCGCAGCGTGACACCGCCGTTGCAGCACACGGCGTAACCGCGATCAATACCGATGTTTTCAATGATGGGCAGCATGGCGTTGAGTGACCGGCCTGTGGCGATCATGACCTCGTGGCCGGCAGCTACCACTGCCTGCGCCGCTTCACGAACTGCCGGGGACATGTGGCCGTCGTGGTCCACCAGGGTGCCGTCCACGTCCAGGGCGACCATCAGCTTCTGGCCTGCGTTGTTGTTTTCGTTGTTGTCTCGCCGGTCATCGTTGCCGGCGACTGAGGTTTCAGTCAGCGTTGTCATCCATCAAGTAGAGCAGATGCCCTCAAAAATCCGCTAGGACGCGCGCCACAGCGTTATTGAACAGTTGGTTAAGACCCACAGGTCGTGCACGCTGTGAGTGTTAACCTCCGCCTCTGGCCCGGGCGCGCATTGCGCTGGCACCCGCCAACGGACAATGCACCTGGGAACCCGCTGGTGCATTGTCCGTACGGAGGTGCGCTGCCGGTTTTGTGATTGTCCACATACATTCGATTTCGCTTTGATGCCCGGCACGTGCCACGGACGATGATCGGCATGGAGTTGATTGATGCCGCTGTATTGCACCGGAGTACCGGGGACTCCCGCTCCCTCAGCAGGCGCTACGCCCGCGGGGAATTGATCCGCGTCCGGAGAGGCGTCTACGCCCTCAAACAGGAATGGATCTCACTGGCACCCTGGGAAAGGTACCGCCAGACAGTTCTTGCTGTGAACCTGGAGCTGCCGGAGCCCAGGTTTTGCCTGAATACAGCCGCCGTACTGTGGGACTTGGAATTGCTCGATGTTCCGAGCCACGTCCACCTGTCCGGGGCCTCAAGGGGGCACACAGGCAGGAGCCGTCCAACGACTTCAGCCGCCCGGATGCCGTCCGGTTTTTCCGGATTGGAGGGACTTGGCAGCTACGGCATCGCCCGCCACGGCCCTCAGGCAGCAGCCGCAGTTTCACGTGCCGGGCTGTTGGTAACTCCATTACCGGAGACTGTGGTGTCAGTTATCGCGAGGGAGAATTTCGCGGCGGGTACGGTTCTGGCTGATCATGCCCTCGGAGTTCGGCGAACCTCGGGCCCCGGGGTGGGCAAGGACGAATTGCTGGCGCTCGCCGATCGTCTGGAATCGGGGGCCCGACGGCGTTGGGTCGCCCAAGTACTCGAGTTCGCCGTTACCAATTCGGGATCGGCCGGCGAATCGCTAAGCAGGGCACAGATGCACCTTTTGGGCTTTCCTGCTCCGCTGCTGCAGGCGAATTTCCATATAGGCGGGCGTTTCGTGGCCCGAACCGACTTCTTCTGGCCACTGTTCAAACTTGTCGGGGAGTTCGACGGCGACGCGAAGTACCTGCGCGACGAGTACCTTGGCGACCAGACCGCCCGGCAGGCGGTGTTGGCCGAGAAGAAGCGCGAGGACAAACTCCGTGCGGCCGGGTTCAGGGTAGTGCGCTGGGACTGGGCGATCGCTTCAGATGCGCCGCGCCTGGCCGCACTGCTGCGGACTGCCGGGCTTCCCAGCAGCGGGATCAGAAGCAAAAGCACCATCTAACGGACCTTGCACCCGCGGGTATGCAGGTGCAAGGTCTCTTAGAGGGTGCGAAACCCAGGACGGGCGGGAAACCTACAGGACCGGGAGGACCTCAAGCCCGCCGAGGTACTTCTGCAGCGCCTTGGGCACGTTGACCGAGCCGTCTGCGTTCTGGTGGTGCTCCAGGAGCGCAACAATCCAGCGGGTGGTGGCCAGCGTTCCGTTCAGGGTGGCAACCGCCCGGGTGCCCTTGACGACGCCCTCCGCGTTCACCGCGCGTTCGCGGATGTTCAGGCGGCGGGCCTGGAAAGTGGTGCAGTTGGACGTCGAAGTCAGCTCGCGGTAGGCCCCTTGGGTGGGAACCCAGGCTTCACAGTCGTACTTCCGGGCTGCGGAAGTGCCGAGGTCGCCGGCCGCGGTATCAATAACCCGGTACGGCAGCTCGCACTTGGCCAGCATCTCCTCTTCCCAGGCCAGCAGCCGCTGGTGCTCGGCCGCGGCCTCCTCAATAGTGGTGTAGATGAACATCTCCACCTTGTTGAACTGGTGGACGCGGATGATGCCGCGGGTGTCCTTGCCGTGCGAACCGGCCTCACGGCGGTAGCAGGAGCTCTGGCCGGCGTAACGGATGGGCCCGTTGGAGAAGTCCAGGATCTCGTCCGCGTGGTACCCGGCCAGCGCCACCTCGGAGGTGCCCACCAGGTAAAGGTCATCTTCTGCGAGACGGTAGATTTCGGCGTCGTGCTTTACGTCAAAGCCCGTACCCTGCATGGTCTCGGGGCGCACCAAAGTGGGCGTGATCATCGGGATGAAGCCGGCTTCGATGGCCTGGTCCATGGCCATCTGCAGCAGCGCCATCTCCAGCCGGGCACCCACGCCGCGGAGGAAGTAGAAGCGGGCGCCGGACACCTTGGCACCGCGCTCCATGTCGATGGCACCGATCAGCTCACCGATTTCCAGGTGGTCCTTCGGCTCAAAGTCCGGGAACTCGCGCGGCGTGCCCACGGTCTTGACCACCACGTAGTCGTCCTCGCCGCCCTCCGGGACGCCGTCTTCGATCAGGTTGGGGATGGTGCGCAGCAGCTCTTCCTGCTTGGTCTGCGCGGCGTCCGCTTCAGCGGAGGCTGCCTTCACGGAGTTGGCGAGCTCCTTGACCTCGGCCAGCAGGGCCTTCTTCTCGTCGCCCTTGGCCTGTGCCACCTTCTTGCCGAAGGCGTTCTGCTCGGCGCGGAGGTTCTCGAAGCGGATGAGCGCGGCACGGCGAGCGGAGTCGGCGGAAATGATCGCGTCCACCACCGATTCGTCCGCGCCGCGGGCGCGCTGGCTGGCTCGGAACTTCTCCGGGTTTTCGCTGAGGTCTTTTACGTCGATCACCACATAAGGGTATCCAATCCGTCGGGAGTACGACGGCGCCCGGCCTGCAGGCCGTCAAAGCCCGGCCGCCGCCGGGATACTGTTGGGGAACTATGAGCGACCTGATTCTCTACCTGCTGATCGCGGTGGCGCTTGCCTTCGCCATCTCCAGCTGGTGGGGAGTCCGCAGGCTCAAGGCGCTGCACATGCGCAGCGCGGTAGGCGGCGAGGCGCACGAGGCGGGCCTCAGCCAGCAGCGGGTGGCGGTGATCCTGAACCCCATCAAAACCCGCGCTGAGGAAGCAAAAGCCACCATCCAGCGGGCCTGCCTCACGGCGGGCTGGGACGAGCCCGTCTTTTATGAAACAACCGTGGAGGACCCTGGCTTCTCGCAGGCACGAGCAGCGCTGGCGCACAAGCCCGACGTCGTCCTGGTGGGCGGCGGCGACGGTACTGTCCGCGTGGTGGCCGAGTCCCTGGCCCGCACCGGGGTTGCCATGGGCCTGATCCCGCTGGGCACCGGCAACCTCCTGGCCCGCAACGTGGACCTGGACGTCAACGACCTCCACAGCAACGTGCAGACGGCCCTTTTTGGCCACCAGCGCTACATCGACACCGCCCGGATGGGGATCGAAAACTCCAGGACCGGTCACTCCTCGGAGCATGTTTTCCTGGTGATCGCAGGAATCGGCATGGACGCCGAGGTGCTGGCCGATACCAACGCCGGCCTGAAGAAGACGCTCGGCTGGCTGGCGTATACGGAGGCGGGAATGCGCCACCTGCCGGGCCGGCGGAAGAAGATCTCCATCTCCCTGGACGACAGCCCGGACCAGGTCCGGAACATCCGCAGCATCCTCTTCGCCAACTGCGGCCTGGTTCCCGGCGGCATCGATTTCATCCCACAGGCCATGATCGACGACGGCATGCTGGACGTGGTGGTGATGAGTCCGCGCAGTGCGATCGGCTGGCTGCTGATGTACGTCAAGATCATGTTCAAGCACAGCGGGAAACTGCCCATCATGACCGTGTACCGGTCCGGCAAGGTCATCATCAAGTGCCCGGAACCGATGCCCACCCAACTCGACGGCGACACGGCCGGGGAGGCCACCAAAGTTACCGTCCAGGTGGAACCGCGTTCGTTATTGGTCAGGGTTAAGGGTCAGGCGTCTCCGGCCTAAATGAGTCCGGGTTGAAACGAGTCCAGGCTGGAACGTGTCCGGGCTGGAGCGCTGGGTCAGGCGTGGGCTTCCTTGTTCGCCTCGGCTGCGGCTTTAGCGGCGGCACGGGCCTCGGACTGCTCACGGATCATTGCCTGTTCCTCTTCGAAGCGCAGGCGGTCAGCACGGTCAGCGTCGTCGCCGTCCCAGTCCTGGTTGTCGGCAGTGGGACGGGGATTGACGATCATTCCCTGGCCATCATTGTCAGTGCTGTTGCTAGTCATGACCCGCTCCCTTCGTTAGGGGCCATCCCCATGGTGGATCAAGCAAGCATACGCATTGTCCACAGCGCGCGGAAGTGGTAGAGAAGGCAATTGCCTACGCTCTGGGCGAAGGGGCGGAACCGTTTTCCACGTCCGCCGGTCCCGGCTGCAGCCCTGCCACCCATGACCGCGCTGCCCGGAACGCCGCGTCCGAGGTGTGCGGTTCCACCACCGCCTGCTGCTGGTCAGCCCGCGGGTACGAGCCGAGGAATCGGGTGGCTGGGCTGATGCGGTGAAGCCCTGCCAAGGCATCCGCCACCCGCGCGTCACTGAGGTGCCCGTCGGCGTCGATGCTGAAGAAGTAATGGCCCAGGTACTGCCCGGTGGGCCGGGACTCGATGCGGCTGAGGTTCACGCCGCGGCTGGCGAACTGGTCCAGGATCTCCATCAGGGCGCCTGGCCGGTCTTCGGGCAGCGGCACCACCACCGAGGTCTTGTCCGCACCGGTGCGTTCGGGCAGGCTGCCGGGCCGGCTCACGAGGATGAACCGTGTTACCGCATCCGGATTATCGCCGATGTCCTCAGCGAGCACGGAGAGTCCCGGCTGTTCCCGTGCCACCAGCGGGGCGCAGATGGCGGCGTCGTAGTGGCAGTCTTCCTCCAGCAGCCCCATGGCGGTGGCCGCGGTGGATGGACCCGGAACGTATTCAGCGTCCGGAAGGTGGGCGTCCATCCAGAGGCGGCACTGCGCCCAGGCGTGGCCATGGGTGGAGACCCGCCGGATGTCCTTCAGCGCCACTCCGGCCCGGGCCACCAGGACAAAGCTGATGGGCACCAGGATTTCACGGATGATCCGCAGTTCCTCCCCGGTGGCTATGGCGTCGAGCGTGGCGGTCACGCCGCCTTCCACAGAGTTTTCGATGGGCACCATGGCGGCGTCAGCGGAACCGTCGCGCACTTTGTCCAGCGCGGCATTGACGTTCGACGCCGGGACGCGGCTGGCGTGCGCGGCGCCGGGTACCTGCAGCAGTGCGGCCTCGGTGAACGTGCCAACGGGTCCGAGGAAGGCATAGGTGAGCGGGGACGCGGGCATTGAGGTTCCTTTGAAAGGTGTGAGGCTGTGCCGTGTGGTGCGGGGACGCGAAGCGGCGCTTAGGCGGCGCGCTAGAGCACCAGCGGCTTCATGCCGCTCTCGGAGACGAGGGGCTTCCCGGCTTCCAGCCATTGGTCCATGCCGCCGGCGACGTTGATGGCGGTGTAGCCCTGGCCAGTCAGCCACTGCGCAGCACGGAAGGACCGGCCGCCGGTCCGGCAGATGACGTAGAGGTCCTGGTCCGGGTCGAGTTCGTCCAGCCTGGCGGGCAACTGCTCCAGCGGGATGTGGAGGGCGCCGTCCGCATGGCCGGCCACCCATTCGTAGTCCTCACGGACATCAAGGATCGCGGCCTCATCGGGGATGTCAGTGACGCGGACGGTATCGAAATCGCTCATGGGAAGTCCTGTCTTGCAGATCGTTGTCAGCTTTAAGCCTAGTACCCGGCCTGAACCAAGGGCCCTGCACCCTCACCGTCCCGGGACCTGACCCGCTCGAGCACAGGCCGGCAACCCTTGCCTGCTCCCAACCCTTACCCGTCCGGAAGGGCTGCACGCTAGGCTTTTGGGACGTTCGTTGTCGCAAGACCCCTGGGAGGAACCTTGCCTGCAGACCAGCCAACCCACTCCGGCGGTACGGCACCGGAGTCCCTGAGGCAGGGCCTGGAGTCCCTGGAGCCGCGGTACCTTGGCTGAGCTCCACGAATTTTCCGCCGTCGCGCTGCGGGACTGCCTGCGCAAAGGCGAGGTTTCCGCGGCGGAGGCCACAGCCCATTTCCTGGCCCGGATTGAAGAGCAGAATCCCCTGCTGGGCGCGTTTGTCACGGTCACGGCCGAGCAGGCACTGGAAAGTGCCCGGGCCGCCGATTCGCTCCATGCCCGTACTCCCCAGGACGAACTCCCGCCCCTGCACGGAATGCCGCTGGCTTTCAAGGACCTCACGGACGTGGCGGGCGTGGTGACCACACACGGCAGCGCCGCCCTGGACCACAAACCAGCGGTCAGCGACGGCCCCCTTGTGGCGCTCCTCAAGGGCGCAGGCGTGATCTCCCTCGGTAAAACCCAGGTGCCCGAATTCGGACTGACGGCTTACAGCGAAAACCGCGTCGCACCGCCGTCGCGCAATCCCCACGCCCTGAGCAGGAGCTCAGGGGGATCCTCCGGCGGCAGTGCCGCCGCCGTGGCCGCCGGGCTTGTCCCCTTCGCGCCCGGAACTGACGGCGGCGGTTCCATCCGGATCCCCGCAGCGGCCTGCGGGCTGGTGGGCCTCAAGCCGGGCCACGGCCTGGTTCCCGCCGGGGAAAGCCTGGGCGACCCCGCACGGCTGGTGGTGGCCGGCCCCCTGGCCCGGAGCGCAACAGATGCTGCACTGATGATGGATGCGCTCGTCCCGTCCGGATCCGTGGAAGGCAGCTATCTTGTGGCGGTGGACCAGGAACCGCCGAGGCTGCGGATCGGCGTCACATTGGACAGTCCCTGGCAGGGGACCTTCCCGTTCACCCCCGAGCAGGACGCCATGGACGCACTCCAGGCGGGCGAAAAACTCCTGGAAGGTGCCGGCCATGCCCTCAGCGACGCAGCCGTCCGCTACGACAACCGGTACCCGGACGCGTTCACGACGGCATGGACGGCGGGAGTAGGCGCGGCGCGGATCAGTCCGCACCGCGAAGCGCTGTTGGCCCCGCTGACCCGGACGTTCCGCCGCCGGGCCCAACAGCGCAGTCCTGCCAAGCTGAACGAAGCCCTGGCCTTCCTGCGGCAGTTTGAGCGGGACACGGTAACGCAGTACGCCCAGTGGGACCTGCTGCTGATGCCGGCGCTCGCGCAGACGCCCCGCCCGGTGGGCTGGTTCACCGGAACGTCGCATTCCAGCGCAGCCTGGCCATCGGCACAGTGGCCCGGGGATGCCGACGGCGACTACCGGAAACAGTGCGAATTCGCGCCGTGGTCCTCCATGGTCAACGTGTGCGGCCTGCCGGCCATCAGCATCCCCGTCCACTGGACCGGCGGCGGGCCCGGCGAGGGGCTGCCGATGGCGATCCAGTTGGTGGGACCCCTGGGGTCGGAGGCACTTCTGCTGCAGGTGGCCCGGCAGGTGGGCTTCTGACGCCCCGCGCTTTCACTGCCGGGGGCGTGTTGACCTGGATCTAACGCGCGCTTCATGCGCCTGTAACCCAGCGGGAGCACACTGTCAGGCACCAGATGGCCCCGCAATCCGGAAGGAGCCATCACTCGAAGGGGAGTCGCCGCCATGAATGCAGAAACCTCCACCGCAGCAGGCAGCGGAACAACGCGCCCGTCGGACGGCCGTCCGGACCTGAGCAACGCCAACGTCCGTGAGGACCTGGCCACCACCGGCCGGTGCGCCCTGGTGCATCTGCCGACCGGACGGACCTGCCTCTTGCCGCTCCGCCACCAGGGGCCATGCCAGTTCCACCAGCCGCAGGAGGCTGAGGAAGTATTGTCCGGCGGCTGACCACGGGAGTCAGCCGCGTCTTCTTTGGTCCGCCTTCCGGCCAGCCAGTCGCTGGCAGCCCGCCTGTCCGGACCGTCGCTGGCCGGGCCGCAGACGGCCGCATGGTCAATGCCGGCAGCGTCCGCACCTCGACTCCAGAGGCGAACAGGAGGACGATTAAAGGGCAGTCACCAAGAGGAGGCCTGTGATGTGCTATTCATCCAGCAAGGACTTCGGGTGGGGCGTCAGGAAGGAAGCTGACCGCCACCCCGAGGCGAAGCAGGAAACCCCGGTGGAAACTCCGGAGAAGCCAGTCAAGGCGCAGGACTTCACGTTCTGGGCATTCCCCAACTGGCGCAGGACGCCAGCGCCCCGCACCCCCTCGGCTGAAAAGAGCAAGGAGAGGGTCTGACGCCATAACGGTGTAAACAACAGAAGGGACTCCACTGGAGGCCCTTCCGTTGTGTTTGCGACGGTTGTGTTTGCGACGGTCGTGTTTTCTGGGGGCTGTGTCCGCGGAGACCGTGTTTGCGACGGTTGTGTTTTGCGACGGTCGTGTTTGCGGGGGCGTGTTTGGCACGGCAGGTCGCGGCAGCACCAGCGATGCATTGGCGGAAGGACCAGCATGGTGAACGGACTGTATGTGCACACAGCCACCCTGGTGATGGACGGCGCCGCCGATCCTGCCGCGCCCGGTGCCGCCATCACCACAGCCTTATGCGGACACTGGGAACACCCGCCGCCGTGCCCGCTGGCCGCGCACCATACCGGTTGGTCCCGGGACGGGGACAGGGTTTCGCTGCGGATCGTCTTCGCCACCGCACCGGCTTCCGAACGCGACGTGCGGGGGCTCATCGACAGCGCCCTCGCGTCCGGCGCTTTCCACAGACCGGACGGCACCGTCTCCCATTGGGTGCTCCTCGCAAGCGGTCCGGCAGAATTGAGCGGCCCGGAACGCGAGCACGCCGAGAGGATTTCCGGAACGTAACGCCACAGTTCCCGAACCCGGGCGTGGCGGGAACGGAGTACTGCGGTGTCGGCGGTCGGTGGTCCGCGGCGAGCCCGCCACGTACGGCCTCAACCCAGCGGTTGCATCCGCCGCCGGTGGAAAGGGCTTCAGGACGGCCTGCCCCTGCCGCTCCTGTCCGGCGCGCGTTACGTTGTGCTGTTCCGACGGCACCTACTAAGGTGGGACAATAAGCATGCTTAGTATCACGTCCATAGGAGTCCTGGGAAGGGAACCAGCATGAGCACCGGAAACTACCCGCCGGCCGGACAGCCGGAGTCCACCGGAGATTACGCGGAGACCAACCTGCCCGCCGAACCACCCGCCCGCCCCGGCACCGCCCCGGGAGCACAGGGCAGCGCTCCGGGACCGCAGGTACAGGATTCCAGGCCGCTCCCGGACTCAACGCCGGCAACCACTACCCGGCCTGCCACCGACCGTCCCGCCGCCGACCAGCCTCGGGTGACCCGCGCCGGGGTGGTGTGGGCCGCCGTCGTGGCCTCCCTGGTACTCCTGATCCTGCTGATCATCTTCATCCTGCAAAACCAGGAGCAGGTGGCCGTGCGCTATTTCGCGCTGGAAGGATTCGTCCCGCTGGGCATGGCCCTGTTTATCGCCAGTGTGTCCGGAGGCGTCCTGGTGGCAATGGCCGGCGGGGCCCGGATTCTTCAGCTTCGCAGGAACGCCCACCGGGCCCGGTCCGCCCAGCGGAGGTAAGAAAGCAAGGCTGCCGGGCGCCCGGCGGCTCAGTCCTACCTGCGAGGTGACGGAGCCGCCCAGGCGAGCCAGCCCCGGCCGCATCACCCGGCGCCCAGGCTCCGGTACTTCGCGGACCTGGCCGCCACAAGCTCCGCCACGGGCGTGCCCGCCACGGACCCCAGTTCGTACTCGATAGCGAGCGCCATCCGCCGGCAGAACTCCTGGGGTTCCAGGGAGGCGTCCTCGCGTTCATCAACTATGTGGTCCACCAGGCCGTGGGCGTAGAGCGAGGCCACGTTCACTCCTTGCGCCTGCGCCATGGCCGGAGCGTGCGCCGTGGTCCGGTGGACGATGGCGCTGGCCCCTTCCGGAGGCAGCGGTGACAGCCAGCTGTGCTGCGCGGCGATGGTCCGGTCGGCCGGCAGCAGGGCGAGGGCTCCTCCCCCGGCGCCCTGGCCCAGCAGCACCGAAACGGACGGCGCCTCCAGCCCGATGAGCTCGTGCAGGGAGCGCGCGATTTCACCTGCCAGCCCGCCTTCCTCCGCTTCCTGCGAGAGGGCCGCGCCCGCTGTGTCGATGACGGTGAGTAGAGGCAGGCGCAGTTCCTCGGCGAGCTTCATGCCGCGACGGGCCTCACGGAGCGAGCCGGGGCCCATCCCGGCCGCGTCCCTGCGCAGCGGGCGGGCGTGTCCCAGGACAATGCAGGACTGTCCGCCGAAGCGGGCCAGGGCCAGGAGGAGCCCGGGGTCCTTCTCCCCCTGCCCGGTTCCGTTCAGCGGCAGGGCGTCCGTGGCACCGTACTTGAGGAGCTGCCGCAGGTCCGGCCGGCGGGGACGCCGGGAAATACCAATGGAAGTCCATGCGTCAACCGGAGCCGGCCGGACGGCGAGCGTGGCCGGCTCCGGCGGCATCGTGCCGCGGCGGGCGCAGAGGATATCCAGCGCCCTGGCCACCAGGTCGGCAAGCTCGGCAGGCTCCACCACGCCGTCGATCAGTCCCTTGTTGAACAGGTTTTCGGCCACCTGCACGTTCCCGGGAAACTGTTCGCCATGCAGGGCTTCGTACACCCGCGGACCCAGGAAGCCCAGGAGCGAACCCGGTTCGGCCACGTTGATGTGGCCCAGGGACCCCCAGGAGGCCATCACCCCGCCGGTGGTTGGATGGCGCAGGTAGACCAGGTAGGGCAGGCCGGCGTGGCGGTGGGCCCGCACCGCCCCCGTGATTTTCACCATGGACAAGAATGCCAGCGTCCCCTCCTGCATGCGGGTGCCGCCGGAAGCGGGCCCGGCCAGCAGCGGCAGTCCCTCGGCGGTGGCCCGTTCGACGGCGGCCACGATCCTTTGCGCCGCAGCGTGGCCGATGGATCCGGCCAGGAAGGAGAACTCGCTGACGATCAATGCCACCCGACGTCCGCGGATGAGCCCGGCGCCAGTGATGACGGATTCGTCGGTCCCGCTGCGTTCCCGTGCTTTGGCGAGGTCGCGGAAATACTCCTCGGACAGCGCGGGATCCTGCGCAGGTGAATCCCAGGAGACGAAGGAGCCCTCGTCCACTACGGCTGCCAGCAGTTCGGCGGCGCTCAGGTGCCGCACCTTTTCAACGGTGGGCATGTCAGGACACTCCCGCGGCAACAGTTTCCAAACCGAGCCATTCCCGGATGGCCGGCCCGTCCTCATCCAGCAGCGGCGGCGCGTCATGCTCGGTGACGGTGGTTTCCGCAGCGTCGCCGGGCGCAAAGAACCTCAGCGGGGGCCCGGGCAGGCTGACCTTGCCGAGGACCGGATGGTCCACATCCACCACGAGGCCCTGGGACGCCACCTGCTCCCACGCGTACACCTCATCAAGCGAGCGCACCTTCCCTGCCGGGATCCCGGCGTCGTTCAGTTTCTGCAGCAGCTCCGCTGCTCCATAGTCAGCAAAGACGCGTTCGACGGCGGCAATCACCCCGGCGCGGTTCCGCACCCTTTCGGCGTTGCTGGCGAAGCCCGGCGCTGCCGGGTCCAGGCCGAAGGCGGCGGCGAACGAGGCCCAGAGCTTTTCGCTGCCGACGCTGATCTGCACGCTGCCGTCCTTGCAGTTGAACAGGCCGTAGGGAGCAATGGAGGGATGGTGGTTTCCCTGCGCCTCGGGGACTTCTCCGGCCACGGTGGTGCGGGTGCCTTGGAAGGCGTGGACCCCGATCAGGGATGCGAGCAGCGAGGTCCGCACCACCTGACCGTGGCCCGTCCGGTCCCGCTCGACCAGGGCCGCCAGCACGCCGAACGCACCGTTCATGCCCGCGAGCAGGTCCGCGATGGGGACACCCACACGCTGGGGATCGTCGGGTCCTGAGCCGGTGAGGGACATCAGCCCCGCCTCGCCCTGGAGGATCTGGTCGTAACCGCTGCGCTGCGATTCCGGCCCGTCGTGGCCGAAGCCGGTGATGGACAGGATCACCAGCCGTGGGTTGAGCCCATGCATGGCCGCGGGCGAGAAGCCGAGCCGGTCCATGACTCCGGGACGGAAGTTTTCGATCACCACGTCAGCGCGTTCCAGCAGTCCCCGCAGGACCTCCTGCCCGTCGGAGCTTTTCAAGTCCAGGCTGATGGATTCCTTGTTGCGGTTGCAGGACATGAAGTAAGTGGACTGGAGGTCATCGGCGGGGCCAACGAAGGGCGGGCCCCAGCCGCGGGTGTCGTCTCCGGTTCCCGGGTTCTCCACTTTGATGACGCGGGCACCCAGGTCCGCCAGCATCATGCCGGCGTGCGGGCCGGCCAGGGCCCGGCTCAGGTCAACCACAAGGTGGCCGGCGAGGGGGCCGTGTGCGTTATCGGTTCTGCTCATGTGCTGGTTCCTTTTCTTGAACAGGCGGGGAAGCTTGGGGTGGCCGGGGCCGCTACAGCCAGCCGGGGACTACCAGGGCCAGCCAGGCCAGGACAGGCCCGGCGACGATCACGATGCCGCTGTAGCCCAGGATCTTTTTGTAGAACCGGTCCTTGTCCACGCCCTCGGGTGCGTTGGCGAGCACCAGCGCGCCGTTGGTGGAGAACGGGGAAACGTCCACGATGGTCGCGGAAACGGCGAGCGCGCAGATGACGCCAACAGCCCCGATTTCACCGGTGGAGAGGAACGGCACTGCGAGCGGGATCAGGGCCGCGAGGATGGCGGTGGACGAGGCGAAGGCGGACACCACGGCCCCGATGAAGCAAATAAGCAGGGCTGCCAGCAGCGGCATGCCCATGCCGGCCACGCCGTTGGAGACGAATTCGATGGTTCCGGCTTCCTCCAGCACGCCGACGAACGTCAGCATCCCGCAGATCAGCAGCACCGTGGACCAGCTGATCTTGTTGATGGCGCCCTTCTGGGCTGCCGGTGAGACCAGGGCCAGCACGATGGCGATGGTGATGGACACAAACCCGACGTCCACTTTGAAGCCGAGGGCGATGACGGCCAGTGCAACCAGCCCGGCAATGGTGACCAGCTGCGGGATCCGCTCGGAGCGCTCTTTGGTGGCTGCGACGCCGTCGCCTGCGGGATCCCGGGGGCCGTACATGCCGGAGCCGAAGCCCTTGAAGGAGACGTCGGAGCCGGCGGCCTTGGTACCTACGCTGACGGCCATGCGGGCCTCGGCAGCCTGCTCCACGAAGTGGCCCACCTTGGAGGACAGGAGTCCGCGGCCGCCCAGGACAACAAAGAGGACCAGCGAGATCAGGAGGTTGAAGACGAAGCTGGACAGGAACAGTGCAGTGGGGCTGAAAGCCAGGTCAGTCTTGGCCAGGATGCCGTTGACCGTGACGCCGTAGACGGCGATGGGCGAAAAGCCGCCGGCCTGGGCGCCGTGGATGACCATCATGCCCATCAGCAGCGGGCTGATCTTGTACTTCCCCGCGAAGCTGAGCGCGATGGGAGCAATGATGGCGACGGCGGCGGGAGACAGTGCGCCCACGGCCGTGATGACTGCGGTGATGGCAAACATCACCCAGGGGATGAGGGCCACGCGGCTTCCCACCAGCCGGACTGCGCCGCGGACCAACAGGTCGATGGTGCCGTTGTTCTGGGCGATGGCGAACAGGTAGGTGACGCCCACGATGGTCAGGAAGAGGCCGCCGGGGAAGTTGGCAAGGATCTCGTTGGTGGACATGCCCAGCACCACGGTGCCGAGCAGGAACGCGCCGACGAAGGCGAGGGCACCCATGTTCAGGGGCAGGACGGTGGCAAGCAGGAACATCGCCGCCAGGATGATGATCGACAAGACAGGAGCGGACATCGTTGGTCCTCCATTGGGGAAAGAAAAGTGTGACGTGAGTTACTGGCTCACTGGACTAGCCTCTTAGACACTAAGTCTATCTGTCAATAGGGAGTGGCATGTATTCTGTAGGGACCTACGACGTAGACGAGGCTTTGTGGAGAAAACAGCACGGCTTGGACTGGAACGGGTGACCCGCCCCCGGCTGTACGAACAGCTGGTGGAACAGATCCTCGCGTATATCGAGTCTGCCCAGTTGCGGCCCGGCGATTTACTTCCTGCGGAGCGGGACCTCGCCGAGCGCCTGGGTGTTTCGCGCGCCACCCTGGCCCAGGCCCTGGTGGCCCTCGAGGTACTGGGGGTCATCGATGTCCAGCACGGAACCGGTGCCGTGCTGGCGCGGCGGCCCAGCGTTGCATCCGTGGTCAAGGGGCTGCGCGAGCACCGCAGCCGACTGCCGGAAATTGTGGAGGCGCGCAGCACCCTTGAGGTGAAGCTCGCCGCACTCGCCGCCGCCCGGCGGACTGACGAAGACCTTGCCGCGATTGACCATGCCCTGGACGTTATGTCCCGGGAGATCAACGACGGCGACCGCGGCACCCACGGCGACGAACTCTTCCACCAGGCCATCACCGCCGCCGCCCACTCCAGCGTCCTGGCGCAACTGATGGCCTTTATCGCAGAGATGATCCTGGAGACAAGGATGGAGTCCCTCGGCCAGCCGGGCCGGCCCGAGCAGTCCCTGGCCTCGCACCGGAAGATCGCGGACGCCATCCGCGCGCAGGATCCGGAAGGAGCGGGGGAAGCAATGCTGGCGCACATCGAGCTTGTCTCCGACGTGGAGCTGCTCCGCTGACCTCGGCCGGGTAGCGACACGCCAGAGTCCGGCACCCCTGTCTCCCACCCCAGACAGTGCCCCCGGATTTCCGGTTTTCATCGCCGGCCCAACCCGGTGTGATTGAACGAACGTTTATCACAAGGAGTTGGCCATGGCCGCAGCAAGCAGTGCCGTAGAGGCACGATCAATTGACATGATTCCGCCCGGCGAGCGCCACGGCCACCCGCGGGGGCAGTTCACGCTCTGGTTCGGCGCCAACGCCCAAATCACCGCAATCGTTGACGGCGCGCTCGCAGTGGTTTTTGGTGCCGACGCATTCTGGGCCATCGTGGGACTGCTGGTGGGCAACGTGCTGGGCGGTGCCGTGATGGCCCTGCACTCTGCCCAGGGACCGAAACTGGGCTTGCCCCAGATGATCTCCAGCCGGGCACAGTTCGGCGTTTACGGGGCGGTGATCCCCTTGGCCCTGGTGATCCTGATGTATGTAGGATTCGCCTCCACCGGAACCGTACTCTCCGGCCAGGCCATCAACCTGATGCTTGGTGTGGAGGCCCCCGCCGTCGGCATCCTCATCTTCGGCACCGCCACCGCCCTGCTGGCCATCCTCGGCTACAAGTACATCCACGCGCTGGGCCGCATCGCCACGGTGACGGGCCTCGCCGGGTTCCTGTACCTGACCATTGCCGTCGTCACCAAGTTCGACATCACCCAGGTCATGATGGTCAAAGGCTTCGAATGGCCCACTTTCCTGACCGCCATCGCCCTCGGTGCCGGCTGGCAGCTGACCTTCGGCCCGTACGTGGCCGACTACTCCCGCTACCTTCCTGCCGGCACCTCTGAACGCAAGACCTTCTGGTACACGTTCGCAGGCTCCGTAGGCGGTGCGCAGTGGGCCATGACACTGGGGGCCATTGCCGGCGGGCTGTCCGCCGCGAAACTGGGCGGCGACTTCCTGAAGAACCAAGTGGGCTACATGGGCGACCTCGCCGGCGGCGGGCTGATCGCCGTCTTTATCTACCTGGTGATCGTCACCGGCAAACTCACCGTCAACTGCCTCAACGCGTACGGCGCGTTCATGTGCGGCGTCACCATAAGCACCGCCGTCAACCGCAAGGACACTGTATCCAGGACGTTGCGGATCGTTTTTATCATCGCCGTCATCGGAGCCAGCGTCCTCATCGCGCTATTCGCCAGCAAGGACTTCCTGAACCTGTTCAAGAACTTCGTGCTGCTGCTGCTGATGGTGTTCACGCCCTGGTCCGTGATCAACCTGGTGGACTACTACAAGATCTCCCGTGACCGGCTGGACATCCCGGCCCTCTACAACCCGGACGGCCGCTACGGCCGCTGGAACACCGCCGCGTTGGTGTCGTACGGAGTGGGCGTCGTAGTCCAGATCCCGTTCCTCGCGCAGGCGCTGTACACCGGGCCGGTCACCAAGTGGCTGGGCGGCGCGGACATCTCCTGGCTCGTGGGAATCGCCGTCACCCTTGCCGTCTACTACCCGTGGGCCAAGGCCACCAACCGGGCACCGGCCGAATCCATCTATCCGGACAGTGCGTACCAGGACAGTGCGGTGGAGGGCGTTCCGGCCGGGGTCAAAGCCTGAAGGTTTATGGCTTGAAGGTTGCCGGGCTTGATGGGCGACGGCGGGCCCGGGCACAGTGCCCGGGCCCGTCGTCGTGCGCCTGACGGCAGCAGTTCAGAAGGTGTAGGAAGAGCTGGTGGATGAACTGGCGATGGCCAGGCCGATGATCGCCAGCAGCCAGAAGGCGCCGTAGCCCAGCAGGCACAGGTACCCCAACACCAGGCCGGTGATGGACATACCCTTTCCGGAGGGCTCGCGCTTGAGTGCCAGGTGGCCGGTGACGATGGCGGCGACCTGCGGCAGCAGGATCCAGCCCATGATCACCGAAGCGATGCCGCACACCATGCTGGCGATGCTCAGGGTCTTCGGTTCCGCGGGCATTCCGTAGTAGCCCTGCTGGTTGTACGGGCTCTGCTGGTTGTAAGGACTGGTTGGCTGGCCGTAAGGACCCGGCTGCTGGTAGGCGCCGTACTGGCTCTGGCCTTCATAGGGGTTCTGGCCGTAACCGCCCTGTCCATAGTTTCCCTGCCCGTAGTTTCCCTGCCCGTAGTTTCCCTGCCCGTACTGCGGCTGGGACGGTGCCTCGGAACCATAAGGCGGAGCGAACCGCGGTTCAAAGCCCGGCGGTGTGCTGCCGTCGGGAAGCTGGGATTCAGGCCGGTTGGCGGGCTGGTCAGTCAAGGTATTTCCCCCTGGAAGTTTTGCTTCCAGCCTACCGCCGCCGGAGCCCCGGCCGGAGTGAAGGTCAGCGCCCCAGGTATGGCAGCACGTACACGGCGAAGATGACGAACGCAGCGAGCAGGGCAAGCCGCCCGGCGCCGGTGGTGCGGCGCCCGCGGTTCTTCGGGTTGCGACCGCCCGCCGCCGGCGACAGATTCCCGCGGATTGCAGAGCTTCCCGACCCTCCGCGCGGTGACACCGACCGCGCGGGTACAGGGCGCGGGGTTGCCGGATCCGGGTTGCCGGTTGTCCGGGGGGACGCGACGCGCGGGTCGGCCGGCTTAACCACAGTTCCCGGCCGCACGCTCCGGAAGGCCGTGATGCCGGGCTCCTGTTCGTGCGTGAGCTGCTGTCCGAGCTGCGCGTAGAGCCCCACAACCGTCTGCTGGTCAAGCACCGGAGGCAGTGCCTCGATGGCTCCCACCACCCGCTGGGTACCCACCACGGCAACATCAGAGTTCGTGACGCCGAAGAGGTCTGGTTGGGCGGCCATACAGATCAGGGGACGCACCATCCGGCGGTGCGGCGGCGCCAGCACGGAGGCGACGGCGGCGCATTGGGCCAGCGCCCCCTCCACTGCCTGGGTGCGTGCGTAGCGGCCCTGCCACAGGACTCCGGAGGAGACCTTCACTTCGCCGGTCCAATTCTTGGCGTCGACCACCACCACGCCGCCGGGCCCTACGAGGACATGGTCGAGGTTTGCCTTCGGCCGGCCGGGCCAATGGACGTCGTGCAGCACGTACCAGCCCCGCGGAACCAGCTCGCTGAGCTTGTCCGCCACCTCGCGTCCGCCCGCGGCACCCGCGTCCCAGGCCGTCGTGGTGCGTTCGGCCTGATCGAGCTGGCGCTTGAGCCTGGCGACCCGTTCAGCCGCCAGCCTGGACTGCTCCGCTGCTCCGTCCCCTGCCCCCATGGCCGTCCCTGCTTCCCTGCCGGAGATACACGGCGGAAGGCCGCCGTCGTCCTTTTGCTCCCGGACGTTCCGTCCGATTTTTCGAAAGTAACAGGGGGCGCAGGCGGCGGTATATAAGTACTTTGCAGGGCCGGTACTCAGTCCGGCTACCTGTTTACTGGCCCAGTCTCCCGATGGCAGGGTGCTGTTGAGGGCGCATTCGGCTTTGATGACGCGGCGGCGTCACAGGGCCGGACACATGGTCCGGATTTTGCCCTGGTCGTTTTGACTGCGGCTCCCGTCTGGCATGCTGGTCCCATGGCTAGCCGCGCGGGTACAGTTGCCCAACCCCAGGACCTTGTTGACATCACTGCGCTTCTTGACGCGTATTACGACATCACGCCGGATCTTGGTGATCCCGGCCAGCGCGTGGTGTTCGGCACGTCCGGGCACCGCGGTTCCAGCCTCAAGGCGTCATTCAATGAAAAGCACATTGTCGCCATCACCCAGGCGATCGTGGAATACCGTGCCGCGGAAGGCGTCACGGGTCCCCTGTTCCTGGCCAAGGACACACACGCCCTGAGCGAGCCCGCGCAGAACTCGGCGCTCGAGGTGCTCGCCGCCAACGGTGTGCAGGTCCTCATCGATGCCCGCCACGGCTACACGCCCACCCCGGCCCTAAGCCATGCCATCCTCACCTACAACCGGAACGCCGGCGCCGGCGCACCCCAGGCTGACGGCATCGTGGTCACCCCGAGCCACAACCCGCCGGGAGACGGCGGCTTCAAGTACAACCCTCCGCACGGCGGCCCCGCCGATTCCGACGCCACCGGCTGGATCGCCAACCGCGCCAACGAACTGCTCGAGAACGGCCTCCGCGGCGTCAAGCGCATCCCGGTGGCAGATGCGCTGGCTGCGGACACCACCGGCAAGTTCGACTTCCTCAGCAGCTACGTGGACGATCTCCCGTCAGTCCTGGACCTGGACGCCATCCGCGAAGCAGGTGTCCGCATCGGGGCGGACCCCATGGGCGGAGCCTCCGTGGACTACTGGGGCGAGATCGGCGAACGCCACCAGCTGAACCTCACCGTGGTCAACCCCACCGTGGACCCGCAGTGGGCCTTTATGACCCTGGACTGGGACGAGAAGATCCGGATGGACTGCTCCTCGCCGGCGGCGATGGCCTCGCTGATCCAGCGCATGTCCGGCGATGGCACAGGCGCAGGGGCCTCGTTCGATGTGGCCACCGGCAATGATGCCGACGCGGACCGGCACGGGATCGTTACCCCCGACGGCGGGCTGATGAACCCGAACCACTACCTCGCCGTCGCCATCGACTACCTGTACCGCAACCGCAGCGGCTGGAACCCCGGATCCGTGGTGGGCAAGACGCTGGTGTCCTCCTCCATCATCGACCGGGTGGCCGAGAGCCTCGGCCGCAAGCTCGTAGAGGTCCCGGTGGGCTTCAAGTGGTTCGTACCCGGCCTGCTTTCCGGGGAGGGCGCGTTCGGCGGCGAGGAATCGGCCGGCGCCTCCTTCAACAAGAAGGACGGCAGCGTCTGGACCACGGACAAGGACGGCATCCTGCTGGCCCTTCTCGCCTCCGAGATCACTGCGGTGACCGGCAAGTCTCCGTCGCAGCTCTACAAGGGCCTGACGGACCAGTTCGGCGCACCTGTCTACGCGCGCATCGATGCCGCCGCCACCCGCGAACAGAAGGCTGCACTCGGCAAGCTGTCGCCGTCGGACGTTACGGCTACCGAGCTTGCGGGCGAGGCAATCACCGCCAAGCTCACTGAGGCGCCCGGCAACGGCGCTTCCATTGGCGGCCTGAAGGTGGTCACGGAGAACGCCTGGTTCGCCGCCCGCCCGTCCGGCACCGAGGATGTCTACAAGATCTACGCCGAGTCCTTCAAGGGCGAGGACCACCTCAAGCAGGTTCAGGCCGAAGCCAAGGCGCTGGTGGACAGCGTCATCGCCTAGGGCCTTTTGCCGCCTCGTTAGTTCAGGCTCCAGAGCCTGAGGACGCGCCGGACGGTACGGTCACCGTCCGGCGCCATGTCCACCAGCGCGATCCGGTCAAGCACGACGCCGTCTCCCGGCTGCAGCCGCTTGTCACCGTGATGTGACACGTGCGGCCGGTAGCCGGACAGGGTGTGGGCCGGCGTGAGCACCTTGCCGCCCAGGCTGCCCACTGCGGCGACCAGCCGCTCGTGCAGGATTTGCAGGTCCGGCTGCGCCTCGATGAGGCTCACGGGCACGGAACCGTGCCGGCCGAACCCCGCATCGTTCCCCACCGTGAGGCTGGCGCCCAGGGCTGCCATGGCCGGCGCTTCCACGAGCGCTGAAAGGCGTTCCGCAGGGTCGGCACCATCGGTGGTGCCGGCGTCGAACCTCACCAGGGTGATGTGCAGCGGCCAGTCGGTCCGCGGGAACACGAGCCTTTCGGTCACGGGCTCCACAAAAGCAACCAGGATGAGGTTCCGCATCAGGCCATTTTCCCACCTCCGGCCCCGACGCTCTCTCACTTAATGCCGGTTAAACACCAACGCTCGCTCACCTAATGCCGGTTAAACACCAACGCTCTTTCACGGATGAGAGAGCGTTGGTGTGAAAAGGCGCGTTAAGTGAGAGAGCGTCCGGAAGGGGTTAGACGGTGCGGACAACCTCGTCGTAGGAGAACTTGGGCTTGGCTTCGCCCCAGGCGTCCTCGGCGGGCTGGCCGATGTTGACCACCAGGAAGCTCTTCTGGTCCCCGGCCGGGAAGAAGGCCTCGTCGATGGCACCGAAGTCGGCACCGGTCATCGGGCCGGCAGCAAAGCCGAGTGACCGGACGGCCAGGATGAAGTAGCCGGCCTGCAGGTGGGCGTTGTTGTTGCCCGTGGCGGCGGCCAGTTCCGGGTTGGCGTCGTACATGGCCTTTGGGGCGTTGTAGCCGGGGAGGAAGTTGTCCCACTGCCCGGCCCAGTCGGTGTCGTAGCTGAGGATGGCAACGAGCGGGGCAGACGCGGTCTTGGCGCAGTTGCCGGGCATCAGGGCGTCCACGAGCTTGGCGCGGGCTTCGTCGGAGCGGACGTAGGTGACGCGCAGCGGCTGCGAGTTGAAGGCGGTGGGGCCGAACTTGGTGAGTTCGTAGATGGCCTGGGCCTGTTCCTCGGTCACTTCTCCCGTGAAGGAGTTGGCAGTGCGGGCCTGGGCGAAAATGGCGTCCACGGCTGCCGAATCGATAACCGCTTCTTCGTGGGCAATAGTCATTGGCGTACCTTTCGCTGCGCCGCCCCGCGTGCCGGGGTGGCCTGTTCGCTTTCCATAGTTGCAACTTCAACTACCCCCGTCCTCTTCCCGTGACGGCCCGTGACGTTAGCCACAGCATTGGCGGCTGGGAATCAGGCGGCGCGGGGCGAAAAGCTTGGCGGTATTCTGGAGCCAGTTGATCTACGCCCTCCGCGGCAACCCCCTTGAAAGGCCTCCGCCCATGAGCATGCTCGGAATCAAATGGAAGCTGCACGGCACCGGCAAGTCCATCAAGCCGGGCCACGTAGTGGCCCCCGATGAGCGGCTTGCCTGGCCGCTGACCATCGGCGTGGGCATGCAGCACGTGGTGGCCATGTTCGGCGCCACCTTCCTGGTGCCCATCATCACCGGGATGCCGCCTGCCACCACCCTGTTCTTCTCGGGCATCGGCACCCTGTTGTTCCTGATCATCACCAAGGGCCAGGTGCCCAGCTACCTGGGTTCAAGCTTCGCGTTCATCGCCCCCATCATGGCGTCCCAGCAGCAGTTCGGGGTCCCCGGAGCGCTGGGCGGCGTGGTGCTTGCCGGCGCGGCCCTGGCCCTGGTGGGCGCCATTGTGCAGAGGTTCGGCGCGGGCTGGATCAACCGGCTGATGCCGCCCATCGTCACCGGTGCGATCGTGGCCCTCATCGGCCTCAACCTCGCCCCCGCGGCCAAAAACAATTTCGACGCCGCCCCGGTCACGGCCGTGATCACGCTGGCCACCATCATCCTGGTGAGCGTCCTCTTCCGCGGCATCTTGGGCCGGCTGAGCATCCTGGTGGGCGTGGTGGTGGGCTACCTCGTGGCGATGCTCCGAGGCGAAGTCAGCTACGACAAGATGGAGGCCGCCGCCTGGGTGGGCCTGCCCCAGTTCCAGGCCCCCGAATTCCACGTCGGCGTGCTGGGCCTGTTCGTTCCCGTGGTGCTGGTGCTCGTGGCCGAGAACATCGGCCACGTAAAGTCAGTGGCTGCCATGACGGGCAAGAATCTCGACGGCGTCTCCGGCCGCGCACTGATGGCCGACGGCGCCGCCACCGTCCTGGCGGGCTTCGGCGGCGGATCCGGCACCACCACCTACGCGGAGAACATCGGCGTCATGGCCGCCACCAAGGTCTATTCGACGGCGGCCTACTGGGTGGCCGGCATCTTCGCCATACTGCTGAGCTTCTCCCCCAAATTCGGCGAGCTGATTGCCACGGTCCCGCCGGGTGTGCTGGGCGGCGCAGCCACCATGCTCTACGGCATGATCGGCATCCTGGGCGTGAAGATCTGGGTGCAGAACAAGGTGAACTTCTCCAACCCGGTAAACCTGACCACCGCCGCGGTCGCCCTGATCATCGGCATCGCTGACTACACGTGGACCATCGGCGAGCTCAAGTTCACGGGCATCGCCTTGGGTTCGGCCGCGGCGCTGGTGATCTACCACGGCATGAAGGCCATCGCGAAGGCCCGGGGCACCGTGGCGGAACCCGAGACCGAGCAGGCCGGGCTGCCTCCTGCGGCCAAGGCGGCCATCAATGCGGCCGCGAAACGGACCCCCAAGAAGCGTTAGATCGAGCTAAGCGGCGTCGTGTGAGTCCACTCCATCGCGGACGGGGCCAAAGACCGGGCCGGGCAGCGGCCGCTTAGGCACCAGCGGCTCCCCGGCGCGGGGCCGCAGCCGCCGCAGGACCCAGGGGAAGAAGTACTGCCTCGCCCACACCAGGTCTTCGGCCCTGGCCTGGGTCCAGCGGTGGGACGGGACCGGCCGGGGCTGCAGGAGCTTGAGCGAATGCGGCACCGCGAGCGCGTCAAGGGCGGCAACGGCAACCACGTGATGCCCCAAGGGCGAAAGGTGAAGCCGGTCCCTGTCCCACATCCGGGCGTCACGGAGCGCCGGAAGGCACCACAGGTCCACCATCACCGCGTGATGGCGCATGCCGATCGTATGGAAGTGCTCGTTGTAGATGGCCAACCTCCCCCGGGCCTGCCCCAGCACCGGCGTGCCGCCCCAGTCCGGGGCCGCGAACAACATAACGGTGGCGCCGCTTTCCGACAGCATGCCAACGGCCTGGTCCATTTTCTCGGCGAGTTTGTCCGGGTCACCCCGCCGGAACACAATGTCGTTGCCGCCGCCGGACATAGCTACCAGGTCTGGCTTGAGCGCGAGGGCCGGTGCGAGCTGCCCATCGATGATTTCCTGCAGCACCATGCCCCGCACGGCCAGGTTGGCGTAGGCGAAATCATGCTGCCCGTTGGCGAGTTCCTCCGCCGCGCGGTCAGCCCACCCACGGAACCCGCCGATGCTGAGGGGTTCCGGGTCACCGATTCCTTCGGTGTAGGAGTCTCCGAGGGCTATGAAGCGGTGCCAGGGGTGCCGTTCGCCAGGGATGCGCGGTTTCCAGGTTTCCTGCTGTTCGGTGGTCATGCCGGCCGTCCTTTCGCGGTAGGAGGATGCGCTTCCGAGCGAGCCGCTGCCTCAGGCGGCTGCCCCAGTTCTGCCGGAGCCAGCAGGCGGAAGTCCTCAACGCCGTCGGCCAATTCCCTCTCCGTCGCGGAAGGGTCCCTGCCGGGAACAGCGGCCACTACGTTCAGGGCAGCGTCGCGGAGGCCGAATTCGTGGTGCGACGCCTCACGCTGAAGGAAGCGCAGTGCCCCCTCCCTGCTGAGGCCGTACTCATCCATCAGGCTGCGCACCGCAAGATCCACCAGGACCAGTGAACTTTGGGCGACGGCGATCCCGGCGGCTGCCTCGGCACGCTCCGCGACGCGTACCACCACCCGCAGTGCGCGGGCCACTTGCCGGGCATAGCTCTGGCTTCGCAGCAGGTCGTCGCTGCTGAACACATGCGGTGAGGAGGCGTAGAGGTTGATGGCAGCGCTGGTCATGCCCTCGGAAACGATGGGCATGGCGAGGAGCGACTGCACGCCGTGGCCCGCGGCGGCGCTGGCGTACCCCGGCCAGCGCCGGTCCCGCCGGACGTCGGACAGCAGCACGAATTCGCCGCTTCGCAGGGCTTCGAGGACGGGTCCGTCGGCGAAGGAGCACTGTTCACGGTCCGCTTCGCGGGCCAGTTCACTGCTGGCCGCAAGGGTCCGCGCTTTCCCCAGGCGGAAGAGGGTGGCAGCCCAACCGATGCCGCGGCGCTCACCTTTGATGTCCTTCATGAACTCGCGGGTGACTTCCCAGAGATAGTCTTCAACATCTTTGCTGTCGAAAACGGGCTCTGGCGAAAGTGGAAGGGGTCCCCAGCCAACCTGCCCCGTGGGTTCAGCGGCCATTTTCCACGCCTTGCTTGAAGCGCTCCGGCCTACTGCAAAACCTTGTACTTACAGAATACGTCGCTTTCCCCGCTGGGCGGGAGGGGCAGCGGACTTCCCTGCTCAGTCGGCCGCGGCGCTGTTCCCCGCGTAGGCATGGGAAGTTTCGCCCAGGACGACGTCGTAGGCTTCCACCCGCCGGTCGGTCACCGTGGTGGGTGACTCCAGATGCACGGCCCCCGACGGCAGTATGCCGGCGGCACCGAACCTTTCCATGACCTGCCACTGGGCCACGACATCCTCCCCGGCGTGGTCCACAGGGAGGCTTGGCCAAAAGGTGAAGCCGCCCGAATCGTTCAGGGCCCCGCGCCGGTACAGCACGCACCCGCCGACCCAGGCCACCCGGTACGGCAGCCACTCTCCCGGCGGCAATGAAAGATCTGCGCTGAGGTGGGTCAGGTTGGCGGCATTGTGCAGCTGCCAGCGCTCGAATCCGGGGGCACCGGGGCGGATGCGTTCCGCCGTGACCGGCCCGTCCCATGCCTGGAAACCTGCGGTTTGCTCCGGCCGCCTGTCATCGAGGTAGGACAGGCCCTGTGGCGCCATTCCCACAAAGCCGCAGTCCAGCTCGTCAAGCGCCCGGTCCAGCCGCGCCAGCGCACCCGGTTCGAGCCACACGTCGTCGTCAAGGAACAGGCACTTCGCCGCGTTTGACTGGTCGAGCAGGAACTGCCGGTGCTCGGCAAGCCCGCGCCGCGGCAGGTGCCGCAGCAGCGTAACCGGCCGGCCCTGGGCCTCGAGGACCCGCACCATGGCAGCGGCCGCCGGGTGTTCCCACGCGGGCGCATCGCTGGACTGGTCGCTGACCACTACACGGAAGAGCGGGTCCGCCTGTGCGGCCAGGCCGGCCAGCGTCACCGCCAGCTCGGCAGGGCGGTTGCACGTGGGTACCAGCACGTCAACGGCCACCCGTTCCGGTCCCTCCCCGCGGCGTGCCCACTGTTCTGAAGATCTCCTGCTCACAGCCCACCTCCTGGCGCCGGCATCGGCATGGTTTGTGAATGGGTTTCGTCGTGTCCTGTACCCACATCACCCGGATGTATGCGGGCACGGTAAAGGCCTCCGCCCGCTGCCGGATCGGGCAGCAGGCGGAGGCCTTCAGCGGTAGGCGCGGCGGACTCAAGCAGCCGCGCCGGTCCTGTCAGCCGGCGTCGAAACTTTCCCCGCCGTCGTCGTTCGGTGACTTCTCCCGGGGCAGATCATCGCCGCTGCCGTCCGGAATTCCCGCTGCTTCCTGCCCGGACTCGGAGGACACGGGAGCGGACCCTTTGGAGTCGTCATTGTTCTCGTCGATCTCAGCTGCGCTGGAGGGAAGGTCCACGTCGTGGGGCACGGGCTGGCTGCCGGTGCTGCCCTGGGGCTCGTTGGTGTCCACGCTGTCCGTCCCGCCGTCACCCGTGGTGGCCGAGCCGTTGGCCGCGCCCTGGGTTCCGCCCATCTCCTGCTCCGCGGTGGGCGTGCCGTATCCGCCCGGATCGGTCTCGGGCTGGGCCTGCTGGTTTTCCTGCGTCATGGTTCCTCCTGCTGTGCGTTGAATGGATGGGTTGACCTTTGATAATGCTGAGCTGCTCAGAGCCCCTTTCCGCCCGTCACCGGCAGTACGGCCCCGGAGATATAGGATCCGTCCTCCGAAGCCAGCAGGACATACGCAGCGGCAAGTTCGGCGGGCTGGCCCGCCCGCTCCAGCGGCGTGTCCTGTCCGAACTTCGGAAGCTTCTCCGGCCATTCGGTGGCCGGGATCAGGGGCGTCCAAATGGGGCCTGGAGCTACGGCGTTGACCCGGATTCCCTTGGGGCCAAGTTCCTGCGCCAGCGCCTTGGTGAACGCCACCTGCGCCGCCTTGGTCATGGCGTAATCGATCAGGCCCGGGGACGGGTTGAATGCCTGGATCGATGCAGTGGTGATGATCGAGGCGCCTGGTTTGAGATGTGGCACGGCGGCCCTGGCCGTCCACAGGAGTGAGTAGAGGTTGGTTTTGAAAACCCGGTCGAATTCCTCTGTGGGCAAGGACTCCAGGCTTTCCCGGTTCTTCTGGTACGCGGCGTTCAGCACCACCACATCCAGGCGGCCGAACTCCGCCACAGTTTCGTCAGCAATCCGGGTGCTGAATTCCTCCTCGCGGCCGTCACCGGCAAACAGGAGGACCCGCCGGCCCGCTTTCCGGATCCAGTCCGCAGTGTCCTGGGCGTCCTCCTCCTCTTCGGGGAGGTAGGAAATGGCGACGTCGGCCCCTTCGCGAGCGAACGCGATGGCGGCCGCCTTCCCGATGCCGGAGTCTCCACCGGTAATGAGGGCGGCCTTGCCCTGCAGTTTTCCGTGCCCCTCATAGCTGAGTTCACCGTGGTCCGGTTTGGGATCCATGGGCGCGGTCAGGCCGGGCTGCTTCTGCTCCTGCTCCGGGAAGGGGCCTGCGTGGTAGCCGCCCCGCGGATCCTTGGGCTGGTCCGTCTGCTTGTCCGTGTCGCTCATAGTCCCCTACTCACTCTGTCGGTTTACGAGGGCCCCGTACACCGGCCCTTCGAAACTATCCCCGCCGGTGGAGCGAAGTCCACCGTTCAGTTCCAATAATCAGTAAACTTATCAAATGGTGGCCGCGGCGCAACGTTGCCCTTGTTTATGGGTAGCTAAGGAGTAGAAAGATACCCAGGGACTGGTTGGGGCAGGAAGGAGAGGCGATGTCGGATGTGGAGGATTACACCGGCAGGACGGGCAGGAATGAAACCCGCGAGGAACAGCTGGACCGCAACTGGGCTGAACTGCTCCAGGAGATGCGGGTGCTGCAGATGGGCGTGCAGATCCTGGCCGGTTTCCTGCTGACACTGCCCTTCCAGGAGCGGTTTGAAGACCTGGATGCCTTCCAGGTCACCCTCTACCTCACGAACGTGGTGGTCGCTGCGCTGACCACAGCGCTCATCCTTTTGCCGGTGAGTGTCCACCGGCGGCTTTTCCGGAAGCGGCTCAAGGAAACCCTGGTCTCCAGCGGGGACACCATCGCCAAGATCACCCTTGCCGGAATCGCGCTGTTGAGCGCCGGCACTGCCGCCCTGGTCTTTGACGTGACCGCCGGACGCTCAGCCGGCCTCACCGCCGGAGGAGCACTGATGGCCGTGATGCTGGTCCTGCTGGTCTACGTCCCCATCCACCTGAACAAGCGGGCAGAAGCGGCCAGGTAACGACACCCCGGGACAGGGCAAGCCGGCGCCGCACTCCGGACCTGCCCCGGAGTGCCGTACACCACGCTTTCGTCCAGAGAAGACATGTGTCCCGTTACCAGCCACGCGGCCGGACAACCAGCCGCTGACAACGTCAGGAGAAACCTATGAAAGCACTTTTGAGAACTGCCTTGGTGGCCCTGCTGCTCCTTGCCGCGCCGGCACTTTCAATCGGCGCGGCCCACGCCTCGACGGCGCCTGGCAGTGCCGGGACCACGGTTGCGCAGTCTGCCGTGTCTCCCACGCCATCTCCCGGCGATACCGCCTCCACCGGCCCGGCCAATCCGGGCACCGGCGAGTCAGCTGAAAACGAGTCCACCCGGCTCGATTACACCCCATGGTTTATCGGCGCGGTGGTCCTGGCCACCCTGATAGTGGTCCTCATCTGGCGCCGCCGCCGCAACACCACCATCGTTTAGCCGGACAAGTGTGTAGCAGCAGGGCGTTCAGCTAGGCGCCTTCAAGTACCTGGCTTGTTGCCCAGGCCAGGTACTTGGCGGCGTTGGCCACTGCATCCTGGGGGCTTGACGCCACATCCAGCAACTGGGCCGCGGCAACCACGCCGTGCCCGGCGAGGTCTTCCGGGGTGACCAGGATCCGGCCGGCCACCACGATCACCGGGATACCCCGTTCACGGGCCGCGTCCGCGAGCGCGATCGGGGCCTTTCCGGTCAGCGACTGGCCGTCCATGGACCCTTCACCGGTGATCACCAGGTCCGCTGCGGAGAGCTGGTCCGCCAGGCCGGTCAGTCCCGCCACCAGCGCGAACCCGCCTTCCAGCGCGGCGTCGGTGAAGGCAAGGAACGACGCCGGGAACCCGCCGGCGGCGCCCGCACCTTCGACGTTGACGTCCCGGCCGGTCGCTTCCCGCAGGAGGGATGCCCAGTTGCGCAGGCCGGCGTCGAGCAGTTCCACGGCCGTCTCGTCCGCGCCCTTCTGGGGCGAAAAGACGTGGGCAGCTCCCAGCGTTCCGTACAGCGGGTTGCGTACGTCCACGGCGATGCGGAATGTGGTGGCGGCAAGCCGGGGATCGAGCCCGGAGGTGTCCAGGGCGACGACGTCCGCGAGTGAACCGCCGCCCAGGGGCACAACGTTTCCGGCTGCGTCCAACGGCTTCAGGCCCAGGGCACGCAGGGCGCCGCTGCCGCCGTCGGTCATTGCCGATCCGCCGAGCCCCAGGACGATTTCCGTGGCCCCCGCGTCAAGGGCGGCCGCGATCAGCTGGCCGCAGCCGTAGCTGTGGGCGCGCAGGGCATTTGCGGGAGTGGGCTCCATCTCGGCCAGGCCGGAGGCCTGCGCGGTTTCGATCACGGCGGTGACCTTGCCGCCGTCGGCCTTTTTGATCGCCCACGCCGCACCTACGGGGGCAAGGATGGGGCCCACTACGGCATTGATACGCTCCTCATAACCCGCTGCCACCGCGGCTTCCAGGGTGCCCTCGCCGCCGTCCGCAATGGGGAACTGGGTGGCGACGGCGTCCGGGTAGACGCGCAGCGCGCCCTCGGCAATCGCGGCGGCTGCTTCAGCGGCCGTGAGGGAACCCTTGAACTTATCCGGAGCAATAAGAATGCGCATGGGCTCCATCATGCCAGCCGGAGGCGGGAAAGCGCTTGCCCCTTCGTAATGCGACAAGCCCCAACCGCACCGCCCGCGTAGTACAGCTCAGCCGGGCGCCGTTACCCCTGCCGCCATTCGTGGCTGGTGATGTGCGAGCCGGCCTGCGGACCCATCTGCAGCATGCCGCCGTCCACAGCCCAGGACGCGCCGTTCACGTAGCTCGAGGCGGGAGATGCAAGGAAGGCGATCACGGCGGCGATTTCCCGGGCGTCACCGGGCCGGCCCAGCGGAACTCCGGGCCTGTCCTTCGCGGTGGGGTCTTCATCCTCCTGCCCTGTCATGGGCGTAGCTATTTCGCCGGGGGCCACACTGTTGGCCGTAATGCCATGTTCGGCAAGTTCCAGGGCGAGGGTTTTCATGAGTCCGCCCAGCCCGTGCTTGGAGGCATCGTAGGCGGACGATCCCACGCGGGGCTGGAATTCGTGGACGCTGGTCACTGCAATGAGCCGCCCTCCCCTGCCGGCGTGAACCATGCGCCGCGCGGCCGCCTGGAGGCAGACGAACGCGCCATTGAGGTTGGTGTCGAGGGTCTGCATCCAGGTCTCGACGTCGAGGTCCAGGAATTTGGTACCGTCACCGGTGCCCGCGTTGTTGACAAAAACGTCCACCCCGCCGAGTTCTTCCGCCAGTTCGTCGATGACCGCGCCCGCGCCCTGGAGGTCGGTGGTGTCCAGTTGACGCACCACGGCCTTACGCCCCAGTCCGCGGATTTCTTCCGCGGTCGCCTCGGCACCCTCCTTGTCCGAGTGCCAGGTGACACCCACGTCCATCCCTGCCCTGGCCAGGGCCACGGCGGTGGCCTTGCCGATTCCGGAGTCTGATGCGGTGACGATGGCGGTAGATGGGCTGAAGCCCGTGGTGTCCTGCATGGTGGCTCCTTATCGGCGATCAGGCGGGGCGGCGGAGTTCCGGCGACTCGGGGTAGCCGTCGTCGTTCGCTTCAGGCTGGCTGTCCCGCACGGCCATCAGCGGGACAGCGAAGGTGACCACCGGCCGGGGGTGGGACTCGTCGGCGGACCTGACGGTCAGGCTCCGGGTACCGGGCGGCACCGACGGAGTAAAGACCTGCAGGTTCCGGGACCCCAGGTTGGCCGATTCGCGCAGGGAGTACTCGGTACCGAAGTGGTCCTGGAGGATGATTTCAGGTTCCGGCTCACCGTCGGAGGCCAGCTGGATGTTGACCACCAGGCCCGTGGACCAGATCTCCACTGAGAGCACCGTGAATTCCGTGGAATCCGTGACATGCCGCCCGTAGGTGGGGGGCAGCAGCATTCCGCGGAGGGAACCGGAAGGGATAAGTTTGCGCATGATAGTTCCTGTAGGTTTTACGCCTGCCGACGACGGGACAGCGCCGGAGGTGATCCGGTGCAGGTCTTTAGGAGGTACGGCAGGACGGATGCGGCTTAGGCGTCTTCCCGGCCGGGATTTTCCAGCCGGAAGAAATTGGATTGCTGGCCGTCGCTGCGCTGTTCCTGGTAAATGAAATTCAGCTGGCGGGAGTCGAAGGTGTCAAACCATTCCTCCCAGCTGATGTGGCGAAGTTTGTCATTCCCGCCGCCGAAGTCGATCCGCAGCACACCAAGGTGGTCGCCATGCTCGGTGCCTTCCACAGTGGCCGGAACGCCGTCGCGCTCCTCCGCCCACTGCCTGATGACTTCGTGGTGCGTGGTGACCAGGCTGCGGCCCTCGCGCTCCGGTTCGTCCTCAGTGGAGGTGACTTCCTGTGAGTACTTCAAGGACTTCGATGATTCCGGGCCGGTGCGCACCTTCCCGCCATCGGGTCCCGGGCCCAGATCTTCTTCGTCCTGGTCCGCTTCAGCTTCGCGCGTCCTGTTGCCTTTATCCTCTGCCATGGCGGCCATCCTTTCCCCTGGAGGTAACTAGTAAGTCTACTTACCATGGAGCCTCCCGACCAGTGTCCGTGTCAAGGGGCGGGCCTGGCCGCGCAGCGCCCGCCGAGGGACCGGGAACAGCTAGGTCCGCGGCCGCAGAACGGCGTAGTAGCCGGGGATCCGGCTCTGCGCGGCAACGTCCGTCATCTGGTTGGTTTCGATGACCACGGCGCCGTCCTCAAGCAGGTTCCAGCTCTCGCCCGGCAGGACGCGGGAGCGTTCGGCGGGCCCGAAATGGCCGGGCATCGGCAGTTCCCGGATGGCCCGTTCAAGCGGGGCCGGGATGCCCTTGGGGGTGGCTCCCAGATGCGCCACATAGTCGACCGGGTTGCCCTGGAAGTTGGTCTCGGCGAGGAAGACCGTGCCGCGGCTGCCGGCCAGGACCCGGAGGTTCTCCGCCAGCGCCGCCTGGTCGCCCGGACTGAGCACGTGGAGCACGCCGCGGATGAAAACGTTCGCGCCGCGTTCGTCCGCCAGCCCCCGGGCGGCGCCGGGTGCGGTCATGTCCCGGGCTTCGTAGCGGACGCGGCCTGCCGGGCCTTCCAGCGATTCGGACTCGGAACGCGCCCGGGCCACTGCGTGGGCTGATACGTCCACACCCATGACATCAGGGAAGATGCCGGCCAGTGCGCGCGTGAAGCTGCCGTGTCCGCAGCCCACGTCAACGACGGGAAGTTCCGGGTCCAGGTGGCGCAGCAGCACCTCCCGGTAGCCCAGGAACTCGTGGTCCCCGCCTGAATCCCACAAAACCTCGCCGCCCGGGCCTGTTGATTTTATGCCTGCCCAGTACTTGTCCCATGCCAGCCGCCTGTCCTTGGGCGCAGAACGGGACAGCCTGGCAAGCTTGGGGATCATCAGGTACTTCTGCCAGGAAGAGCGCACCGGTTTTACTGGGGAGGACACAGACCAAATATATGCCGCGCAGCATCAGGCTGGCGGTTTGCAGGCCCGACGGCGGTGCGCCGCCTGTCCGCGACGGGCATTGTTCCGTCACGCTGGCGGGAAGTGCAGCTTCCAAGGGATCATCCGGGACGAGCCGCCCTACAATGTACTCAACTGGGAGCGAAGGGGGCATTGTGGCGGCTGATTTGCCGTGGGACCCGTCTGTGCCACGCACCGCTTATGTAGCGGACCCCGACGACGGGCGACTGGCTTTGAATGCGCAGGCACTGCGCGCGGCTGGTTACGAGGTGCACACCGCGCGCGATGCGCACGGCCTCGCCGGCTTGCTGGCTTCCGGTGAACCATCGGTCATTGTTGTGGACACGTGCCTGTCCGCCGTTGAAGCAGAGGCACCTGTCCTGGTGATGGTGGATCTGGACAGCCCGGCGGAGCTGGCAGCCATGCAGCCTCCCGGCGTCCACGACTGCATTGCCAAACCCCCGCCGCCCAAGGAACTGGTGCACCGGGCCACCTCCCTCATCAGCCTGGTGTCCAGGCGCAAAATTGCGCGGCAGGAGGCTGAGGCACTCCGTGAACAGCTCCGGCTGGTGTCCGCAGCCGTGCGCGGGACGAATGATCCGCAGGAGATCGCCAACCATGTGGTCACTGGTTTTGGGCAGACCTTCAAGGCCGACCACGTCCGGCTGACCACCTTTGAGGACGAGCGCGTTCCCCGCATCAATGCCACGTGGACCCGGCCCAGTCTTGAACCGCTGGCGGACGCATCGCTGCCGGACGAAGCATCTGCGCGGCAGACCGCGGACATGCTGTGGGCCGGGGCCGAAACGCTCTCCTCCGAGGCGTCCGAGGAGGAGGGGCACGCCGGCGAACCCGCAGGCACCCGGCGCCTTGGCCCCGCCGCCTCGCTGCTGGCGGTGCCGGTGGGTGAGGGCAGTTCCTCGCTGGGTATTATCTGGATCGTTATGCTGGACCAGCCGCGGCAATGGTCCCGGGCCGAGCTGGGCCTGATCCAGCACGTGGCCGGCAATGCTGCACACGGGCTGATCCAGAGCCACCTGATCAGCAGCCAGCAGCAGGTGGTCAAGCAGCTGCAACAGCTTGACAAGGCGAAGACGGATTTCCTCGCCACCGTCAACCACGAGCTGAGGACCCCGCTGACGTCCATCATGGCGTACCTGGACATGATCCAGGAAAGCACCGAGCAGCCCGTCTCGCCCGAGGTCCACCAGATGCTGGACATAGTTGTCCGCAATACCGAGCGGCTTCGGATGCTGATCGAGGACATGCTGAGCGTGTCCCGCAACGGCCTCGAGGACAACCTGATGCATCTGACCCCGGTGCGCCTGGGCCAGACGCTGGACCTGGTGGCCGGGGCGCTGCGGCCCCTGGCCCAGCTGCAGAACGTCACCATTGCCGTGGATCCTGCTCCCGAGGATCCTGAGATCCTGGCCGATGAGGTGCAGTTGCAGCAGGTGTTCACCAATCTGGTGTCCAACGCCATCAAGTTCACGCCCAGCGGCGGCCGGATCGAGGTGGGCAGCGAGTCGCATGCCGCGGCGGACGGCTCCCGGTGGGCAATCATCAGCGTCGCTGACACCGGCATCGGCATCTCCAGCGAGGAAATCGACCAGGTCTTTACCCGGTTCTACCGCGCGTCCAATGCCATGTCCGGGGCCATTCCCGGTACCGGGCTGGGACTGGCCATCACCAAGGACATCGTGGCCCGCCACGGCGGCCACATCGACGTGGCCTCCACGCTGGGCGCCGGCACCACCGTCACCGTGAGCCTTCCGCTGGATGCCGACCGCCACCGGGCCAACTGAGCACGGAAGGGAGGAACCGATGTTTGCCGACAACGACCCCCGGCTGTCCCAACTGCTCGAAGGTATTGTCCGGCTGGCATCGGGGGACCTCAGCTCGCGGATAGAAGTATCGGAAGCCCGGGACGAGCTTGATGCCATCATCATGGGCACCAACCTCCTGGCCGAGGATCTGCAGATCATCTACGAGGAACTCGAGCAGCGGGTGCAGGTGCGCACCCAGCTCCTGCACGAAGCGCACCTGGAAATGCAGAAAATGGCCATGCAGGACCCTTTGACGGGCCTGGCCAACCGGTCTGCGCTCATCGACGCCCTCAGATCCGCCATCGAGGACGATGACGCGGAGGAGGGGCCCGTGATCCTGCTGATGGACCTTGACGCCTTCAAGTCCATCAACGACAGCGCGGGTCATACCGCCGGCGACAAAGTGCTGATCACCGTGGGTGAACGGATCCGCGCCGCAGTGCGGGAGACCGACGTCGTGGCCCGGCTGGGCGGGGACGAGTTCGCGATCGTGATGCCGGCCGTCACCGCAGACCAGGCGGCTGTGGTGGGGCACCGCATCCTGGCATCGTTGAATGAACCCATAGAACTTCCGGGTCGAAGCCTGCGCTGCGGCGCCAGCATCGGGCTGAGCGTTGGCGGTGCGGGCCAAACGCCCGAGGACATGCTCATGGAGGCCGACGTCGCCATGTATGCCTCCAAGGCCGAGGGGCAGAACAGGCTGCACCGGTTCGAACCCGGCCTCCTGCTGGTCCGGCGGCTCCGCAGCCAGCTGGTGGAAGACCTCCGGAACGCCATCAAGACCGACGGACTGACGCTGCACTACCAGCCCGTGGTGGAGCTCGACTCGGGCCGGATCGAAGGCGTGGAGGCACTGGTCCGGTGGAACCACCCCACCCGCGGGCTCATCATGCCGGACGAGTTCATTCCGCTGGCCGAGGAAGCCGGCCTGATCTCCGAGCTGGGGCTGTGGGTGCTGCGGACGGCGGTGCACCAGCTGCGGAAATGGATTGACGGGCAGTTGGTGGACCAGCGCTTCTCCGTCAGGATCAACATCTCCGCCACGGACCTGCAAAGCCTCCAGTTCATCGAGGATGTCCGGAACGTCCTCAAGGAAACCGGGGTGGGCCCGGACCAGGTGGTCCTGGAACTGACCGAGGTAGCCATCGTCAAGGGCAACGAACTGGACCGCTACTCGCTGGGCGGGTTGCGCGGGCTGGGCGTGGGCATTGAAATTGATGATTTCGGCACCGGCTATTCGTCCATCAGCTACCTCCGCCGGCTGCCGGTGGACCGCGTGAAGGTGGACCGTTCGCTGATTGACGGACTGGGCACCGATCCCAAGCAGCCCGCCCTGGTGGCGGCCGTCCTGCAGCTCATCCGGGCATGCGGGCTGGAAGCCGTTTGGGAGGGTGTGGAAACCGCGGAACAGGCCGGAATCCTCCGCAGCCTGGGGTGCCTGAGCGCCCAGGGCTATTACTTCAGCAGGCCAGTTCCGCCCGAGCAGGTTCCCGACCTGCTGGCAGCCCAGCCGGAAAGCGCTAACCAGTAAATCGAAAACTACTGCGCTTTTGCCCACCCCGATATACGATCATCGTGCTGGGTCTGTTTTATATCGCCGCGATATTGCGGCTTGCCAGCAGCATTGAACTTTTTAGAAGCGGTAGAAATTGAACAACAAAGGGCCACTGGGTCATTACTTCGTCAACTGGGGGCGTAGCTAATGTCGGTTCGTGTACAGGCGTGGGGAATCATTGCCGCTGTTTTAGCGGATCCGGATCCGTCCGGCGCAGCAGTCCGGCAACGCCTCAGCAAGAGCCTCGATGAGAATCCCGGCGTGCCCGAAAGGGCCTTGCTGGAGTATCTCCTGGAGACGCGGCGCAGCGACGCAAACACTGTTGAGACGCTGGACAGCGCCAGGAAAATGCGCCTGGAGTCCACCGCCATCCCGCCGCGGCTCGCTGAACAAATAGACGCGATCCGCAGCATGTCGCGTATCAGCGCCCTGCTCGAGAGCAACATGCTGATGACGGCTTTCCAGCCCATCTACGGACTGGCGGACGAAACCGTGGTGGGCGTGGAAGCCTTGTCGCGCTTTGTCAGCGATGACGGCGCGGCGGCTGAATTGTGGTTCGCGGAAGCAGCCGCAGTTGGCCTGGGTGCCAATCTGGAGTTTTCCGCCCTGGGATCTGCCGCCGCTGCAGCCCGGGACCTTCCGGAGAACCTGTACGTCTCCCTGAACATTTCGCCCACGTCGTGCCTGGACCCGCGGCTCCCGGAGCTGTTCGAGCACATCGAGCTTCCCATCAACCGGGTGGTGCTCGAACTGACGGAATCGGTCAGTGACGAGGAGTACCCGCAGTTCGTCGCCGCCATCAACCCGCTGCGTGAGCAAGGCCTGCGCCTTGCCGTTGACGACACCCATCCGGGCGCCGGAGCGCTGAGCCGGATGGTGCACCTGAGGCCGGACTTTTTGAAGGTGGGCCGGAACGTCATCGGGGATGTGGACAACGACGGCATCCAGCGTGCCCTCGCCGGCTGCCTGGTGGACTTCGCCGAGCAGATCGGCACCACCCTGATTGCAGAAGGCATCGAGACGGTGGGCGAACTCAAGGTCCTCACGGAGCTGGGCATCAGCGCCGGCCAGGGCTACCTGCTGGGCCGGCCCTCCGTCAGGCCGCAGGACTGGGCAAGCTGGAATACCACCCTGGATATGGACGGCCTGAAACGCCAGCTCGTCGGCCCGGAACAGGGCAGCCACGTTCCACCCAAAGAGTCCCGCTGACCCCAGTCCTGCTGACACCAACCCCTGGCATAGGCCGCCCTGGTTACTCGTCGTGGCCCTGGTCGCCGCTCATCTGGTCCTCGGCCGGTGGCGTCTCGCCGGGAGGCACTCCCCCGCCGGGTTCCAGCCCGGTGACGTTGCCTTCCGCCGGGTCCGGGTTCGGCGAGCCGGCGGAGTCCCTGCCTCCCTGGGTGGCGGCCGGACCTGCGCCCGGGTTACCGGCGCCTGACTGGTCCTTGCCCGGCTGGTCGGGATTCGCGGGGTCGTTTTCCGGATGGTAGCTGCTCACGGTAGTTGTCCTTCCTGCCCGGCTGAGGCCTGTTGCCTCAGCTCTGGACTAATTGTAAGCATGCTGATAATTCTGGAAGGGTAATGTTCCGGCCGTCCACTGGGGGCGCCGGCGCGCAATGTCGGAAGGAGCAGTCACATGGGTATCGGCGACAGCATTGGCAAGGCAGCAGAAAACGCCATGGAGGATCTCGCGGGGACAAGCGATCCCGTCGAGAAACGGGATGTTCCTGACCCCTCGGATCCCAACAGCGACGTGGAGGTCCACTCCTCCCTCAGCGAGGGTTCGAATGCCATGGAAGCCGAGAAACAAAAGGCCCCCGGGCTGGAAGCAGGAGCCGCTCCGGGTCCGGTATCGGAATCACCATTCGGCGGGGATGTTGATGACCGCGGCGATGACCAGGCAAACGACGGCGACGGCGGCCTGGCGGGCGGCGCGTCCGATCCCGGCGGGGCAGGAGGGTCAGCGAGCGCCGGCGGGACGGGGAACGTTTCGGGCGTTGCCGGCGGATTGCCGGACAGCAACCCTAACGAACTTCGGGCCGATCCAACCGAAGGCGGCCAGGGCCCGTCCACCAGCACGGGCCGGGACCTGAAGGAATAACAGGTCAGTCCGGCTGCCCGTCCCGCCACTCACCGCGTTCGAGGAGCACGTCGCGGAGCAGGTCCGCGCGGTCGGTGACGAGACCATCCACGCCCAGTTCCAGCAGGCGGCGCATCTCCGCGGGATCGTTGATGGTCCAGACGTGGACCATCAACCCCAGCCCGTGGGCACGCCGGATAAAGCCGGGGGTGACAACTTCGATGCCGCTCCTGCGCGCAGGTACCTGGAGCGCCTGGACGTTCCACAGGATCCGGCGCATGGTCCAGCGGAAAACCGGCCCGGGCAACACCCGCCCCAGCACAACAAACAAGGCCACCGGCACAACGCCGGCCGACGACGCGGCCGGCCGGCTCAGCCGCTTCAGGACCGCCCGCCGCCGCCGGTCCGAAAAGCTGGTCACCAGCACCCGGTGGTGTGCCTGGTGGCGTTCGATGGCCGCGGCAAGGCTGGGGACCGAGTTCCAGTCCTTCACGTCCACGTTGAGGCGCACACCGGGCAGCCCGGTAATGAGGTCGTCAAAGGTGGGCACGGGTTCGCGTCCGCCGATCTGTGCCCGGGCCACGGCGGCAGCGGCCAGGTCCGCGACCCGGCCGGTCCCGTCGGTCACCCGGTCCAGCGTGTCGTCATGGAAAACGAACACCACGCCGTCCGCTGTGGTGTGGACGTCCGTTTCGAGGTACTGGTATCCGAGCTCGACGGCGGCGCGGAACGCTGCCATGGAGTTCTCCAGCCCCTCCCGGGAAAAGCCGCGGTGGGCCATCGCAACCGGCAGCTGCTGCCCGCTGGCGTCAGGGCTGGCAAAGAACGGCAAAGTCACCCTGCGAGCGTACCCGAGCCGGGAGGCGGTAGACCCTTGCCGCCAACGCTCAGCCTTCTTCCGGAAGAATCTCCACACCGTCACTGCAGTGCAGCAGCGTTCGCCCGCGGCCGCCGTCGAGGTTGACCCACACCGCAGAGTGGTCCCCGGTGACCGCGTCCACCAGGCCGCCGGTTTCGAAGCCGGGTGTGAGCACCACCCGGACGCGGTCACCCTCCCGGAGCTGCTTCCAGTGCGGAGCCGGTGTTGCCGTGCGCAGCGGCGCCTCAACAGCCCCGTGTCTTACAGTTCGTGCCATTGTTACCCCTTGAGCCAAAAAGGGGAGGTGTGTCGCCCCTGCCTCCACCGTAGGGAACAAAGGTGAACGCCAGGTGAGCGCAACCTGTGAAAAAACCTCAGGGAAGCTGGACACCCAGCGAAGCGAGCCTTGCCTCAAGGACCTGGGCCACGCCGTCGTCGTCAAAATGCGGCGCCTGCTGCCCCGCAGCGAGGATGGCTTCCGGGTGGCCGCTGGCCATCGCATAGCCGTGGCCGGCCCAGCGGAGCATCTCGATATCGTTCGGCATGTCGCCGAAGGCCACAACGTCGGCCGCGTCAATGCCCAGCGAGGTTGCGTATTCCGCCAGGGTGACCGCCTTGTTGACGCCCGGGCGGCACAGTTCCAGCATGGCCACGCCCGGTGACGAGTGGGTAACTGCCGCCAGATGTCCGACGGCGGGCCGCACCTCCGCGAGGAAGTCGTCCGGGGTGCCTTCCCGCACGATTGCCAGGAACTTCACCACCGAATCATCCGTGGCGAGCGTTTCGGCGAGCGGCGCCGGGGTGAACTCGCTGAGGAGTTCACTGGATTCGTTTTCAATGAAGCCCGGTTCAAGATGGAAGCGGGTCAGTGTTTCTGCGGCGAACCGGGCGGCCGGGCGGAGCTCCTTGATGATGCGGCGGACCTCCAGCACGGTATCGATGGCCAGGGTGCGGGCGGAAACCAGCTGTTCGGCTTCGAGGTCCCAGACCACCGCGCCGTTGGAGCAAATGACGGTGCCGGCGTGGCCCAGCTGGTCCTGAAGGGGGTGCAGCCAGCGCGGCGGACGACCGGTGACAAAAACGAGTTCGACGCCGGCATCACGGCAGGCGTGGAAGGCGCGGACGGTGCGGTCACTGATTTTTCCATCGTGTCCAAGGATCGTTCCGTCAATATCGCTCGCTACCAACCGCATCATGCAAGTCTACGTGGCTGTCCGTGCTGGGAGCTGGCCGAGCAGGACGGCCACACCCGGATTATCCTCAGGCTTCCGCGGGGAGTCCCCGCTTCCTGCCTGTTCCGCCAAGACGGGCTGTCACTTTCGCAGCCGCGGCGGCACACGATTCGCCAAGTGCCTGCAGCCGGTCCTGGGACACCCGGAACCGGGGCGCCGGGATCAGCACGGCGGCCACGATCTCGCCGCGGTGGTCAAAGACGGGCGCCGCCAGCCCTACTTCATCGATGGAGGTTTCGCCGTAGTTGATGGCCCAGCCGCGGCGGGCGTCGTCCTTCAGCCTGACCAGGTAGGCATCCAGGCTCGGCTCATCCAGGCCGGGGTAGGAAATGGCGCCGCTGCTGAGGAGGGACCGGACGCGGGGTTCGGGTTCCTGGGCGAGGAAGACCTGCACGGAAGCGCTGAAGGCGTCACTGTAACGGGCGCCCAAAGGAGTGGTGTGCTTAATCTGGTGGCGGCTGGCAATCTGCTCCACGCAGATCGATTCGTCGCCGCTCCACACCATCAGGGCACTGGTTTCGCCGGTTTGTTCGGACAGCTCGCGGAGCACGGGGTAGGCCACGCGGCGCTCCTCCAGCTCCGCCAGCAGTGGTCCTGCCACGGCAATCAGCCCCAGTCCCAGCCGGAACCGGCGGGTCTCGGCGTCGCGCTCCACCAGGTGCTCCTGCTCGAAGGTGGCCAGGATCCTGGAGACAGTGCTTTTGTGCAGCCCCACGCGGTTGGCGATCTCGGTGACCCCGAGGAGCGGTTCGTCCGCAGTGAAGGTCCGAAGGACGGCAACCGCGTTGACGATGACGGAAGCGCCCTTGGTGTCGCCGTTGGCTGTGCTCTCGGATGGTGTTGCGCTCATGATGTAAACCATCATTCCCTAGTGGGGGCCGAAAACGGCGCCGGCAGGTGCCGGCGCCGCTTCCGGGTGTTGGTAATGCGTCAGGCTCCGATGATGTTGTACTCGGGGCCGAACGGGAACTTGGTGATGTTCTCCGCACCGTCCTCCCCCACCACCAGGATGTCGTGTTCGCGGTAGCCGCCGGCGCCCGGCTGGCCGTCCAGGACGGTGATCATCGGTTCCATGGAAACCACCATGCCCGGTTCCAGCACGGTGTCGATGTCTTCGCGCAATTCCAGCCCGGCTTCCCGGCCGTAGTAGTGGCTGAGGACGCCGAAGGAGTGCCCGTAGCCGAAGGTGCGGTTGGCCAGCAGGCCATGGCCGACGTAGATTTCGTTCAGCTCGGCGGCAATGTCCTTGCAGACGGCGCCGGGCTTGATGAGCTCCAGTCCGCGCTTGTGCACCTCAACGTTGATGTTCCACAGCTCCAGTGAGCGGGCATCCGGTTCGCCGTAGAACAGGGTGCGCTCAAGGGCGGTGTAGTAGCCGGACGTCATGGGGAAGCAGTTCAGGGACAGGATGTCGTGTTCCTGGATCTTGCGGGTGGTGGCCCAGTTGTGGGCGCCGTCGGTGTTGATGCCCGACTGGAACCACACCCAGGTATCGCGGATCTCCGAGTTCGGGAAGGTCCGGGCGATCTCGTGGACCATTGCCTCGGTGCCGACCAGGGCAACCTCGTATTCGGTGATGCCGGCCGTGATGGCGTTGCGGATAGCCTCGCCGCCCAGGTCGCCGATGCGTGCGCCGTGCTTGATAACTTCAATTTCTTCCGCTGACTTGATCATGCGCTGGCGCATCGCCGCCTGGGCCACGTCCACCAGGGCCGCGGACGGGAAGGCAGCCTGGATCTTGTTGCGGTTGTCCAGCGGCAGGGAGTCGTCTTCGACCCCAAGCCGGCGGACGTTGATGCCGCGGGTGCGCAACACTTCCTGGATGGCAAAGATGTAGTTGTCCCGCCGCCAGTCCGTGTACACCAGGTTGTCGCCGAAGCTGCGGCGCCAGGGCATGCCGGCGTCGATGTTCGCGGTGACGGTCACGGTGTCATCCTTGGTGACCACCATGGCGTATGAACGGCCAAAGTAGGTGAAGAGGAAGTCGGAGTAGTACTTGATGGAGTGGTAGCTGGTGAGGACGACGGCGTCGAGGTCCTTCTCGGCCATGATGCTGCGGAGGCCGGCTAGGCGGCGCTCAAACTCGGCGTCGGAGAAGGTGAGGCTGACCTTTTCGCCGTTCTTGAGGACCTTCAGGCGCTCCAGTTCGGCGACGGACGTTGCGTTCTCGGTGGTGATGGTCATCGTAAAGATGCCTTTCTGTTGATGCATTTCTTGGGCGGGGTTGGTCTGGAAGGGAAGCTATTCGTGGCGCAGGGGTTCCCGGCAGGTTTCCCTGGACAGGGCCACGGCCACCAGGGACACCAGGGCGGCAGCGACGAGGTACCAGGCCGGCGCCAGGTCGTTGCCCGTGGCGGCGATCAGGAGGGTTGCCATGAACGGGGCGGTGCCGCCGAAGAGGGCATTGGAGAGGTTGAAGCTGACGGCGAAGCCGCTGTAGCGGACTCGGGTGGGGAACATCTCCGCCAGGAAGCTGGGAAGCGTGCCGTCGTTGAGGGTGAGCATGGCGCCCAGCAGGATCTGGACCAGGACCACCACCAGGAAGTTTCCCGTTCCCAGCAGGGCGAACGCCGGCACTGTCAGCAGGATGAAGCTCACCGACGCGGCGATCAGCACTTTCTTGCGGCCATACCGGTCCGAGAGCATTCCCGTGAGGAAAATGAAGCCGATGTAGGTAACAAGCGCCACCGTGGTGGCCAGGAATGATTCCGTGGCGCCCAGGCCAAGCTCGGAGGACAGGTACGTGGGCATGTAGCTGAGGATCACGTAGAACCCGACGGCGTTGAGCAGCACGGCCCCGACCGCCTGGAGCAGCTGGCGCCAATGGTTCCGGAAGAGACTGGAGACAGGCGCCTTGACGGCGTCGTCCTCCTTGGCCAGTTCGCGGAAGACCGGGGTGTCCTCAAGCTTGGTCCGGATGTACCGGCCAATGAGGCCCATGGGGGCAGCCAGGAGGAAGGGCAGGCGCCAGCCCCAGCTGTGCATTGCTTCGGAACTGAGCAGTGTGGTCAGCAGGCCGGCGAGCAGCGAACCGAGGAGGAGCCCGGCGGCCGTACTTGCGGGAACCACCGCAGCGTAGAGCCCGCGGCGGTTGGCGGGGGCGTATTCCACCAGGAAGGCGGACGCACCGGCGTATTCTCCGGAGGCTGAGAAGCCCTGGACCACCCTGATGATCAGGAGCAGGACTGGAGCCCACAGTCCGATCATGTCGTACCCGGGGATCAGGGCAATGCAGAACGTGGCCCCGGACATGATCAGGATGGACAGCGAGAGGGCGGTCCGCCTGCCCACCCGGTCTCCGATGTGTCCCCAGACAAAACCGCCGAGCGGGCGTACCAGGAATGAGATCGCAAACAGGGCAAAGGTCAGGAGGAGGCCCGCCTGCGGATCAGACTGCGGGAAAAAGACCGCAGCGATGGTGACGGCCAGGTAGCCGTACACCGCGTAGTCGAACCATTCAACAAAGTTTCCAATGAAGCTGGCCGCGATCACCCGGCGGCGGGTTTCCTTGCTGACGGCATTGTCAGCTGGGTTGAGGCCGCCGGGCCCCGCGTGCAGGCCCTGGTTCGGGGCCACGGAGGAAGTTTCGTTACTCATGTATCCACCAAAGTTGTTGTGGTTGCAATCAGCGCAACGCTGTTGCACCAGATTAGGCGTGACGTGCAGCACAGTCAATAGGCTCTGGCAGGCGATAATCTTTGTTGTGCATTTGCCAGGAAAGTTACCGATGGCCGTGGCGATGCGTGGGAGGATAGATATACGTTGCTTTAACAACATCGCCGTTGCGTCAGAAGACGTCTCTTTCCCACGAGGCCTGCGGCGGCCCGGCGTTGCACATGTCCGTTGTCTTGACACCTGGTGTGACGGCTGACATATTTTCGTGTACGCACTATGCGAATCGTGTTGCGCATTACACAATGCGGTTTTGCTAGTAGCGGGTCGAACTATCCCTTCGGATCTGCTGCCCACCCCTTTGGGTAGCGGGCCGGAGAAGCCGCTGCTTCTAGAATTGTTAGTCGGGTCGGGATCGTCGTTCGGCCAACGAAAGGAACACAGGAATCATGGTTCACAAGGTCAAGGCCGTTATTGCCAAGGAAAAAAACGCTCCGGTGTCACTGGAGACCATCCTGGTGCCGGATCCGGGACCGGGCGAGGCACTGGTGGACATCCTCACCTGCGGCGTCTGCCACACCGACCTGCACTACAAGCAGGGCGGCATCAACGATGACTTCCCCTTCCTGCTGGGCCATGAAGCAACCGGCGTTGTCAACGCCGTGGGCGACGGAGTTACCTCCATCGCCCCGGGCGACCGCGTCATCCTGAACTGGCGTGCCGTCTGCGGCGAATGCCGGGCGTGCGCCAAGGGCCAGCCGCAGTATTGCTTCAACACCGCCAACGCCACGCAGAAGATGACCCTCGAGGACGGCACCGAACTCTCCCCCGCCCTGGGTATCGGCGCCTTCGCCGAGAAGACCCTGGTTGCCGCCGGGCAGTGCACCAAAGTGGACCCCGAAGTTGATGCTGCCGCCGTGGGCCTGCTGGGCTGCGGTGTGATGGCCGGCATCGGCGCCGCGATCAACACCGGCGAGGTCAAGCGCGGCGAGTCCGTGGCCGTGATCGGCTGCGGCGGTGTGGGCATCGCCGCGATCGCCGGCGCCAGGCTGGCCGGCGCCACCACGATCATCGCCGTGGACATCGACGCCAACAAGGTCGAAATGGCCAGGTCGCTGGGCGCCACGCACGGCATCGACTCCAGCAAGGAAGACCCCATCGAGGCCATCCGAGCCCTCACGGGAGGCAACGGCGCCGATGTGGTGATTGACGCCGTCGGCCGCCCTGAAACATACAAGCAGGCCTTCTACGCCCGCGACCTCGCCGGCCGCGTTGTCCTGGTGGGCGTCCCGACGCCCGAGATGTCCCTGGAACTGCCCCTGCTGGACGTCTTCGGCCGGGGCGGGTCGCTGAAATCCTCCTGGTACGGCGACTGCCTGCCCTCCCGCGACTTCCCGATGCTGGTGAGCCACTACAAGCAGGGCAACCTGGACCTGGATGCCTTTGTGTCCGAGCGCATCAGCATCGACCAGGTGGAGGAAGCCTTCGAGAAGATGCACGAGGGCAAGGTCCTGCGCTCCGTTGTTGAACTGCCTGCCGCGGGGGCGGCTTCCTGATGGGCGTCCGGATCGAGAACCTGGTCACCTCAGGGACGTTTTCGCTCGACGGCGGCACCTGGGACGTCGACAACAACGTCTGGATTGTGGGCGATGACGCTGAATGCGTCATCATTGATTCCCCGCACGACGCCTCCGCAATCATCAACCAGGTGGGTGGCCGGAAGGTCAAGGCCATACTGCTGACCCACGCGCACAACGACCACATCGGCGCCGCGCGGGAAGTCGCAGACGCCGTCGGAGCACCGATCTATCTCAACCCGGATGACCTGGTCCTCTGGGAGCAGGTCTACCCGGACGCCAGGCCGGACCAGGAACTGCACGACGGCGACGTCTTCGAAGTGGCTGGGGCGAGCCTCAAGGCCATCCACACACCGGGCCACTCCCCCGGTTCCACCTGCTTCCACCTGGAAAGCGAGGGAACGGTCTTCACCGGGGACACGCTCTTCAACGGCGGGCCGGGTGCCACAGGACGGTCCTACAGCGACTACCCCACCATCCTCACCTCGATCCGGGAACGGTTGCTGACCCTGCCCGGTGACACGGTGGTCCGCACCGGACACGGCGAGAACACCACCATCGCCGCGGAGCAGGAAACCCTGGCGAAGGTGCCGCAGTAGCCATCGAAGTAGCAGCAGTGTCCAGCAAAGGCGCGCCAGGAACCTTGGTGCGCCTTTGCTGGTGCCAGAACAACGTATGCCGGTAAGGAAGTTGGAACGATGAAGTTCGGTAAGCAGCCCGCCCCCGTTGCGGACATCAACGAGGACGACCTCGAAGTCCACAAGCCCAAGACCGAGGCGGCCGGTGTCAAGGCCGTGATGGTGGCGCTGGAACGTGCCGTGGCGCAGGCCGGGGTGGCCCGTACCGCGCAGTCGTTGCTGCGGTTGAACCAGCGGGGCGGCTTTGACTGCCCCGGCTGCGCGTGGCCCGAGTCGGACAAGAAGCGCAAGGCGGCCGAGTTCTGCGAGAACGGTGCCAAGGCCGTGGCCGAGGAAAACACCCTGCGTACGGTCGGCGCCGAGTTCTGGGCCAAGCACTCCATCGCCGAGCTGTCGACCAAAACGGAGTACTGGCTGGGCAACCAGGGCCGGCTCAGCGAGCCGGTGGTGATCCGGGCAGGGGAAACCCACTACTCACCGATCTCCTGGTCCGACGCGTTCGAACTGATCGGCGAACACGTCCGGGCCAGCACGCCTGACCGGTGCGTTTTCTACACCTCGGGGCGGACCGCGAACGAGACAGCCTTTATGTACCAGCTGTACGCCCGGGCCCTGGGCACCAACAACCTGCCGGATTGTTCGAACATGTGCCACGAGTCCTCCGGGTCGGCGCTGAACCCCACCATCGGCATCGGTAAGGGCACCGTCTCCCTGGACGACATCCACGACGCCGAACTGATCTTTGTGGTCGGCCAGAACCCCGGCACCAACCACCCGCGCATGCTGTCCGCGTTGAAGGAATGCAAGGACAAGGGCGGCAAAATCGTTGCCGTGAATCCGCTGCCCGAGGCCGGGCTGTTCAACTTCAAAGACCCGCAGACCGTCTCCGGCGTCGTGGGCGGCGGCACCCCGCTGGCCGACGAATACCTGCAGATCAAGGTGGGCGGGGACCTGGCCCTGTTCCAGGCCCTTGGGCACCTGCTCCTGGCCGAGGAGGAACGGAACCCGGGTTCTGTCGTCGACCATTCCTTCATCGACGCGCAGACCGACGGGTTCGACGCCTACCGCCAGGCCCGCGCCACGCTGGACTGGGCCGAAACCGAAAAGGCCACCGGCCTGACCCGCGCCCAGATCGAAACAGTGGCCGGGATGCTCATCAAGTCCAAGGCCAGCATTTTCTGCTGGGCCCTGGGCGTGACGCAGCAGCCGCACTCGGTGGACACCATCAAGGAAATGGTCAACGTCCTGCTCCTGCAGGGCAACTTCGGCAAGCCCGGCGCCGGCGCCTGCCCGGTCCGCGGGCACTCCAACGTCCAGGGCGACCGGACCATGGGCATCTGGGAAAAACCCAAGGAATGGCTCCTCGAAGCCCTCGACACCGAGTTCGGGATCACCTCCCCCCGGCATCACGGCTACGACGCCGTCGAAGCCATGGAAGCCTTTGAACGCGACGAAGTGGACGTGTTCGTGTCCATGGGCGGGAACTTCTCGCTGGCCTGTTCGGACACCGAGACCCTCGAAGCCGGGATGCAGCGGATCGGCCTGACCGTGCACATCTCCACCAAGCCGAACCGCTCGCACATCGTCCACGGCCGCACCTCGCTGATCCTGCCCACCCTGGGCCGGACGGACAAGGACGACAAGCACCCCAACGGCGCCCAGTTCCTCTCCGTGGAAGACTCCATGTCCGTGGTCCACTCCACCCAGGGCCGGCTCACACCGGTCTCTGAGCACCTGCTCGCCGAGCCGGTCATCGTGGCGCGGATGGCCGAGGCGACGTTCGGCCCCGACCACTCCGTGGACTGGAAAGCCATGGCCGAGGACTACGACGTGATCCGCAACCACATCGAACGCGTCCTGCCCGGCTTCGAGGACTTCAACGCCCGGGTCCGGACCAAAAACGGGTTCGTGCTGCCCAACCCGCCCCGCGACACCCGGTCCTTCAAGACCGACATCGGCCGCGGCCGGTTCACCGTCAGCCCGCTGGAATACCTCACCCCGCCCGAGGGGCACCTGGTCCTCCAGACCATCCGCAGCCACGACCAGTACAACACCACCTACTACGGGCTGGACGACCGGTACCGCGGGATTTCCGGCGGCCGCCGGGTCATCCTGATCCACCCCGAGGACCTCGCCGAGCTCGGTTTCGAGGACCGCGACCTCGTGGACGTGGTCAGCACCTTCCGCGGACACGACCGCACGGCGGACAAGTTCCGCCTCGTGGCCTACCCCACCGCCAAGGGCTGCGCCGCCGCATACTTCCCCGAAGCCAACGCCCTGGTCCACAAGGAAAACGTGGCCCGCGAATCCAACACCCCCGGCTTCAAAGCCATGTTCGTCCGCTTCACGCCGCACGTCACGGAAAGCGCCGCCGAGGTGGCTGCCGGAGAGCTGCAACCAGCCGCGGCAGGCTAGTAGAGCAACGGCCAGTACTGCAGCTTGCCCTTCATTGTCGGTCGAGGCAAAAACTACGACGGCGACGTCCGGCAAGTGCCGGAGGTCGCCGTCGCTGTTTCGCCACACGGTGGTAGAGCATGGCTGACCTACGGTTGAGCTTGGGCCACGGCCGCCGGCTTCCCTGGCGAGCTCGGGGCCCACGGCCGCCGGGCTCCCCCGCCGAGCGCGGAGGTCAGGGCGCGAAACCCAGCAACGAGTCAGGCGGGTGGGGCATGCAGGAACCGCTCGAGTTCTTGTTCGCCTGGGGAGGACCCGATGAAGACAAAGTCCGGAGGATCACCGGGTGATGAGTGTGAACGCAGGGCGCCTTTCCAGGGCGGCGCCAGTTGCGCAGGCCACTGTGGTGGTTCCCAGTCGTGGTGTTCGGCTTTGTAGTGGCGGCCGGTGGGTGAGGTCCAGCCCGGTGGTTCGTTTTGGGTGGCCGGTGTGGGCGTCCATCCCGTGGCGTGTTTGAGGCGATGGTGCTTGGGGCAGAGCTGGGCCAGGTTACTGATCCCGGTGGTGCCGCCGTGTTGCCAGGCTTGAAGGTGGTCTGCCTGGTTGTCCAGGGAGGGGTTGTTGCAGCCGGGGAAGGTGCATTTACCGTCCCGGAGTTGCAGTGCTCTTTTCATGGGTTTGGTGAGGCGGTAGCTGGTGCGGCCGATTTCCAGTGGCGCCCCGTCCCGTGGATCAACGAGCACGCGATAGAACGAAGAGGCGCCGCCTTCGACGAGTTTGCGGGCCATTGACGCAGGGATCGGGCCGTAGCCGTCCAGATTCGCCGGTTCGTCCGTGGTGCCGAGCAGCGCCAACACCGGCACGGTCACCAGGACGTCCGCCTTGGGTACCGGGACGTCGCCCAAGCCGGCACCTGCGTGGGTTTCACCCGGCTTGCCTGCAGCCGCGCTGCTTTGTTCTGTGCCGGTTTCCGGGGCGGGGTGAAGTGCTGTTCCGGCGCCGAGCAGGAGGCTGGCGGCGATGTCGGGGCGGAGTTGGGTGATGGTGCGGGGTTCGTTGGGGCCTTGGAGGCCGCGGGCGAGGGCGGTGGTGCGGTTCCAGATCGCTGAGGCCTGGTCCGCGGGAACGTAGAGGGAAACCCGGGCCATGCCGTCGCGGTCCGGGGCGTATTCCATCCGCCGGTCCGCCACACCCTTGGCGTGGCGTTTTTCGATGGATTCCGGGTGGTGGCGTTCCCGCCAGTTCCTGGCCTTGGTACGGAGCCGGTAGGCGGGCAGCTCACCGATCGGGGCGGCCGTGGGCGGCCGGGGCACGTCGGGGTTCAGGAAGTGGGCTTCCAGTGCCGCCGCGCCGGCGGGGTCAAGGCCGGCGGTTTCCTCCACCATGACCAGGGCGTGCGGCCAGGAGATTACTCCGGCCTGCAACGCCGATAACGTCAGCGGCAGCTCCTTGGTCACGGCGTGGGAGGCGGCCAGGAACGCACCGGCTGCCCGGGAACCGAGGGTCAGGAGGGCGCCGATTTCCGCGGCGACAGCCATTTCCAGCGGCTGCACCGGCATGTCCGGCCCCGCGATGGCCTGGGCAGAGTCCGCATACGTCACCGCAGCCCGGGCCTTCAAACCAGCGAACCCGGCCTCCACCACCCGAGTCCCGGCAAGAATTTCCAGGCACCCATCTCCCAGCCCGGCCAGTGGATCCGCATCCGAGAACGGCTCCGCACCACACCCCTCCGCCTCCGCGTTGAGCACGGCAAGGGCAGCATTGATGTCCTCGAATGCCTTCACCACCGCCGCTTTCCCCATGCACCCATCGTCGCAAGGGGGTCTGACAATTCGGCGGCCGGAAGTGGAAAGCGGGGGCCGCCGGTTTGGCGACCCCCGCTTTTCGACAAGCTCAACCACCGGGTTTCGACGAGCTCAACCACCAGCCACGGCTAGCCGCGGAGGCGCTCCATGCCCGGGTCGAAGAGCGGTTCAGGCGTGACGGTGGCGGCGATGCGCTTGCCGAAGTACTCGATCTCCACGGCGTCGCCCTCGGTCACGGAAGCCGGCAGCCAGGCGTAGGCGATCGGCTTGCGCACGGTGTAGCCGTAGGCAGCGCTCGTGACGTACCCGGCGGCTTCGCCGTTCACGTACACCGGTTCCTTGCCCAGCACGATGGACGTGCCGTCGTCGACCGTCAGGCAGCGCAGCGCCCGCGTGGCGGGCTCTTCCTTGCGGGCCGCCAAGGCCTCGGCACCCACGAAGCCCGTCTTGTCCTTGGCCACAGAGAAGCCCAGGCCGGACTCGTACGGGTGGTGCTCGGACGTCATGTCCGTGCCCCACAGCCGGTAGCCCTTCTCGAGGCGCATGCTGTTGAAGGCGCCACGGCCGGCGGCGATGATGCCGTGCTCCCGGCCCGCCTCGAACAGCAGGTCCCAGAGCTTCAGGCCGTGCTCGGCGGTGGTGTAGAGCTCCCAGCCGAGTTCACCCACGTAGGACAGCCGCATCGCGGTGACGGGGATGCCGCCTACGGAGATTTCCTTGGTCCGGAAGTACTTCAGGCCGTCGTTGGTCAGGTCGTCGGAGCTGACCTTGCCGATCACTTCGCGGGCCAGCGGCCCCCACAGCCCGATGCAGCAAGTGCTGCCGGTGATGTCCGAAACATGCACCCACTGGGCGGGATCGGCGGCGGACTGCTTGCGCGCCTCCACGCGCAGGTAATCGAAGTCCACGTTGCTGTTGACGCCCAGCTGGAAGTCTTCCTCCGCCAGCCGTGCGACGGTAACGTCACTGCGGATGCCGCCGTCGTGCTCCAGCAGAAGGCAGTACGTCACGGCACCCGGCTTCTTGGCAATGTTGCCCGTGCTGAGGCGGTGCAGCAGCGCCTGCGCGCCCGGGCCCACTACGGACAGCCGCTTCAGCGGCGTCATGTCGAAAAGCCCGACGGCGGTACGCGTCTTCCACGCCTCGGCCGCCGAGATGGGGGACGAGTACAGGGCGGACCAGGCATCCCGCTCCGGCGTCCGCCACTCCTCCGGCAGCTCCTCGAGCAGGCCGCGGTTGGCCTCGAACCAGTGCGGCCGCTCCCAGCCGGCGGACTCCAGGAAGAACGCCCCCAGCTCCTTCTGCCGCACGTTGAACGGGCTGACCCGCAGGTCCCGCGGGGATTCCCGGGGCTGCAGCGGGTGCATAACGTCGTAGATTTCCACGAAGTTCTGCTGGGACGTCTCACTGACATAGGCGTCGGAGGTCTGCACCTTTTCGAAGCGGGTGAGCTCGCAGCCGTGCAGGTCGGTGCGGGACCGGCCTTCCACCAGCAGCTCCGCCATTGCCTTGGCCACGCCGGCCGAGTGCGTGACCCAGACGGCTTCGGCCACGAACAGGCCGTCGAGCTCGGGCGCCTCGCCCATCAGCGGGCCGCCGTCGGGGGTGAAGGAGAAGATGCCGTTGAAGCCGTCCTCGATCGCGGAGCTGCGCAGGGCCGGCAGCAGGTCCTGGCTGTCCTCCCACGCGGGCAGGAAGTCTTCCAGGGTGAACTCCAGCCGGGAGGGCATGCGGTGGTCCGACATTTCCTCTGCGGCGACCTTCGGCAGGGCGGACATGTCCACCGGCATGGGGCGGTGGGCGTAGCTGCCGATGCCGATGCGGTTGCCCCATTCGCGGTAGTACAGGTCCTTGTCCTGGTAGCGCAGGATGGGCTTGCTGGCACCCTTGGGCAGCTCGTTGACGCCTTCAAGTTCGGGCAGCGGAGTGCTGACCACGTACTGGTGCGCGAGCGGCAGCAGCGGTACTTCCAGGCCAACCATCTTGCCGAGCTCACGGCCCCAGAAGCCTGCACAGGAGACCACGATGTCTGCCGGGATCAAACCCTCGGACGTTTCCACGCCCGTCACCTTGCCGCCCTCCTGGGCGATGCCGGTGACGGTGGTGTTGCCCTGGTACGTCACTCCGGCTTCGCTGGAGCGCTCGATCAGCAGCTGCACCGCACGGGCGGCCAAGGCCAGGCCGTCGGTGGGGATGAGCAGGCCGCCGAGGACCTCGCGGCCGCCGGTGAGCTTGCCGGTGTTCAGGAGGGGGTAGATCTTTTCGCATTCGTCGGCGTCGACGATCCGGCTTTCGACTCCCCACGAGGTCATTACGCCCATCTTGCGGTGGAGATCGGCCAGCCGTTCGGGGGTGGTGGCCAGTTCCAGGCCGCCTACCTGGTTGAAGCAGGACTCGCCGTCCTTGCTCAGCGAGAGGAACTTGTTGACCGTGTAGGTGGCGAATTCGGTCATGGTCCGTGACTGGTTGTTCTGGAACACCAGGCCTGGAGCGTGCGACGTGGAGCCGCCGGCAAGTTCCAGCGGGCCCTGTTCCACCACCGTGATGTTGGTCCAGCCGCGGGTGGCGAGTTCGTCGGCAAGGTTGGTTCCGACAATGCCGGCGCCGATAATGACAACGCGTGGTGATGCGCTCATGGGTGTTGTTTCTCCTGTTTTGCGTGGGCGTTGGCGTTAGCGGAAGACGACGGTGCGGGTGTTGTTGAGCAGGACCCGGTGCTGGGAGTGCCACTTTACTGCGCGGGACAATGCCTGGGATTCGGCGTCCCTGCCTACCGTGACCAGTGCGTTGGGGTCCAGGCTGTGGTCCACCCGGAACACTTCCTGCTCGATGATCGGGCCCTCGTCCAGGTCTGCGGTGACGTAGTGCGCGGTGGCTCCGATGAGCTTCACGCCGCGGTCATAGGCCTGGTGGTAAGGCTTGGCACCCTTGAACCCGGGCAGGAAGGAATGGTGGATGTTGATGGCCCGGCCGCGGAGGCTGGCGCACAGGTCGTTGGACAGGACCTGCATGTAGCGTGCGAGGACCACCAGGTCCGCGTCGTACTCGGCCACCAGTTCCAGCAGGCGCGCTTCGGCTTCGGGCTTGGTAGCGGCCGTTACCGGGACGTGGATGAACGGCAGGCCGGCGGCTTCCGCCATGGGGCGCAGGTCCTCGTGGTTGGAAACCACGACGGCGATCTCCGCACCCAGGCTGCCCGCGCGCCACCGGAAGATGAGGTCGTTGAGGCAGTGGCCGAACTTCGAAACCATCACCAGCAGGCGCTGGGGGCGGCCGTCGTGGATGGCGAATTCCATGTCGAACTCATCGGCGACGGCAGCGAACTCCGCGCTGAGGCCTTCCGCGGAGACTTCATTGTCTCCCGGGGTGAAGGCCGTGCGCAGGTAGAGCTTGCCGCTGATGTGGTCATCGAACTGCTGGTGTTCAACAATGTCGAAGCCGCGGTCAGCGAGGAATGCGGTGATGGCCCGGACAATTCCGGGGCGCTCCGGGCACGCAAGGGTAAGGACGTACTGGACGGTGTCGGTACCGCGGACGCCGGCAACGTCGCCGGCCTCCACCGTCGCGTTACCGGTGGGGCGGCCTTCGAGGACTGTGGTCATGGTCTACTCCTGGTTCTTTGCGGTTGCTTGGGTGTCAGCGGTGGAAGCCGCGCAGCGGCCATCGTCCGGACAGCGCTGATCACATTGATGCTTGGTAACGAGATCGAACTGGACGCCGCCGTGCTGGTCCACGCCGCTGCGGATGGCGCGCTCCACCACGGAGTCCGCGAGCCGGCGCCGGAGGGACAGCGGATCCCGGCGCAGGTCCTTCACCAGGGCGAAGCACAGCAGCAGCATGACCAGCACGAACGGCAGGGCCGCCACGATGGTGATCCGCTGCAGGCCGGAGAGCGCCTCGGACGGTTCATCGCCGCCGGCCAGCATCATCACGGCGGCTACCGCACCGGTGAGCAGGCCCCAGAAGATGACCAGGCCGCGCTTCGGGTCGGAGGACCCGTTGGAGCTCAGGGATGCCATGATGATCGATGCGGAATCGGCTCCGGTGATGAAGAAGATGGCCACCAGGACCATGGCGAGAACCACCACGGCTGCGGTGAGCCAGGCAGGCATGGACATGTTTCGGACCAGGTCGAACAGTGCGCCGTCGAAGTCGATGGACGGTGACCCGCTGGCCATGGAGACCAGGCCGGGGGTGCCCGCCTTGTCCGCTTCCTCCTGGACGTGGAAGGCAGTGCCGCCGAAGATGCCGAACCAGATGACGCTGACGATGCTGGGGACCAGCAGGACGCCGGTCACGAACTGGCGGATGGTGCGGCCGCGGCTAATCCGGGCGATGAACATGCCCACGAACGGCGTCCATGACACCCACCAGGCCCAGTAGAAGATGGTCCAGCCGGACATCCAGGTCCGGAGCGCTTCGTCTCCGACGGCTTCGGTGCGGGAGGACATCTCGGCAAGGTCCCTGGCGTAGTCACCGACTGCTGCGGGAATGAGGTTGAGGATAAACAGGGTGGGCCCGGCGAGGAAAACGATGAGCGCCAGGATCACGGCCAGGACCATGTTGATGTTGGACAGCCATTGGATGCCGCGGCTGATGCCGGACACGGCCGAGGCCACGAAGCATGCTGTCAGGACGGCGACGATGGCCACCAGGACGGGTGTTCCCACTTCGCCGATCCAGCCGTTTGAGGTCAGTCCGCTGCCGATCTGGAGGGCGCCGAGGCCCAGGGAGGCTGCCGTGCCGAAGAGCGTGGCGAAGATGGCCAGGATGTTGATGAACTTGCCCACCGGCCCTTCCACCGTCCTGATGCCGAACAGCGACGTGAAGGCAGCAGAGATCAACTGCCGGCGGCCCAGCCGGTAGGTGCCGTAGGCCATGGCAATGCCCACGACGGCGTACATGGCCCAGGGGTGCAGGGTCCAGTGGAAGATGGAGGTGGCCATGGCCGTCTGGATGGCCGCGGGCGTCCGTCCGTCCACCGTTCCCGGTGGCGGGGAGATGTAATGGTAGAGCGGCTCGGCCACACCGTAGAACATCAGGCCGATGCCCATGCCGGCCGCAAACATCATGGCAATCCAGGAAATGGTCCGGAATTCGGGCTTCTCGCCGTCCTTGCCCAGTGGAATGTTGCCCCATTTGCCCAGCGCCAGCCAGAGGACGAAAACAACGAACAGCGAGGCCAGGACCATAAAGAGCCAGCCGGTGTATTCCATCACCCAGTTCAGGGCGGCTGTTGACGTGGCGGCCAGGCTGTCCCGGCCCAGGAAGCCCCACGCCACAAAAGCGAGGGCGAGGACTCCGGTGATGCCGAAGGTGGCCTTGTCGAGGGTGAGCTTACGGTTCCGCCGGTGTGCCACAGCCTGTTCGGCCTTGGTCTGGCGGAGTTCCTGCATGATCTGTTCGGTGTCCTCCGCGTCGTGCGAGTCGTGGGAGGAAGGAGAGTTTTCGGGTGCAGGAACGAGCGTGGGCTCCTCCAGCTCGTTGGGGGGTTGGGCATCCGTGCGGATGTCGCTGTTCAAAGCCATGTCAGTCCTTTGGTTTGAATTCATGGGCTCACGCTGTACTCCGGCGTCCCCAAGCCGGGTGGAAGGCCGGGGCCTTCCTGGCATTCATTGGTCAAGGTCAGCTTTGCTACCATCGCGGACGCGTGTTCCGTAAACAACAACACGTCTCGCTATATGCAACAGCGTGGCCCTAATCACAGTCACGTGTCAAGGTATTTCTGAAGTCTTAAGCCGTATTTCAGGGGTTCCGGCTGCGCCTTGACAGCCGGAACAGGAGCTACGCGTCGATAACCAGGTCCGTCTGCGCGGTGGAGCAGCAGGGCAGGAACTTGCCGGCGGAGATTTCCCGGGCACGGATTCCGCCCTGGTGGTTCATTTCGACCTCTCCCGAAAGCTTGACGACCTTGCAGGAGCCGCACATGCCTTCCTTGCAGTTCGCGCCGATCCTGACGCCGGCGCGCTGGGCGGCCTCGAGGATGTGTTCGGTGGGGTCGATCCGCACATTGACGCCGGTACGCATGAAGGACATGGTGAGGCTGCCTGTTCCCACCGTGTTGAAGGTGGAGGCGTCAGGGGCACCGGCTTCCGGTTCCATAACCGGGCTGTCGGCGGCGGGGTTGGTGCCGGGCGCCTCCGGGTCGCTGATTTCCAGCGGCAGCCCTGAGGCCTGCAGAGTCCCGTCGGCGTCGTAGCCGGGCTCGTAGAGCCCGAAGGCTGCGGGCTGGCTTTCAAAGTAGTCCTCGGCGGAATCAGCGATTTCCTCGGCGATTTCCTCTGCAATGTCCGTTGCCAGCGCCACCTCCGCCTGGTATTCAAGGAGCGTCTGGCGGTCTCCCGAGAAGAACTCCATGTATATGGAAGTGTCATCGACGCCCACCTTTTGGAGGAGCTCGGTGGCGGTGTTCAGGTAACCCTCGGGACCGCATGCGTACACCTGCCGGCCGTTGGCATCGGGGGCCACCTCCTCGAGCATGGCCGCCGTGAGCCTTCCCCTAAGCCCTTCCCACCCCTCCGGCACGCTGCGGTCGCCCAGGGAGTAGTGGACCTTGAAGCGGGAGTCCACGGAGGCGATGTAGGCCAGTTCCCGGTGGAAGGCAAAGCCGCCGGCATCCGAGCCGTGGTAGAGCACCACAACATCGGCGTGTCCGGGCAGGGAGTGGATGGTCCGCACCATGGACATGATGGGCGTAATGCCTGCGCCGGCAGCAAGAAGGAGATACCGTGCCCGCCGGTCGGCGTCGGGCAGGTGGAATGCTCCCACCGGTCCCAGCATCTCAAGAACGGTTCCGGGTTTGACGTTCTCGTGCACCCAGGGCGAGACCAATCCCGTGGTGTCGCACTTGACCGTAATGCTGAAGGTCCACGGCTCGGTGGGCGAACTGGACAGCGAGTAGCTGCGGTCCACCGGTTCCTGGTCCTCACCATTCACGGGAAATGCGACGTTCACGTACTGGCCGGCACGGAACGCCAGGGGCGCACCGTCGCAGCGCCGGAACACGAAGGTCATCATGGCGCCGGCCTCGGCAACGGTCTCGACACATTCGGCCATAAACTCCTGCGGGTGCCATGGGCCGAGCGCACGGGCTGCCCGGGCGGGTGTCTCCGGGCTTCCCATCACCCTGTTCCACGGCATCTCAAGACCGCGGATGCGCTGTGGTTCCTGGATTGCCGTTTCGGTGAGGAGTTCAATCATGCCAAGTGCTCCTGCACGCGCTGCACGTACCAGTTGATGAATGCCTCGACCTGGTATTCGCTCTTCATGTAGGGACCGGGCTCGTAGGCGGGACTGCCGGCACCCTGCTGGCACAGCTCCACGAACGCCTTGTCCTGCAGGTTCGTTTGCTTCCACGTGTAGGTGAGCTTCTCCAGGTCGTAGTCGACGCCTTCCACGGCGTCGTCAGCCACCAGCCAGGTGGTGCGTACGAGGCTCTGGTGTTCGTTGATAGGGAAGACACCGAACGTGATGACGTGGTCGCTCTGGAAATGGAACCAGCTGTTGGGCTGCAGGTGCATCGAGCAGCGGCCAAGGCGGAAGTCGGGCAGATCACCCAGCAGCTTCTTGGAAAGCCTCCGCCCGTCCGCGGAGAACGATTCACCCTCTCCATCGAGTGATTCCCGCGAGATACGGATTCCCGCGATGCGCGTGTCAAGCTGCTCGACCACCTCGTAGGGAAGGCCGTAGCGGCGGCAACGCTCCTCAAGGGAGGACTGGGCTTCCTTGTTCCGGTTCCACACTTCCTCAAGGTGGGGCGGGATCAGGCCCTCGGTCAAACCCCAGGTGGGGAAGAGGGAGCAGGCCAGCTCAGGGTGGCCGTCGCAGTGGTAGCACTCACGGTTGTTCTCCATGACGAGCTTCCAGTTGCCCTCTTCGATGATGTTCTGCTGGTAGGCGATTTTTGTCTTCGAGAGATCATGGGGCGCCAGGTAGGGCTCGAAGATCTTTGCGGTCTCGTCGAAGTCCGTCGGCGGCTCATCCGCAATGCAGACAAAGATGAGTCCGGCGATCTCGCGGCCGTGGGCGCGCTTGAGGCCGAAGCAGCTCTTGTCGAACTTCGTTTCCCCCGGCGCGGAGGCATGGATCAGATTGCCCTCCGGGGAGTAGGTCCAGGAGTGGTAGCCGCAGACCAGGTTTCCGGTTGACCCGGCAGCTTCGGTGAGGACGCGGGCGCCGCGGTGGCGGCATACGTTGTGCAGGACGTTCACGGCGCCATCGTCGTTGCGCAGCACAATCAGGGAGTAGGGCCCGTAGTCGACGGTGACGTAGTCGCCCGGCTCCGGCAGTTCGGCGGTGCTGGCGGCAAAGATCCAGTGCTGGCCGAAAATGGCCTCCATGTCGATGTTGAAGATCGAGCGGTCGGTGTAGAAGGGGGCATCGAGGGAGTAGCCGGTGCGCCGGAACTCAAACAACGCGCTGATTTCCGCCAGCTGCTCGGCAGGCAGGGATGCAGTAAGTTTTCCGCGTGAATTGAGGGGCACGTTCACTGAAGCAGTCATGGGTTTCCTCCCGGGAGGCATGGGTAGTGGGTGTTGCGGTGGCCATGCGTGCGCGGGGTGCTACCGGCATGGTCGAAGTAGTTGTAATGATGAGATTAGGGTCACAAGCGCTGCAACAAAAGCGCAAGATTTTGAAGATAACCATGCACAATGGATGCATGATCGATCCACGGCTCATAACACTTCGGGTGTTTGCCCGGTGCGGGACTGTTGGCGCAACCGCGGAGCTCACGGGATATTCTCCCTCCGCGGTTTCCGCGCAGTTACGGGAGCTTCAGCGCGTGCTGGGAATGCAGCTGCTGACGAAGGACGGCCGGGGTGTGCGGCTGACCGCCACGGGCCGCTTTCTCGTGGAGGGCTCGGACACCCTTATCGCGGAATGGGAGAGCCTGCGCGCCGCGGCCATGGAGGCCGGTGACCAGGTGCAGTCCCGTTTTGGGCTCGGCGGATTCTCCACCGCGGCCGCCCAGTTGCTCGCGCCGCTGGCCGCCACCCTGCGCACCACACGCCCCCTGCTGGAGGTGCAGGTTCTTGAGGCTGATCCGGCCCGCTGCTTCGACTTGTTGATTGCGGAACGAATCGACCTTGCAGTCATCGTCGCCATGCAGTCCGACACTTATGGTGAGGACGATCCGCGCTTCGAGCAGCGGGTTCTGCTCGACGATCCACTGGACGTCATCATTGCCGGTGACCATCCCCTGGCCTCACGGGAAACAGCGACGCTGGAAGAGCTGGCCTCGGAACCCTGGATCACGGAGACCGCCGGTTCCACCTACCATTCCCTCTTCACCGCGGCGTTCACGGCAGTCGGGGTGACACCGCGGATTGCCCATGAAGCCGTCGAGTGGGAAACCCACATCGCGTTCGTGGGTGCGGGGCTGGGCGTCGGCCTGCTGCCCCGGCTGGCACCTCTGCATGGAGCCGAAAACGTGGTTCGGCTGCGCATCACCGGCAAGACAAAACCCACGCGCCGCATTATCGCCGCGGTGCGCAGGGGCAGCATCGCCTCACCCCTGATTCAGGAGTCGCTCGACATCCTGCAGGTCAACGCCAACCGGATCCTCACCAGCAGGCTTGAAGAGGATCTCTGAGTGCTGCCGGCCGGGGCGCGCCGGTACCGCTTCTAAGTCCCGATGGTCGCCAGTACAGCGCCGGCAGTCACCACGCCGCCGGCTTCCGCCCGGATATCCGTGACGGTCCCGTCCCGGTGGGCGGCTACCTGGGTTTCCATCTTCATGGCTTCAAGGACAACGACGGGGTCCCCCGCGGCGACATGGGCGCCCGGCTGCACGAGCCACTTCACCACGGTCCCGGCCATGTCCGCCCGCAGGTCGCCGGGGTCAACAGCGCGGGCGGCAGCGCCGCCGTCGCGCCCGTCCTCCACCGAAGCGCCTTGGGGAAGGCCTCCCCCTGAGCGCGCCCATCCATCCAGCAGGTCCGCGGGAAGGCCGACGGCGAGGCGCCGGCCGTCGACGTCAACGGTGATGGTGCGCCGCGCACCATCCGGGACGGAGGTGGCATACCCGGGATCCGCCGCGATGGCATCGGCGAAGTCCGTCTCGATCCACCGGGTGTGGACGGCGAGCGCCGTCTCTGACGTGAAGTCGGGGGCCTGGACCACGGCGCGGTGGAACGGCAGGACGGTGGCTACGCCGGTGATTTCCATTTCGGCCAGGGCGCGGCGGGCACGGCGCAGCGCCTGCTGCCGGTCGGCGCCGGTGACGATGAGCTTGGCCAGCAGGGAATCGAACTGTGGCGCCACGATGGAACCGGCGCGCACGCCCGGGTCCAGCCGCATTCCCGGGCCCGTGGGCCCGCTGAAGGTGGCGATGGTTCCGGGCGAGGGCAGGAAACCACGGCCCACGTCCTCGGCATTGAGCCGGAATTCAAAGGAGTGTCCGCGCGGCGCCGGATCGGAGGCGAACCGCAGGGGCTCGCCGGCGGCAATGCGCAGCTGTTCCTGGACCAGGTCCACGCCCGTGGTCTCCTCCGTGATGGGGTGCTCCACCTGGAGGCGTGTGTTCACCTCGAGGAACGCGACGGTCCCGTCCGCGGCGACCAGGAACTCGACTGTTCCGGCACCGGAGTAGGCGGCTTCCCGGCACACGGCCTTGGCGGCGTCGTAAATCTGGCTGGTCTGCTTCCCGGTGAGGAACGGTGCCGGCGCCTCTTCCACCAGTTTCTGGTGCCGGCGCTGCAGGGAGCAGTCGCGTGTTCCCACCACCACCACGTTGCCGTGAAGGTCCGCCAGGACCTGCGCCTCCACATGCCGGGGCCGGTCCAGGTACCGCTCCACAAAGCATTCGCCGCGGCCGAAGGCCACCACCGCTTCGCGCACTGCCGAATCGAAGGCTTCCTCAATCTGGTCCATCTCACGAACCACTTTCAGCCCGCGCCCGCCGCCGCCGAAGGCCGCCTTGATGGCCACCGGCAGGCCGTGCTCTTCGGCGAAGGCGCGTGCTTCGGCCGCCGATGCCACCGGTCCGTCGCTGCCCGCCACCAGCGGCGCGCCAGCCCGGACGGCGATCTCCCGGGCCGTGATCTTGTTGCCCAGCAGCCGGATGGCTTGCGGTGACGGCCCGATCCACGTCAGGCCGGCGTCGAGGACAGCCTGGGCAAAGTCGGCGTTCTCGGACAGGAAACCGTAGCCAGGGTGCACCGCGTCCGCGCCGGACTCCGCGGCGACGCGCAGCAGCCGGGGAATGTCCAGGTAGGTTTCAGACGGCGCGTTGCCACCCAGGCTATAGGCCTCGGAAGCCGCGCCTACATGCAGGGCGTCGGCATCAACGTCCGCGTACACCGCTACGGATTCCAGGCCGGCGTCCTCACAGGCGCGGGCGATGCGGACGGCGATCTCTCCGCGGTTGGCAATCAGGACCTTGCGCATATGCTGCTCACTTCGTCTGGGTAGCGTCGGGGGAAGTATGGGTAGTGGCGGGCAGTGGATATCCGGGCGCCCAGCGGAACCTGAGGCGTCCGCCGATGGGGACCTGGGCGGCGACGTCCAGCTGGTGGTCCACCACCACTGCCACCACCGGGTAGCCACCGGTAATGGGATGGTCAGCGAGGAACAGCACGGGCTGCCCCTCGGGCGGAACCTGGAGGGCTCCAGCCACAGTCCCCTCGCTGGCCAACTCTCCGCTCCGGCTCCGATCCAGGGGTTTGCCGTCCAGGCGCATCCCCACCCGGTTTGAGCGGGGAGTCACCGTCCACTCCTGGCTGCAGAGCGAGTCCAGCGTGGAAGCGTCGAACCAGTCATCCCGCGGTCCCGGCACGATGTCCAGGACGGTCACTCCGGTGTCCGGATAGTCCGGCTGCACCTCTGGATTGCCCACCACGTTTGAGGAGGTGGCTTTCCCCGCCTTGATGAACCCGCCTGCCGCCAGGGCGGCGGGGCCGATGCCGGACATGGTGTCGGTGGAGCGGCTGCCCAGGACGGGTTGGGTGTCCACACCGCCGCGGACGGCAAGGTAGGTGCGGAATCCGCGCTCCGGTGCCCCAAGGGTCAGGATTTCGCCGTCCAGCAGGGCGAACGCCGTGGCCATCGGTGCGTGGCGCACGTCCCCGGAGCGGCCGCCGTCGTCCTCGGCGGTGCTGTCATCCGCCGCGCCGTCCGCGGCCGTGCCGTCCCCGGCGGTGCCGGCGCCGGGAACGTCCGACGGCGGCGCAATGGTCAGTGCCACGGGGGCACCGGTGACGGCGAGGACCTGGTCGCCAACCGCTTGCACACGCAACCCGCCGACCACACTTTCCACGACGGCGGCCGATGGCTGGTTGCCGACGATCCGGTTCGCGCGGCGCACCGAGGACCGGTCCAGCGCCCCCGCCGCGGACACCCCCAGCCCGCCATGGCCGTGGCGGCCCAGGTCCTGGACCAGGCTCTGGAGTCCGGGCGACAGGATCCGAAGTCCGGAAGCTGCACCGGCCTCTGTAACGCTTTCAGCCGGGGAAGCGGGATCCAAAAGCTCCACCAGCTCCCGCACCGCCCGGAACTGCACCCGGTCCCCCGGCGCAGCCAAAGCCGGCTGCTCCCGTCCGAGGTCCCACATCCGGGCGGCAGTGCGCCCGATCAGCTGCCAGCCGCCCGGTGACTGCCGCGGATACACCGCAGAGTAGTTGCCTGCAAGCGCCACCGATCCCGCCGGGACCACGGTGCGCGGTGAACTCCGCCGCGGGACTTCCAAGGACTGGTTCTCCCCCACCATGTACCCAAAGCCCGGCGCGAAGCCGCCGAACGCCACGGTCCAGACCTGCCCCGTGTGGGCTGCCACCACTCCATCAACCCCCAGCCCGGTCAGCCGGCCCACTTCGGCGAGGTCCTCGCCGTCGTACAGGGTGTCGATCTGCACCAGTTTGCCCTCCGACTGTGCCTGGACAGCCAGGTCCAGCTCAGGCAGCCGGGCTGCGATGCGCCGTGCGGACTGGGGCGAATCGGCCTTGACCAGCACGGTTTCGGCGGCCGCCAGGACATCGACCTGGCCTGGCAACGGGTGTTCCAGGAGCACGGCCTGCAGCGCCAGCACGTCATGGAGCCCTGCCAGTTCGGCCAGCACTGCGGTGGTGCCCACAGGCCGGACAGCGACTACCCGGGCGGCGGGGCCGGCGGTGGTGTTAGTGACTGTTTCCATGGAAGACGGCCGCGCCGCTCAGGCGCGGCTCTCCCCCGCCTGGCTGGTGTGGAGCAGCTGGAGGTCCGCTTCCGGCTGCGGGTCGCGGCCCAGGCGCATGCCCACGATGGTCACCACAGCGGTCAGCGCGATGTATCCGGCGATCAGGTACCAGCCGCCGGAGCTTGCGCCGTAGAGCGCCGTGAAGATCAGCGGAGCCACGGCGCCGCCCACCACGCCGGCAAGGGTGTAGGCCAGGGAACTGCCGGCGTAGCGGAGCCGGGCCGGGAACTGTTCGGTGATAAAAGCGGCCTGCGGGCCGTACATAAAGGCGTGCAGGGCCAGCCCGATCACCACGCCGATAGTCAGCATCACCACGGACTTGCCGGAGATCATAAGGAAGAACAGCGGAATGTAGACGGCGGTTGCGGCGGCCGTGATGCCGTACATCCAGCGCCGGTTCACGCGGTCGGTGAGGGCGCCGGCAGCAGGAATCAGGAAAAGCTGGAACGCCGAGCCGATGAGGATTGCGGCCAGGACGTTGCCCGTTGTCATGCCGAGCTCCTTGGTGGCGTAGACGGCCACGAACACGGTAAACAGGGAGTAGAGGACGTCGGGGCAGACCCGCGAGAGGGCGGCCGACACCAGGGCGCGCGGCTCGGTGGTGAAGACTTCCTTGATGGGCGCCTTGGGGCGGTCGCCCTTGGCCTGGATCGCCTTGAAGACCGGGGTCTCCTCAAGCCTGAGGCGGATGATCAGGCCGAAGACCACCAGCAGGGCGGAGGCCAGGAACGCTACGCGCCAGCCCCAGGAGAGGAAGGCTTCGGTGCTGAGTGAGGCGGCCAGGATGGCCAGGACGCCGTTCGCCATGAGGTTGCCGGCGGGCGGGCCGATCTGTGCTGCGGAGGACCAGAAGCCGCGTTTGTTGGGGTCGCCGAATTCGCTGGACAGCAGCACTGCGCCGCCCCATTCGCCGCCGACGCCGATCCCCTGGGCCAGGCGCAGCAGCACCAGGATGGTGGGAGCTGCTGCGCCGATCACCGAGTAGTCGGGCAGCGCACCAATGAGGACAGTGGCGACGCCGATCAGCACCAGGGTGAATACCAGGACGTACTTGCGGCCGATTTTGTCGCCCAGGCGGCCGAAGATGACGCCGCCGATGGGGCGGGCCAGGTAACCCACCGCGAAGGCTGAGAAGGAGAGCAGCAGCCCCACGAACTCGTCATTCGAGGGGAAGAAGATCTTGGGGAACACCAGCGCCGACGCGACGGAGTAGATGGCGAAGTCGTAGTACTCCAGCGATGTGCCGGTAAGGCTGGCGATGTAGGCCTTCAGCGCGCCGGCTGGCGGCTTCCTTGCCGCGGTCCTGGCTGCCTTGTTGGTGCCGGTCATGTTTTCCTCCGGGGAATGGGGATAGTGCGGGGGTGAGGTGCAGCGGGGTTTAGAGGAACGAGCCGATGCTGACACCGGCGTCCTCAAGTGCGGACTTCACGGCGGCGGCCATGGCTACGGCCCCCGGTGAGTCACCATGCACGCAGATGCTTTCTGCGTGGATCTTCAGGATGGATCCGTCGATGGCCCGGACGGAGTTTTCCGTGGCCATCCTTAATACATGCTCCGCCACTTTGGCGGGGTCGTGAAGGACCGCTGCGGGCTGTGAGCGGGAGACAAGTGTTCCGTCAGGGTTGTACGCCCGGTCGGCAAAAGCCTCCGTCACTGCGCGCAGGCCCGCTTGCTCCGCAAGCCGCAGGACCTCGGAACCGGGGAGGCCCAGAATGGGCAGGCCCGGGTCAACCGACTTCACGGCGTCGACGACGGCCTGCGCCTGGGCAGTGTGGCTGACGATGGCGTTGTAGAGGCCGCCGTGCGGTTTCACGTACCGGACACGGGCTCCCTCTGCTGCTGCCAGGGCCTGCAGGGCACCGATCTGGTAGACGACGTCGTCGGCCAGTTCCACGGGGCTGACGTCCAGGAAGCGGCGGCCGAAACCTGCCAGGTCGCGGTAGCCCACATGGGCCCCGATGACGATGCCGGCGGCTTCCGCGTTCCGGCAGGTCCTGCGGATGACGGTGGGATCACCGGCGTGGAAACCGCAGGCCACGTTCGCGCTCGACACCGAACCGAACATGGCCGCGTCGTCGCCCAGGGTCCAGCGCCCAAAGGATTCGCCCACATCGCTGTTGAGGTCGATGGTTGTCATTTGTGATTCCCGTCTCATTGGTGGCTCCCTACTAGGATGCACCAAAAATCGGAATTGTTCAACGATCCTTCGATTCAACGATCTGGCGATCGTGTAAATTCTGGGGTATGACCTCTTCGAGCCCCACCGTTCGGCCGGCTCCTGGCCGCCTCCGGGTCGCAGTACCTTCCGTGGCCGAGCGGGTGGCGGATGAGCTGCGGCGCCAGCTCGCGGAGGGGACGCTGCTGCCGGGGAGCCGGCTCACCGAGTCCACCATTGCGGAGGATTTGGGGGTTTCCCGCAATACCGTCCGGGAGGCGTTCGCCGAACTTGCCAGTGAACGGCTGGTGGTCCGCCTCCCCAACCGCGGCGTTTTTGTGGCGACCCTCGACGCCGGGGACATCCACGATGTCTATACGGTCCGGCGCGCCATCGAGGTCAGCGCGGTCCGCGGCGGAGGCAGCGCCGAGGACATCGCCGCGGTCCGGGCAGCCGTGGACGAAGGCAAACGCGCCGCGGATGCCGGCGACGACGAAGCCCTGGGCACCGCAAACCAGCATTTCCACGGCGCCATCGTTGCGATGGCCGGCAGCCCGCGGCTGAACAGCATCATGGGCCAGGTGCTGGCGGAAATGCGCCTCTACTTTCATAAAGCCACCATGGATGCAGACTTTTACCGGCATTACCTGCCGGACAACGAGGCGATCTGCGCGGCCCTCGAGTCCGGGGAGCTGGACCGGGCGGCCAACCTGCTGCTGGCCTACCTGGACCGGTCGGAGGACAACCTGAGCGATGTACACGGTGCCGGTGCCGGGTAAGCGCAGGGCAGCGGCCGGGGAAACGGAATGAGCGCGCTTGGATACCTTGCGGCCTCGGTGCCGCCGCGGCTGGCGATGGCAGGTTCTACCGTTGCCATCCCCATCCTCGCGGTCCAGGAACTTGACGACGTCTCAATCGGCGGCGCCCTGGTGGCCGTTTCCCTTGGACCCAGCGTTGTTGCAGCGCCCATGGTGGGTGCGGCCCTGGACCGCTCCCGCCGGCCAGGGGTCCTGGTCGCGGTGGCTGGTTTCCTGACCGCTGCTGCCCTCGCCATGGCGTCCTTCCTCGGCGAGGTCCCACTGCCCGTGGTGTTCGCGTTCCTGGCCGTCGCAGGAGCGCTCTCGCCCTTCTACATGGGCGGGCTTTCGAGCTTTGTGGCAGACGAGATCCCGGACCAGCGGCGGGCCTTCGCCTACGACGCGCTCTCCTACAACATTTCCGCGGTGGCCGGGCCTGCGCTCGTGGCGGTCGTAGCCACGTTCCTGCCCGGCGGCGCCGCCTTATGGATCCTGTCAGCCGCCGCGTTCGCCGGAGCCGTCAGCGCGGCCGCTGCCAGACTGAAGGCCCGTGGACGCACCGGTGGTTCGGTGTGGCAAACGGTCACATCCGGCCTGCACCGCATCGTCAGCCACCGGCCCCTGGCGGTGGTCACGGGAGCTTCCACCCTGACCCAACTTGGCCAGGGCGGACTCGCGGTGGCAGCGGTTGCACTCTCCATCGAACGCGTCGGTTCACCCGGGGAAGGCGCACTGCTGGTGACCGCGTTCGCCGTCGGAAGCCTTCTTGGCGCCTTGTACGAGACCATCCGGCCCACCCGCGCCCGCCCGCACACAGTGATGATGCTGGGATTCCTGGCCACGGGTTTGCTGACCATCGGGGCGGCCTTCGATTTCGGCACCGCCTGGACGGTGGCCGCCATTGGCCTGTCCGGAGTCTTCACCGCCCCCACCTCCGCAGCCATGCTCTTCCTCCGCAACCACCTGAGCCCGCCGCACCTCCGGTCCCAGATCTTCACGGTCGGCGCGGGCTTCCGGGCCTCGGCGTCCGCTGCCGGTGCGGGACTTGCCGCCTCCGCCACCGGATGGGGTGGCGGACTGGCCGTGGCGGGGATCGGCGTTATGTGGGTGGTTTCGGCTGCGCTGATGGCTGCGTATCCGGCGGGGGCTTCGGCAGGTTCAAGCAGCAGCTAGCGCCGGGTGTAGCCCATCCGGGCGCTGACCTGCAGCCCGGCCTGCTGAAGGCCTTCGATGAGTCCCGGCGCCGTCTCCGGGTCGAAGCGGAAGGCCGGTCCGGAGATGCTGATGGCCCCGATCACCGCGCCCAGGTGGTTATAGACCGGAACGGCGACTGCCGTGAGGCCGATCTCAAACTCTTCCCGCACCACCCCGTACCCGTCGCGCGCGACGTCGAGCAGTTGGGTTTCGAGTTCCTTGCGGTTGGTGATGGTGCGCGGAGTCCGCGGCGGCAAGCCTGTTTCCTTCAGGATGCGGTCCCGCTCCTCGGCAGGCAGGGCGGCCAGCAGGACCTTTCCGCTGGAGGTGGCGTGCAGCGGTGTCAGGTTGCCCACCCAGTCGTAAGTGGCCAGGGTGGACGGGCCCATCGCCTGGTCCACGTTGACGGCGTAGTTGGAGCGGAGGACGGCCAGGTTCACCGTTTCCTTGAACTCCTCCGCGAGGGCCTCGAGCACGGGCCGGGCCTCGCGGACCAGGCTCAGCCTGCCCGGGATGGAGCTGGCCAGCCGGAGGATGCCAAAGCCGAGCTGGTATTTGCCGCGGTCGCTGTTCTGGTGGACCATTTCCCTGCTCACCAGCGAACCCAGCAGCCGGGAGACGGTGGATTTGTGGATGCCCATTTCCTCGGCGATGTCGCTCACGCCCGCGTGGCCGTCCCGCGCCAGGATCTCCAGGACCGCGAGGGCACGGTCCACGGACTGCACGCCGCCGTGGCCCGCCTCCGCGTCGGCATCGGGTTCCCGGTCATTCTTCGAAGCCACGATCCATACTCCCGCCCGTGGCACCACTGGTTTGGTTCCACATTTCGATCCTAGACCGGGAGCTGTGACGGAGCTGACATTGCGCTAAGCGCGTTAACGCAGGCCGTTGCTGTGCGCGAGCGCCGTGGCTTCCGTCCGTGAGGAGGCGCCGATCTTCCGGTAGAGGTTGCGGAGGTGGAACTTCACGGTGTTCTCGCTGATGTGAAGCTTCGCGGCGATGCCGCGGTTCCGTTGCCCTGCGGCCAGCAGCTGCAGCACCTCAAGTTCCCGCTCCCCCAGGTTCCAGTCGGCCGCCTCTGCCAGCGGACGGGCCGGCGGATCCAGCGGGAGGGCGACGGCGACGTCGGCACCCCAGCCGGGCATCACGTCCACACCCATGCTGCCGTTGAGGGCCTCGACGCGCTGGACTAGGCGGGCCATGGCCGGCGCCGATGCGGACAGTTCGCCGGGGCCGTCGTCGCGCACGTTGATGAGCAGGTTGGCGCCGTCGCAATCCCACTGCGTCCGGACCCGGCGGACGCCCTGCTGGTCCACCATCGCCAGCACCAGTCCGCGCACAATGGCGCGCGCCGCGTGCGCCACCTCGCCGGGCAGCGCCCGGCCGTTGACCGGCGGTTCGATGAACTGCACGTCTATCCCGCTGAAGTTCATCAGCGGGCGGAGGTCCTCGCGGAGGCGCTGGAACGCGGAAGCCACAGGCTCTTCGACGAGGTCAGTGGTCCGGTCGCTGAGCGTGCGCAGGCCCACCAGGGCTTTGGCTGCCACGTCGGTTGCGGCGGTGCGGGCGGCAGCGTCGGCCAGCGCGGGGGACCTGAGCGCCGCAAGCAGGGTCTCGAGGGTGGTGGAATGCTGGTCCACCAGTTCGGCCGTCACCCGCAGGCGCTCTGCCGAGGCGGCGCGGGATTCAATGAGGTACGACGGCGGCGCATCAGCCACCTTTTCGCGGATCCGTTCAGCCGCCAGCATCCACAAGTAGTTGAGCAGCCACTGCGGGTCCGGCCCAGTGTCGGAGGCAGGAATTGGCTGCGGGTCGGAGAGGACCAGCAGCGCATTGCTGGGCGACGAAACAGCAAGGATCTGCCGGATGCCGCCGCCGAAGGTGGCTTCACCGCACCACGTCCCGCCGTCCCCGTCGGCCAGCAGCGTGGCCCGGATGGCGTCGAGTTCGGCGATCGAGACCCGGCTGATGATGGCCTCGGCACCGGACTTCTTCTGCGGGCGGCCGGTGCAGTCCTCGGTGAAAATCACCAGGGCAGTCGATTCCCAGTAGGGGCTGACGGCCTCCCGCAGCCGGTGGGCAATCTCCAGCAGCGGAGCAGTGGCCAGGGCGGCGACGGCTTCGAGCAATGCGGTGTTGGGGTGTTCCACCTGCCCAGTGTACGGGTGATGCGCGGAACCACCTACCCTTTTGGGTGGTGCAGACTGTCCGATCATGGCGTTGGACCCACCCGCAGGACGGGCGAGCATGGAGGGGTTACAACGTCCAAGGAGGTACGCATGAGTGCTGTCGCAGCAACAGACCCGTCCCATTCAGCCCTGACCGGCACGTCCCGTGCCTTTGACCAGAACCGCACCTTGATCCTGGATGAGATCAGCACCGTCTTCCAGCGGGTCGACCACGAAGAGGTGGCCGCCCTGGTGACGGAGCTGAGGCTGGCCGACAGGATCTTCGTGACCGGCGCCGGCCGCAGCGGCCTGGTCCTGAAGATGGCGGCGATGCGGCTGATGCACCTCGGACTGACCGTGCATGTGGTGGGTGAGACCACAGCACCTGCCATCCGGGCCGGCGACCTGCTGCTCGCGGCATCCGGTTCCGGCACCACCGCCGGCGTGGTTAAAGCGGCGGAAACCGCCGTCGCCCAGGGCGCCCGCGTGGCCGCCTACACCACCAGCAAAAGTTCCCCGCTCGCCAACGCCGCGGCCGCCGTCGTCCTGATTCCTGCGGCGCAGAAGACGGACCACGGCTCGGCAGTGACCCGGCAGTACTCCGGAAGCCTCTTCGAGCAGGTGCTGTTCGCCTCCACCGAGGCGGTATTCCAAAGCCTGTGGGACGAGGAGGCCGCCGCCCCGGAGGACCTCTGGCAGCGCCACGCGAACCTCGAATAAGTATCCCCCTCCCTCAACAAGCCTCCGCAACAACCCGCCAAACCGAAAGAGATAGAACATGAAACTGCAAGTCGCCATGGACGTCCTCACCGTCGAAGCCGCACTCGACCTGGCCGGCAAAGTCGCCGAGTACGTGGACATCATCGAGCTGGGCACGCCGCTGGTGAAGAACGCCGGGCTGTCCGCCGTCACCGCTGTCAAGACAGCCCACCCGGACAAGATTGTCTTCGCCGACATGAAGACCATGGACGCCGGCGAACTGGAGGCCGAGATCGCCTTCGCTGCCGGCGCGGACCTGGTCTCCGTCCTGGGCAGCGCCGACGACTCCACCATCGCCGGGGCCGTGAAGGCGGCCAAGGCTCACAACAAGGGCATTGTTGTGGACCTGATTGGCGTTGCGGACAAGGTCACCCGGGCCAAGGAAGCCCGTGCGCTCGGAGCCAAGTTCATCGAATTCCACGCCGGCCTGGATGAACAGGCGAAGCCCGGCTACAACCTGAATGTTCTGCTAAGCGCCGGCGAAGAGGCCCGCGTCCCGTTCTCCGTGGCCGGCGGCGTGAACCTTTCCACCATCGAAGCGGTGCAGCGTGCAGGTGCTGAAGTGGCCGTCGTCGGCGGGTCCATCTACAGCGCCGACGACCCCGCCGTCGCTGCCAAAGAATTGAAGGCCGCGATCATCTAACTTCGGACCTCATCGAGAATTACGACGGCGGCCCTTACCTTTTGGTGCGGGCCGCCGTTCGCGTTGCGGGCTATTCGAACGAACGGATTTTGATGCGGGAGAAGGTGGCGGGGCCTCCGTCGGTGTACAGGGAAATTCCAGTGTCGCCCTCCGCGAAATGCACCTGTTGCGAGAGCACCGTGTGGCCGGCATTGACGAACACTTCGACGCTCTGCGTATCCACGAAGATCCGCAAGTGTACTGAGCGCGCGGCGGGATCAATGGGTGCCGCCGCCCGCGTGTACGGGACCAGTGAGAAGCCCGCCTGGTCCGACGGTCCCCGGTCCACGTACAACTCGTTGCCGTATTTGCCGATGTTCGTGTGCAGTGCACCGTCACTGGAACGGCCCACGGAAACCCCGACGTTAGCGGCTGCGTCCCAGGAGATGTCCAGTTCCAGCTCATAGGCCCGGCCGCTCCATGGCAACAGTGCGCTTCCGTTCACCGTGCGGTCCGGGAGGTTGGTGGTGGCCGTGGCGTACTGCGCCAGTGCCCCGACCGGGCTGCTGAGCAACGAGTACCACCCGCCCGCCTGGCGCTCCAGGCGCAGTTCGCGGACGATGGAGTTCTGGCCGTTGTACCCGTCGGTGGCGTCGGTGGGAACATCACGGGCGGCGTACTTCCAGTTGTTCATCCAGCCGATCGCGTACCGCCGCGTATCGGGCGCCTCCGCCACGGGCCATGTGACGGCGCCGTACCAGTCCCAGCCCCAGTCGAGCCACTGCGGGTTGTTGACGTCGTCCGCGAGGAACTGCTCCCCGTCCCACCTTCCGGTCCAGTAGGCGTACGTCATGGGCAGCCCGATGCTGTAGGCGTCCATGCTGGCGCCGAGCAGCCAGTGGCGGGTGCCGTCATTGGCTGTCATCTCGAACAGGTCCGGGCACTCTATCCCGCCCAGGGCGTGGTTCGGGAAGTCGAAGTTGTGCCTGAGCTGCCAGTTGCGCAGGTTTGTGGAGGTATAGAAGGCCGCGTAGCGGGCACGGCCAATGACGCACACCCACTCACCGCGCGCCGCGTCCCAGTGGATCTTCGGATCGCGGAACCACTCCGCATTCTCGATCTCCGCCTGGGTGGTGGCGGTCCGGCCGTCGCTGTTGAAGATCACCGGATCGGGCAGTGCTGTAAATGTGTAACCGCCGTCGGTGGACCAATACAGGTATTGCTCCTGGTACTTGCGGATGCCATCAGTGGGCTGCGTGGCCAGCACAACAATTGCACCGGCGCCGAAGCCAGCAGTATTCGCGGCATCCACCACTGCTGAGCCGGACCACACGGGAAAGTCCGCCCGCAGGGGCAGCGCCACTCCATGGTGGGCAAAAACCACTCCGTCGGTGGTGGTGGCATGGTCCCAGCCGCCCTGGCCGTTGTTCTGCGTGGAGTGAAGGTAGTAGAGATGGTAGGCCCCGTCCAGGTAAACCGGGCGCTGCGGATCGCAGAGCCAGCCGGACGGCGGCGTCATATGGAAGACCGCCCGCAGCGACCCCCGGGCGAGGGCCTGGGCTGGCGCTGCAGTCAGTGCACTTCCGGTGAACAGTGCGAGGGCGCCTGCTCCTGTGCCCTGCAGGACACGGCGGCGGGAAATGGCATGGGTCATCGTTGACTTCCTCTCGTGGGGGCGGCTCTGCCCGAGCCCGCGGCGGTGCACCTTCGTCGGGGCCCGGCCTCGGATTGATTAAGCGCTTTAGCAGGAGAAGCTACCGCCGGAGCGCCTTCATGGTCAAGCATTTGGGCAAAAAGCTCCGCTGCCATCCCCCACTTCCACTACTCGCGGAGATAATTTTGCTAAAACGCTTGATCAGCGTCGTTTCTCACGCTAGCTTCTAAGTGATCAAACGCTTTAGCAGAAATGGACATCAACGCCGATGAATCACCCGATCTTCTTCCAGCCCGCCGATGCGTGGGTGGGCGACCTCATCCCTTTCCAGCACGACGGTGAGTTCTGGCTCTTCTACCTCCACGAGGTCCGCTCCGAACCAAAACCGGGGACCGCCTGGAACCTCGTCACCACCAAGGACCTGATCCAGTTCCAGGACCACGGAGTGTCCCTCCCGCATGGAACGGACGCGGACCTGGACTTCAACGCCTATACGGGCAGCATTGTGTTGGACGAATCAGGCGTCCACCATCTGTTCTACACCGGGCAGAATCCGAACAACCTGGGACCGGACGGGCTGCCCTTGCAGCTGGTGATGCACGCCACGAGCACGGACGGCATGCGTACCTGGGTAAAGCACCCGGAGCTCACCTTCGGCGCCCCATCCGGCTACGAGTCCGGTGACTGGCGGGATCCCTTCGTTTTCCGGGACGAGGCAGCCGGCCAGTGGCGGATGCTGATCGCCGCCCGGCACGCCGTGGGGCCCGAGCGGCGCCGCGGTGTTATCGCCCAGTGCGTCTCCAGCGACCTGATGACCTGGGAGTACACCGAGCCGTTCTGGGACCCCCGCCGCTACATCACCCACGAATGCCCGGACGTGTTCTCCTGGGGCGGCTGGTGGTACATGGTCTACTCCGAGTTCTCGGAAAACTTCACCACCAGGTACCGCATGTCCAGGAGCCCCGACGGACCGTGGACGGTACCGGCGCAGGACTCCATCGACGGTCGGGCCTTCTACGCATCAAAGACTGCCGAGCGGGACGGCCGCCGGTTCTTCTTCGGCTGGATCGCCAGCAAAGAAGGAAATTCCGACGTCGGCGCCTGGCAGTGGGCGGGCACCATGGCAGTCCTGGAGGCCCGGCAGAACTCCGACGGAACCCTGGGTTTCGGCTTCGCGGACGAACTGGTGGACAGCTTCTGGGACGAGGTGCCGCTGACCTTCAACCGTGAGCTCCCGATGCGGCTCCATGTACCGGACAGCTACACCACCGCCATTTCCAACGAGGACCTCCCCGGCCAGTTCTATGCGAAGGCAGTGCTGGACATCGAACCGGGCACCACAGAATGCGGAGTGTTGCTTCGCGCCAGCCCGGACGGCGACCACTCCTACGTGCTTCGCCTGGAGCCGAAGCGCGGACGGATGGTCTTCGACCGGTGGCCCCGGGCTATCACCGGCAACGCGCAGTGGCACGTCTCGGGCGATGTCCCGTTCGATATCGAACTCGAACGGCCGTGCGACCTCAGCCCGGGACAACACACCCTGGAAGTCGTCGTCGAAGGGGATCTGTGCGTCGCCGTTGTGGACCGGCAGGTGGCCCTCAGCACCAGGATGTACAACCTGGCGTCCGGGCGGATAGGCGTGTTCGCCGGCGAAGGCTCAGCCACCGTCACAGATTTCGAAGTACGCAAGCGCACCATCAACTAAGTCCCTGTCCCTCCCCGAGAACCCTCCGTTCCAGTCAAGGAAGATTGCCGCCATGAAAAATATGCTCCGCGCAGCCGCCGCAGCAGCTGTCACTGTCCTCGCCCTGACCGCCTGCGGCGGCGGCAGTTCCACCGATCCCTCGAATGTCAGTCCGGCAGGCGAGGTCAAACCCCGCGAAATCTCGTGGCTGCTGTCCCGCCCGGCCGATGGCGCCGTTATCAACATCATGACCAAGCTGGCCGATGACTATGCCAAGGACCACCCGGGCTTCAAGCTCAACCTCATCACCACCCCGGACCGGCCGTCCTACATCCAGAAGCTCGAGACCCTGGCCGCCGCCAACAAGCTGCCCGAGCTGTTCGATACCGATGCCACACCCTTCGCGCAGCAGCTGGCCAAGCAAGGCAAGATGGTGGACGCCGGGAAGCTGCTGAAGGCGCTGGACCTCTACGACGACTACCGTCCCGGCGCGCTGGATTACCAGCGGTTCGACGACGGGTCACTCTTTATGATTCCGTTCCAGTTCGAACTGGAATTCATTTGGTACAACAAGGCGCTGCTGGAGAAGGCCGGGGTGGCGGTTCCGAAGTCGCTGGATGACATCCCCGCCATGTGCACGTCCCTGCGCAACGCGGGGATCACCCCCATTGCCATCGACGGCCAGGACCAGTGGCCGCTGGAGCGCTACGTCGCCTACCAGCCGTTCAGGGCAGCCGGACCGGATTACGTCCAGAAGCTGAAGAAGGGCGAAGCCAAGTTCGCCGATGCCGCCGGGCAGAAGGCCGTGAACTGGATGGCGGAGCTCGGCAAGGCCAAGTGCTTCCAGGAAGGCTTTTCCGCCCAGGGCTACTCCGACGCGCAGAACCAGTTCACCTCCGGGCAGGCCGCAATGTACAACATCGGAACCTGGGAACTGCCCAGCCTGGCCACCGACAAACTGAACCCGGCCGTCCGGGAGGATATCGACTTCTTCACCCTGCCCACCACGGAGGGATCGGTGACGTCGGCAAATGAGTTCGTCTCGCCGTCGGGCATTGGCATGGCCGTGAATTCCAAGACCTACGATCCGCTGGTGAGTGACTTCCTGAAGTTCGCCCTGCAGAAGTACCCCGCGGAATATGCGGCCACCGGCGCGCTCTCCCCCACCACCACGGTAGAAACCGCCATCCCGGCCAATGCCACCCCGCTTTACCGGAAGGCCCTGGACCAGGCGAAGGACCTGGGCTCAAAGCAGGCCATGCCATGGGATACCCAGCTTGATCCCACCACGAACGGCCGGCTGCAGCAGGAGCTCGTCCTGCTGGTGCAGGGCAACATCACGCCCGGGCAGTTCACGGAGACCATGGACAACACCGTCAAGCAGAACGCCCCCAAGTTCTTCAAGTAACCACAGCTTCTTCACGCAATCACTGCGGCGGGGGACCCCCGGTCCCCCGCCCGAAAGGCCCGTCATGCAATCCAACAGGATGCTTCCCAACAGGTCACGGACTTCGGTCCTGGTCTTCCTGCTCCCGCCCCTCCTGCTCTACGGCGCAGCGGTACTCTTCCCGATCCTCCAGTCACTGTTCCTCAGCTTTTTCTCCTGGAACGGCATCAGCGACATGGAATTCGTGGGACTGGACAACTATGTCCGGATGTTCGTTGCCGATGACATCTTCTGGCGCGCGTTCCTTAACGCCCTCCTCTACCTGGCCATCTGCCTGGTCCTGCAGCTGGGCGGCGCCCTGCTGGTGGCCAGCCTGCTCACCTCCCTCAGCCGGGGACGCGAGCTCATCAAGACTCTCTACCTGCTGCCCGCGATCATCTCCACCGTGGCCATCGCCTTCCTGTTCGTCCGGATCTACTCGATCGACCCGGTGGGCCTGCTCAACCAGCTGCTGCGCTGGATCGGGCTGGGCAGCCTGGAGCGGCCCTGGCTCTCAGACGTCAGCACCGTGCTCGCCGCAGTCTCGGCACCGGAGGGCTGGCGCTTCACCGGGCTGTACATGCTCATCATTTACGCAGCCCTGATTGCGGTGCCCAAGGAACTGGAGGAAGCCGCAGTCCTGGACGGCGCATCGCGCTGGACCCTGTTCACCAAAATCCGCTTCCCGTACATCCGGCCGGTCTGGATCACCACCACCATCATGGCCACCACCTACGGCCTGCGGGGCTTCGACATCCCCTACCTGATGACCAACGGCGGCCCGGGACAATCCTCTGAACTGCTGACCACCTACATGTATAAGACCGCGTTCACCAGCACGGACTTCGGCTACGCCAGCACCATCTCCGTCTTCATCGTCGTTGAGTGCCTCGCCGCCGTCGGCCTCATCCTGTTCCTGCTCAAGCGGAAGGCAGAATCATGACCATCCAGGCACCCCCGGCCAGCCCACCCGCAGTGGTTCCGCCGCTCCCGGCAGTCCCCCGCCGCCGTCGTAAGCCCAACCTGTTCCGGACGCTCTCGCGCGTGCTGATCATGCTCATTGTGATTGTCCAGGTCTACCCGCTCGCGTGGCTGTTCCTGACCAGCCTGCGGACCGAGCACGACTTTGCCACGGGCGATCCCTTTGCCCTCCCCAGCTCCCTCACCTGGGAAAACTACGCCAGGGCTTTCGAAACCGGGGACCTGGGCCGGAACATCCTCAACAGCTTCGTCGTGACCATGGGTGCCAACATCCTGATTGTCCTGTTCGGCATGATGGCCGCGTACGCCATCCAGGTGCTGGGCTTCCGGCTCAGCAAACTGGTCCGCGGGCTGTTCCTGATCGGCATCATCGTTCCGGTGCAGATCGCCCTGGTCCCGCTGTTCATCGACTACTCGGCGGTGAACCTGCTGGACACCTACCAGTCGATGATCATTCCGCTCGCCGGCTTCTCGCTGCCGATGTCCGTGTATCTGTTCTCGTCATTCTTTGAGTACATTCCCCGCGAAACCTACGAGGCAGCTTCCCTGGATGGCGCCGGCCCCTACCGGATCTTCGGGCTGATCACCCTGCCGCTGTCCCTGAACACGGTGGTGACGGTGGTCCTGGTCAACAGTATCTTCATCTGGAACGACTTCATCTTCGCCAACACCTTCGTGCTGTCCGAGGACCTGAAAACCATCCCGCTGGGCCTGCAGAACTACATCGGCGCCATGGGCAAGGTGGACTGGACGGCAACGTTTGCGGCTGTGTGCGTCACCATCACCCCGCTGCTGCTCGTGTTCCTGGTACTCAACAAGGCCATGATCCAGGGGCTGGAGAGCGGGGCGACGAAGGGATGAGCGCGCCAACAGATGGATATACTCCTGACGGAGGGCAGATGAGTTCAATGGAGAAAAGTTCAGGGGAGGCGGCGCCTGCTGCCCGCTCCCGGCGGACCACGGAACGCGCCCATCCCGTCACCCTGCGTGAGGTTGCCGAAGCTGCCGGCGTTTCCACCGCCACCGTCTCACTGGTGGTCAACAAAAAGAAAAGCGCCCGGATCGCCGAAGAAACCAGGCAGCGCGTCAAGGATGCCATCCGGACCCTGGGGTACCGGCCGAATGCCATGGCCAAAACCTTGGTCAGCGGAACCTCACGGTTCATCGGACTGGTAGCCGACGGCGTTGCCACCACCCCCTTTGCCGGCCAGATCATCCACGGCGCCCAGGACGAGGCGTGGAAGCACGGTTACGCGCTCCTGATCGCCAACACGGAAGGAAACGGCGAACTCGAGCAGGACGCCATCCAGATGATGCTCGAGTACAAAGTGCGGGGCATCCTCTACTCCACCTGGTTCCACCGGCACACCGACATCCCCGCACCGCTGCGGGAAGCGGACTTCGTCCTAGTGAACTGCTTTTCCCGTGAGCCCGGCGCCCGGGCTGTGGTTCCGGACGAAGTCCAGGGCGGACGCTCCGCCACCGAGATCCTGCTGCGGCACGGCCACCGCCGGATTGCCTTCATCAACGCCACCATTCCCGCCCCCGCCAAGGACGGACGGCTCCAGGGGTACCGCGAGGCACTTGAGGAGGCGGGGGTTCCGTTCGATCCCGAGCTGGTGATGGAAGCGTATCCGGACCAGGAAGGCGGCTACGGGGCCACCGGGGCGCTCCTCCGGCGTGACGTCACGGCGGTGTACTGCTACAACGACCGGATGGCCATGGGCCTTTACGACGGCCTGCGCGAACGCGGCTTGTCCATCCCAGACGACATCGCCGTGGTGGGTTTCGACAACCAGGAGGTCATTGCCGCGCACCTCCGGCCCCCGCTGTCCACGGTTTCCCTGCCGCACTACGAACTCGGCGCGGCGGGGGTGCGGATGCTGCTCGAACTCGAAGGGGCACCCGAAATGGCGGCCGACGGGGTGGCGAAGATGCACTGCCCCACCGTGGAACGGACCTCAGTCAAGGCCCAGGCGCGGGCCTGACCCGGTTTCGATACAGCAACGCGGGGTCAAATATAGCCCGTCCCGGCCGCGAAAATGGGCCGGATGTGACCCCGCGTAAAAAGTACGACGACGGGAGGCGCGGCGTCATGTCGAGGCGCTGATCACCCGGTTCCGCCCCGCGAGCAGACCCGTCATGGCCAGGACCGCCATGATCCCCGCAGTGACCAGGAGCGGAAGCGTCCAATCTCCGCTCAGGTCGCGAAGCCCGCCGAACATCACCGGCCCAACGGCAGCGAGGCCATAACCAACGGACTGGGCCATGCCGGACAACGATGCCGCCTGCGGATGGTTCACGGTCCGGAGGCTGAACAGCGACAGGGCAATCACAATAAGGCTTCCGCATCCGATTGCCCCCAGAACAACCCACATCAGAACAAGGTCCGGCGCGATCGCCAGGCCCAGGAACGTCACAACCATCACCGCTCCGCTGGCGAAGGAAACAAGCCGCTGGTCCGAAACGCGGTGAAGAATTCCGCCTGCCCCGAGGCTTGCGAAAACGCTGACGAGCAGGAAAAGGGACAGATGGATGCCGGCGGCAGCGGCCGGGACCCCGCGGCTTTGTTCGATAGTTGGCAGCCAGGCCATCAGGACGTAGAAGGCGATCGACTGAAGTCCCATGAAGATGGTCACCTGCCAGCCCAAGGCTGATGCCCAAGGCGACCGGTAGGAGACCGCCGGCTTGTCGGCGTTCACAGTGGCGGAGCTGTGCCGGCGGAGCCATGGCAGGAGCACCGCCATGGCGATGAGGGCAAGTCCCACCCAGATACCGAGGGCAAGCCGCCACCCCGCGGGGGACGTTTGCGCCACGGGCACGACGACGGCGGCCCCCATAGCGGCGACGGCGGCCTGGGTGGCGGTGTAGCTCCCAGTCAATTGACTGACCCTCATGGGAAAGTCGCGCTTGACGAAGGAGGGCAGCAGGACATTGAGGAACGCGATGGCCAAACCGATCAATGCCGTGCCCGCCCAAACCAGGCCGGGCACAGGCAGGGAGCGGAGCACAATGCCCGAGGCCAGGATCAGCAGGGACATCCACAGCGCACGGTCGAGGCCCAGGCGGGAAGCGAAGGCGGGCGCCACGGGTGAGAAGACTGCAAAAGCAATGAGCGGAAGCCCCGTCAGGAACCCTGCTGCAGCACTTGTCAGGTCAAGATCCCCGCTGATGTTGGCGAGCACCGGACCCACGCTGACAAAGGACACCCGAAGGTTGACGGCGATGAGCAAAACGCCGATGAAGGCGAAGCCGAACCTTACGGTGTGGTCCTGTGCGTTTCGGGTGGCAGCGGGCATGGTGCGCATTCCATCCTTTCAAGGGTGAGAGAGCGTCCCGGTTTATGCGACGTTAAGTGAGAGAGCGTCCCGTTTTATACGGCGTTAAGTGAGAGAGCGTCCCGGGGCGGGCTAGAGAATCTTGCGGATGGTTTCCTCGAAGCTGGTGACGTGGTGCAAGGCCAACTCCCCTGCCCTGTCCGCGTCGCCGGCAGCCACCGCCTTGAGCAGGTCCACGTGCTCGGTGATGTGGCCGGTCACGGAGGGGACCTTGTCCAGCACCACGCACCAGATCCGCGTGGCCAGGTTGTCGTAGCGGATCAGTGTGTCTTCCAGGTGCGGGTTGGCCGCGGCCTTATAGATCAGCCGGTGCACCATCAGGTCGTAGCGCATCAGGTCGCGTGATTCGCCGGCGCCGGGATCGATGCTTGCAATGGCATCGGCCACCTGCAGCAGTTCGCGGCGCATGCTTTCGCTGGCCCTGTCCGCCGCGCGGCGCGCCGCGAGGGGCTCCAGCAGCTCCCGGATCTCGGACACGTCAGCCAGCTCCGTAAAGTCCACATTGGTGGCAAAAGTCCCGCGGCGGGGATACGAAATCACCAGGTGGTCCACCTCCAGCCGCTTGATCGCTTCGCGCACGGGAGTACGGCCAAAGCCGAGCTCGGCGGCCAGCTGGCCGTCATTGATCGGCTCGCCGGGACGGATTTCCAGCATGATCAGCCTGTCGCGCAGCTGCCGGTAGGCGGCCTCCGCCTGCGACGGCGCTTCGTCCTCCGCCGGCGTCAGGGCAAGAAGTGCATTCAAGGGCTGCTCCGTTCTTCGATACCCGCCGGATCCGAACTCGTAGCTTTCACCCGCTTTCGGTCCAGCTATTGACTCTGCTGTGATCCCAATCATACCATTGACCTCACACTGATATATCAGTCATTGAACAAGTGGTATTTCAAAGGAGCATCCGTGGTTGAGCAGTTGAACGAGCGTCTTTCCGCAGTCGATCCCGAGGTCCAGCAGGCCATCGCACAGGAGTTGGTGCGCCAGCAGTCCACGCTGGAAATGATCGCCTCCGAGAATTTCGCCCCGTCCGCCGTGATGGAGGCTCAGGGTTCGGTCCTCACCAACAAGTACGCCGAGGGCTACCCGGGCAAGCGCTACTACGGCGGCTGCGAGCACGTTGATGTGGTGGAGCAGCTGGCCATCGACCGGGTGAAGGACCTGTTCGGCGCCGAGTTCGCCAACGTCCAGCCGCACTCCGGCGCCCAGGCAAATGCTGCCGCCATGTTCGCCCTGCTGAACCCGGGCGACACCATCATGGGCCTGGACCTCGCCCACGGCGGCCACCTCACCCACGGCATGCGCATCAACTTCTCCGGCAAGCTCTACAACGTGGTGCCCTACCACGTACGGGAATCCGACCTCCGGATCGATATGGCCGAAGTGGAAGCCCTGGCCCTTGAGCACCGCCCGCGCCTGATTGTGGCCGGCTGGTCCGCCTACTCCCGCCAGCTGGACTTCGCCGAGTTCCGCCGCATCGCCGACCTGGTGGACGCCTACCTCATGGTTGATATGGCGCACTTCGCCGGACTGGTCGCAGCGGGCCTGCACCCCAACCCGGTCCCCTACGCCGACGTTGTCACCACCACCACGCACAAGACCCTCGGCGGCCCGCGCGGCGGTGTGATCCTGGCCAAGGAGCAGTACGGCAAGAAAATCAACAGCGCCGTCTTCCCCGGCCAGCAGGGCGGCCCGCTGGAGCACGTCATCGCCGCCAAGGCCGTGGCCTTCAAGCTCGCCGGCAGCCCCGAATTCAAGGAACGCCAGGAACGTGTCCTGCAGGGTTCCAAGCTCCTGGCCGAACGGCTCCTCCAGGACGACGTTGCGGCGGCCGGAATTTCCGTGGTCAATGGCGGCACCGACGTCCACCTGGTCCTCGTGGACCTCCGCAACTCCGAGCTGGACGGGCAGCAGGCCGAAGACACCCTGCACAAGATCGGCATCACGGTTAACCGCAATGCGGTCCCCTTCGATCCCCGCCCGCCGATGGTCTCCTCAGGACTCCGGATCGGCACCCCGGCGCTGGCCACCCGCGGCTTCGGCGCCACCGAGTTCGCCGAAGTTGCGGACATCATCGCGACGGCGCTCATCGCCGCTGCGGGCAACGGCACCATTGGTGACGCTGCCGTCGTCGAACTCCGCGCGCGCGTCACGGCCCTTGCCGAACAGTTCCCCCTGTACCCCCACCTCAACGAAGGCTCCGACGTTGCCGCCTTCGAAGCAGATTTGATTGGAGCCACCAAGTGAGCACCCACCAGCTCCCCGAGCACCCGGACTTCCTCTGGCGCAACCCCGAGCCCAAGTCCTCCTACGACGCCGTGATTGTGGGCGGCGGCGGGCACGGCCTGGCCACCGCGTACTTCCTGGCGAAGAACCACGGCATGACCAACATCGCTGTCCTGGAAAAGGGCTGGCTGGCCGGCGGCAACATGGCCCGGAACACCACCATCATCCGCTCCAACTACCTCTGGGACGAGAGCGCGGCCATCTACGAGCACGCCCTCAAGCTCTGGGAAATCCTCCCCGAGGAACTCGAATATGACTTCCTCTTCAGCCAGCGAGGCGTGATGAACCTCGCCCACACCCTGGGCGACGTTCGCGAAAGCATGCGGCGCGTCGGCGCCAACAAGCTCAACGGCGTGGACGCCGAGTGGCTTGACCCTAAGCAGGTCAAGGAACTCTGCCCCATCCTGAACATCAGCGACAACATCCGCTACCCCGTGATGGGCGCCACCTACCAGCCGCGGGCCGGCATCGCCAAGCACGACCACGTGGCCTGGGCCTTCGCCCGCAAGTGCGACGAGATGGGCGTGGACATCATCCAGAACTGCGAAGTCACCGGCTTCGTCAAGGACGGCAACCGCGTGGTGGGCGTCAAGACCAACCGCGGCACCATCAACACCGAAAAGGTGGGCCTCGCCGCTGCCGGCCACAGCTCCGTCCTGGCCGAAATGGCCGGCTTCCGGCTTCCCATCCAGTCACACCCGCTGCAGGCCCTGGTCTCCGAACTGCACGAGCCCGTCCACCCCACCGTGGTGATGTCCAACCACGTGCACGTCTACGTCTCCCAGGCCCACAAGGGCGAACTGGTGATGGGCGCCGGTGTTGACTCCTACAACGGCTACGGCCAGCGCGGATCGTTCCACGTCATCGAGCACCAGATGGCTGCCGCCGTCGAGCTTTTCCCCATCTTCGCCCGGGCCCACGTGCTCCGGACCTGGGGCGGCATCGTGGACACCACGCTGGACGCCTCGCCGATCGTGGGCAACACCCCGGTGGAGAACATGTTCGTGAACTGCGGCTGGGGCACCGGCGGCTTCAAGGCCACCCCCGCCGCGGGCATGACCTTCGCCCACAACATCGCCACCGGCGAACCGCACAGGCTGAACAAGCCGTTCGCACTGGAGCGCTTCGAGACCGGCGCCCTGATCGACGAACACGGCGCTGCCGCCGTCGCCCACTAGCCGCCCGACGCACTTTAGAAAGAAGACGCACATGCTGCTCATCTCCTGCCCCAACTGCGGCTCGCGCGACGAGACCGAGTTCCACTACGGCGGCCAGGCCCACGTAGCCTACCCGGACAACCCGAACGAACTGACCGACCGCGAATGGGCCGAGTACCTGTTCTACCGGGACAACACCAAGGGCGCCTTCGCCGAGCGCTGGCTGCACAGCACCGGCTGCCGGCAGTGGTTCAACATGCTCCGCGACACCGTCACCTACGAGATCCAGGCGATCTACCCGATGGGCTCGCCCCGGCCGGATGCGGCCGGCAAGGTGACGGCCGAAACCGGCACTGCCAGCACCGCCGCTGACAGCACCACCACCGGAAGCGCGGCACCCAGCATCGCGGCGACCAGCGCCTCCCCCACTTCCAGCACCACCGCCCCGGAAGGAGCAACCAAGTGACTTCCCAGAACGCCCGCCTCGACGCCGGCGGACGCATCGACCGCACCATCTCCTGGCGCTTCACGGTGGACGGCGAAGAATTCACCGGCCACCCGGGAGACACCCTCGCCTCCGCCCTGCTCGCCAATGGCCGCGTCGCCGCCGGCAACTCGCTCTACGAGGACCGCCCGCGCGGCATCATGTCCGCCGGTGTGGAGGAAGCCAACGCACTGGTCAAGGTGCAGCCGCGTTTCCCCGGCCACGTGGCCGAGTCCATGCTCCCCGCCACCACCGTCACCCTGGTGGACGGACTCAAGGCGGAATACCTCAACGGCCTCGGCAAGCTGGACCCGGCCGATGACCGCGCCGAGTACGACAAGAAGTACGTCCACACCGACATCCTGGTGATCGGCGGCGGCCCCGCCGGCCTGGCAGCAGCCCGCGAGGCCGTCCGCAGCGGCGCCCGCGTAATGCTGCTGGACGACCAGCCCGAGCTGGGCGGCTCCCTCCTCTCCGGCTCCACCGCACCCGAGCTCGCAGAAACCATCGAAGGCAAGCCGGCCCTGGAATGGGTGGCTGACGTCGAGGCAGAGCTCGTCTCCGGCTCCGAGTCCACCGTCCTGAACCGCACCACGGCCTTCGGCGCCTACGACGCCAACTACGTGATCGCTGTCCAGAACCGGACCGACCACCTGTCCTCCCCCGCCGCTTCCGGGGTATCCCGGCAGCGTATTTGGCACATCCGTGCCAACCAGGTGGTGCTGGCTCCCGGCGCCCACGAACGCCCGCTGGTGTTCGAAAACAACGACCGCCCCGGCATCATGCTGGCCTCCGCCGTCCGCAGCTACCTGAACCGCTTCGCGGTGGCAGCCGGCCAGCGCGTGGTCATCAGCACCACCAATGACAGCGCCTACGCCCTGGCCGCGGACCTGCGCGCCGCCGGCGTCAAGATCGCCGCCGTGGTGGACGCCCGTCCGCAGCTGACCGATGTGGCAGCAGCCGCCGTCGAAGCCGGCACCCGCGTGCTGATCGGCAGCGCGGTGGCCAACACCTCCGGGGATGGCGACGGCCGCCTGGACGGCGTCACCGTCCGCAGCATCAACAACGACGGCGAACTCACCTCGGGCATCGAAAAGATCTCCTGCGACCTGCTGGCGGTGTCCGGCGGCTGGAGCCCGCTGGTGCACCTGCACTCACAGCGGCAGGGCAAGCTGCGCTGGGACGAGGACCTGGCCGCCTTTGTGCCCAGCACCGTAGTCCCGAACCAGCAGACCATCGGCTCGGGCCGCGGCTCCTTCGACACGGCAGACTGCCTGGCCGAGGGAATCTCCGCCGGCGCGAAGGCGGCCATCGCCGCGGGCTTCAGCTCCGCCGTCGAACCTTCCCCGCTGGGTGAGCCGAAAGCCTCCGCCCCCACCCGCCAGCTGTGGCTGGTTCCGGGCGAGCAGGGCACCCCGGACGACTGGCACCACCACTTCGTGGACTTCCAGCGCGACCAGTCCGTGGCTGACGTGCTGCGTTCCACCGGCGCCGGCATGCGGTCCGTGGAGCACATCAAGCGGTACACCTCCATCTCCACCGCCAACGACCAGGGCAAGACCTCCGGCGTCAACGCGATCGGCGTCATCGCCGCCGCGCTGCGCACCGCCGGCGAAGCCTCCCGCGGCATCGGCGACATCGGCACCACCACCTACCGGGCACCCTTCACCCCGGTGGCGTTCGCGGCACTGGCCGGACGCCAGCGCGGCGAACTGTTCGACCCCGCCCGGGTCACCTCCATCCACCCATGGCACGTCGCCAAGGGCGCGCTGTTCGAGGACGTGGGACAGTGGAAGCGGCCCTGGTACTACCCGCAGGCCGGCGAGGACATGGACGCCGCCGTGCTCCGCGAATGCGCCGCCGTCCGCGAATCCGTGGGCTTTATGGACGCCACCACCCTGGGCAAGATCGAAATCCGGGGCAAGGACGCCGGCGAGTTCCTGAACCGGGTCTACACCAACGCGTTCAAGAAGCTCGCCCCGGGCTCCGCCCGCTACGGCGTGATGTGCACCCCCGACGGCATGATCTTCGACGACGGCGTGACCCTGCGCCTCGACGAGGAGACCTACTTCATGACCACCACCACCGGCGGAGCCGCCAAGGTGCTGGACTGGCTGGAAGAATGGCTGCAGACCGAATGGCCGGAACTGGATGTGCACTGCACCTCGGTGACGGAGCAGTGGAGCACCATCGCCGTCGTCGGGCCCAAGTCCCGTGAGGTCCTGGCCAAGGTGGCACCGGAACTGGCCGCGAACGGCGGACTGGACGCCGAAGCCTTCCCCTTCATGACCTTCCGCGAAACCACCCTCGCCTCCGGCGTCCGCGCCCGGGTCTGCCGCATCTCCTTCTCCGGTGAACTCGCCTACGAGATCAACGTGCCATCCTGGTACGGCCTCAACACCTGGGAAGCCGTGGCAGCCGCCGGCGCCGAATTCAACATCACCCCCTACGGCACCGAAACCATGCACGTGCTCCGCGCCGAAAAGGGCTACCCGATCGTTGGCCAGGACACCGACGGCACCGTCACCCCGCAGGACGCGGGAATGGAATGGATCGTTTCCAAGGCCAAGGACTTCATCGGCAAGCGGTCCTACGCCCGGGTTGACGGACAGCGTGAGGACCGCAAGCACCTGGTGAGCGTCCTGCCGGTGGACGGCGGAATCAGGCTCCCCGAAGGAACCCAGCTCGTGGAGAAGGGCCGCTCCACCAACCCCGCCTACGGGCCGGTCCCGATGGAAGGCTTCGTCACCTCCAGCTACCACAGCGCGGCACTGGGCAGGTCATTCGGCCTGGCCCTGATCAAGAACGGCCGCAACCGGATCGGCGAAACCCTCGTGGCAGCCGCCGGCGACCAGCTGGTGGACGTTGTTGTCGCAGAAACCGTACTTTTTGACCCCGAAGGAGCCCGCAAAGATGGCTGAAACAGCAGCACCCGCAAACTCCGCCCAGAAGAACCTCTCCCTGCGTGTCAGCCCGGCCGCCCCGCTCGGCGAAGCCTTTGAATCCGGCTCCGTCCAGGGCGTGGTGGAACTGCGCGAAGTCTCCTTCCTGACCATGGTGGGCCTTCGGGTTGACCGGAACAGCGACGCCGGACAGCGCATAGCCGGCGTCACCGGCGGACTGCCCGCAGCGTGCGGCGGGGTCAGCGGCACGGGCGATACCTCCGTCCTCTGGCTCGGACCGGAAGAATTCCTGGTGGTGGCACCGACGGAAGCCCACGAGTCCCTCGGCGGCGACCTGATCCAGGCACTGCGCGAAGCCTTGGCCGACGGCGCAGGCCAGGTGGTGGATCTCTCCGCCAACCGCACCACCTTCGAGCTCACCGGACCGCGGGCCCGTGCTGTCCTGGAAAAGGGCTGCTCCCTGGACCTGCACCCCCGCGTCCTGTCGGCCGGCACGGCGCTGTCCACCGAAATCGGCAACATCCCCGTGGTGCTGTGGAAGACCGGCGAGGAGTCCTTCCGGATCTTCCCCCGCGCTTCGTTCGCCGATTTCCTGGGCCGCTGGCTCCTGGACGCAATGCGGGAGTACGCCTCCCCCGAGGTCCCCTAAATGGCGCTCAGCTTCCTGGACCTGTTCTCCGTTGGCATCGGGCCCTCGTCGTCACACACGGTGGGCCCGATGCGGGCAGCGAAGCTGTTCGCCGACGGACTCAAAGGCGAAGGACACCTGAGCTCCACTACGCGGGTCCAGGCCGAACTGTTCGGTTCCCTCGGTGCCACCGGGCGGGGCCACGGCTCGGACAAGGCTGTGGTCCTCGGCTTCAAGGGCCTCGACCCGGAAACCGTGGACACCACCACCGCCGACGACCAGGTGGCCGCCGCCGCGCTTGACGCCGAACTGTGGATCGGCGGCGACCATCGGGTGGACTTCAACTGGGACGAGGATGTGGTGCTGCACCGCCGCAAATCCCTCCCGGCCCACCCGAATGGAATGACCTTCCGGGCCCTGGACCACTCCGGCGCCGTGCTTAGCGAGCGGAGCTTCTATTCCATTGGCGGCGGCTTCGTGGTGGACGGCGATGCCGACGCCGGCGACCGGATCGTGGAAGATTCCACCGTCCTCCCCTACCCCTTTAGCACCGCCGACGAACTGTTGGAGATCTGCAGCCGTGAGGGTATGTCCATCTCGGACGTGATGCTGGCCAACGAGCTGGTGTGGCGGACCGAGGAGGAGCTGCGGGAAAAACTGCTGAAGCTGTGGGCGGTGATGCGCGAATGCGTGGACAACGGCTGTGCCGCGGAAGGAATCCTTCCGGGCGGGCTCAACGTCCGCCGCCGCGCGCCGTCGTTATTCCAGACGCTGACCGCGGACACCGGGGTGACCGACCCGCTGCGGGCCATGGAATGGGTGAACCTGTTCGCTCTGGCCGTGAACGAGGAGAACGCGGCCGGCGGGCGGATCGTCACCGCGCCCACCAACGGCGCGGCCGGCATCGTCCCGGCGGTGCTGCACTACTACGTGAAGTTCGTCCCGGGCGCCAACGACGACGGCGTGGTCCGCTTCCTGCTGGCTGCGGCCGCCGTCGGAATCCTGTTCAAGATCAACGCCTCCATCTCCGGTGCCGAGGTGGGCTGCCAGGGTGAAGTGGGCTCCGCCTGCTCCATGGCCGCCGCCGGGCTCTGCGAGGTGCTGGGCGGGACGCCTGCACAGGTGGAAAACGCTGCCGAGGTGGGCATTGAACACAACCTGGGCCTGACGTGCGACCCGGTGGGCGGGCTGGTGCAGATCCCCTGCATCGAGCGCAACGCCATCGCCAGCGTGAAGGCCATCAACGCCGCCCGCCTTGCCCTGCACGGCGACGGCAGCCACAAGGTTTCCCTCGACAAAGCCATCAAAACGATGCGCGAAACAGGAGCCGACATGAAAACCAAGTACAAGGAAACCTCCCGCGGAGGCCTTGCCGTCAACGTAATCGAGTGCTGAGCCATGACTGCAATTGAGACTGAAACCGTCCCTGCCGCTGCCGCCACCACGGTGGAGCACGTCCTGACCCTGGACTGCAGCGAATCCCCGGGCATCGTCCACGCCGTGTCCGGGTTCCTGCTGGAGCACGGCTGCGACATCATCGACAACCAGCAGTTCGGCGAGCGCTCCGAGGGGCACTTCTTTATGCGGGTGCATTTTGCGTCCGACGGCGACGCCTCCACCGCGGACACGCTGCGGGCCGCTTTTGGTCCTGTCGCCGAGCGGTTCGGGATGCGCTGGAGGCTGGAACGGCACGGCTCCAAGCGCCGCGTGCTGATCATGGTGTCCAAGTTCGGGCACTGCCTCAACGACCTCCTCTTCCGGGCGCGGATCGGCGAGCTGCCGGTTGACGTGGTGGCCGTAGTGTCCAACCACACGGACCACCAGGCGCTGGTGGAATGGCACGGAATCCCGTTCTTCCACGTGCCGGTCACCGCTGACACCAAGCCTGCCGCCGAAGGACGCCTGCTGGAACTGGTCGACGAATTCGATGTGGAACTCGTGGTGCTGGCCAGGTACATGCAGGTGCTCAGCGACAACCTGACCCGGAAGCTGGACGGGAAGGCGATCAACATCCACCACTCGTTCCTGCCCAGCTTCAAGGGTGCCAAGCCGTACCACCAGGCGTACGCGCGGGGTGTAAAGACTGTTGGTGCCACGGCCCACTACGTCAACAGCGAGCTGGACGAGGGGCCAATCATCTCGCAGCAGACCGTTGAAGTGGACCACACGTACGGGCCCGAGGACCTGGTTGCGGCCGGCCGCGACACCGAATGCAAGGCCCTGTCCAACGCCGTGCGCTGGCACTGCGAGGGCCGGGTGATCCTGCAAGGCAACCGCACTGTGGTCCTCCGGTAGCCCTTCCCCTGCGACGCTCTCTCACTTAACGTGGGTTTTGGCCGGACGCTCTCTCACTTAACGTGGGTTTTGGCCGGACGCTCTCTCACTTAACGCGGGTTTCCACGTGACGCTCTCTCACCCTGGTGAGGGAGCGTCACGGCGTTAACGCCTCTTCCGTGGATGCACGTCGGCGCTGACGCTCAATCGCTGCCGGCAAACCCCGATGCCTGGGCGTGGTCCTGCCACGCGTTCCGAAGCGCCCGTTTTATTCGCTGCACTGCCTGCCAAAAATCATCCGCAAGATCGTCCCTATCGAAAACCAGGACCGTCCACCCGGCTGATTCGAAGGCCTTATCCCGTCTCCTGTCGCTAAGCATTTGTGCGTCACCGAGGTGATGTTCGCCGTCGTACTGGATAGCAAGGCGGCGATGACGATAGCCGAGATCGGCCGACGGCGACCGCGCATCTTCGGCCCGCAGGAGCACCTGGAGTTCGGGCTCGGGTAAGCCGGCGTTGGTGATGGCGAGCCGGAGCAGTGTTTCAGGGGCCGAGTCGGCGCCCACGCGCATCAGATCCAATGCTTCGCGGGCCCGGACGATGCCTTGGAGGTTCGGGTGACGGCTGACGAGCATGCGCAGTCCCGCCAGGGTGTCATAGGGCTGCGTCCTTGCCTCGAAATCCACCCGCGGGACGCGGATCAGTTCATCCCCCATGCTCACCAGGTCATCGAGGGGCAGGACCCGTGCCAGATCGAGCCAAGTGCGTGACCTCGTGCTCAGGCGGATGCCATCGATCAGCTCAATCTCGTCCTCACGAGCCACGACAGTGTGCCCGACTATGCCCTTTCGGCGGACCGACGGCAGGGCACGCGGCTTGCTGAGATGGAGCTCCGTGGAATCTGCCAGCCAGGGCGGCAGCACCTGGCTCCGAAGCCGGGCCGCAGTCACGTGTGAGATCCAGGCGCCGGGCGACACAGCAGACAACGCCCTGGCAGCGCCTTCCAGGTCGAAGTCCCAGTCCGCCGGGCGGTAGAGACCGCGGCCCACGTTGACTACATCCTTGCGCCGAAGTCTGTCCAGCGTGACGCCGGAAGCCCTTGCCGAGCCGAAGGTGAAAGGAGCCTCAGCCAACGGCGGGGGCAAGAAACTTTGCTTTCCCATTCTGGCATTGTGCCTTGACACAGCAAGACGCTGCAGAAGTTATCCACAGGCCGGCCGGTGCGTTTTGGTCGGTGAGAGAGCGTTGGTCCAAAAGCCGCGTTAAGTGAAAGAGCGTTGGCCCAAAAGTGAACTGGTCCCCGGTGGTTGGACTGGCTAAATGGGATTCTAGGCTGCGAGGGTCTGGGCCCGGTATTGCACCGGGC
>NZ_JBDGJZ010000009.1:0-198015 GCF_057656635.1 Arthrobacter sp. Soil_C_49
GCAAGTATCGACGGCGCGGCAGCAGCAGCCTGCGCCACGAGCCTGCCGAGCTCCGCCAGACCCAGCGGCTCCCCGGCCCGCAGGGAATCTGCCGGAACCGGCCCTGTCGCGGGCCCTGCGAGTGCTGAAGCAGGCCCAGTGGGTCCGGTCGGTGCGGAATCAGCCTCCGAGGCCGCGGCGACTGCGGAATCAGCCTGCTGTGACCCCGCTGGTTGGGATTCAGCCTCCGCGGGCCCGCCTGGTGCGGTATCCCCATCCGTGGGCCCTGTTACCGAGCCTGCTGAATCGGCATCAGCCTGCGTGGGCTCCGCGGGCACAGCGTGAAGGCGCCAGCCGGGACTCAGCCGAGTGCCATCGTCGTACGCGTAAGAGCCCGGGAGAGAACCGGAACTGCCCGCCAGGGGAGCGCCAAAGCCCGAAGGGCCCGGCGGTGCGGCAACCCCAGCCCGTCCCAGCACCACGACGTTGCCGCCGTACTGCTCAGGCCGTTCCCCAATGGCTTCCATTATCCCATTCTGGTGTGGGGGTCTGACAATCCTGCCGTCAAGGGCACCAGCCCGAAAGGAGTGCGAACTCGCCCCCGGCTGAGGTGCAGCATCAGCGCCTAAGGAGCCATCAGGAACCAGCGCAGGCGCGGCGGCGGAGCCGTCGAACTCTGCGAGCTGATCCCCAATGGCCTCCATAGGTCAACTCTGCCAAACGTCGCCGGCAGAACCTGACTGCCAACGCTCCTATGTGGATAACCGAAGTATGTGGATAACCGAGGCGGGTCAGTCCTCCGCAACCACCACCACGCCGCCGGCAGAAACCGTACCGTTAAACCGCTCACCGGAGACCAGGTCAACACCGGAAGCCTGAACCGACCCGGAAGACCGCGAGTGGTTGATCGCGAAAAGGAAGGTGCGGCCGTCGTCGGAACGGCGGCGCGTCAGCTCCACACCAGGATCGGCAACAGCAACGGGCGCAACACCGGACTCTTCCAGCAACCGGTCCACCACAGACTCGATGCCGTCCCGGTCCGGGAACGTGGCCAGGTACCAGGCCGCACCGGAACCCACGGCACGCCGGGTCAGCGACGGAACGCCCTCCAGCGGATACTCCGTAAAGGTCTGCACGGCTTCGGCGCCGGCAAGATGGACGTGCTCGCTCCAGATCGAGGACACCGTGCCGTCGCTCAGCTTCAGTTGCGAACCCGCCAGCAGGGGGTGGAATTCCTCCACCCGCACGCCCAGCAGTTCCCGGAACGCGCCCGGGTAGCCGCCCAGCCGCACATGGTCCTCCTCATCCGTAATCCCGCTGAAGTAGCTCACCAGCACCGTGGCGCCGGCGGAGGCGGCCGCGGCGATATTGGCCGCGGCATCATCAGTCACGGAGTACAAGGTGCACACCAGGACGAGGTCGTACCCCTCCAGCGACGCCGACGGGTGCACCATATCCACGGACACTCCGCGCAGGAACAGGGACCGGTGGAAGGCCCGCAGCAGGTCCAGGTACTTCACGTCGATGCTCGGCTTGGAATCGATTTCGCTGGCCCACCAGGCCTCGTAGTCGAAAACGATGGCAACGCGCGACTCCACGCGGGAACCGCGCACCGGCGCCAGCCGCTTCAAGGCCGAACCCAGGTCCACCACCTCGCGCCAAACCCGGGTGTCCCGCCCGCCGTGGGGCACCATGGCTGAGTGGAACTTCTCCGACCCGGCGAAGCTTTGTCGCCACTGGAAGAACATCACCGCATCGGCGCCGCGGGCCACGTGCGCCAGCGAGTTGCGCAGCATCTCGCCCGGCATCTTGGGCTGGTTGCGCGGCTGCCAGTTGACGGCCGACGTCGAATGTTCCATCAGGATCCACGGGTCACCCCCCGCGATGCCGCGGGTGAGGTCCGCGCTGAACGCGAGTTCGATCTGCCGCTCGGAGTCCGCGGCCACCAGGTAGTGGTCGTTCGCGATGACGTCCAGGTCCTTGGCCCAGTCGAAGTAGTCCATGGACTTTGTGGCGCTGGATGCCATCAGGTTGGTGGTGCACGGCACGCCGGGGGTCACTTCACGCAGGACGGCAACGAGCTCCCGGTAATAGTCCATCAGCGCCCAGGAATTGAAGCGCTGGAAGTCCAGCTGCTGGCCCGGATTCAGCGTGGACGGGGCGACGGCGGGCGGCAGGATCTCTTCGACCGAACCGTAGTTCTGGGACCAGAATGCTGTGCCCCAGGAGGCATTGAGCGCATCGATGCTTCCGTACCGGCGCTCCAGCCAGGCCCGGAAAGCGGCGGCATCCTCTTCGCCGTAGAACTCGGAGACGTGGCAGCCCAGTTCGTTGTCCACGTGCCAGAGTGCCAGGGCCGGGTGGTCCTTGTAACGTTCCGCGAGCACGCGCGTGATTCCCGTAGCGTAGCGGCGGTAAACGGCCGACGACGGCGAGTAGTGCCGCCGCGACCCCGGTCCCAGCACGGTTCCGTCAGCCGTGACCGGCAGGATCTCCGGATGCTTCCGTACCAGCCACGCCGGGGGAGCGGCGGTGGCAGTGGCGAGGGCAACCCTGACGCCGATGCCCGCGAGGTTGTCCATCACCTCGTCCAGCCAGTCAAAGTCGTACGTGTCCTCGGCTGGCTCCAGCAATGCCCAGGAGAAGATGCCGACGCTGAGGAAGCTCACGCCCGCTTCCTTCATCAGCTCCAGGTCCTCAAGCCGGACGCTGACGGGCCACTGCTCCGGGTTGTAGTCGCCGCCGTAGGCGATGCCTTCGATGTTGTTCCAGACGCTGGCCGGGCTGGAGGTTTCCTGCAAGTTCATGGGACTCCTTTGTCTGTTGGGAAGATGGAACCGGCGCGAAAATCGGATCTTTGGAAAACGCTTGCCCATTTCCGGGAATGCCGATATTGTATCGTTTCAGAAGCCGTGTAAGCCAGCTCACTACTCACGTTGTAGTTTTGGGCGACGGGATTGCACACATCGAGCAAGGAGGCTCCCATGATCAACAGAAGGCATTTCCTCACCACCGTAGCCGTCGGCACCGCATCTGCCGCGGCACTGGCGGCTTGTGGAACTGGCTCCAGCTCCTCCGGAGGGGAAACCGGCACCGCGGAGAAGCCCGTCACCATCAACTACACCTGGTGGGGCAACGATGACCGCGCCGAGCGTACCCGCAAGGCCATCGCCCTGTTCGAGTCGAAGAACCCGGACATCAAGGTCAACGGTAACTTCACTGACTTCGCCGGTTATTGGCAGAAGCGTGCCACCGAGGCAGCAGGTGGCGGCCTGCCGGACGTGATGCAGTGGGATCTCTCCTACCTGCGCGACTACGGCCAGCGCAACCAGCTCCTGGACCTCGGCACCGTGAAGATTAACACCGACGCCTTTGAAAAGTCCCTGCTGCCCTCAGGCCAGATCAAGGGTAAGACTTACGGCATCCCCACTAGCACCAACGCTTTTGCCGTTTACTACGACCCCGCGAAGCTGGCATCCCTGGGCATCGCCGAGCCGGACGGCTCCTGGACCTACAAGGAATTCAACGACTTCCTCACCGAAGTGGGCACCAAGAGCAACAGTGCGCTCTTCGGCTCCACCGACTACACCGGCGTGTGGTGGATGTTCAACATCTGGCTGCGCCAAAACAACATCGAAGCGTTCACTGAAGACGGCAAGCTCGGCTTCACCAAGGACGACATGAAGAAATGGTGGAACACCACCGCCGGCCTTCGCGGCACCCCCGCCATCGTCTCCGAAGAGCGCGTCACCCAGCTCGCCCCCAAGTCCCCGTTCGGCTCCAACGTCACCGCCACCGAGGTCACCTGGGACAACTTCATGGCCGGCTACCTCGGCGACAGCGGCGCGAAAGAACTCAAGCTCGTTCCGGTCCCGTCCGACGACCCGGACAACCTGGGCCTGTTCCTCAAGCCGTCCATGCTGATGGTGGCCAGCGCCAAGACCAAGTACAAGGACGCTGCAGCCCGCTTCATCGACTTCATGGTCAACGACCCCGAGGTAGGCCAGATCTTCAAGACCTCCCGCGGCGTCCCCGCCTCCAAGACCCAGCGGGACGGCACCACCTTCGAAGGTACCGACAAGCTCGTGGTGGACTACGAGAAGTCCATCGAGAAGTACCTCAAGGACGCTCCCGAGCCGCCCATCGTCGGCTTCGGCACCCTCGAAGCTTCGTTCAAGCGCGTCTCCTCCGACCTGAACTACGGCAAACTGACCATCGACGGCGCAGCCGACGCATGGTTCAAGGAAGCCGAAGACCTCATCAAGCAGAACGCCTGATCAGGCAGACTGTCTGACCAAGACGTCCACAACTGACGGAATGAACTCGTGACTCAAAGCCCAACACTGAGCAGGCGTTCGGCGTCGTCCGCTCCCGCGCAGCTTCGCAAGTCGAAGCAGCGCGGGGCGGACGCCCGCGCCGGCTACACCTTCCTGCTGCCTTGGCTGCTGGGATTCATCGCCCTCACTGTCGGGCCCATGATTTCCTCGCTGTACCTGTCCTTCACCAACTACAACCTCTTCGATCCGCCCAAGTGGATCGGCCTGGACAACTACACCACCCTCTTCCAGGACGAACGGTTCCTGCAGTCAGTAGGCGTGACCGTGGGCTACGTGGTTTTCGGTACCCCTCTCAAGCTCGCCGCTGCACTCGCGGTGGCCATGCTGCTGAACAGCAAACGCCGCGGCCAGGGTTTCTACCGCTCCGCCTTCTACGCCCCGTCCCTGATCGGCGCGTCCGTATCCATCGCGATTGTCTGGAAGGCCATGTTCGGCGATTCCGGTCCGGTGGACCAGGGCCTGTCCTTCTTCGGAATCAACCTCGGCGGCTGGGTGGGCAACCCGTCCATGACCATGCCGATGTTCATCCTCCTCACGGTGTGGCAGTTCGGCGCCCCGATGGTGATCTTCCTGGCCGGCCTGAAGCAGATCCCCAACGATCTCTACGAGGCCGCGTCCATGGACGGCGCCGGCCCGGTGCGGAAGTTCTTCAACATCACGTGGCCCATGCTCTCCCCGGTGATCTTCTTCAACCTGCTGATGGAAACCATCCACGCGTTCCAGATCTTCGCCTCGGCCTACATCATCTCCAACGGTGAAGGCGGCCCGGCCGGCTCCACCCTCTTCTACACCCTCTACCTGTACCTGCGGGGCTTCAGCGACTTCCGGATGGGCTACGCCTCGGCGATGGCCTGGCTCCTGGTGATCGTGGTGGGCATCATTACCCTGATCTTCTTCCGCACCTCCAAGTCCTGGGTCCACTACAGCGGTGATGCAAAATGACAACCATGGCAACCCCCACCCAGTCCGCTCCGGACGCACAGGTGCAGCATTACAACCCCAAGTCCGAATCGGCCGGGACCAAGCGCGCCAAGAGCACGCTCTTCCACATCGTGGCCCTCGCGCTCACAGCCGTGGTCCTGTACCCGGGCCTGTGGATGATCGCCTCGTCCTTCAAACCGAACTCCGAAATCGGCGGTGCGAACACGTCGCTGTGGTCCAACAACTTCAGCTTCGACAACTTCGTCACCGCGATGGAAGGCATCGGCGGCGTCTCCACCCTGCAGTTCTTCACCAACTCCCTGATCCTGGCCATTGGTGCCGTGGTGGGAACCATCCTCTCGGCGTCCGTGTCCGCGTACGCCTTCGCAAGGATCAAGTTCCCCGGCCGGAGCATCTTCTTCGGCATGATGATCGCCACCCTGCTCCTGCCGTTCCACGTGGTGATCATCCCGCAGTACATCGTGTTCCAGCAGCTTGGCCTGGTGGACACCTATGTTCCGCTGCTGATCGGCAAGTTCCTCGCCGCCGACGCGTTCTTCGTCTTCCTGATGGTCCAGTTCATGCGCAACCTGCCCGCTGAGCTGGACGAGGCAGCAAGGATCGACGGCGCCGGCCATGTCCGGATCTTCACCTCCATCATGCTGCCGCTGATGAAGCCGGCCCTGATCTCCACCTCGATCTTCTCCTTCATCTGGAGCTGGAACGACTTCCTGGGCCCGCTGCTCTACCTGAACACCCCGGAGAAGTACCCGCTGCCGCTGGCTTTGCGCCTCTTCGTGGACCAGACCCAAAGCTCGGACTACGGCGCCATGATCGCCATGTCCGTCCTGGCCCTGCTGCCGGTACTGATCTTCTTCCTCGTGTTCCAGCGCTACATCGTCGAAGGCGTCTCCACCCAGGGCCTCAAAGGTTAGCGGAAGAATCCAAGAAAATGAGCGTCATGGACAGCACCACACCCGCACCGAACCACCACGAACCCGTCCCGGTCAACCGCTTCGCACTGTTCTCCGAGACCCTCCTGGCCGGGGTGCTGGTGCTGGTGCTGTCCATTCCGCTGGTCACGATCCCCGCCGCCTATGCGGCGGGGATCGCCCATCTGGAACGGCACCTTTCCGGCCGGGACGACTCCGTCCGCAGCCTCTGGAGCACGTTCAAGGCCGCCCTGCCCGGCAGCTGGAAGCTGGGAATCACGACGGCGGCTGCCGCCGTCGTGATTGTCCTAAACCTCTTGCTCGCATGGGTGGGGCAGCTGCCCGGCCGGGAAGTGGTGTTGCCCGCCACCCTGATCCTCGCCGCCGCAGGTGCCGTCCTGCTCCTGCGCACCGCTGCCGCCTGGTCCGCCTTCGCAGGCCCCCAAAGCGACGGCAGCAGTGCCTGGCGCTCCGCCCTCGAAACCGGGCAGGCCGTGTCCGTCCGGGACTGGACGGGATCCCTCCTGCTGGTTGCCGCGCTCTTCGGGGCAGTGGTGTTCGTCTGGATGCTCGCTGCACTGTTCGTTGTGGTCCCAGGAACCCTGATCCTGGCCTCGGCAGCCGTCAAACTGCGTTCCCACCGCAACTGAAGCACCCCCAACTGAAGCACCCCCACCTGAAGCACCCCAGGTACTCCTGGTTCTGTCCGTCACTATCGAGTTGAGTCCGACGTGTCTTCCGACCGCCAGCGTTCCGAGCAGTCCCTCCGTCCCGGGCAGAACCAGCCCCCGTGGTACCAGCCCCTGACCCAGCGCAACTACCGGCTCTTCCTGGCGCTGGTGTTCACGGGCAGCGTGGGTGTCTGGATGCAGCGCCTGGCCCAGGACTGGCTGGTCCTGCAGCTGACCGGAAGTCCCGCCGCGGTGGGTGTGGCTGTTGCCCTGCAATTCCTGCCGATGCTGGTGGTGGGCCCGCTCAGCGGCCTGCTGGTGGACCTCTTTCCCAAGCGCCGCATCATGCTCGTGTGCCAGGGCGTTATCGCGCTCCTGGCCATGGGTCTGGCCGCCTGGGCCGCGAGCGGGACCATCACCGTCTGGGCCGTCTACGCCAGCTGCGTGGCGCTCGGGATAACGTCAGCCATCAACCAGCCCGCCAGCCAGGTTTTCGTTAATGAAGTGGTGGGCGACGCCGCCCTGCGCCCGGCCATCGGCCTCAATAACGCCATCGGCCAGCTCGGTGCCATGGCAGGACCGGCGCTGGCCGGCACCGTTATTGCCCAGGCGGGATCGGCAGCGGCGTTTGCCGCCAACTCCGTGCTTTGCGTGTTGGTCCTCTGCATGATCGCCGCCATCCGCCCCGCGGAGCTGCATCCCGGCACCCCGGCGGAACGGGGGAGGGGCCAGCTCCTGGCCGGGTTCCGGTACGTCAAGGAACGCCCCTCGCTGCTGCTGATCATCGCGCTCGCAGGGCTGCTGGGGATGTTCGGAATGAACGGGCCCGTGGTGCTGGCCGCCTTTGCCGAACGCGTCTGGCACAACGGGGTTGAAGGGTTCGGCCTGTTCAACACTGTCAGTGCAGTTGGTGCGCTGGCCGGCGCGCTTTTGGCCGCCCGCCTGCGGAGCCTGGGCCGGAAGGGGATCGTCCTGGCGGCCGGCCTCTTCGGGCTCGCCCAGCTGGTTGCTGCCCTGATGCCAAACCTCATTCTCTTCACCGTGATGCTGGTGGTGGTGGGCCTGATGACCCTGCTGTTCCTGACCAGCGCGGCCACTGCCGTCCAGCTTGAGGCAGGACCGGAAATCCGCGGCAGGGTGATGGCGCTGTACCTGCCGCTGCTGCTGGGCGGACATGCCATGGGAGGGCTGCTGGCCGGCTGGTTGACGGAGCAGTTCGGGGTGCGGCTGGGGCTTGTGGCCACCGGCGCTTTGGGCATGCTGTCCGCCGCAGTGATCGGTCTGCTGCTGTGGCGGAACGCCCGGAACAAAGGGACTGGAAGCACCCTGGTCCACCCAACTCATTAGCAGCAAGTCTCGCTATGAGGTTGCTACCTGGTTGAGATTAGGCGGGGAATCAGCCGCCGGGCGTGAAGGTCCAGGTGCCCGTGTGGATGCGGAAGTCCACCTTGGTCCCGCTGCCGGCGGGGCCGCCGTCGCGATCCACTCCGACGGGAGCGGCACTTTCCGGAGCGGAACGTTCGACGGCGGGCCCCGCCGTCGGGCCCTGGATCGCGTAGGTGCCGGCCGGCAGCCTGACCACCGCGGTGACGCCGGCGGGCACGGTGCACTCAAGCTTCAGATGTTCGCCGCTCCGGTTCCAGCTGACCTCCACACTGCCGCTGCCCACGGGCACGGCGCCGCGCGCATGTTCCAGCCGGCACAGCGGCGGCTCAATCACGAGTTCGGATCCGCCGGCGGAGGCGTACCGCACGCCCAGCAGGTGTTCCAGGATCTCCTTGACCACGGATGCGGACCAGGCGTGGGACTGGCTGTAGTCGGTCCCGTCCGCCAGGTCCCAGGCTTCCCACGTGAAGGTGGCGCCCCGCTCCAGGAGCTGCGCCCACCCGGGCTGGTCCTTGCTGGTGAGGAGGTCCAGGACAGCGTCGGTGAGGCCTTGGGAGAGCAGCGCGCGGACCAGGCGGTGCACCGTCATGGGCCCCTGCCGCATGCCCATGGAGGCAATCCGCCGGCCGTCGGACTCGGCATGCTCCGGCTCCATAATGCCCAGGGAAAGCGGGAACGAGGTGGCGTGCTGGGAGGCATGCGTGCTGGGGGTCCCGTCTGCGTGCAACCCGTCCACCATCACCCCGTCCACACGGAGGCGGGCGCGGATGGCTGCGGCCAGTTCGCGGGCATGCCGTGCATAGTCGACGGCGGCATCCTCGCGCCCGGCAGCGGCGCAGAGGCGCGCCGTGGACACCAGTGCCGAATACGCCTGAGCGTTGACGGTGGTTTTGGCCGCGCACTCCATGTCGTAACCGAAGCGGCCGGGGGCCGGCCAGTCAACGATGCCATGGTGGTAGGGGCCGGAGCCGCCGCCCAGTGTGGTGACCAGTCCCGCCATCGGACCGTCAGCCGGGATGTGCCGCAAGGCGTAGTCCGCGGTATCGCAGAGGTGCGGCAGCAGTTCGGTGACCAGCGCCAGGTCTCCGGTGCGCTGGTAGTACTCCTCGGCCCACTCCGGAATCATGAGGGAGAAATCGGGGATGTCGCGCTTGCCGTCGCCGTTGGGATAGACCGCGTTATAGCGGCCTTTCTCGTCACCGCTGGTCCAGTAGCGGGCCGCCGACCAGCCGAATTCCCGCAGCGCCTGTGCCGTGTACGCATGCTCGCCGAAGAGGGACATGGTGGCATAGGAGATGTTGACGGCGTCCGCCAGGAACTGGCCTTTCTCCCGGGTGGGCGTGTCCACGAACTGCTCCTGCACACCGTAGAGCGCCGAGTCCCGCAGCAGCCGGAACACGGCATTGAGGGTGTCATCGGAGCTGCTGAAGCTTCCCTCGGCCGGATGCTTGCCATGCACCACCATGGCCCCTACCCGGGACAGATCTCCGGCGTCAACGCCCGGCAGTTCGAGGTACCGGAAGCCCAGGTGCACCGAGGCCCGGTACTGCTGCGGCCCCACCGTCTGCGTGTAAGGGAAGGACATGTCCGTGTTCTGGCTGGCCGTCTTGCCGGTGTCCACCCTGCCGTCCGCACGCAGGACGTATCCGGCCCGGATCATCACGGTACGGCCGGGTACGCCGTCCAGGAAGTCCACCTCGGGCCGGCCGGGAATGACCTGGCCGAAGTCCGCCACCAGTGTTCCGTCGTCGGCCGACAGGAATGCCTGCGGGGCCATAAACTCTTCCGCAAGCAGGGTCCGGCGCGGGTGCAACGCCGGGAACTCGGGGCAGGGGTGGGTGCCGTAGCCCAGTGCCGGGGGCAGTGGTTCGACGGCGGGCAGGGCCGCCGCGGCCAGTCCGTCCAGGTGCTCCACGGGGTCGCCCTCGTCGTTGCGGTAGCCCGACTGCCGGTAGGGTGCCTCGGCCGCCTTCCAGTGCGGGCCGGACGCGAAAACCTCCCGCCGCCCGTCCGAATAGTCAACGCTGAGGCGGACCAGCAGGCCGGGAAGCCCGGCGGCCCGGCCCTGGCCCGGGCCGTACCAGTGGAGCAGCGCCGTGAGGGGCACCTTGGTGTCTGCCTGGGGCGCCGTACCTGGCGTACCTGGCTTGGCTGGCCGCAGCGGGGCGAGCCCGGCGAGCAGCCCGGTGACGTCGGCGGCGTCGTAATACCCTTCTCCGGGGTAGCCGAAGGACGTGGTGCTGAGGCAGGGAACCCCGCCCAGGGAAAACTGGGCGTGATGGTGCGCCGCCACAAAGAGGCGGGCCCTCGCCACCGATCCGGTGAGCGTGATGGTGGTGTTGAACAGGGTCCACTCATCCGGTTGGCGATGCGCAGTGGCGCCGGTCCAGTGTGCACGGTAGGCATGGGCGAGCTCCGTACCGGTATCGAACTGATGGTCCAGCACGGGCTCTCCGGGATGTCCGCCGGAGGTGTCGGTGATCCTGAGGGACGCGTACTCGGCCTGGCTCCGGGGCGCCTGGTGGAGGGCGACCCGCCCCTGCATCCCCGGCGCCGACGGCTCGTTGACAACCAGGAGCCGGTGGCCGTCCACGGTTACGGTGAGTTGCTCCCCGTAGTCGGTGACAGTTACGTCGTGCCAGTCCGTGAGCGGCGGACTGGTGCGGGCAGGTGCCTGAGCGGTGGCAAGGATATCGGTGGCGGGAACAGACGGGGCCGGAAGCTCCCACTCGGCAGCCCGGCGCAGCACTACGTCTCCGGCCGCGCTGAGCTCCAGCAGCAAACCCGTTCCCGGGCCGGTGGTCCGGAGCAGGAGCCCGGCCATGCCCATCACCGGCCGGAAGCGGGCGTCCAGCCGGAAGTGTTGGAGGGGGAGGCAGGGGACGGGGATGAACGGTGTGCCGGCCACACGCAGTGCCCCGTCCAGAACCTCAAGGGGCGGGCGGCCGCCTGGAGCACGGTGGATCCAGTCCGCATCCCAGGCGCCGTCGGTGAGGCCGGTGCTGAACTGCTGGGGCTCCGACCAGGCGCCCGGCATACCCGCCGCGTCCCACACGCGGACCTGCCAGGCGTAGTCCGTATCGTCGTCGAGCGCCGGCCCCCCAAACTCAGCTGACAAGCGGGCCGAGGCAACCCGCCCCGAGCCCCACAACACCTCACCAGCGCAGTCCTCGACCACAAGCTCGTAGCCGGTCTGCCGGGCCCGCGACGGATCTGCGCCCTCGGACTGCCCGAGCTGCCAGCTGAAGGTTGGGCTGGGCCGCGCCGTCAGGCAAGGGGACAGCCCGTCGGTGGTGAAACCCGTGGCGTGGAGCTGGCCGGATACGGTCACGACGGGCAGCTGCTCAGCCACCGGCGGGCGGTTCATCCGGGACGCCGTTCAGGAAACCGGCAGAGTGAAGGCGTGCGGAGCCGAGGTGGCCCAGGGGAGCCCCAGTTCGCTAAATGTGGCGTGCCGGCCGGCTGCGCGTTCCAAGGCATCCTCGATGTCCGCCACCACTGCATGCGCTGCCTCTTCGTCGCCCTCCCACCGGACGTACTTCCCGTCAATCGGTGCCGGCAGCGGGGCGGTGCGGATGGCCTCCAGGACGAGCATAAAGGCGCCGCTGTCCAGGAGCGGGCTGAGGAGCGCGGCGCCGCTGCGGCGGTGGGCGAGCAGGTTCTCGGTGAGGTCGTCCCGGCCAAAGACCTGCTCGGTTCGGCCGGATGCCGTTTCAACGGTCAGCCGGTCCTCGGTGTAGTGGAAGACGGCGGTGCCCGCGGAACCTTGGAGCGTCACGTACGGTTCCACGGATTCGGCGGCGCACAGCGTCAGGGCACACGTAATGGGCAAGCCCGAGCTGGTGCGGATCCGGATCACCGAGGTGTCATCGGACTCGATCTGGTTGGCGCGGTACAGCTCGGTTTCCAGGGACGCGATGTCCGCTGTGGTCCGGGCCCCGGCAATCCTCAGCGCCGTTGCCACCGCGTGGGCCAGGGGATTGGTGGCCACGCCGTCCACCACATCCACCCCGTCGATGACACGCTTGCCGGCCCAGCGGGACCGCTTGTAGTACGCCCGGTCCCGCACCCAGCGGCCGGTTGCCGAGATGCCCTGCAGCGTTCCGATGGTGCCGTCGGCGAGAAGCTTTTCGATGGCCGTCAGCGCGTGCGAGCCGAGGCTCTGGAAACCGATCTGAACGCTCCGGCCGGAGACGGCGGCAGCGTCGCAAAGCCGGTTGAAGTCCGCCAGCGAGGCGACAGGCGGCTTTTCCAGGTAGAGGTCCGCGGCGGTGGCCAGGGCTGCCAGGCCCAGCGGTGCGTGGGTTTGGATGGGGGTGGCAACAATGATGAGATCCAGGCCGCTGGTCTCCGCGAGCAGTTCCCCCAGGCCCCGGAAGACGTGCGTTGTTTCGGGGACTGCGCCCGGTGCAGGGGGATTGGGATCGGCCACGGCAACAAGATCGACGACGCCGGCTGCCCGGAGGCGTTCCAGGTTCCGCAGGTGGTGGGTGCCGAAGCCGTGGACACCTACCAGGGCCACCCTGGCCGCGGACCCTCCGGCCTGCCCGGGCGACAGCTGGCCGGCAGGTGTTGCCTCGGGGCCGTTTGCTGTGGCTTCGGTTCCGCCGGGTCCGTTGGCAGGGGTACCCCTGTTCGTTTGAGTCCCGGCGTCTGTGGCGGCTGGCGTTCCCATGGTGCTCCGTTCGCCCCGGAGGGCACAGTTTTTTCAACGCTCAACCACGAGGGGCAAGCGCTTTCCAAACTCCAGTGTGAAGCACGCCCACCGCTTCCGTCCAGTAATGTAACGATTCAAATTTTGGCTTGACCTGCCCTGTAAAGCGGTCTAGATTTTCGAGAAACCGATTACCTACGTGACGTGGACCACCATAGTCCCCGTTTCTGCAACGATGGAGAACCGAAGGGAGCCGTGCCATGCCTGCGTCTTCGTGGAACAGCCGCGCGTACTCGTTCTTTGACACGCTCCTCTGGATCGCCTGCCTGAACCTGCTGTGGCTCACCTTCACCGTGCTGGGGCTCGGCGTCCTCGGGGCGGGCCCGGCCACCGCTGCCGCCCAGATCCTGGTACGGAAGAGGGCCACCGGCGAAGCGGCCCGGCTCCTGCCTGGTTTCGCCCGGGAATTTATCCGGAACTTTGTCCGCGGCAACGCGCTTGCCCTGCCGGTAATGGGCGTGGCAGCGGCCCTCACCATGAACTGGAACCGCTTCTCGCAGGGCGGCGATCTTCCGTCCCAGCTGGGCGCAGCGGCCACGTTCGTTGGTGCTATCTTCCTGGCGGGCTCTGTCTGCTACCTGTTTCCCATGTATGCGCGGTACGAGCTGCCCCTGGCGCAGTACTTCCTGATGTCATCGCGGTTCGCCGTGCGGCACCTGGCAGGGACAGTCATCCTGCTTTTTGTATCCGCCGCCGTGGTCTACGCCAGTGGTGCAGTCCCCGGCCTGATCCCGTTTTTCAGCGTGGGGGCCTGGCTGTTCCTGACCGGATGGCTGTGTGACCGCTACTTCACGGCCAACGATGAGTCCATGGCCGCTCTTGCCGAACAACAGCAGGCTCCTGCTGCCGGCCCGGCGCATCGCCAGGCACTCCCGGCCGGATAATCCGGCGCTGAGGGCGCCCGCTCGACCAAAACCAAGACCGACTTCCTGTTGCCTGGCTGAATGCTGCCCGGTTACGGCAAAACCAACCCCGAAGAAGTGGAAAAGGAACATAATGATCCGCAGAAAAATTTCCCTGGCCGCCGCCGTCGTCACCGCCACGGCACTCACCCTGACGGCCTGCGGCGGGGGTGAAACGCAGTCCGCCGACATTTCCACGGTGAAGGTGATGGCCCCCTTCCTCGAGGCCCAGCCGCCGTCGGCAGACGGTGCCGTGCAGAAGAAGCTCGAGGAGCTGACAGGCAAGGACGTCAACATCACCTGGGCTCCCAACGCCTCCTACGAGGACAAGACCAACATCACCCTCGCTTCCTCTGAGATTCCGCACGTGATGGTCATCCAGGGTAAGACCCCGGGATTCGTCAAGAACGCTGAAGCCGGCGCTTTCTGGGATCTGACGGACAAGCTGGATGACTACCCGAACCTGAAGACCACGTTCCCGGATATCCAGCAGAACGCGAGCATCAACGGCAAGGTGTACGGCGTGTTCCGCGGACGTGCCCCCATGCGTGCCGCCGTCATGTTCCGCCAGGACTGGCTGGACAAGCTGGGGCTCCAGCCGCCCAAGACCACCGAGGACCTGTACAAGGTGGCCAAGGCCTTCACCGAGCAGGACCCTGACGGCAACGGCCAGGACGACACCTGGGGCATCACCATCCCGAAGTGGGGCGCATTGGGCACCAACAGCCCATATGACCTGATCGAGGAGTGGTACGGCACAGGCAACCGCTGGACGGAGAAGGACGGGAAACTGGTCCCGAGCTTCGAAACCGAGGAATTCCTCGAAGCCAACCGGTTCGTGAAGAAGATGGTGGACGAGAAGCTCATCAACCCGGACTTCGCCACCTTCGACGGCACCAAGTGGAATGAGCCGTTCTTCAACGGCAAGGGCGGCATCATTGTGGACGTCGACTCGCGCGTCAGCGTCCTCATCAACCTGTTCAAGCAGGCGGACCCCAACAACTTCCAGAACAAGGTGGGCTTCGTGGGCAACCTCGAGGGCCCCGACGGCGAACTCCACGCCCACCCCACCGACGGCTACTCAGGCTTCCTGGCCATCCCCAAGTCCAGTGTCCGCACCGAAGCCGAACTGAAGACCGTGCTGGAATTCCTGAACACCATGAACGGCAAGGACGTTGCCGTGCTGCTCAACAACGGCATCGAAGGCGTGAACTTCACCGTGGAGGACGGCAAGGCCGCCACCATCAAGCCCGAGACCGAGGAAGGCAAAGCGGTCACCACGGACATCAAGAGCTACGCGCAGCTGGGCATGAACGTCGCCGGCAACACCTTCTACCCGGTCAAGCAGCCCAGCGAGTATGAACAGCAGGTCTTCGACAAGCGCACCGAAGTGATGGCGGATGATCTCAAGAGCGCGGTCTACAACCCCGCCGCCCCGTACGTATCCGCCACCTACGTGGCCAAGGGCGCCCAGCTGGACAACATCGTGGCTGATGCCCGGATCAAATACCTTGCCGGCCAGATCGATGAGCAGGGCCTGAAGGACGCCATCAAGCTGTGGAACACCAGCGGCGGCGACAAGGTCAAGGAAGAGATCAACAAGCTCTGGCAGGACACCAAGTAAATGGCAGCCCCTGTCATTGACACCCAGGCCGGGGAGCGGACGCAGTCGATGCCCGCTCCCCGGAAGCGGGGCAGCTTCTCCGTCCACTTCGCGCACTACAAATGGCTGTACCTGCTGCTGCTTCCCGGCGTGCTGTACTTCGCCGTGTTCCGGTACGGGCCCATGTACGGGGTCAGCATCGCGTTCAAGGACTACGTTCCGTTCCTGGGTGTCAACGGCAGCCCGTGGGTAGGGTTCCAGCACTTCCAGGACTTCTTCGCCAACCCGGACTTCCCGCGGCTGCTGGGCAACACCCTGATCCTGGCGTTCCTGAACCTGGGAATCGCGTTTCCGCTGACCATCGTCCTGGCGCTGCTGCTGAACGAGGTGCGCCTGAGCATCCTCAAGCGCACCGTCCAGACCCTCGTGTACATCCCGCACTTCTTGTCCTGGACCATCGTGGCGTCCCTGAGCTTCCTGCTGTTCGCCCTGGACTTCGGCCCGCTGTTCCTGTTCCTGAACAGTGTTCTGGGCACCAACATCGATTTCCTGTCCGACCCCGCCTGGTTCCGGCCGCTGATTGTGCTGCAGGAAATCTGGAAGAACACCGGCTGGGGCACCATCATCTTCCTCGCCGCCCTGGCCACCGTGGACCAGGACCAGTACGAGGCCGCGATCATCGACGGTGCCGGCAGGTTCCGCCGGGTCTGGCACATCACCCTGCCGGGCATCCGCTCCACCATCATCGTGATGCTGATCCTGGCCATCGGGCAGATGCTGAACACCGGCTTCGAACAGATCTACCTGATGACCAACGCCCTGAACCGCAGTGTGGCTGACGTGTTCGATACCTACGTGTACTTCGTGGGCATCACGCAGGGCGCCTACAGCTACTCCACCGCCGTCGGGCTCTTCAAATCCCTGGTGGGCATCGTGCTGATCTTCGGCACCAACGCCCTGGCCAAACGCTTCAACCAGAGCGGACTGTTCTAGCCATGAAAATCCACAACACCACCGGCGGGCGGATCTTCGATGCCGTCAACTACGTCTTCCTGTCCCTGATCGGCATCATCACCCTGCTGCCGTTCATCTACGTGATCGCCGGGTCCTTCGCCAACGAAGCGGAAATCACCCGGCGCGCGTTCTTCGTCTGGCCCGAGCAGTTCACCCTGGGCTCGTACGAATACATCTTCTCCACGCCTGCGTTCATCCGGGCGCTGGTGACCACCATCCTGGTCACCGCCGTCGGCACCCTGGTCCAGCTTGCGTTCACCGTGACCATGGCCTACCCGCTGGCCAAGAAAACCCTGCGCGGCCGCAAGGTGATCCTGTCCCTGGTGGTGTTCGCCATGGTGTTCTCCGGCGGCATGATCCCCACCTTCCTGCTGGTCAAGGACCTGGGGCTGCTGAACTCCTACTGGGCGCTGATCCTGCCCGCGGCGATCAACCCGTTCAGCCTGATCATCATCAAGAACTTCTTCCAGGAACTCCCCGCCGAGCTGGAGGAGTCAGCCAAGATGGACGGCGCCACCGAGATCGGGATCCTCTGGCGGATCCTGCTGCCCCTGTCCAAACCCGTGCTGGCCACTTTTGCCCTGTTCTATGCCGTGGGGATCTGGAACGACTTCATGTCGCCGCTGCTCTACCTCAGCGACAACTCCAAGTGGACGCTGCAGATGTACCTGCGCCAGGTCACCGCCGCATCAGACCTCCTGGGCACCGGCAACGTGGACCCCACCTACATCCCGCCCGAACAAGGCATCAAGTTCGCCGTCATCGTGGTGGCCACCCTGCCCATCCTCATCTTCTACCCGTTCCTGCAGAAGCACTTCGCCAAGGGCATGCTCATCGGCTCCGTCAAGGGCTGACCCGCCAACAGAAAGCACAGCATGAAAATCCTGCTCGCCGGAGACTCCACCGTCGCCAACTGCCCCACGTACGAGTACCCCATGAGCGGCTGGGGAGCCCAGCTCGCCCCGCGCACCTACACCTGGGCCGCCGTGCACAACTTCGCCAAGGGCGGGGCCAGCACGGAGTCGTTCCGGGATGAGGGCCTGTGGGACAGGCTGCTGGCCGAGGCGGGCGACGGCGACCTGGTCCTCATCCAGTTCGGCCACAACGACCAGAAGAAGCCCCACCTCGCGGCACGGATCGGCTACGCCGCCAACCTGCGCACCATGGTGGCCGAGGTCCGGGCACTGGGCGGGCTGCCTGTCCTGTGCACCTCCGTGGAGCGGCGGCACTTCCTGGCCGGGCCGTCGTCGGACGCTGCCCTGGAAGCGAGCCTGGAGGATTATCCGGAAGTGGTCCGTGAGATCGGCCTGGAGTTGGGTGTGCCGGTGATCGACTTGAACGCCTGGACCCGCGGGCTCTACCTGCGGCTTGGGCTGGACGGCTCGAAGGCCCTCTTCTGCCATTTCGAACCCGGGACGCACGCCCACTGGCCGGGCGGCCTGACTGACAACACCCACTTCTCGCAGCATGGCGCCGCCCTGGTGGCCGAACATGTTGCCCGGCAGCTTCAGCGGTTGGGCCTGGATATAGCCCAACGCGGGGTCACATCCGGCCCAGTAGAGGCCGCAAATGGGGCCAAAAGTGACCCCGCGTTGGTGTTAGGTACGACGGCGGGCCGCGGCTAAGTGGGGGCCGCGGACGTGGGAACGAAGGTGCTTTACCGCAACGCCCTGAGCGGTCCGGATGACGTGGCGGACTGGGTGGCCGAAGGACCGCTGAAAGTGGGCAGCCGCCGGGAGTCGCTCGAGCTCTCCGGCGCGCTGGACGACGAGGAACTCGGGGACCACGCGCACTGGACTTTCTGGTGCCCGGTGGAGTTCCCGGACAGGATCCGGATCAGCTGGGAGTTCCTGCCGCTGGAGGAACCCGGGTTGGCCATGCTGTTCTTTGCAGCCAACGGACACGGCGGACAGGACCTGTTTTCCCCGGCGCTCGCACCCCGGACCGGCTACTACCCGCAGTACCACTCCGGAGATATTGATGCCTTCCACGTGTCCTACTTCCGGCACAAATACGAGTCCGAGCGTGCCTTCCGGACCTGCAACCTGCGCAAGAGCGCCGGCTTTGAGCTGGTGGCACAGGGCGCGGACCCGCTGCCGCCCGCTGGGGACGCGGTGGACTTTTACCGGCTGGAAGTGGTGAAGGACGGACCGAGGGTGGCGTTTTCCATCAATGGACTGCCGCTCTTCGACTGGCAGGACCGCTCGGGCACGGTGCACGGCGGAGGCTACGTGGGATTCCGGCAGATGGCTCCGCTGCGTGCGGCCTACCGGAACCTCGTGGTTGAAGGAATTCAGCCCCTCTGGACGGGTCGCGGGCTGGATCAGGCAATCGCCTCCAGGGACAATTCCTCCACAGCTTCCTGAAGCGCTCCCATGTCGAACCACGCCGCGGGCAGCACGTCGTGGATAAACGCATCAAAATCAAAGGGATGGCAGTGCCCGCCGTGGTTCCAGTAAAGAACCCAGAGATCGATCAGGCCAAGATCCTTCCGCTGCAGCAGAACTCTTGCTGTGTGCCGCAGGTCGTCCATAACCAATCCTTGCTTCTGCTCCCCGCAGCCCACAAGAGCAGTGCACGGTTTGCCCCAAGAGAATTTGCCCGGGGGTCACCGGCCGGGGGCCAGGGGCGCATCGGGTGCCGTCAGACCGGCGATGATCCGGCCAAGCTGGCGTGCACTGTCCTCCGTACTGCCGCCGGCGTCCACCACGGTAAAGTCCGGATACCAAGGCAGCGCGGCGTACCCCTTGCGGAACTTCTCGAGGTCCTCGAGGGTCTCCTGGTCCTCGCCCCGCACCATGATCCGTTCGTGCGCCAGCTCCGCCGGAACATCGAAGTAGACCACGGCCTGCGCCTGCGGCAGCAGACGCAACAGCACTGACAGCAACCGCCCCCGGCGGATCCCGCGGGCTTTCCGCAGCGCCAGCTGGCAGTACAGGTGCCGGTCCATAACCACTACGCCGTCAAAACGCGCCGCCCGCAGATGGTTGCGCAGGAGATTGAACACCCGGACCGCGGTCTCCAGGACATCCGCAAGCTGGACCGGCAAAGCGACATTTAAGCGCTGCGCCAGGGCCGAGATGGTTTTCCGCCCCGAGAAGTTGCCCAGGACCAGCACGGGTATGTCCGGCAGCAGCGCTTCCACTTCCCTGGCTGCGGTGGACTTGCCGGCACCGTCGATGCCCAGCAGGACAATGAGTGCCGGAACCGGTCTGCCACGATGTGTCATGTTCCCTTCATACCGTGCGGTCCTGTGCCTGCGGTCCAGGATGCCTGGGAGCGAGCTGGAAGAGCGCTTGGAACGCGGCCTGCGTCCAAGTTGGCCCCGGGATGGCAGAGTAGGGGCAGAATGGGAGAGTCTGCACAGTGAGGGGAGCAGGGCATGGAGCCTGTAGCGGTTGATGGCGGCAAGGGCACGCTGGAGTTGCGTTCCGACGGCGTGATCCACCTTATCTGGGAACCTAAAGTCCGGATTGAGCAACACGATGCGCAGGCGGCCATGGCCGCTGTCAACGAAATAGCGGGGGATAAAACGTACCCCATGCTGGTGGACATGGCCACTACCGAGTCAGTCACCAGGGCGGCCCGTTCCGTGTTTTCCATCCCCTGCGCCGCAAACCGGATCGCCCTTTTGGGTGCCAGTCCCGTGGACCGGATCCTGGCGAACTTCTTCCTCGGAGTGCACATACCGCCCTGTCCCACCCGGTTCTTCACGTCCAGGACCGAGTCGATGAAGTGGCTGCAGCAGCAGGAGAACGAGTAACCGCCGGGCCCGTATCAGCCCGCCGACGGCGTGCCGGTGCTTTGCCGGACCACCAGTTCCGGAGTGAAGACCACTGCCCGGTGCCGTGGATGCTGGGCCTCAACCTCTTCGGCCAGGAGCTCGATGGCTGTCCGGCCCAGGGCTTCGGTGGGCTGCCGGATGGAGGACAACGGCACCACCGCGGAGACGGCGAAGTCGATGTCGTCATAGCCGATCAAGGCAATATCCTCCGGAATCCTGAAGGTGTGCGTCATGGTCAGTGACTGCATGATCCCCAGTGCCAAAAGGTCGTTCGCGCAGAAGATCCCGTCCGGAAGGTCTTCACGGTTGCGTTCCACCAGTGTGTTGCCGACGCTGCGGCCGGCCAGGACCGTCATGCCCTCGGACGCCAGCACTTCCAGGGTGGCGTCCGGCTCTTCCTGAACCGCCCGCCGGGCGCCCTGCAGGCGGTCCGCCACCTGCCGGATGGAGGTGGAACCACCCACAAAGGCGAGCCGACGACGGCCGGTGTCGAGCAGGTGCCGGGCAGCAAGGTACCCGCCGGCGTCGTCATCAACTGCCACTGAACTGAACTTTTCGTCGTCAGCCAGCCGGTCCACCAGGACGGTGGGCACGCCGCGCTCGCGGAGGAGGTCCAGGCGCTCGGTCACGTCGCCTACCGGAGAGATGAGCAGGCCCTGGACGCGCTGCTCCTGGAACAGGTCGATGTAGTTGGCCTCGCGGCCGGCGTCGTGGCCGCTGTCGCCCAGCAGCACGGCGCTGCCCTGGAGGGCTGCCGCATCCTCGGCGGCCCGCACCACGGAGGTGAAGAAGGGGTTGCCAACGTCCAGGACGATCAGCCCGATGGTGCGGCTGTGGCCTGCGCGCAGCTGGCGGGCAGCGTCGTTGCGGACAAAGCCGAGCTCGTCGATGGCGCGGAGTACCCGTTCCTTGGTCCGCTGCGAGACCCTGTCCGGGTAGTTCAGCACATTGGAAACAGTGCCTACCGCCACGCTGGCATGGTTGGCGACGTCCTTGATGCTGGCTGTGCGGTTCATGATTCTCCGTGCTGATGGACCCCGTGCCTGCGCATCGCCGGTGCTGCCCAAGAAGAGGGCTCCGGAATGCTTGACACCTACTCACGTTCAAGAGTACTTTGAATCGTAACAATGAAACGATTCAAAGATGCGCGAGTTCAGGAGAGTTCCAAATGAGGGTGTGCTTCCGTTCGTCGGTCCAACCGGCGCTGATGGACGAATACCGCCGCCGCCACGCCGCGGTATGGCCCGAAATGCTCCGGGCCCTGAAGGACGCCGGCTGGAACAACTACTCCCTCTTCCTTGCGGACGACGGGCTCCTGATCGGCTACCTCGAGTGCGACGATTTCGACGCAGCCCGGGCACGGATGGCCCTTGCGGACGTGAACGCACGCTGGCAGGCGGAAATGGCCGCACTCTTCGAGAACACGGACCAGGCACCCGATGAGGGGTTCCAGGTCCTGGAGGAAGTCTTCAACCTCGACAGCCAACTGGCAGCGGCAGAGTCCTCCGCCGGCTGACACTGACAAGCACTGCGGGACACACACGGCGCTCCAGCAGCGGGGCCGTCCCATAACAGCAAGACCACCAAGACCACACACCAAGACACCGGAAAGAACCACCATCATGAATGACGTAGCAACGGCGCTGGGCAGGCTCGGGGAGCTTGCCATCGAGGTCCCCTCGTGGGCCTATGGAAATTCAGGCACCCGGTTCAAGGTGTTCGGCACCCCCGGTACGCCCCGGACCGTGCAGGAGAAGCTGGCGGATGCCGCCAAGGTCCACGAACTGACCGGCCTGGCCCCCACCGTGGCCCTGCACATTCCCTGGGACAAGGTGGATGACTACGCCGCCCTGAAGGAGTATGCGGCCGGCCTGGGCGTGGGCCTGGGAACCATCAACTCCAACACCTTCCAGGACGACGAGTACAAGTTCGGCTCCCTGACCTCGTCCAACGAGGCGGTGCGCCGCCGCGCCATCGACCACCACCTGGACTGCATCGGGATCATGCACGCCACGGGCTCAAAGGACCTGAAGATCTGGCTGGCGGACGGCACCAACTACCCGGGGCAGGATGACATGCGCGGCCGCCAGGACCGCCTGGCCGAATCCCTGCAGGAGATCTACGCCGCCCTGGGCGACGAGCAGCGCCTGGTGCTCGAGTACAAATTCTTCGAGCCGGCTTTCTACCACACCGATGTTCCGGACTGGGGCACCTCCTACGCCCAGACCCTCGCGCTGGGCGAGAAGGCGTTCGTCTGCCTGGACACCGGCCACCACGCGCCGGGAACGAACATTGAGTTCATCGTGATGCAGCTGCTGCGCCTGGGCAAGCTGGGCTCCTTCGACTTCAACTCCCGCTTCTACGCCGACGACGACCTCATTGTGGGTGCCGCGGACCCGTTCCAGCTCTTCCGCATCATGTACGAGGTGATCCGCGGCGGCGGCTTCGGCAAGGGCTCCGGGGTGGCCCTGATGCTGGACCAGTGCCACAACCTGGAGGAGAAGATCCCGGGCCAGATCCGCTCGGTCCTGAACGTGCAGGAAATGACCGCCCGGGCCCTGCTGGTGGATACCGCTGCCCTGGCCGAAGCCCAGCGCGCCGGTGACGTGCTCGCTGCCAACGGCATCTTCAACGATGCCTTCTACACCGACGTCCGGCCCGTCCTGGCCGAGTGGCGTGAATCCCGCGGGCTGCCCGCGGACCCGCTGGCCGCCTTCAAGGCCAGCGGTTACCAGAAGAAGATCAACGAGGACCGCGTAGGCGGCCAGCAAGCCGGATGGGGCGCCTAAATAGCCATGAGTAACAAGACTGTCGAAGACCTGATTTCCCGTTCCAACCGCTTGGGTGCGGACAAGCGGAACACCAACTTTGCCGGCGGCAATACCTCCGCCAAGGGCACCGAGAAGGACCCGGTGACGGGCGAGGACGTCCAGCTGCTGTGGGTCAAGGGCTCCGGCGGGGACCTGGGCACGCTGAAGGCGGAGAACCTTGCGGTGCTGCGCCTGGACCGGCTCAACGCCCTGAAGAACGTCTACCCGGGCGTGGACCGTGAAGACGAGATGGTGGCAGCGTTCGATTACTGCCTGCACGGGAAGGGCGGCGCAGCCCCCTCGATCGACACCGCGATGCACGGCCTGGTGGACGCCGCCCACGTGGACCACCTGCACCCGGACTCCGGCATCGCCATTGCCACGGCGGTGGACGGCGAGGCGTTGACCACCAAGATCTTCGGCAGCAAGGTGGTCTGGGTGCCCTGGCGCCGCCCCGGGTTCCAGCTGGGCCTGGACATCGCCGCGATCAAGGAAGCCAACCCGCAGGCGATCGGCACCATCCTGGGCGGCCACGGCATCACTGCCTGGGGCGCCAGCAGCGAAGAGGCCGAGCAGAACTCGCTGTGGATCATCGAGCAGGCCGAGAAGTACATCAAGGACAACGGCAAGGCCGAGCCGTTCGGGCCCAAGCTCCCCGGCTATGCGGCCCTGCCGGAGGCAGAGCGCCGTGCCAAGGCCGCAGCCCTGGCACCCGTGATCCGCGGCCTGGCCTCGACGGACAAGCCGCAGTTGGGGCACTTCAGCGATGACGCCGTCGTCCTGGACTTCCTCGAAGCCGCCGAGCACCCGCGCCTGGGCGCCCTGGGCACTTCCTGCCCGGACCACTTCTTGCGCACCAAGGTCAAGCCGCTGATCCTGGACCTGCCCGCCGGCGCCTCGGTCGAGGATTCGATCGCACGCCTGCACGAGCTGCACGCGGATTACCGCGAGGACTACCAGGCCTACTACGACCGCCATGCGGACGAAAGCAGCCCCGCCCTGCGCGGTGCGGACCCGGCCATCGTGCTGGTTCCCGGCGTGGGCATGTTCTCCTTCGGCGCCAACAAGCAGACCGCCCGCGTTGCCGGCGAGTTCTACATCAACGCCATCAACGTGATGCGCGGCGCGGAAGCGATCTCCACCTACGCCCCGATCGAGGAATCCGAGAAGTTCCGGATCGAGTACTGGGCGCTGGAGGAAGCCAAGCTGGCACGCATGCCCAAGCCCAAGTCCCACGCCACCCGCATCGCGCTGGTCACCGGCGCGGCGTCGGGCATCGGCAAGGCCATCGCCACCCGCCTCGCCGCGGAAGGCGCCTGCGTTGTCATCGCCGACCTGAACCTGGAGAACGCCGAGAAGGTCGCCGAAGAACTCGGCGGGCCGGACGTTGCCATCGGCGTCCAGGCCGACGTCACGGACGAAGCCCAGGTCGCAGCCGCGATCGACGCCGCCGTCCTGGCATTCGGCGGCGTGGACCTGGTGGTCAACAACGCCGGCCTGTCCATCTCCAAGCCGCTGCTGGAAACCACCGAGAAGGACTGGGACCTGCAGCACAACGTCATGGCCAAGGGCTCGTTCCTGGTGGCCAAGGCCGCGGCTAAGGTCATGATCGCGCAGGGCCTGGGCGGAGACATCATCTACATCTCCTCCAAGAACTCCGTGTTCGCCGGCCCCAATAACATCGCCTACTCCGCCACAAAGGCGGACCAGGCCCACCAGGTGCGCCTGCTTGCCGCCGAACTGGGCGAGTACGGCATCCGCGTCAACGGCATCAACCCCGACGGCGTGGTCCGCGGCTCGGGCATCTTCGCCGGCGGCTGGGGCGCCAAGCGCGCCGCTGTCTACGGCGTGGACGAGGAGAAGCTGGGTGAGTACTACGCCCAGCGCACCCTGCTCAAGCGCGAAGTCCTGCCCGAGCATGTGGCCAATGCCGCCGCCGTCCTCACCAGCAACGAACTGTCCCACACCACCGGCCTGCACATCCCCGTGGACGCCGGAGTGGCCGCAGCCTTCCTGCGATGAGCCGCGAACGCACCACCGAAACTGCCCCGGCCCCGGCCGGGGCAGTTTCCGCGGCGGCCCCCGCCACCGTATTCGCCGCCGTCGACATCGGCGCCTCCTCGGGCCGGGTCATCCTGGGCCGGGTCCACGCCGATGAGGACCGCAGCGTGGAGCTGGAAGTGGTCCACCGCTTTCCCAACGGCGTGGTGGAGATCGACGGCCGCCTCCGCTGGGATTTCAACGCGCTCTTCGCCGAGGTGTTTGAAGGCCTGCGTGCGGCAGCGACCGTTGCCGCCGTGCAAGGTGAGCGGGTGGCCAGCATCGGCATCGACACCTGGGCCGTGGACTACGGCCTGGTCAACGCCGCGGGCGCGCTGACTGCCCAGCCGTTCAGCTACCGGGACGACCGCAGCCGCGCCGCCGTCGAACCCGTGCACCGGAAACTGGATCCCGCGCGCCTTTACGCCACCACCGGACTGCAGTTCCTGCAGTTCAACACCATCTACCAGCTCGCCACCGAGCCGGACCTGGACGGACTGCAGGCGCTCCTGATCCCGGACCTGATCGCGTTCCTCCTTACCGGGCAGCGCCGGACCGAGGCGACCAACGCCTCCACCACCGGACTGTTCGACGCCGTGGCGGGGGAGTGGGCCACCGAGTTCTTCACCGCCCTTGGCCTGCGGAAGGATTTGTTCCCGCCGCTGGTCCAGCCGGGCGACACGGTGGGCACGCTCCTGCCGGACATCGCCGCGCAGGTGGGGCTGCCGCAGGACACCCGCGTGGTGGCCGTCGGCTCGCACGACACGGCGTCCGCCGTCGCCGCTGTCCCTGCCCAGGCGGAGGACTTTGCCTACATCTCCTCCGGGACCTGGTCCCTGGTGGGACTGGAACTGAAGCATCCGGTGCTCACCGAGGCCAGCCGCGAAGCGAACTTCACCAACGAACGCGGCGTGGACGGCACCATCCGGTACCTGCGGAACATCGGCGGGCTCTGGCTCCTGAGCGAATGCCAGCGGACCTGGGCGCAGGAAGGGTTCCAGCTGGAACTCACTGCACTGCTGGGGGCGGCGGCTGCGTTGCCGCCCGGCGGGCCGCAGGTCAATGCGGACGATCCCTACTTCATCGCCCCCGACAACATGCCGGACCGGATCCGGGCGGCCGTCCGCCGCACGGGCGAGGTGCTGCCGAACGATCCGGCGGCCATCACCCGCTGCATCATGGACAGCCTCGCTGCCGGGTACGCCCGCACCATCCGCGACGCCGAACGCCTCGCCGGCCGCTCCGTGGACGTGGTCCACGTGGTGGGAGGCGGTTCCCAGAACCGCCTCCTCTGCCAGCTCACCGCGGACGCCACGGGGAAAAAGGTGATCGCCGGGCCCGTTGAGGCCACGGCATTGGGCAACGTCCTGGTGCAGGCGCGCGCGGCCGGAGTGGTCGACGGCGGGCTCACCCAGCTGCGCACCCTGGTGGCGGCTGGCACAAACCTCGAGCAGTACGAGCCGGCAAACACCCTTTCTCGACAGCACTGACACCAGAAACGAACCCATGAGAATCGCACTTTTTGCCACCTGCATTGTGGATGGCATGTATCCCCGCGCGGCCCAGGCCACGGTAGAGGTCCTGGAGCGGCTTGGCCACGAGGTGGTTTTTCCCGCCGGCCAGGCCTGCTGCGGGCAGATGCACGTCAACAGCGGCTACTTCAAGGAAGCCGTGCCGGTGGTGGCGAACCATGTCCGCGCCTTCGAGTCCGAGGACTATGACGTTGCCGTGGCGCCTTCGGGCTCCTGCGTCGCGTCGGTGAAACACCAGCACCCCATGGTGGCCCGCCGTGCCGGGGACGCCGGGCTCGAGGAGCGGTCGGTCGCCGTCGGGAAGAAAACCTACGAGCTGTCCGAACTCCTGGTGGACGTTTTGGGCGTCACCAACCCCGCGGAACAGCTCGGCTCCTACTTCCCGCACACAGTGACCTACCACCCCTCATGCCACGGCATGCGCCTGCTCAAGCTGGGCGACCGGCAGGCCGGCCTGCTGCGCGGAGTGAAGGGACTGGAGCTGGTGGACCTGCCCGAGGCCGACCAGTGCTGCGGTTTCGGCGGCACCTTTTCCGTCAAGAACGCCGACGTTTCCTCGGCAATGCTGGCGGACAAGACGGCGAACATCCGCAGCACGGGTGCTTCGGTATGCGCCGGCGGGGACTACTCGTGCCTGATGCACATCGGCGGCGGCCTGTCGCGCCAGGGAGATGGCGTAGCCACCCTCCACCTGGCGGAAATCCTGGCCAGCACGGAACAAGAACCGGCCGCCGTCCCAGGACCGGCCGGACAAACGGTGAAAGTGATGGTCAAGTAATGTCCCGCACCCAGCTTGGAATGCCGGGGCTGCGGCCCGGTTCAGGCAACCTGTTCGCCGAAGAGAAGTTCCCCTCCGCCGCCCGCCGCGAGCTCGGAAATACGCAGCTCCGGAAGAACCTGAAGCACGCCACCTCCACCATTCGCGGCAAGCGCCTCAACGTCACCGGCGAGCTGCCCGACTGGGAGGAACTGCGCGACGCCGGCAGTGCCCTGAAGACCGCTGTCATGGCACGCCTTCCCGAACTCCTCGAAGCATTCGAAGCCAACGTCACTGCCCGCGGCGGCGTGGTGCATTGGGCACGCGACGCCGACGAGGCCAACCGCATCATCCTCGACCTCGTCAAAGCAGAAGGCGTGGACGAGGTGGTCAAGGTCAAATCCATGGCCACCCAGGAAATCGGCATGAACGAGTACCTGGAAGAGCACGGCATTGACGCCTTCGAGACCGACCTGGCCGAGCTCATCGTCCAGCTCGGCCACGACAAGCCCAGCCATATCCTGGTGCCGGCCATCCACAAGAACCGCACCGAAGTCCGTGACATCTTCCTTCAGGAGATGCCCGGCGTCGATCCGGAGCTGACCGACGAGCCGCGCAAGCTCGCCATGGCGGCACGCTCCCACCTGCGCGCCAAGTTCCTTTCGGCAAAGGTGGCGATTTCAGGGGCGAACTTCGGTATCGCCGATTCCGGAACCCTCGGCGTGGTGGAGTCCGAGGGCAACGGACGCATGTGCCTGACCCTGCCGGAAACCCTGATCACCGTGATGGGTATCGAGAAGCTCCTGCCCACGTTCTCCGACCTTGAAGTCTTCCTGCAGCTGCTGCCGCGATCCTCCACCGGCGAGCGGATGAACCCCTACACGTCGCTGTGGACCGGCGTTACCGAAGGTGATGGACCCTCGAAGTTCCACGTGGTCCTGCTGGACAACGGACGCACCAACGCCCTCGCCGACGAGATGGGGCGCTCGGCCCTGCACTGCATCCGCTGCAGCGCCTGCATCAACGTCTGCCCGGTCTATGAACGCACCGGCGGCCACGCCTACGGATCCACCTACCCGGGCCCCATCGGCGCCATCCTGTCCCCGCTCATGACCGGTATCCAGGCCGAGGAAAACGGCTCGCTGCCCTACGCATCCTCGCTGTGCGGGGCCTGCTACGACGCCTGCCCGGTCAAAATCAACATCCCGGACATCCTGGTGCACCTGCGCGGGAAGGATGTGGACGCGCACCGCGGCGGCCTGCCCACGCAAATGGACGTCGGGCTCAAAGCAGCGTCGTGGCTGCTCTCCGACGGCCGCCGGCTCGGCGCCGCGGAGAAGCTCCTCCCGCTGGGACGCCTCGCCGCCGGGCGGGACAAGAAGATCAAGAAACTGCCCGGCATCGCCGCGGGCTGGACCCAGAGCCGTGACATTCCGGCACCCCCGCCGCAGTCCTTCCGCGACTGGTGGGCCAAGGAACACCAGGCAACGAAGGCACCCGCACCCGATGCAGGCAAGGCACCCGAGGAGAACGCATGAGCGCCCGCGCCCACATCCTGGACGCCGTCCGGACAGCATTGAAGGATTCCCCCGCGGTGCCGGAGGTTCCGCGCGGCTACCGTTCTGCCGTCGAACTTGGCCCTGACGAACTGACGCACATCCTGGTGGACCGGCTCGAGGACTACAAGGCCGGCGTCACCGTGGTGTCGGAGGCGGACGTGCCGGCCACCATCCAGGGGCTGCTTGCCGGCGCCTCGTCCTATGTTGTTCCCGCGGGGCTGGAGCCGGGCTGGCTTGCCTGGGAGATGGATCCCGCACGGATTAAGTACGACGGCGGCGCGCACGGCGTGCGGTCAGTGGCGGAACTCGACGCGATTGACGCCGTCGTGACCTCCAGTGCGGTGACGGTCGCCGAATCCGGAACCATCATCCTCGACGGCAGCCCGGACCAGGGCCGCCGAGCCATTTCGCTGATTCCCGACCACCACGTGTGTGTGGTCCATCTGCGCGATGTCACCGCCATCCTCCCCGAGGCCCTCCGCCGCCTGGACGGGACCCGGCCGCTGACCATGATCAGCGGACCCAGCGCAACGTCCGATATCGAACTCGAGCGGGTCGAAGGCGTGCACGGGCCCCGCCGCCTGGACGTCATCGTCGTGCGCTGACCATCGCAGGCCGGGTCCGCTGTCACCTGAACAGACCCCGCTTCCAAGGAACTTCAACCGACAGGACGGACAACGATGCCCCTCTTCGACCTCCCGCTTGACCAGCTCCGCAGCTATACCTCCACGGTGACGCCCCCGCAGGACTTCGACGAATTCTGGGACAACACCATCAGGGAGGCACAGGCCTTTCCGCTGGGTGCCTCCTTTGACCAGGTGGAGAACTACCTCTCGGTGATCGATACCTTCGACGTGACGTTTTCCGGGTACGGCGGCGCCCCCATCAAGGGCTGGCTGCACCTGCCCGCCAGCCGGGAAGCGGGCAGCACGCGGCCCGTGGTGGTCCAGTACGTGGGCTATTCCGGCGGCCGCGGGCTGGTCAACCAGGAGACGCGGTGGGCGCAGGCCGGCTACGCGCACTTCATCATGGACACCCGCGGCCAGGGCTACGGCGGCAGCATAGGCGAGACCCCTGATCCGCATCCCTCCGCCGGGGACGTGGCGCACGCCGGCCTGATGACCAGGGGAGCGGGCAGCCGCGAAGACTACTACTACCGGCGCGTGTACGTGGATGCCTTCCGTGCCGTGGAAGCCGCCCAGTCCCACCCGGACGTGGATGCGTCCAGGGTGGTGCTGACGGGCGTCAGCCAGGGCGGCGGCATCGTGGTGGCCGTCGCCGGGCTTGCGGCAGGAAGGCTCGACGGCGTCATCGCCGCGCTGCCCGACGTCCCCTTCCTCCAGGACTTCCCCCGCGCCATCGACATCACCCCACGCGGCCCGTACGCCGAGATCGCGGCTTTCCTGGGACGGCACCGGGACCGGTACCAGCCCATCCTTGAAGTCCTGCGCTATTTCGACGGCGTCAACCTGGCCCGCAGGGCAACCGTGCCAGCGCTCTACTCGGCCGCCCAGATGGACGACATCTGCCCGCCGTCCACGGTCTTCGCCAGCTTCAATGCCTACGGCTCCGGCGGCACTGGTTCATCAGGAACCGGTGCGGCCAAAGAGATCGAGGTCTACCGCTTCAACAACCATGAAGGGGGCCAGGAGCACCACTGGATCAGGCAGTTGCTGTTTCTTCGCAAGATTTTGGGGTAAGTTCCTTTCGGCGGCGTGAGAAAACGGTTTCTCATTCCGCTCGACAAGGAAGCAATGAAGAAACTCAGCAGGCTCAGTGTTTTCGGCTACGGTGCCGGCGACGCCGCCAACAGCATGATCATCAGTACCGGGAACATGTTCCTGCTTGTCTACTACACGGATGTCGCGGGGATCGGGGCAGCAGCTGCAGGAACCCTGCTGCTGGTGGCACGGATCTTCAACGCCTTCACGGACATCGCCGCCGGCCGGATCGTGGACCGCGTCCACAGCAGGCGCTGGGGAAAGTTCCGGCCCTTCCTGATATTCGGCTTCATCCCCCTGCTGCTGAGTGTGGCCGTGTTCCACGTTCCGGACGTGGAGCCGGGGCTGAAACTGCTCTACGCCTACAGCACCTACGGCCTGGTCTGTGTCGCGTACAGCATGGTCAACGTGCCCTACGGCTGCCTGGTGGGAGCCATGACCCAGGACGCCAGGGACCGCGCCCGGCTGGGCGGGGCCAGGACCATCGGCGGCCTGTCGGTAGGCGCCACCCTGGGCTTCTTCATCGCACCGCTCCTCGGGACCGGCCAGGACATGCAGCAGATTTTCACCTGGCTCACCCTGGCGTTCGCCGTTGTTGGCTCCGGGCTGTATGTCCTGACCGGCGCCGTCTGCGTTGAGCGGGTTGCCGGCAGCGTCCCCAAGGTCACCCTCGGCCAAAGCATCGCCGCCTTGAAAGCCAATTCACCGCTGGTGGTCCTGTGCCTCAGCTCGATACTTTTTGTCACCGGCACGTCCGCCACGGGTGCCGCCCAGTTCTACTACCTCCGTGACGTTCTGTCCCGGGTGGACCTGTTCCCGGTGATGGCCGGCGCCCAAGTGCTCATTACCCTCACCCTGGCGGTGCTGTTGCCGCGGCCGGTGGCGCGCTGGGGCAAGCGTGCCGTCTACAGCGCCGGCGGGGCCCTGGGGGTAGTAGGCGGAATGCTGGTCTTCGTGGCACCGGCGGAGGCGCCTTTGCTCGGCCTTGCGGGCCTCGTGCTGGGACTCCTGGCCTCGGCCTCGGTCAGCATCCTCACATGGGCGCTGATCGCGGACACGGTGGAATACGGGGAGTGGAAAACCGGCGTCCGGGTCCAGGGCATCAACTACGCCCTCCTGGCCGCCACCCGGAAGCTGGGCATGGGGTTCGGCGGCGGGCTGGTGGCCTTCTCGCTGGCCTGGGGCGGCTATGTTTCGGGGACGGCGGAGCAGTCCGATGCGGCCACGCTCGCCATCCGGGCCGCCGCGGGACTGCTGCCCGGGGCCCTGGTGCTGGCCGCCGTCGGCATTATGTACTGGTACCGCCTGACGGACCAGAAACACGCGGAACTGGTGGCCAGCCTCTCCCGTGACGCTACGTAACACTTTTGCAGGGTGGCAGTTTGCCGGTTATGGTTCATGGCATGACAAACCGTTGGTATGCGTATTTTTCGTTGGCTCTGGAGGGGCCCGCGTCTAACTGACACGCATCCAACTTTCCTTCAGAGCCAACAGGGCAGAGATGATTTCTCTGCCCTTCGCCGTTTCTCCGGCGGGTTCTGAACTGGGCCCGCTTCCCACCTGGAACAGGACCCGCACATGAGCACCGCAACAGCCCCCGCCCTTACCGCCACCGGCAATCCCCGCAGCGCAGCACCGGCTAAATCCACGTCAAACCTGCGAGTCAGCGAATTCACCGCGCTGCCCACTCCGCAGGAACTCATCGCGGAACTGCCGCTGGCACCCGAGGCGGCAGACGTCGTCGAACGCGGACGCGATGAGGTCCGGGCCATCATGGACGGCGTGGACGACCGCCTGCTGGTCATCGTGGGGCCCTGCTCCATCCACGATCCCAAGGCCGGGCTGGAATACGCCCGCCGGCTGGTCAGCCAGGCCGAAAAGCACAAGGAAGACCTGCTGATCGTGATGCGGACCTACTTCGAAAAGCCCCGCACCACGGTGGGCTGGAAGGGCCTGATCAACGATCCGCGGCTCGACGGCAGCCACGACATGGTCTCCGGCCTCCGCACCGCGCGGCACTTCCTCCAGCAGGTCACCGCGCTGGGGCTGCCCACGGCCACCGAATTCCTTGAGCCGATCAGCCCGCAGTACATGGCGGACCTGATCTCCTGGGGCGCCATCGGGGCACGCACCACCGAAAGCCAGATCCACCGGCAGCTCGCCTCCGGCCTGTCCATGCCCATCGGTTTCAAGAACGGGACCGACGGCGATCTCCAGGTGGCCATTGACGCCTGCGGTGCCGCCGCGGCAGCACAGGCCTTCCTCGGCATCGACGGCGACGGCCGGGCAGCGCTGGTGGCCACCGCCGGAAACCCGGACACCCACGTCATCCTGCGCGGCGGCCGCAAGGGACCCAATTACTCTGCTGCCGACGTCGAGGCGGCTTCGGCCAAGCTCGCCGGCAAGCAGTTGAACCCCCGCCTCATCGTGGACGCCAGCCACGCCAACAGCGGCAAGAGCCACCACCGCCAGGCCGAAGTGGCACTGGAAATCGGCGCCCAGCTGGAGGACGGCGGGCTTGCCGCGCAAGCGATCGCCGGTGTCATGCTCGAAAGCTTCCTGGTGGGCGGCGCCCAGAACCTGGACGTTGCCGAGCACGCAGCCGGCCGGTCGGAGCTGGTGTACGGCCAGAGCGTGACGGACGCGTGCATGGAATGGGACGTCTCGGTGTCCGTGCTGGACCAGCTGGCGGCCTCGGCCCGGAAGCGCCGCGCGGTTAATTAGGGAGTGAAATAGGGGAGCGCACTACTTTCACATTGGCCACAGGAACATCTAGAGTATCTAGAAGGTGGTTGGTGGATGGCTCAGCATCGGAACACCGCATTGGCACGTACCTGGGGTCACTGTTGTCCATCCGTCAGCAAAGGAAAATAGGGAAATGTCGGCAGAACAGAACTTCTCCAACGCGAAGTTCCTGACCGTGGCTGAAGTAGCCCAGGTCATGCGCGTCTCCAAAATGACCGTCTACCGGCTGGTCCACGCCGGCGAGATGCCCGCGGTGCGGTTCGGCCGCTCCTACCGGGTTCCTGAGAACGCCGTGGAGCAGTACCTCAAGGGTGCTGTGGTGGACGGCCACACCGAAACCGCCTGACGCGGGTACGTCGCAAACCTCCGTTTCGGCCGGTCGAAGCCATTCCGGTCAGAAGCCGCCCCGGATAGGCGGTACCCTGTTAAGGAACGTTTTACGTCATTGTAAGAATCTGTCAGTTGTTCAGTTCGTAGCTCTGTCCACGAACATTCTCCATCAGACAGGTACTGCATCTAGTTTGTAAGGAACTTTCGTGGGTTCAGTTATTAAGAAGCGTCGCAAGCGTATGGCCAAGAAGAAGCACCGCAAGCTGCTTCGCAAGACTCGTCACCAGCGCCGCAACAAGAAGTAGAGATACTTCGAACAGCGTGGAAATGCCCGCCGCCTTCCGAGGTGGCGGGCATTTTTGTTTTCCTGTTGGTTCGTCCCGGTCGTGTTCGCAGATCCTGACCGTCAAGGTTCGGCTTCGCGGACAAGCCTATGATTCGACGGACTCTTACGCCCGGACTCTTTACGCCCGCGGGCCGCGGATGCGGGCAAAGCCCTTCCAGAGTCCGTAGACGGCGCCGCATACCGTGGCTGCCTTGAGGCCCAGGGTTGCTGCGCGCCGGCCTGCCCGGAAGTCGTAGACGGGCCAGTTGTGGTCGCGGGCGTGGCGGCGCAGGCGGGCGTCAGGGTTGATGGCCACCGGGTGGCCAACGAGGGTGAGCAAGGGGATGTCGTTGTAGGAGTCGCTGTAGGCCCAGCACCGTTTGAGGTCCAGCTCCTCTGCATCCGCCAGCTCCTGGACTGCCACGGCCTTGGCGGAGCCGTGCAGGATGTCGCCCACCAAGCGTCCGGTATACATGCCTTCGGAGACTTCCCCCACGGTGCCCAGGGCGCCGGTGAGTCCCAGCCGGGTGGAGATCACGGTGGCCACCTCAATAGGGGTGGCCGTCACCAGCCACACGCGCCGGCCCACCCGCAGGTGCTGCTCGGCGAGGGCCTTGGCGCCGGGCCAGATCCTGGAGACGATCATCTCGTCATAGACTTCCTCGCCCAGCGCCTTGACGTCATCAACGGTGATGCCGGCGGCCAGGGTAAGGGCGGAGTCGCGGACGGCGTGGACGTCGTCCATGTTTTCGCCGCGGGCCACGAACTTGAATTGCTTCCATGCGAAGCCGGCTGCCTGGGCCAGGGTGAACGCCCCGCGCTGGTGCATCTTCCGGGCCACGTGGAAGAGGCTGGCGCCGCGCATGAGGGTATTGTCCACATCGAAGAACGCCGCCTCGCCGGGCTGCGGCGCAGCAACCGGCTTGGTGACTACGGCGACGTACTTCTCCTCGGGCATGGAGTCGAGTCTAGTCAATCCACTGGCCGGACGGCGCCGGCGTCGCCGGGCACCGCGAACGGGACTACGGTTAACCCATGGCTACACCCCGCGTCGTCCTGATCACCAAAGCTGACTGCCACCTTTGCGAGGAAGCGCGCGACGCCGTAGGCCGGGTTACTGCCTCATTGGGCCTTGAGTGGACCGAAGAGCTGGTGGACAACCAGCCGGACCTGCGGGACCGGTACGCGGAGGAGATCCCGGTGGTGCTGGTGGACGGTGTGCAGCGCGATTTCTGGAAGATCGACGAGATCCGGCTGGAACGCGTGCTGCAGCGGGCCATGGCGCAGTAGGGGAGCATTACCGGTGATGGCGCGTACATCGTTGCTTCCTGCTTTGTTTCCCCCTGCTTTGTTGGCTCCGGCGGGAGGGCTCTAGAGTGGAGTCACAACGCGATGCGAGGGAGGGGCTGGTGGCTTCGCTGGATTCAACCCCCCAGGCTGTCCCGGACCTTCCGGACACCACGGGCACGCCGGCCAAACAGATTCCGCCCGCCGCGGTGGCCCGGCTGACGCTCTATTTACGCGCCCTGAACACCCTGCTGGCCGAGGGGGTGGAGCGCGTCTCCTCCGAATCCCTCGCCGAAGCCTCCGGCGTCAGCTCTGCGACGCTCCGCAAGGACCTGTCCCACGTGGGGTCTTACGGCACCCGGGGCGTGGGCTACGAAGTCCAGTACCTGAGCCGGCACATCGCCGCGGCCCTGGGCCTGACCCATGACTGGAAGGTCGCCATCGTCGGTGCGGGCAACCTCGGCAAGGCCCTGGCGCGGTACGGCGGCTTCGAGTCCCGTGGCTTTGATGTTGTGGCCATCTTCGACGCCGACCAGATGGTAGTGGGCAACGAAGTGGGCTGGCTGCGGGTCAGCGACGTGGCGGACATGGAAACCGTGCTGCACAGGACCGGGGCCAACATGGTGGTGCTGGCCTTGCCGGCCGCGGTGGCGCAGGGCGTCTGCGACCGGGTGGTGGCCGCCGGAGTGCACAGCATCCTGAGTTTCGCCCCCGTGATGCTGCAGGTACCGGAGGGGGTCAACCTCCGCAAGGTGGATATGGCCACGGAACTGCAGATCCTGGCCTACCACGCACAACGGGCGCAGGCCCCGGAGCAGACTGCCTGATTCCGGCAGTTCCGGGACCCACGCCCGCAGGTGTGGGAAATGCTTGATTACCGGCCGTAAGGGTTGCCCATGCCGCCACCGTACGGGTTGGCGAAGGGCTGCTGCTTCCGGAAGTACGGAGCGGACGCCGGCAGGTACAGCAGCACGATCGCGGCGATCCCCAGCAGGGTGCCGAGGGTGCCAAGCGAAGGAACGCCGAACAGACCGAAGATGGACAGCGCGGCGAACACGGTGCCCAGGATGCGGGCCCAGTTTTTGCCCTTCCGGATGAAGAACGCCACCAGCAGGTAGAGCCCGGCGCCGATAATGGCGAATACCACCAGCGTGCCGGCGATGACGCCCTTCATGTCCTCGTAGGTGACTCCTGCTCCGGTGCCCTCCACCTGCTGCTCGAAGGTCTGGCGGAACACCGGGTCATCCAGCTGGGTGAGGCCGGTGAGCATCGAGATGACGAAAATCGCGGCGGAAGCGATCAGCAGCCAGAACGAGATATTGACCAGCTGCGGCACACCGGTGCTGCCCCCTGCCTGCGGCTGCTCGGACGGGTACTGGGCGTAGGGGGACTGGCCGTAGGGCTGCTGGCCATACGGCTGCTGTCCGTAGCCCGGCGCCTGCGGCGGGTTCTGGCCAAACTGGGGAGCGTTCTGGCCGTACTGAGGGGCGTTCTGCCCATATTGGGGTGCGCCGGACTGCCCGTACTGCGGGGCGTTCTGACCGTACTGGGGCGGGTTCTGCCCGGACTGCTGGCCGTATTGCGGAGCGTTTTCACCGTAGCGCGGCTGCTGGTTGCCCTGCTCGGGGTCGTTGGGCACGGGAGGCGGGACGGGAGGATTACTCATGAGCTGTCCTTTTGCATGTCGGGATCCAGGTGGGCTGCCGGGTTTCGGTCCTGCGCCCTACCCCCAGCATGGCTTAAGTCCACCGTACCCCCGGACCGGCCGCTTGGGGGTCATTCCAGGGAGGTATTCCGCCCGCCGTTCCGCGGGTACACCTGCTTGAAAAGCAGTTGCCCGCCGGGCCACTCAGCTGCTGCCGCTCCTGCTGCCCGCAGCAGCGAACCACGCGTGTGACCGGGGCACCCACAGCAGGATTGTTGCTGCAAGGCTGATGAGGAAGCCGGCCCAGTTGCCGCCCTGGCCTACCCGCATCGCCAGGTTGGCCAGGGCAAGGACCAGGGTAACGGCGGTGAGGATGGTGAGGGCCAGCCGGGCCCACTGCCTTCCTGCCTTTATCCGGAAGGCAAAAACGATCTGTGCGGTGCCCACGGCGGCCGCCAACGCCATCAGCAACAGGACCCCGAGGGCCGCGCCGGGTGCTGCGGCAAACAGGGTCAGCGAGGCGAGCATGCCGAGCAGTCCGCCGAGCAGGCCGAGGAGGCCGCCGACGAACCAGATCCAGAAGGAGACCTTGAGCTCGGTGGGAAGGCCGGCCACCGAGAACATCGCGGCGAAAGCGTTGCGCGGCCTGGCATCCTCAAAGTTGCTCATGGCCCTCACTGTAGCCGCGCCACGGGTTTTAGTACCGCTGCGGCGGGCCCGTAAGCGCAGTGACTTCGCGGTTCGTTGCGCAGGGACTTCCCCTGCGCAACGGGTTCCGGCTTCACGGCGCAGGATGGGACAAAGGGCGGCACCCTTAGAAGGCCGCACCTTAAACAGCAGCACCCCGGCACTGGCCGAAGCCGGTGCCGGGGTGCTGCTGTTTAGTCCGGGTTCTTCAGGGAAAGAAACCTGACCGTTGAATTAGGCCGCGGGAGCGATGAAGGCGAGTTCGAGGTTGATGGCAACCTTGTCGCTGACCAGCACGCCACCGGTCTCGAGGACTGCGTTCCAGGTCAGGCCGAAGTCCTTGCGGCTGATGGTGGTTTCGGCGGAGACGCCGGCGCGGGTGTTGCCGAACGGGTCCACGGCCACACCGTTGAACTCGGTCTCGAGGGTGACGGGACGGGTGACGCCCTTGATGGTCAGGTCGCCGGACAGTTCGTAGCTGTTGCCCTTGGCCACCAGGCCGTTGGAGACGAAGGAGATTTCGGGGAACTTCTCCACGTCGAAGAAGTCCTCGCCCTTGACGTGGCCGTCGCGGTTGGCGTCGCCGGAGTCAAAGCTGGCGGTGTTGATGGTGGCGCTGATCTTGGAATCGGCCACGTCCTCGGCGAGGTCCAGGGTGGCAGCGGCTTCCGTGAACTGGCCGCGGACTTTGCTGATGCCAGCGTGGCGAACGGTGAAGCCGATCTCGCTGTGGGAGTTGTCGAGGGTCCAGGTTCCGGTGGTGACGTCTGCGGGAAGTGCCATGATGTTGCTCCTTAGAGGGTGATGCCTGTTTGTCGGGTGTACGTGTTGAAGCTTCATCTGTTGAAGTCTCAACTAACTGCTGCATCTACTATAAACATGCATTTGCATCTTTTGTTCCCGATCCCGGAACATTTCTTCATAAACTTCAGTTCTACTGGATGTAGAAGATTTCGGATCGCACGCCATCTTTGAGAAACTGGTAAACATGCCCCAAGCCACTGTCCATCTGCTCCGCCACGGCGAGGTCCACAACCCTGACGGCGTTTTGTACGGACGGCTGCCCGAATTCCACCTCTCCGAGCTGGGGCAGGAGATGGCGCGCATGCTCGCGGAGCACTTCCGGCAGCGCGCTGCCGGCGGCGCCCGCATTACTTACCTGGCCGCCTCGCCGCTGGACCGCGCGCAGGAAACCGCCCGGCCGACGTCGGAAGCGCTGCAGTTGCAGATCCACACGGACGAGCGGATCATCGAAGCGGAGAACTACTTCGAGGGTATGAAGGTCACCAAGGCTGAACTCCGCCGGCCCAAGCACTGGCCGCGCCTGGTTAATCCCCTGCGGCCTTCGTGGGGTGAGCCGTATAAGCAGCAGGCAGCCCGGGTCATGGCAGCCGTGCAGGAGGCGCGCCTGCGCGCCATCGAGCTGGCGGACGGCGAGTTCGGGACGGACGGGCCTGAGGCCATCATGGTCAGCCACCAGCTCCCCATCTGGGCAACCCGTCTCAGTGCCGAAGGCAAACCCCTGTGGCACGATCCGCGCAAGCGCGAGTGCACCCTGACCTCCATCACGTCGCTGGTCTTCGACGACGACGGCGCGCTTGTGCGCGTTATGTACAGCGAACCCGCGGCGTCCCTTCTTCCCGGTGCCGCCAGCACCCCTGGAGCCTAGTAGTGACTGAAAGCAACAATCCGGCCGTGCCGTCAACCTCCCGCCGCAGCGTCCTTGCTGCGGGCGGTTTCGCGCTGGCCGCCCTCACCCTGGGCCTCTCGGGCTGCGCCCAGCAGGATGCACTCGCCGAGCAGGCCAGGGCCGGGGACAACAAAAACTATGTCGCCGGCGACGGCTCCGTCACGGAGTTCGCCGCCGCGGACCGCAAATCCGCCGTGCAGGTCAACGGGACTCTGTTCAGCGGCGCTGCCGTGGCGCCGTCGGATTTCCAGGGCAAAGTGACCGTCCTGAACTTCTGGTTCGCCGCCTGCGCCCCGTGCCGGGTGGAAGCGCCCATCCTCGAGGAGCTCCACCAGGAGTTCAAGCCGCAGGGCGTGCAGTTCTTCGGCGTCAACCTCCGCGATGAGAAAGCCACCGCGGAAGCCTTCGAGAAGTCCTTCAACCTGACCTACCCCAGCTTTGACGACAAGGACGGCGGCGTCCTCCTGTCCGTCTCAGGGCTGGTTCCCCCCGGCGCAGTCCCCACCACGCTGGTTCTGGACAAGCAGGGACGCGTGGCCTCCCGCGTCCTGGGCGAAATCCAAAAGGGCACCCTGAAGGCCCTCATCGCTGCCGCCGTGGCCGAGTAGCCGTGAACAGCCCCTTCGCCGAAGCCATCCTCAACGGCTCGCTCCTCCTTGCCATTCCGGTGGCGCTGCTGGCCGGACTGGTCTCCTTCCTGTCCCCGTGCGTCCTGCCGCTGGTGCCCGGCTACCTCGGCTACGTCACGGGGTTGTCCGGGGTGGACCTGGAAAAGCAGAAGCGCGGCCGGATGCTGGTGGGGATCGGCCTGTTCGTGTTGGGCTTCTCCGTCATCTTCGTCCTGCTGGGCGGTGCGTTCGGCCAGCTGGGCAGCCTGATCACCGGCTCGCAGAACGCCTGGATCACCCAAGTCCTGGGCATCCTGGTGATGGTGATGGGCATCGTGTTTATGGGCGGCTTCGGCTGGCTGCAGCGTGATGCCAAGATCCATGCCAAGCCGCCGGCAGGGCTGTGGGGCGCGCCGCTGCTGGGCCTGACCTTCGGGCTCGGCTGGGCGCCCTGCATCGGGCCCACCTACTCCGCGGTCCAGCTCCTGAGCCTGTCCGGCGGCTCGTCCGCGGCGAAGGGCGCCTTCCTGGCCTTTGTGTACAGCCTGGGGCTCGGGATCCCGTTCCTGCTGATCGCCCTGGCGTTGCGCCGGGGGATGGGCGTGATGGCGTTCTTCCGCAAGCACCGCCTTGCCATCCAGCGCACCGGCGGCGGCATCCTGGTGCTCCTTGGCCTGCTGATGGCCAGCGGCGTCTGGGGAACCTGGGTCACCGGGCTGCAGTACTGGTTCCAAACCGATGTGAAGTTGCCGATCTGATGAGCGAGCGTGTGAACGTAAAGAAAAAGTCCTCCACTCCGGTAGCGGAGGCCAAGGCTGACGCTGCGCTGCCGGCGTTGGGGCCCGTGGGCATGCTCCGCTGGGCCTGGACCCAGCTGACCAGCATGCGCACCGCGTTGTTCCTCCTGCTGCTGCTCGCCGTCGCGGCGGTCCCGGGCTCCCTGTTCCCGCAGCGGCCGGCCAACCCGTCCGTGGTTACGCAGTACATCAAGGACAACCCGGACTACGGCAAGCTGCTGGACACCCTTCAGCTGTACGACGTCTACTCGTCGGCCTGGTTCTCGGCCATCTACCTGCTGCTGTTCATCTCGCTGATCGGCTGCGTGGTGCCGCGCGCCATCGCCCACTACAAGGCCATGCGCTCCCAGCCGCCACGTACCCCCGCGCGGCTTTCGCGCCTGCCCGAGTACGGCACGCTGGTCATTCCGGCCGACGTCGGGATCCCGGCGTCGGAAGCCATCACCAGTGCCGCCGGGCTGCTGAAGAAGCGCGGCTACCGTGTGGAGGTGCGCGACGCCGACGGCGAACGCCCCTCCCTCGGTGCCGAGCGCGGCTTCGCTAAAGAGGTGGGAAACCTCGTGTTCCACACCTCGCTGATCGGAGTGCTGGTGTCAGTGGCCATCGGCGGACTGTTCGGCTACAGCGGCCAGCGCATCCTGGTGGAGGGCGATACGTTCGTGAACACCCTGGTGGGCTACGACCAGTTCACACCGGGCACCAACTTCCAGTCCAGCCAACTGCAGCCCTACTCCCTCCAGCTGGACAAGTTCGACATCACGTTCGACCGCGAATCCCAGGGCAAATTCGGCCAGCCCATCGACTTCTCCGCCGCCGTGACCACCAAGGAAAGCCCGGACGCGCCAGCCAAGCAGGAAATCCTCAAGGTCAACGATCCCGTCACCCTGGGCGGCACCAGCATCTACCTCACCGGCAACGGCTACGCCCCCGTGGTAACCATCAAGGACGGCGCCGGCAACGTGGCCATGCAGGGCCCGGTGGTGGCCAAGCTGCAAGGGGACAACTACTACTCCTCCGTGGTGATCAAGGTCCCCGACGCCAAGCCGGACCAGCTGGGATTCGCCGGTTTCTTCCTGCCCACCGCGTTCGTCTCCAATGCGGGCGTTTCCTTCAGCGGCGATCCCGAGCTGTTCAATCCGCAGCTGACCCTGAACTCCTACTACGGAGACCTTGGCCTGGATGCGGGCTCCCCGCAGAACGTCTTCGAACTGGACGTCAAGGACCTGACCCCGCTGAACGCCCGCAACCTTGACGCCGGCGGCATCACCCTGGCCCCCGGCACCAGCTACACGCTCCCGGACGGCAAGGGCACCATCAGCTTTGACGGCGTAAAGCGCTACATCGGCGTGGACATCCACCACAACCCCGGCCAGCTCTACGCCCTGATCTTTGCGCTCCTGGCGGTAGCCGGCCTGATCCTGTCCCTCTACGTCAACCGCCGCCGTGTCTGGATCCGTACCGGCACCCACGCGGACGGCCGCACCATGGTGGAATACGGGCTCCTGGCCCGCGGCGAAGACCACCGGCTCGCCGGTGAATCGGACGCCGTCCGGAAGCTGCTGGCCGGGGAGTGGCAGCTGGCTGAAGATGCGGACTCCCGCGAATCACAGCAAACTCCCAGCCGCATCCCCGATAATGACGCAGGCGCTGCCACGACCGCCCCTCGCACCCCAGCCGGCCCCTCCGGGCCCGAAAAGGACCAGTAATGCCGTTCGGAATCAACGAAACCATGGGCCAGTACAGCGAGCTTTTTATGCTGCTGGCGGCCGGCACGTACACGGTGGCCTTCATCGCTTTCGCATGGGACCTAGCGAAGAGCAGCAAGGCCCTGCGGGCCATCGACCTCAAGGCCGCGCAGGCCGAAGAGTCGATTAAGGTGCCGGCCATTGCAGGTGCGGGGAGCCGGAGTGAGTCCCACCTGGCCGGGCCGGCGGGCAGGGCTGAACGGCCGTCGTCGTCCACTGCCCGGCCGGAAGGCGCAGGGGGCGGGGGAGTCATCACCGCCGACGGCGACATGCGGTACGCCGCTGAACGGCGCGCCCCCGCACGGGTGGCCGTGGCCCTGACCGTCCTGGGCGCAGTGATCCACGGCGCCGGCGTGCTGACCCGCGCCCTGGGCGCCGGCCGCGTGCCGTGGGGCAACATGTACGAATTCCTCACCACCGGTGCCTTCGTGGCCATTGCCGTGTTCCTGCTGGTGCTGATCCGGCGCGACCTGCGGTTCCTCGGAACGTTCGTGGTGGGCCTGGGCATCATCATGCTGGTGGCTGCCTCGGTGGCGTACTGGACCCCGGTGGGGCACCTCGTCCCCGCCCTGCAGAGCTATTGGCTGATCATCCACGTGTCCATCGCGGTGCTCTCCTCCGCGCTGTTCACCCTGACGTTCGCCATGTCCGCCCTGCAGCTGGTCCAGTCCCACCGGCAGAAAACCGTTGCAGCCGGGGGCGCGGACAAGCTCGGCTTCATGCGCCTGGTGCCGTCCGCGCTGAGCCTGGAAAACCTGTCCTACCGGATCAACGCCATTGCCTTCATCGGCTGGACGTTCACCCTGATGTTCGGTGCCATCTGGGCGGAAAAGGCGTGGGGCAGGTTCTGGGGCTGGGACACCAAGGAAGTATGGACCTTTGTGATCTGGGTGGTTTACGCTGGCTACCTCCACGCGCGCGCAACCCGCGGCTGGACCGGAACACGTGCTGCCTGGCTCTCGATCGTCGGCTACCTGTGCGTCATCTTCAACTTCACTATCGTGAACCAGTTCTTCAACGGGCTTCACTCGTACTCCGGGCTCTGAACAGGGGTTTCTTCCGTAACTCGGGGGAGTCGCAGGAAAATAACCAATCGGTGTAGCAATAGGGGTGTTCGCCGTCGTGCCGTGATGCTACCTTGGTGACGTTCGCCAGTGATGAAGCTTGCAGGCGAAACGCGAGTTTTTCCTGAGGTTCCCATGAGCTACGTTCTCGCCATTGATGTCGGGACCAGTTTCACCGCTGCCGCCGTGGCCAGATTTGGCCAGCAAGCTTCTCCTGCTCCTGAGTCCCTGCCGCTGGGCCTCCGCGGAGCGGCGGTGCCTTCGGTGCTGTACTACCCGGAGCAAGGCCCCCTGCTGGTGGGGGAGGCGGCAGAACGCCGCGGACTCGATTCCCCCGGCCGGGTGGTGCGCGAATTCAAGCGCCGCGTGGGTGATGCTGTCCCCATTTCGGTGGGGGATTTGTCCCTGCCTGCCGAAGACGTCTTCGCCACGATGGCCCGCTGGGTAGTGGACCGGGCAACGGAGCGCGAGGGAGCTCCGCCGTCGGAAGTCATCCTCACCCACCCCGCTGCCTGGGGCAGCCACCGGATTTCCGTGATTCTGGCGGCCCTGGCCGCCAAAGGCCTGGACCACGTTTCGCTCGTCCCCGAGCCGGAGGCGGCGGCCTTGTACTACGCCTCGCAGGTCCGGGTGGAGGCCGGCAGCACCATCGCCGTCTACGACCTTGGCGGCGGAACCTTTGACACCGCTGTCCTGCGGAAGGCCGGTGGCAACCGGTTCCAGCTGGTGGGGCGCCCGGAGGGAATCGAGAACCTGGGTGGCGCTGACTTCGATGCGGCGGTATTCCGCTACGTTGCCGGGCACACCGGCGACGTCCTGTCTGCGCTTGACCTGGCCGATACAGGGGTGCGCGGTGCCCTCGGAAGGCTGCGGCGCGAATGCGTGGAAGCCAAGGAAGCGCTCTCCTCGGACAGCGAGGCCAGCATTTCGGTGCTCCTTCCCGGCTTCCAGCAGCAGATCCGCCTGGTGCGCGCGGACTTCGAAGCGCTGATTGAGGATTCAGTCCGCGATACCGTCGAGGCGCTGGAGCAGTCGCTGGCGCAGCTGGAGCTGGAACCGGCCGACCTCTCCGCCGTGCTGCTGATTGGCGGATCATCACGGATCCCGCTCGTGGCGCAGCTGATCTCCGAGACGCTCGACCGGCCCATCGCCGTCGACGCCGACCCCAAATCCTCCATCTGCTTGGGCGCCGCGGTGTCCGCGGTGCTCGCCCGGGCGGAAGCCCAGGCAGCGGGCGGTGAGGCGCCGGAAGCCGGCGTTGTTCCCGCCCTGGAGGCCGGCGGGCACGTTGCGCACCATGCCAGCTGGTCACGCCACAAGGGTACGACGGCGGGCGGCGCCCTTTCAGCAGCCGCCGCCGCTGCCCACGGCCACGGCCACGGCGGCGCCCACGCCCCGAAGCCGACCGTCCGGCTGACGGCAATTGCGGCCGCGGCAGCTCTGGTGACTGTCCTTACTGCCACTGCGGCCCAGAGTCCGGCAGGCTTGAGTGAGCTGACGGCCATCTTTGTGCCGGAAGTGGGCGCGGCTGCTGACGAGGGTCCGGCTGCTGCCGACGCCGGCGGTTCAGGCGGCGGAGGCGGCGCGGGTGCGCCAGCGGCTGCGGCAGCGGGCGTGCCGTTGGCCGGCATCGAAGCCGGGGTGGACAAAAGAGCCGAGGTGGACAAAAGAGCCGAGGCGGCCAGCGCAGTGGGCCTTGACGTCGAGGCTTCTCCCACCAGCCGGCCTTCGCAGCAAGCGGCCGCGGCCAATGGCGCGGCAGGATCGGACGGCGCTGCTGGTTCAGGAGCGGGCGCAGGTGGAAGCGCGGGTTCCGCGGGCGGCGGTGGTGCTCCCGGAACCACCAATCCCACCGGAACACCAACCGCAATTGATCCGGTGACCGGTCAGCCGGTGCCGACAACGACCGATCCGGTGACGGGCCAGCCCGTGCCGACCACAACTGATCCTGCGACGCCGACGCCGACTCCGACGCCCACTGATCCGGTGACGGGTCTCCCGTTGCCGACGACTGCTCCCACGACCCCGGTCCCTGATCCCACAACGCAGGCGCCGTCGCCTACGCCTGTCACAACGGAAGTGCCGCCGCCTCCGCCTGTCACGACCGAAGCGCCGCCGCCTCCACCTGTCACTACCGAAGCGCCGCCGCCGCCTCCGCCTGTCACCACGGTGGCGCCGCCACCCCCGCCTCCTGCCACCACGGTGGCGCCGCCGCCCCCGCCTCCTGCCACCACGGTGGCGCCGCCGCCCCCGCCTCCTGTAGTGGAGCCGGCTCCCACCACCGCACCAACCCTGACGGAGCCGGTGACACCCGTTCCCACCGTGCCGGCGGTCTAGGATGGTCGGCCATAATTCACACGCGGAAGGCCATGTTTTCCTGGCGTCGGAATTGAACCCCGGCCATTCGCCGCACGCTGCCGAACAGATGGCCAGGCAGCTTAGAGGCGAAAACGCGGCGGTCCGCGAGCTCCTGCTGGCGCTGTCCGTAGGTTTCGTATTGCCGGGTCCGTTGCCCGCGGACCTGCAGCGGAAGATTGACGGCTGCGAGGTGGAAAGCCTTGACGCCCTGGTGAAGCGGGCGGAATCCACCGGGTTGCTGACCCCGGACGGGACGGTGGTGGGCCCCGCCCAGCACGCCCTGCTGACCGTAGCGTCAACGGCCAGGGTGCACGCACTCCAGCGCGAACTCGTGTCCACGTATGCGGCGGACGGCCAGCCGCTCGGAGACCTCGCCCGCGAGCTGGCCCGCGGCGGCCTGGCAGACTCCCGCGTCGCGCTCGAGCTTGAACACGCAGCTGACAAGGCACTCGAACATGATCCGGGACTGGCCGTCCAGCTCTACGACGAGGCCCTGCTGGCCGGAGCCGATGACATTGCCACGGCCGCACGCCGTGCCCAGGCTGCTGCAGCCGATGGGGACCTGGATACGGCCGCCCGGATCATCGACACCCTCCTGGTTTGCACCGATCCTCCGGACGTCCGCCGCGGGGTGGATGTTGCGGCGGCAGTGTGGGCGCAGCGGGGCATGCTCGCCAGGGGAGCCGACGCCTACAGCTGGCTTGGTGCCGCGAGGGTTGGTCCCTCCGCGCCCATGGCCGCTGTCGCCATGATCGGCTGCGGCAATATAGCCGGTGCCACATCCTTATTCCGGGCAGACGCTCCGCCGTCAGCTCCCACGCTGCTGGCGGCAGCCCTCGCGGAAACAGGGAAAGGCATCCTCGAGTCGCTGGCCCAGGACCCGCACCAGGCGCTCCCGGTGCTGATCCACGCCTCGGACATGCTCAACGCCGCGGGCACGGCCCTTCCCCTTCCGGATACCCCGGCGGTCCTTGCCGCGCTCCTCGCCCTGCACCAAGGGGAACCCCATTTGGCTGAAACCGTGTGCCGGTCGGCCGCTGCCGCTGGGCAGGGCGGAAATGCCGCCAAGCCAAGGCTCTTCCTGCTGCAGGCATGGTCGCTCATGCAGCAGGACAAGGTGGACGACGCCCGGCTTGCCATCAATGAGGCCTCGAAGGCGAACCCCTGGCCACTGGTCCCGCGCGACGAATTCCTGTGTGCGGCGCTGGAAGTGGGGCTCGCACGGCGGAACGGCGAAATCCCGGAACTCATCCTGGCCTGGGAGCGGGCGCGCGAAGCAATGCTGCACACAGCGGTGGACCTTTACAGCCTGTTGCCGTGGGGCGAGCTGATGATCGCCGCAGCCCGGCTGAGGGAGACCCGCAGGGTGGCGTATTACCTGGACGAGGCGAACCAGCTTTTGGGGCGCGTTGGTGATGCGCCCCTTTGGGCAGTGCCGTTCCATTGGGCAGCCGTCCAGGCGGCGCTGCTCAGCGAGAGCCCGGCAGATCTTGCCCCCCACGCCGCCGCTCTGGCACGGGCCGCGAACCATAACCACCTCGCCGCCGTACTCGCCCGCGCGGGCAAGGCCTGGGTTTCGGTGCTGGCAGGGAACTTCCAGCCAGCGGACGTCGAGGCGGCAGCGCGGAGCCTGGGCAGGGTAGGAATGCCGTGGGAAGGCGCCAGGCTTGCCGGACATGCAGCGGCGCGGGCCGAAGAGCGCAAGGACATGGTGCGTCTGCTGTCCTGCGCCAGGGATCTTCACCCGCAGTCGAACCCGGGCGGAAACGGAGCCGCTCCCGTCCCTGAGGCCGGAACCCCGGCGGCCGAAGCGGCCAACGGCATGCATCCGGACGGCTCGGGTTTGAGCGAGCGGGAAAAGGAAGTGGCCAGGCTGGTGCTGGAAGGCAAGACGTACCGGGAGATTGGGGAGGCAATCTACATTTCCCCCCGGACTGCCGAACACCACATCGCCCGGATGCGGCGCCGCCTCGGAGCTGAAAGCCGCTCCGATCTGCTGGCCAGGCTCCGGTTGGCCCTGGCCCCTGAAAATCCCGAACAGGAATGAGCCCCTAAGGCCCCTAACGGACCTGCCGGCGCTTGCCCGGAAGGGGGGACCGCCGGCAGGGGGAAATGGACCGATGCCCGGCCCCCGCAGGTAACCCTACGTTTGATTCAAGCCCGGTAAGGACGCCGGGCGATCCGCAACTTTCGAGAAGATTGAGGACCATCAAATGACACTCGCAAACGATCTCGTCCAGTTCCTGATGCATCTCTTCGGCGACCGCCAGGCCGCCCAGGACTTCCTGGATGATCCGGAACGCGTCCTTGAAGACCATGGCCTTGGGGGCGTCTGCTCGGCTGACGTTGACGCAGCCATGCCGGTTGTCCTGGACTACGCACCGGTCACGATCAACGCTTCGCGGTTCGACCGGGACTACAACACCGGCGGCAACAACTCCAGCACCGACCACAACGGTGGCGGCGGCTACACCCCGCCGCCGGCTGGCGGCGGCCACGGCGGCGGCCACCACGATAACGACGACCATGCACACGCCATCCAGCAGCTGCACCACGTGGTGAACAACTACTCCTACACCTCCACGGTGGACGACCGGGACACCATCACCGACCAGTCCGTCAACCAGAACATCTGGGCTGACGGCGACGTCCGGCAGTGGTTCGACAACGATTCCGTAGTGGCCTCGGGCGACCGTGCCATCGCGGCCGGCGACGACGCTGATGTTGAGGATTCCAACAACATCGAGGACTCCTACAACACGGACAACTCAACGGATAACTCGACGGACAACTCCATCAACGCCGGCCGCGATGCCAGTGTCGGCAACACGGACACGGACATCGACGACTCCTTCAACACCGATGTCGACATCGACGCCGATCTGGATAATGTCGGCAACACCGACAACTCCACAGACATCGATGTCAGGGATTCCGGCAACGACAACTCGATCAATGATTCCTTGAACGACAACTCGGACCGTTCGGTTGACGTTGATGCAACTCTGGAGAACATCGGCAATACCGACAACTCGATCAATGACTCGTTGAATGACAACTCGGACCGCTCGATTGACGTTGATGCAACCCTTGAGAACTTCGGCAATACCGATAACTCGGTGAACGATTCGCTCAACGATTCCCTGAACGACGAGTCTGTGGATGTCGGCGACGTAGACGTTACCCAAGTAGAGGTTGGCGACATTGACGCCGAGTTCACCAACATCGAGAACTCGCTCGTTGTGGCCGAGAACGACCTGGACGTCACCGCCGCAGTCGCTGGCGACGACGCCACAATCGAGGACTGATGCCCCGGCAATAGTCTCGGGGTACGGCAGGCGCCCGGCAGGAGGCACCCACCTCCTGCCGGGCTCTTCCCGGCCCAACCCTCGTTCCCGACCAAGACCAGAGGCAAAGGACACGCTGTGGCAGAAGCAGGACAGGCCAAACCAACAACACCGGCGACGGCAGCGCAACTCGTAAGGCTGGTTGAGCACGGCCTCGAACTGACAAGCACAGGAGACCGGGCGGATCTTCGGAAACGCCTCGACCACACGTTGAAGAGGTTGAAAGACCCCAGCATCCGCGTGATCGTTGTGGGCGAATTCAAGCAAGGCAAAAGCAAACTCATCAACGCCCTCGTCAATGCCCCGGTATGCCCTGTCGACGACGACATCGCCACCTCCGTCCCCACTGTTGTCCGCTACGGTGACACGGCTTCCGCTGCCATCCTGGTTCCCAAGGGAGACGCTGACGCCGGCGACGAAACCAACATCGAACGCCGGCCAGTCCCCATCGCTGACTTGCCCTCCTATGTTTCCGAACGGGGCAACCCCGGAAACACCAAAAAGCTTGTGGCGGGTGAGGTGTACCTGCCCCGCAAATTCCTTACAGGCGGCCTTACCGTCATTGACTCTCCGGGCGTAGGGGGACTGAATTCCTCCCACACCCTGTCCACGCTCACCGCGCTGCCCACCGCCGATGCCATGCTGCTGGTGTCGGATGCCTCGCAGGAGTACACCGAACCGGAATTGCGCTTCCTGCGCCAGGCCATGCGCATCACCCCCAGCGTTGTGGGTGTCCTGTCCAAGACCGACATCTACCCTGACTGGCGGCGCGTCCAGGACATCGACCGGGGCCACCTGGCCCAGGTGTCCCCGGACATTCCGCTGTTTGCCGTCTCCTCCGACCTCAGGCTCGAAGCCGCACGCCTCCAGGACGCCGAACTGAATTCAGAATCGGGCTTTCCCCGCCTGATCACGCACGTCCGGAACGAAATCGTGGGCAAGGCACAGCGCCTTCAGCGGCGCTCCGTCAGCCAGGACCTGCTGTCAGTCGCCGAGAACCTCCGCCTGTCGCTGCAGTCGGAGCTGGAAGCGCTGGAAAACCCGGAAAACACGCCGAAAATGATCGCCGGCCTGGAAGCGGCCAAAGCGGAGGCTGACGAGCTTCGCAAGCGGTCCGCCCGGTGGCAGATCACCCTCAACGACGGCATCAGCGACCTGATCGCCGATATGGAGTACGACCTGCGGGACCGCCTCCGCCGGATCCAGCGTGAGGCCGAGGCAGCGATCGACCTGGGCGATCCGGGACCCACCTGGCCGCAGTTTTCCAAGTGGCTCGAAGAGTGCGCCGCCGCGGCCATATCGGACACGTTCGTCTGGACCAGTGAGCGGGCGCAGTGGCTGGCCGCCCAGGTGGCCGAGCACTTTGCGGCGGACGAGGTGACCTTGCCCGTCCTTCACGTCTCGGATTCAGGCGACGCGCTCGACCCGGTGGACGATATGCCCACGCTCGACGACGGCCGCGTCAACGCCATGCAAAAAGTGTTGATCGGGATGCGCGGGTCCTACGGGGGTGTGCTGATGTTCGGCCTTATCACCGGGATCTTCGGCATGGCCCTGATCAATCCACTCTCCGTGGGCGCCGGCCTCCTGCTGGGGCGCAAGGCCTACCGGGAGGACAAGGAAGCCCGCCTCAAGCGCCGCCAGGCCGAGGCCAAGGCCCTGGTGCGGCGCCAACTGGACGACGTGACCTTCCAGGTGGGCAAGCAGCTGAAGGACCGGCTGCGGCTGGTCCAGCGTTCCACCCGGGACCACTTCACCGAGATCGCGGACGAGCACCACCGCTCCCTATCGGATTCAGTGTCAGCAGCCCAGAAAGCTGCCACCACCTACACCCTGGAAAAGGACGTACGCATCCGCGAGATCAAGGCCGAGCTCAAGAAGGTTGACGCCCTGACCCGCGCTGCTGAGGCGGTGGCCGCCGAAGTGGCCGCAAGCGCGGCGCGGGCCGGCAAGCCTGTACCCTCGGATTCCGAGCCGCCGACCGGCCCAGCCCGCACACTGGAGGTGGCACCGGCTGTGGCGGCGGTGGGATGACACTCTCAACCATGGAGGGTGTGGCTGACCTCGTAGAGCAGGCGCTGGACGTCTACAAGGACGATCCGGCGGCCGTGGCGTTGTTGGAGGGCTATGCCAGGCGATTGGAAGAACCGCTGCGGATCGCCGTCGCCGGCATGGTCAAGGCCGGGAAGTCCACGCTCCTGAATGCCATCCTTGGCGAAGAAATTGCGCCCACGGATACAGCTGAATGCACCCGGATCGTCACCTGGTACCGCTATGGCCACGCGCCGCGGATTACCCTCTACCCCGTCAAGGGCGAACCCCGCAGCCTTCCCGTCAAGCGCGTGGACGGCCGCCTGGTGTTTGTCCTGGGCGACAGCACAGCGGACGACGTCGACCGGCTCGATGTGGAATGGCCGTCGCCGGGCCTGCGGGACATGACCCTGATCGATACACCGGGCATCGCGTCACTTTCAACGGACGTAGCGGCACGGTCCACCACCTTCCTCACCCCGGCGGACACGCCGTCCGAAGCCGACGCCATCATCTACCTGATGCGCCACATGCACGCGTCCGACCTGCGGTTCCTTGAGTCCTTCAAGGACACCGAGGCGGGGAGGTCCGGGACCGTTAATGCCCTGGCTGTGCTCTCACGGGCAGATGAGGTGGGCGCCGGACGGATCGATTCCCTCCTCTCCGCCGGGGAAATCGCCGAAAGGTACCGCCAGGACCACAGCCTGCGGAAGCTGGCCTTGGGGGTGGTCCCCGTGGCGGGGCTCCTGGCGCAGAGCGCCCGCAGCATGCGCCAGTCCGACTTCGAGGCCCTCCAACTGCTGGCGGGGATGGAACGGAAAGACCGGGAAAAGCTGCTGCTGTCCGCCGACCGGTTCCTGCGCTCCGCAGGACCGGAGAAATTGACGACGGCGGCCCGTGCCTCGCTGCTGCAGAGGTACGGCGTATTCGGCATCCGTTTGGCAGTGGTCCTCATCCGCAACGGGTTTGCCGAGCCCACGCCGCTGGCGCACGAACTCGCCCGGCGCAGCGGACTGCACCCGCTGCTTGACTTGCTGGGGCGCCAGTTCCAGGCACGCGCCGACGCACTCAAAGCAAGGACCGCGCTGGTGGGCGTGGAAACGCTGCTCACGACGTCTCCCCGCGAAGGGACTGGCCAGCTGGCAGGGGCACTTGAACGGCTGCAGGTCAACGCCCACGAGTTCCGTGAACTGAGGCTGTTGGCAACCCTGAGAACCACCGGCACCACCCTTCCCCCGGAACTCGCAGCTGAAGCCGAAGGCCTGATTGGGGGCCGGGGTGCAGCTTCCCATGTTCGGCTGGGCCTTGACGCGGATGCCCGCCCGGACCAGCTGGTTGCCGAGGCGCGCCGCCGGCTGGACCGTTGGCATGCCTTGGCGGAAAACCCGTTTACGGACCGTTCGGCCGTCGACGTCTGCAGGGTGGTCATCCGCAGCTGCGAAGCGGTGGTCGCTGAATGCGCCCAGCTGGCCGGTCAGCCTGCCTAGCGTCAGGACATCAGCATCAGGACCCTAGCGGCCGGACTTCAGCCAGGCGTTGGCAGAGGGCATAAAGAAGAACACCAGGCCGGCAACAGCCAGCAGGAGATCAAGGCCCCAGAGCAGCACAACATAGCTGCCGGCATCGCCGTCTGGAACGAGGAAGGCAGCGGCCACCAGCAGGACCACGGCGTGCCCGGCCAGCAGGAGGAGCAGCACCCACCTGGCCCAGCCCCTGCGGCCCATCACCACGCCCAGCATGGCGGCCTCCAGCAGGATCACCAGGAGGACAGCACCCAGGCTGCCCCAGAAGACCACGGCCGTTGCCGTGGTGACGGCCTCGGCATCCCCGCCCTGCGCCATCCCCTCCACCACGGCTTTCAGCCGCTCGAGATGCGAATCGCGGGTCATGAAGGATCCGGCGAGGACGGCAAGTCCCGCTACGAAACTGAAAATCCACAGCAGCCTCCCGTTCCGGACGCTGCGCGGTGCCTCCGGGACGGCCAGGATGGGCGCGGGGGCGGCCCAGGAAACACCGGGCCTGGGCGGAGGCGCAGGCGGACCCGAGGGTGAAGGCGGCGCTGCGGCCCCCTTGGCGGTGGTCCGCAGCCGGTCTTCTCCCTCAGGTTCCTGAACCATAAGCCCCTACTTAAGTTCGTCGGTATCGTGCTCGTCGGTTTCGTGCTTGTCGGTTTCGTGCTTGTCCATGCCGCCGGCCTTGCCGTCGCCGTTATTCTTCGCTTTGGTGTCCAGTTCATCCTTGAGCCGCTTCAGTCGCTCCGCTTCCGCCTGGTTGCGCCGGCGCGCTTCAAGGTTGCGGAGGAAGTCCGGATCATCGTCCGGGGCTGTGGGATGGCGCTGGCTCTGCTGGGGGGAGGTGCCGCGCGGCCGGCCGATGAGGAGCCAAAGGATTGCGCCGATCACGGGCAGGACAATCATGACCACAATCCAGGCCGGTTTGGAGATTCCCCGGGTGAGTCGCCCATCAGTGCGGATCACGTCCACGAGGCCATACACAAAGATGACGAGGACTGCCACGGCCAAAGCCACACGGAGGAGCATGCCATTAAGTCTATCGTCAGGAGGGGCGGGGGCCTTCGGCGGGAGGCGGCTAAACTTGAATAGTGGCCTTTTTGAAATATTCCCTGATCCGCCTGGCACTCTTCGCGCCCCTGTTTGTGGTTTTTATGCTCCTGCAGCTCGGTGTGCTGATGTCTGTCATCTGCGCAGCACTGATCGCCTTCGCCGTGAGCTACCTGTTCTTCCAGAAGCAGCGGGACGAGGCTGCAGCAGCCCTGCACCAGCGTTTCTCCGGCAAGGCCCAGCCGCTGCGCTCAGCGAACGAAGTGCAGGATGCGAACGCCGAGGACGCGCTCCTGGACGCCAACCCGGATATCGCCATCAGCAACGACGCCAAGGACCCCAAGCGTCCCTAGCAGCGCCCCGGTCAGCAACAACAGCAGGCGGGCAGCAGCAAAGGCTAGAAGCCGTGGCTGAGCACCAGGCCCAGTGAGAACAGCAGGCTGTACCCGAGGTTGATCAGCCCGGTCTGCTTCAGGACAGGGATCAGGCTCTTGCGCTTGCGGCCGTTGATCATGAGCCACGCAGGCATCAGGCAGGCCGGAATCAGCAGCAGGACAATCAGCATCCACGGCCGTCCCGGGGCCAGGATCACCACCAGCATGATGGCCACGGCAAGCATCAGCACGTAGCTTTCGCGGGCGTGCTTGTCACCCAGCCGCACGGCCAGGGTTTTCTTGCCGGCCTGGATGTCGGTGGGGATGTCCCGGACGTTATTGGCCATGAGCAGCGCCGTGGCGATCAGCCCGGTGCCGATCGCACCAATGATGGCCGGCAGGTTGATCTGCCCCGCCTGGGTGTAGGTGGTGCCCAGTGTGGCCACCAGCCCGAAGAACACAAACACAAATACGTCGCCCAGGCCCATGTAGCCGTAGGGGTTTTTGCCGCCGGTGTAGCCCCAGGCGGCCATCACGCATCCCAGGCCCACCAGGATCAGCCACCAGCTCTGGGTGATCACCACCAGGACGAGGCCAAACACCATGGCGGCAGCAAACGTACCGAAAGCGGCATATTTGACGTGTTCGGGCTTGGCGGCCCCTGAGCCGACCAGGCGGAGCGGGCCCACCCGGTCATCGTCCGTGCCGCGGATGCCGTCCGAGTAGTCGTTGGCGAAGTTCACGCCCACCTGGAGCAGGAGTGCCACGAGCGCCGCGAGGATGGCGTTGAACAGGCGGAACGAATCCATCTCATAGGCGGCGGCGGAGCCGATCAGCACCGGCGCAATCGCAGCGGGCAGCGTCCGGAGTCGGGCGCCTTGGATCCATTGTGCGGCTGTGGCCACGGTCAGTACCTCGCGTTGGTTCGGGGAAGGCGGCAGGATGGGGTCCTGCCCGGTGGTGCACGTCTACTTTACTTACCCTGGTGCAGGGCGTTGAGTTCGGCGGCCATGGCCAGCCGGTCCGGCTTGCCGTTGGGGAGCATCAGCAGGGCGGAGGAAGCGAGCACGGTTTTGGGCGCCAGGATGCCCAAGGTCCGGTGCCATTCCTGTTCAAGGACGACGGCGTGGTCCCGGCTGGATGCGTCATCGCCGCTTTCGGAGGCGGTCCCGGTACCCGTGCCGGGGCCTTCTGCGGCCAGTGCCACGTAAGCGGCCACGGCCTGGCCCCATTCCGCGGACGGGACGCCCGCCACAAAAGCCGCGGCGACGGCGTCGGACTTTTCCAGCTCTTCCTGCACATGCGCGGCAGACACTTTGATGCCGCCGGTGATGATCACGTCGTCGACGCGGCCCAGGACGGTGAGGCGGCCGTCCTCGTCGATGGTGCCGAGGTCGCTGGTGCGGTACCAGCGCACGCCGTCCTCTTCAAAGAAGGTGCCGGACTCCTGGTCCGGGGCTTCCAGGTAGCCGGCGGCGATGGTGTCGCCGCCCAGCAGGATCCGGCCGTCCCCGTCCACCCGGACCGAGACGCCTTCCAGCGGATAGCCGTTGTAGATGCAGCCGCCGGAGGACTCGGCGGAACCGTACGTGGTGACCACGCGGACGCCTGCATCCCTGGCAGCGGCCAGCAGCGAAGCGGAGGCAGGGGCCCCGCCCAGCAGGACGGCATTGAAGCGGCGGAGCACAGCCAGCGTTTCCGGCGACGGATCCTCCAGCAGCCGCTGCAGCTGGGTGGGGACCAGTGAGGTGAACCGGATCTTATCGGTCAACTCCAGGGCTGCCGCAGTGAAGGCTTCAGAGGTAAAGCCCCCGGACATGTCCATCACCCACGGGCGGGTGCCGGCGAAGAGGGAACGGACCAGGACCTGGATGCCGGCGACGAACTGCACGGGCAGCGCCAGCAGCCACTGGCCCTCGCCCTTGAGCGCCAAGGCCGTGGCCATGGAGGACGCGGCCAGGGATTCAACGGTGAGGACGGTGGCCTTGGGGGTCCCGGTGGAACCGGACGTGCGGACCACGGCGACGGCGTCGTCGCAGCCGGGGGTTTCCACGTGGCCCACCACCAGGCGGCCCTGGTCGTCGACGGAAAGTTCCACTGCGGGGCCCTCGCCGTGGAGGGCCGCAGCCAGGGCCTTCAGCGCGGGATCGATGTTGAGGGCGCCGCTGACGCGGGCGCCGGTGGGTTCGGTGCTCATGGCCGGTCCTGCCTTAGAAGTAGTGCGGGAAGCCGGACCAGTCCGGGTCACGTTTTTGCAGGAACGCCTCCTTGCCCTCCACCGCCTCGTCCGTCATGTAGGCCAGACGCGTGGCTTCACCGGCGAACACCTGCTGGCCGGCCAGCCCGTCGTCGGCAAGGTTGAAGGCGAACTTCAGCATCCGAATGGCCTGCGGCGACTGCCGGGCGATGTCGGCGGCGTACTCCAGGGCCACTTCCTCGAGGCGGTCGTGGTCCACCGCCTCATTGACGGCGCCCATTCGAACCATGTCCTCTGCGGAATATTCGCGGGCCAGGAAGAAGATTTCCCTGGCCGCCTTCTGCCCGATCTGCCGCGCCAGCAGGGCGGAGCCGTAGCCGGCGTCAAAGCTTCCCACCGTGGCGTCGGTCTGCTTGAACTTGCCGTGCTGCCGGGAGGCGATGGTGAGGTCAGCCACCACGTGCAGGGAGTGCCCGCCGCCGGCTGCCCAGCCGTTGACGACGGCGATGACCACCTTGGGCATGGTCCGCATCAGCCGCTGGACTTCCAGGATGTGCAGCCTGCCCGCCCGGGCCGGGTCGATGCTCTCCTGGGTCTCGCCGTCGGCATACCGGTACCCGTCCCGGCCCCTGATCCGCTGGTCCCCGCCGGAGCAGAAGGAGTGGCCGCCGTCCTTGGGGGAGGGGCCGTTGCCGGTGAGCAGGACGGTGGCGACGTCCGGTGACATCCGGGCGTGGTCCATGGCCCGGTACAGCTCATCCACGGTGCCGGGCCGGAAGGCGTTGCGGACCTCGGGCCGGTTGAAAGCGATCCGGACCGTGGGCAGGTCACGCACCCAGCCGCCGTCGGAATCCCTTTCCACCTGCCGGTGGTAGGTCATGTCCTGGAAGTCCTCGAAGCCGGACACAACACGCCAGCGGGTGGGATCGAAGACGTCGGACACCGGGGCGGGGATTTGGTTGCTCACCGTCCAAGTCTAGTAATCGGGGTCAGCTGATGCAGAACTCGTTGCCCTCGGGGTCCGCCATGGTGTGCCAGAAGTGTGGTCCTTCATTGGCCGTCCACAGGAATGTTGCGCCGCGGGCCTCGAGTTCCCGGCGCACCTCGTCCTTGTCCCGGCCTGCCAGGTTCAAGTCCCAGTGCACCCGGTTCTTGAGCGTCTTTTCCTCCGGCGCCGTCTGGAACAGGAGCCGGCGCTGCGGTGCCTTCGATTCCAGTTCCTCGGGCGGCCGGATGGCGCACGCATCCCGCCACACCAGTTTTCCGTTGTGGGTTGTTGTCTGGTCTTCGGCGGCGTAGCCCTGCTCGATCATGGACCGGATGAAGCCCTCGTCCTGGGGTTCCACCGCCCAGCCGAGGGATTCCGCCCACCATTCTGCAAGGCGGTGCGGATCGCGGCAGTCGATGACGATCTGGATATTCAGTCCCATGGCACCAAGCTACGTGGGCCGGGGTCATTGCGACAGGGCAAGCCGGGCCGCAAGAGCCGCTCCCTTAGGCCTGGACCTGCTGGAGCTGTTCGTAGACCTCGGGCGGGATGGCGTAGATGAACACCACTGCCAGCAGGTTCTTGGCGGCGTGCACGAAGTAGGAGAACATCAGGTTCCTGCCGGTCCACACATACACAAACACCAGCGTTGCCCCCATGGCCAGGTACGGCAGCAGGACGGTCAGGGTCAGTGCTTCCTGGCCCACGATGTGAAGGGCCGCGAACAGGAACACGGACAGGATGCAGCACACCCAGATGTTGATCCGCCGGCTCAGCTTGCCGATCAGCAGGTGGCGGAAGATGTACTCCTCCACAAACGGGCCCACCACCACCAGCAGCGGGACCATCAGCCAGACCGGGACCTGCTGCATCAGCGCCTGCAGCCCCGCCTGGTTCTCTGACGTCGCCACACTGCCGCTGGCCGCCACGGCGATGGCCGAGAGGATCATCATGGCGATCACAGCCGCAGGCACCATCAGCAGGGTGAACCACGGCCTGGTTGCCAGTACCCGCAGGTCCCGGGCGATTACGCGCCGGGCAGCAAGCACGGCAAGAATTCCCACCGAGGCATAGAAGAGCAGGTTGGTGGCATAGGAGGCGGCTGCGGGGGTAGGGGCAATCTTGCGCAGGAACGGTTCCACCAGTTGCCCGGCCACCGCGAAGAACCCGGCAATCGCCACGTACAGACCCGCAGTGGTGAAGTCCAATGCCGTAAACCGGTAGAGCTGTGGCTGCGGAGCGGGTGGTCGGCGGTGAGCGATGGCCATGGTTTCAGCCTATCCCCACATATCCCGCTGCACTGCCGTAACAGCGTTGCCGGAGGATTCAGGCGTCGCCTAGAATATTCGGTATGCCTAAACTTTTGTTTCGGTGCGCCAAAGTAGCCGCCCGGACCCCCGCCCTCTGCCAGGGGCGCTTGCGCCTGGCCGCGGCAGCCGCCGTCGTGCTTTCCCTCCTGTTGACCGCCTGCTCGGGAGGGGCGTCCGGAACGGACGGCGGCAGCAAAAAGGTGGTCCTGACCACCTTCACGGTGCTGGCCGACGTCGCGAAGAACGTTGCGGGGGACAAACTCACCGTCGAGTCGATCACCAAAGCCGGCGCCGAGATCCACGGTTACGAACCCACCCCCGGCGACATCCGGAAAGCTTCCAAAGCGGACCTCATCCTGGACAACGGACTGAACCTGGAGGCCTGGTTCGCCCAGTTCGTGGAAGGCCTGGACGTGCCGCATGCGGTGGTGAGTGACGGGGTGGAGGTGGTGTCCATCAGCGAGGACTCCTATCAGGGCAAGCCGAACCCGCACGCGTGGATGTCGCCCGTGAACGTGCAGATCTACGTGGACAACATGGTGAAGGCCTTTAGCGACCTGGACCCTGGGAACGCCGAAGTCTTCAAGGCCAACGGGGACGCCTACAAGGCCGAGCTGCAGGCTGTGCAGGACCAGATGGTCACGAGCCTGTCCGGTCTCCCGGAGAACCAGCGCGCCCTGGTCACCTGCGAAGGCGCGTTCTCCTATCTGGCCCGCGACGCCGGGCTCAAGGAGGTGTACATCTGGGCGGTCAACGCCGAACAGCAGGCAACGCCCCAGCAGATCACCCGGGCCATCGAATACGTCAAGGCCAATAAAGTCCCCGCAGTTTTCTGTGAATCCACGGTTTCGGATGCACCCATGCAGCAGGTAGTGGGAGCCACGGGCGCCACATTCGGCGGCACCCTCTACGTGGACTCCCTGTCCGAGGCGGACGGACCGGTGCCCACCTACCTGGACCTGATCCGGCACGACGCCGGCCTCATCACCAAAGCACTGGCCGGAACCACCGCAGGAGCCGCATCATGACCGCGCAGGCCATCCTCGTTGACAACGTCACTGTCCATTACGGCGATGTCCTGGCGCTGGACGCCGCGTCCCTGGCCCTGGAGCCCGCCCGGATCTGCGGACTGGTGGGCATGAACGGCTCCGGCAAGTCCACGCTGTTCAAGGTGATCATGGGAATGATCAAGCCCGACGCCGGCACCGTCCGGATCAACGGAGCGTCACCTTCCAAGGCACGCAAGCAGGGCGGCATCGGCTATGTGCCGCAAAGCGAGGACGTTGACTGGCAGTTCCCGCTGTCCGTCCGCGACGTGGTGATGATGGGCCGCTACGGCCACCAGGGCTTCACCCGCCGCGCTTCGAAGGCGGACCGCCTGGCCGTGGACGAAGCCCTGGACCGCGTGGAGTTGGGGCAGTACGCCGGGCGCCAGATCGGCCAGCTCTCGGGCGGCCAGAAGAAGCGCGCCTTCGTTGCCCGCGGGATCGCCCAGGGCGCCACCACCATGCTCCTCGATGAACCCTTCGCCGGCGTGGACAAGCGCTCCGAGGCCACCATCACCCGGCTCCTGCGCGAACTGTCCTCCGACGGCTGCACCATCCTGGTGTCCACCCACGATCTGCATGCCCTGCCGCAGCTGTGCGACGAAGCCATCCTCCTGATGCACAAAGTCCTGATGCACGGGCCGCCCGAAGTGGTGCTGCAGCCGGAGAACCTTGCCATGGCGTTCGGCCTGGACGTGCTGGACCGGGAAGCGCCGGGCCACAAAAGGGGGGACCAGTAATGGAGCTGCTGCTCGAACCGCTGGGCTACGACTTTATGGTCCGGGCGCTGCTCACCACCGCACTGGCCGCCGTGGTCTGCGCCGTGCTGAGCTGCTGGCTGGTGCTGATCGGCTGGTCCTTGATGGGCGACGCCGTCTCCCATGCGGTGCTCCCCGGGGTGGTGCTGGCCTACATCGTCGGCGCCCCGTTTGCGCTCGGAGCGCTGGTGTTTGCGCTCGTTGCCGTCACCCTGATCGGAGTGGTCCGCAATACCAGCCGGGTCAAGGAGGACGCCGCGATCGGGATCGTGTTCTCCTCCCTGTTCGCGTTGGGCCTGGTGCTGATTTCGGTGACGCCCAGCCAGACCGACCTCAACCACATCATCTTTGGCAACCTCCTCGGCGTCAGCATCCCGGACCTGATCCAGGTCCTCGTGCTGGGCGTGGTGGCCTTCGCCATCCTGATCCTCAAGCGGCGCGACCTCACCCTGTACGCCTTCGACCCCACCCATGCGCACGCCATCGGGCTCTCACCCAAACGCCTCGGCGCACTGCTGCTGGGCCTGCTCGCGCTGACCTCTGTGGTGGCACTGCAGACCGTGGGTGTAGTGCTGGTAGTGGCCATGCTCATCATCCCCGGTGCCACCGCCTACCTGCTGACAGACCGCTTCTCGCGCATGCTGGTCATCGCTCCAGTGATCTCCGCCGTCTGCTCACTGGCCGGCATCTACATCAGCTACTACCTGGACACCGCCTCAGGGGCCATGGTGGTACTCACGCAGGGAGTGGTGTTCGCAGTGGTCTACCTCTTCAGCCCCCGGCAGGGCCTCATCGGTACGCGGCTGGCCAAGGCCCGCCGCAGGAAAGCGGCGGCGCTCACCGCCTAGCCCGTCCACCTCCGGGCGGACGACGGCGCCGCTTCGCCAGGTGCCGCCGTCGTACCTCTGGTGCCAGGGAAGGCAGCAGCGGCGCCAACTCCCGCTTGACTCACCAAGCGCCGGCGGGCAGGCTGGAGCGATGAAGTCCTGACAGCAGCCCGGCCGCGCCGGACTGTTCCCCCAAAATCCAAGGCCGTTGGTCGAGCAGCGCATGCATGCGTCCAGCTCCCGCGGCCACACTCCGGAGCTTTGCGAGGACTTCCCTTGACTGAACACCTGAACCTTTCCGGCGTCTCCCACGGCTACGGGGACCGCCTGTTGCTGGACGGCATTGACCTGACCATCACCGCCCGCGAGCACGTTGCCGTGGTGGGCGAAAACGGCGCCGGCAAATCCACCCTCCTGCGAATCCTGGCCGGGATCGAACAGCCGCAGGAGGGCGCCGCCACCGCGAGCGGCCGGGTGAGCTACCTCGCCCAGACCCACGGGCTGCCGGAAGCCTTCACAGTAGGCGGAGCCATCGACGCTTCGCTCGCGTCCCTGCGCTCCTTGGAAGCGGAGCTGGACCGGCTCGAGGGCGGACTGGCCGACGCTGCAGACGACGACCTGGAAACCTACGGCAGGCTGCAGACCGAATACCAGCTGCGCGAGGGTTACGCCGCCGAATCCCGGGTGGAAGCTGCGCTGGACCGGCTTGGCCTGGGCGGCCTCGACCGGAACCGGACCCTCGGATCACTGTCCGGCGGTGAGCAGGAACGCGTGGCGCTGGCCTGCGTCCTGGCCGACCCCGCGGACATCCTGCTCCTTGACGAACCCACCAACCATCTCGATGCCCGGGGCGTGGCCTGGCTGGAGGAACGGCTGGCGGCCCACCGCGGCATCGTGGTGGTGGTTTCGCACGACAGGGTGCTGCTCCGCAAGGTGGCCGCCACGGTCATCGAAGTGGACGCCGAGCGACGCACCGTGACCCGCTACGGCAACGGCTATGACGGCTACCTCCGCGAGAAGGCCGCCGAACGCCAACGCTGGGTCCAGCAGTACCACGGGTGGCTGGACGCCATGGCCGCGGAAAAGCAGCAGGCGGAAACGCGGGCCGGGAACATGGGGTACGGCCGCAAGCGCGACGCCGACAAAATGGCGTTCGGCTTCAAAACAGGCACCTGGGAACGGGCCGCGAGCAGCCAGGTCCGCAATGCCCGGGAACGGTTGCGGCGGCTCGAAGCCAGCCCGGTGGAGCAGCCGCCGGTGCCGCTGCGGTTGGCCGCGCCGGAGTCCCTGGCTGCTTCCTCACCGGACAGCGCCGATGGTCCGGTTTTCTCCGCCCGCGGCGTCAGCGTCCCGGGAAGGCTTCAGGCCACCGACTTCACTGCCCGCGCCGGCGAGAAGATCCTGATCGTTGGGCCGAACGGTGCCGGCAAGTCCACGCTGCTGTCCGTGCTCGCCGGAACCCTGGCCCCTGCCGGCGGGAGTGTCTCCCGGCCGGACCGGGTGGGCTACCTGCAGCAGGAACTGGAACTCCCGCCGCGTCCGTCGCTCCGGCTGCTGCCCGCCTTCGCAACAGGGCTGGGCGGGAACATCGACGAACACGCCGAGGCCCTGCTGCGGTTGGGACTGTTCCGCGCCAGTGAGTTCCATGTTCCGGTCGGCAGTCTGTCGGCCGGGCAGCAGCGCAGGCTGGCCCTCGCCCGGCTGCTGCTCGGCGGCTACGGCACCCTGATTGTGGACGAACCCACCAACCACCTGGCGCCCGTCCTTGTGGAGCAGCTGGAGGCGGCGCTCGCCGGGTTCACCGGAACGCTGGTCATGGTCAGCCACGACCGCGCGCTCCGCAAGTGGTTTGCCGAGTGCCAGCAGGCCGCCGGAGACGCCGCTGTCGGGGTCGCTGCTGCCGGGACTGGCGGCCGGACCGCCGGCCGCTGGATCCGCTACTCGATGGACCAGGGCGTGCTCGCTCCCGCCTGAATTCGCCGGCGGGGAAAAACCGTGAGTTTTGCGTTAAGGGATCGTTACCGGGGAACCGGCCGGCCGAAACATCGGCGCCGCAGGATGGGCTGTAACAGTTGCTGCCGGCCGAAAGGGAACGCCCATGCTGACCAGAAACCTTTTCCTGCAAGGCATCTTCCCCTTCCAGGGCGCCGGTATGGAAAAGCCCGTGCCCATCCACAGCGAGCTCTCCCACTTCGTGCCGGACGGGGTCATCAACCAGACGCTCTACTTCCGCGGAGGTAACTCGAGCTCTGAGCTGATCACTGTTGTCCTGCTGCGCAACGGCGTGCCCATGCGGTACTTTCCCATCGGCGCCAAGAGCGACGTCCATGTTCCGCTGCGGGTAGTGGAGGACATCGAGGGCGGATCCGCCGTCGAGCTTTACCTTGCGGCTCCGGAGGGAGTCAGCGGGTCTGTGGTGATCGATTTGGGCATGGTGGAACACTGATGACCAGCCTGATGGACAGCCCGCGGACCCGGCCGTCCGGACCGGCGTCATCCGGGCACGGGCGCCGCCGGCTGGTGGTGATCGGCAACGGCATGGCCGGAGCCCGGGCTGTGGAGGAAATCCTCGCCCGCGGGGGCGCCGGACAGTTCACCATCACCATGTTCGGCGATGAACCCTATGGGAATTACAACCGGATCATGCTCAGCCATGTCCTCTCCGGGGAGGAAAGTGACGCCGATATCTTCCTCAACTCCCTGTCCTGGTACCAGGACAACGGCATCACACTGCACGCCGGCGTCAGGGTGGACCGGATTGACCGGTTCACCAAGCACGTCTTTTCCAATGATGGCAGGGTGACGCCCTACGACACCCTGGTCATTGCCACCGGAAGCCGTTCCCACATGCCGCCTATGGACGGGCTGTACACCCCGGGCGGGCAGGTCAAGCAGGGCGTGTTCGGGTTCCGCACCATCGATGACACCCGCAAGATGGTGGCATATGCCCAGCAGGAGCACCACCGGCGGGCGGTGGTGATTGGCGGCGGACTGCTGGGCCTTGAGGCAGCCTACGGGTTGCGGAGTCACGGTATCGATGTGGACGTGGTCCATTCCGCCGGGCACCTGATGAGCGCGCAGATGGGGCCCGACGGCGGTGCGGTGCTCCGCCGCAGCGTAGAGGCCCTGGGCATCGGGGTACTGACCGGCAGCCGCACCACTGCCGTGCTGGGCAGCGACAGGGTCACCGGGGTCAGCCTCCGCGACGGCACCGGGATCGCCTGCGACATGGTGGTGGTGGCCGCCGGAATCCGCCCCAACGTGGAGCTTGCCGTGCTCAGCGGCCTTCCGGTGGAGCGGGCCATCGTGGTGGATGACAGGCTCCGGGTCCAGGACGAGGACGACATCTACGCGGTGGGGGAGTGTGTCCAGCACCGCGGTGAGGTGTACGGCCTCGTGGCACCGCTCTGGGAACAGGCCGTGGTCCTGGCCAACCATGTGACCGGGACGGACACCTCCGCCATGTACCTGGGTTCGCGCACTGCCACCAAACTGAAGGTGGCCGGCGTCGAAGTAGCCTCCATGGGATTGCAAGGGCCGGAACTCGACACCGATGAACACATTGTCTTCTCCGAACCCAGCCGCGGCGTCTTCAAGTCCATCGTGGTGCGGGACAACAAAATGGTCGGTGCCACCCTCCTCGGCGACAGCCGGAAGGTGGCCTACCTGACCCAGGCGTACGACCGCGGGCTGCCCCTGCCCGAGGAACGGATCGGGCTGATGTTCGATCTCGGCACCCCCGGCGGGGACACCGGAGTGGCCGATCTTAGCGACGACGCGCAGGTGTGCAACTGCAACGGCGTCAGCAAAAAAACACTGGTGGACGCCGTGCAGGGCGGCTGCTCCAGCGTTGCCGGAGCCATGGAAGCCACCCGCGCCGGCAAGGGGTGCGGCTCGTGCAAGCTGCTGGTGCGGCAGGTGGTGGAATGGGCTGCGGACGGAGCCGTGGACGAGGACCCTGCGGCCAACTACTATGTCCCCGCCATCCCGCTGGACAAGGCCGCTTTGATGGCGGAAATCCGGAAGCGCGGGCTGCGCTCGGTCTCCGCCGTGTTCCAGGCGCTCGCGCCCGGCGGCGAGGATGCGAAGTCCAAGATGGGGCTGGCCTCGCTGCTGAAGATGATGCTGGCTGACCGGTACATCGACGAACGCGACGCCCGGTTCATCAACGACCGGGTGCACGCCAACATCCAGCGCGACGGGACCTTCTCGGTGGTGCCGCAGATGAAAGGCGGTGTAACGAGCGTCCAGCAGTTGCGCCGGATCGCCGATGTTGCCGAAAAACACAAGGTCCCGCTGATCAAGCTCACCGGCGGGCAGCGGATCGACCTGCTGGGGATCCGCAAGGAGGACCTGCCCCGGGTGTGGGCGGACCTGGATATGCCCTCGGGCTATGCGTACGGCAAGAGCTTCCGCACCGTGAAGACCTGCGTGGGCAAGGATTTCTGCCGCTACGGAACAGGGGATTCCACCAAGCTGGGCATTGAGATCGAATCGCGTTTCCAGGGGATCGAGGCGCCGGCCAAGCTGAAGCTGGCAGTGTCCGGGTGCCCCCGGAACTGCGCCGAGTCGCTGGTGAAGGACGTTGGCGTGGTGGCAGTGGAAGGCGGCCGGTGGGAGATCTATGTGGGTGGTGCCGCTGGTGCCCATATCCGCGAGGGCGATCTCCTGGCCACTGTTGATAATCCCGAGGAGGTGAAGGTCCTCGCCGGCAGGTTCATGCAGTATTACCGGGAACGGGCCAACTGGCTGGAACGGACTTATACGTTTGTTCCGCGGGTTGGCATTGAACACCTGCGGGACGTGATTGTTACCGATTCGGAGGGCCTCGCAGCGCAGCTGGATGCGGCGATGCAGGACTCGGTAGACAGTTATGAGGACCCCTGGAAGGAACGCGCGGACCCGATGACTCCGGGGCAGTTCCGCACCTCGCTTCCGCTGACCGTGCTGCCGCAGGTGCCTGTCCGATGAGTGCGGGTCCGATGAGCTCCGGTCCCATGAGTTCCGGGGCAACAGCAGGAGGAAAGACGTTCGTCCTGGGCCCGGTGGAGCAGATCCCGTTGGGGGAGGGCAGGGCCTTCGCGGTGGAGGGCGGACAGGTGGCCGTGTTCCGGCTCCGCGACGGTTCGCTCAGGGCGCTCCCGGCAGTCTGCCCCCACCGGGGCGGCCCGCTGGCTGACGGCACCATTGACCTGGACGTGGTGGTGTGTCCGCTGCACCAGCACGCGTTTGACCTGGCTACGGGCTGTTCCACCACCGGCGCGGACAACCTGAACCCTTACGAGGTCTCCACGGACGGGCAGCAGAACGTGGTCCTGCAGATGCCGGTGTAGCGCGCGTCACGTAGCACCCCTGCGCGTCTTGTAGGATAGACGAGCCGCGCGAAGCTTCGGCGTCACGAGCGATTCCGATCACATTCGGTTGCCCAATGGGCATTTCCCCGAATTTGTGAGCGGAATCTTCCGTGTTCCGGATGCGGCCAACCCCCAACCCACAAGGAACCGTTGTGCCTCAAAGTACCCCCACAGATCTCCAGAACCCCACGGCACCATCCACCGCCGTCGACCCCACCCTCAGCGCTGAGGGTTACAGCAAGACGCTGGGCAGGCGCCACGTCACCATGATCGCCATGGGCGGCGCCATCGGCGTCGGCCTGTTCATGGGTGCCGGCGGGCGCCTGGCCTCCACGGGCCCGGCCCTGATTTTCTCCTACGCCATTGCCGGCGTCATCGCCTACCTGCTGATGCGCGCCCTGGGCGAACTGATCATGTACCGCCAGACTTCCGGCTCGTTCGTCAGCTACGCCGGCGAAATGTTCGGCAAGAAGGGCGCCTACCTCTCCGGCTGGATGTACTTCATCAACTGGGGCATGACCGGCATCGCCGAACTGATCGCGATCGGCCTGTACTTCCAGTTCTTCTTCCCCAACGTCCCGGTGGAGGCCTCCGCCATCGCGGCCCTGGCCCTGCTGGTGGCAGTGAACCTGCTCAGCGTCAAGGCGTTCGGCGAGTTCGAATTCTGGGCCTCCTGCCTCAAGGTGGGCGCCATCCTGATCTTCCTGGCGGTGGGCACGTTTATGGTGGTCACCAACGCCCAGGTGGGTGATGGCCACGCGTCGGTCGCCAACCTCTTCGCCGCTGAAGGCGGGATGTTCCCCAAGGGTGCGCTGGTGATGGTCCTGGTGCTCAACGCCGTGATCTTCGCCTACAACGGCATCGAACTGGTGGGCATCACCGCAGGTGAGATGCAGAATCCGGAACGCGAAGTGCCCAAGGCGATCCGCGCCGTCGTACTCCGCATCGTGGTGTTCTACGTCGGTTCCGTGACCCTGCTCGCCATGCTGCTGCCCTCGGACCAGTACGTGGCCGGAACCTCCCCGTTCGTCACTGTCTTCGGCCAGATGGGCCTTGGCTGGGTCGGCGATGTAATGAACATGATCGTCATCACCGCCGCGCTGTCCTCCTGCAACTCCGGCCTGTACTCGATCGGCCGCGTGTTCCGCACCATGGCCAACAACGGCCACGCCCCGCAGTGGCTCACCAAGATGTCCAAGCGCCACGTCCCGTATGCGGCCATCCTCGCCATCGCGGCGTTCTACCTGGTGGGCATCCTGCTGAACATCTGGCTCGGCGGCTCCTACGCGTTCGACCTGGCCCTGAACTCGGCCTCCATCGGCGTGATCTTCTGCTGGGGCTCCATCTTCGCCAGCCAGATTGTGCTGCGCCACCGCAAGGGTGTTACGTCCAGCCTGCCGATGCCCGGCTCGCCGTGGACCAGCTGGGCCGGTCTGGTGGGCCTGCTCGCCATCACGGTGCTGATCGGCTTCGACACCATGACCAGCAAGACCGGCGAGGTGTTCTACCTGGGCCTCTGGACCCTGGCCACCATCCCGTTCTTCGCCGTGGTCCTGTGGCTGGGCTGGCAGAAGGTCAAGAACAACCAGCCCAAGAGCGAGCTGTACAGCTAACTCCCCGGCTACTTCCTCAGGAGTACTACGGCGGGTCACCCTCTCGGGGGCGGCCCGCCGTCGTCGTTCTCCGGCTGGTGCGGGACCTGGGGCGCGGCCGCGGGACCTGAATCGCCGGAATGGTGCCGGGTAGCCGGAACGCTTCAGCGTCCGGGCACTGTTCCGGCGATCTCGACGCTTTCACGGTGGGAGAGGGCTGCAAGGATCCGGTTCTTGAACTCGTGCTCCCGGAAGAGATCCTTCCATTCCACCCGGACGAACAGCCACCCCTCTTCAGTGAGTGCCTTCTCCCGGCGCCGCTCCTGGAACAGGACCTCGGCGGTGGGTGCGTAGTCGAAGTATTTGACCTTCCCGTCGAACTCAAGAGCTACTTTCTTCTCCCTCCAGGCGAAATCGAGACGGTGCCAGCCCACACGGCTCCTGACCTCGACCTGTGCCTCGGGCATAGGCAGCTTCAGGCGTTCAAGGAGCTCCCGGGTCAGCGTTTCTCCGGCCGATTCGGCGCTGGCATCCGCGCGGGCAAGTGCGAGCCGGAGATTTCTTACTCCGCTGTGGCCCGACAGATTGTCGGCCATCGCCTTCATAAGATCGAAGTCGGCACCAAGCCGCAGCGCCTGGTCCGCGAGTACCAGCGCCTGGCGATAATCAACCATCATGCAGCAGTCCACGACTGTTCGCTCAAGGACCGTCACCCTGAGCCGTCCGACCGTTGTTACTTCCGAATCGGTGTAGGGCCGGCTGTGCCCTCGGACATCCTTCCCGAGCCGTTCGCTGGAGGGCCGTACCCTAAGCAGGATGTGAATAAGGTCGTCCGCATTCCACAGGAAGAGCTTGTGAAGGCGTGCCGCGGAGGTGTGGCTGTAGACGAAGCTCCCCGTTGAAGTGGTCAGTGTCCCGTGGGCGTGGGCGTGGATCAACTGCACGCTGCGAACTGATGCAGGCTGCTTCTCCCATAAGGAGGCGCGGATGTAGCAGCCGTACCTCAGGCGGACCAAACTTCCGTGGCTTACGAGGCGCCCGATGGCCCTCGAATTGAGCCCGCTGGCGTGCAGTTGGTCAGTCCGCCACAGGTTTCCTGCGGCGGGCAGTTGTGGCAAAGGCGCGGGGAGCTGTGTCATTCACCCAGCTTCAGGTGCGTGCGCCGTACGGGGCGAGGGCCGCCGTCGTTATGTGGAAAAGTCCCGCAATCGCCGGAACGATGCCGGGCCGCCGGAACGTTCCAGTGTCTCGGCACCGTTCCGGCGATTTCGACGGCGGGCGGCCGAGACAGTGGTGCCCGGCGCGTGGCCGGGGCAGACTGGGGCTTGTGAATGAACCGTGGGTGCTGCATGTGGACCTTGACCAGTTCATCGCGGCCGTAGAGGTGCTCCGCCGGCCCGAACTGGCGGGCAAGGCGGTGATCATCGGCGGCCGCGGCGATCCCACCGAGCGGGCAGTGGTCTCGACGGCGTCCTACGAGGCCAGGAAGTACGGCGTCGGCTCCGGTATGCCGCTGCGCATCGCCGCGCGGAAAGTACCCGACGCCGTTATCCTGCCGGTTGACCAGGAGGCGTACCTGGAAGCATCCGACAAAGTCATGGCCGTGCTGCGCTCGCAACCCGGGGCCACCGTCCAGGTGCTGGGCTGGGACGAAGCGTTTGTTGGGGTGCAGGCTAAGGATCCCGAGGCCTATGCCCGGCAGATGCAGCGCGCCGTCCTCGACGAGACCCGGCTGCACTGCAGTGTGGGCATCGGTGACACCCTGGTCCGGGCCAAAGTGGCGACCACGTTCGGCAAGCCCGCAGGCGTCTTCCGGCTCACTGAAGAGAACTGGCTCGAAGTCATGGGGAGCCGGCCAACCATCGAACTGTGGGGCGTGGGAACGAAGGTGTCACGCCGCCTCGCCACGCTTGGCATCAAAACCGTTGCCGAGCTCGCTGCATCCAACCCCGATGACCTGGTCCCCGAGTTCGGGCCGAAGATGGGCCCCTGGTATGCGCAGCTCGGGCGGGGCGACGGTGCGCGGGAAGTGGATGACACGCCGTGGGTGGCACGCGGGCACAGCCGTGAAACCACGTTCCAGCGCGATCTGACGGAACCCGGGCAGATCGAGGGCGCCGTCAGGGAGCTGGCAGCGCACGTCCTCGAGGACGTCGCGTCCGAGGGGCGGCCGGTGGTGGGGCTGACGCTCAAGGTCCGGTATGCCCCGTTCCTCACGAAGACGTACGCCCGGAAGATTCCCGAGACATCAGACCCTGCGGAAGTACTTGCCCGGGCCCTTGAGTTGGTAGTCAAAATCGAACCCGACCGCCCCATCCGGCTCCTGGGGTTGCGCGCCGAAATGACGATGCCCGAGGACTCCCGGCAGGGACATACGCCGACGCGCAGCGGGTGGTGACGGGTCCGGACTGGAACGGGAGAAACAGAACGGCGGCGGATCCGTGGGGATCCGCCGCCGTTTCGCTCTGTTACAGCCGGCCTGGTTGGGCCGGACTGCCGCAAGCAGAGGCTAGTCGCGCTTGAACTCGTCCTTGACGCTTTCGCCGACCTTCTTGGCGTCAGCCTTGACCTGGTCGGTCTGGCCTTCAGCCTTCAGACGGTCATTGTCGGTGGCATTGCCCGTTGCTTCCTTGGCCTTGCCGCCGAGGTCTTCTGCTGCGTTACTGATCTTGTCTCCGAGGCCCATGGTGGTGGCCTCCTTTCGTTTCCGTTGATCAAACAGTGCGTTTTCACCCTAACACGAAGCTTGCTTACTATTTCAAGACCCGGCTGTTCCGGACGCTGGGGGCGCCTGTCGATTGTCGGAGCCCGCCGCTAGGCTCGGAACATGGACCACAGCATGAGTCTCACGCAGCACATCCAGGCCCCACCGGAAAAGGTATGGTCTGTTATCACGGACATCCCCGGCTCGGCGGCCACCCTTTCCGGGGTTGATTCCGTCCAGCTCCTCTCCGACGGCCCATACGGCGAGGGGACGCGCTGGAAGGAGACCCGGAAGATGTTCGGCAAGGCTGAAACGGTGGAGATGTGGGTGGCTGAAGCCGAGCCGGGCCGCAGTACCACGGTCAAGGCCGAGCAGGGCGGGGCGGACTACACCACCCGGTTCAGCCTCGCCCCGCGTGACGGCGGCACGGACCTCACCCTCACGTTCGGCGCCGAGGTCATCAAGCCCACCCTCGCCAGCAAGATCATGATGCTGCTGTTCGGCAGGATGGGCATGGCCGCCACCCGGAAGGCCCTCACGAAGGACTTGACGGAAATCGCCGCCAAAGCGGAATCGCTCCCGTAGTGGCGGCTCCAGCCGGTCGCGGCGGCACAGCAAAAGCCGGAGCGTCCAAAATTACGGCCCCCAGGCTCTTGCCTGTTGTGTTGCAGGACCTGGCTGAGGATCCGGGCCGGGGTTTCCAGCGCGGGGCAAGGCACGACGGCGTCCGGTACAGCCGCGTGGAGGCCGACGGCCTGGAATTGGGCGGCACGGATTTTGCCGAGTGTGAGTTCCAAGGCGTGTCCTTCAACGACACCCAGCTGCGCGGTTCCTCCTTTCGCGACTGCATCCTCGCCGAGTTGTACGCGCCCGTCTTTCGGGCCGCCCGGACCACCTGGCGGGACGTTGAGCTGCGGAACCCCCGCCTGGGATCGGCGGAACTGTATGAGAGCGGCTGGCAGTCTGTCCGCATCGACGGCGGCAAGCTGGACTTCCTCAACCTGCGCGGCGCCAAGCTCACGGACGTCCTGATTACTGACTGCATCATTAATGAACTGGACCTCGGTTCGGCGGCGGGTACCAGGGTGGCGCTGAAGAACTGCACTATCGGATCGCTGGACGTCAGCGGGGCAAGGCTCAAGGACTTCGACCTCCGCGGCACCGAATTCCGGAGCATCAGCGGGCTCGGCAGCCTGGCAGGCGTGGTGATCGATGACTACCAGCTGGGTCTGCTGGCGCCCCTGCTCGCGGCGCATCTGGGCGTCACGGTCCTCTAATCCCGGAGTTTTTGTCCAGATATGCAGACTTCAGGGCGGGCTAGACCTGCATATCTGGACAAAATTCGGAAGGTACGCAACGGATGCAGGCCCGTGTACTATTTACAGAACGAACGGTCGGTAAGTGGGGGAGCTGCCGGCCGCACATGACAGTGCTGTTTATCGCGTGAAGGGTGTTTCCATGGCTGCAACCGCAGGTCCGCAGGCTTTCCTTGTTGGCGGGGTCCGAACGCCGGTGGGCAAATACGGCGGCGCGCTGTCGTCCATCCGCCCCGATGACCTGGCGGCCCTGGTGGTCCGGGAAGCTGTGAACCGGGCAGGCCTGGATCCGGACAGCATCGACGAAGTGATCCTGGGCAACGCCAACGGGGCCGGGGAGGAAAACCGGAACGTGGCCCGGATGGCCACACTGCTCGCCGGGCTGCCCCTCCACATTCCGGGCATTACCGTGAACAGGCTCTGCGCCTCGGGCCTGAGCGCCATCATCCAGGCAAGCCACATGATCAAGGCCGGCGCCGCGGACATTGTGATCGCCGGCGGTGTTGAGTCCATGAGCCGGGCCCCGTGGGTACAGGAAAAGCCCGCCGCCGCCTTTGCCAAGCCTGGCCAGATCTTCGACACCTCCATCGGCTGGCGTTTCACCAACCCTCGGTTCCACAAGGGCGAGCTGTCCCGCGACGGGAAGATGACATACTCCATGCCGGAAACCGCGGAAGAAGTGGCCCGGGTCGACAACATTTCCCGCGAGGACGCCGACGCCTTCGCCGTCCGCTCGCACCAGCGTGCCCTGGACGCCATCACTGCCGGCCGCTTCAAGGACGAAATCGTCCCGGTCACCGTCAAGACCCGCAAATCCGAACATGTAGTGGACACGGACGAAGGCCCCCGCGAAGGCACCACCCTGGACGTCCTCGCCGGACTGAAACCGGTAACCCACGGTGGCACCGTAGTCACGGCCGGCAACTCCTCGTCGCTGAACGACGGCGCCTCAGCGATCATCGTCGCCTCGGAGGCAGCCATCGAACGGCTGGGCCTCACACCGCGTGCCCGGATCATTGACGGCGCCTCGGCCGGCTGCGAGCCGGAAATCATGGGCATCGGCCCGGTGCCCGCTACGCAGAAGATCCTGAAGCGGACGGGCCTCAGCGTAGGCGACCTTGACGCCGTCGAACTTAATGAAGCCTTTGCCACGCAATCCCTGGCATGTATCCGCCGGCTCGGCCTGGACCCTGACATTGTGAACCTCGACGGCGGCGCCATCGCTTTGGGACACCCGCTGGGTTCCAGCGGGGCCCGGATCGCCATCACGCTGCTGGGGCGGATGGAGCGTGAGGACGCCAAGGTGGGGCTCGCCACGATGTGCATTGGTGTGGGCCAGGGTACGGCGATGCTGCTGGAGAAGGTCTGATGGCGGGCGCCGTGGACCTGGCGGCGGAGAAGTTCCATGCGCTGCTGGTGGAGGAGCGTACCGACCGTGTCGTGGTGCTCCTCAACCGGCCCGAGGTGCGGAACGCGATTGACCAGCAGATGGTGGATGAACTCCACGTGGTCTGCACCGCCCTCGAGCAGAACCCGAAGGTACTGATCATCGCAGGCGTTGACGGTGTATTTGCCTCCGGCGCGGACATCGCCCAGCTGCGCGAGCGGCGCCGGGACGATGCCCTGCAGGGGATCAATTCCACGATTTTCGCCCGGATCGCCAAGCTGCCCATGCCGGTTATTGCGGCGCTTGACGGGTACTGCCTGGGCGGCGGGGCGGAACTGGCCTACGCTGCGGACTTCCGGATCGGAACGCCCAACGTCCGGATCGGCAACCCGGAAACCGGCCTGGGTATCCTCGCTGCCGCCGGTGCGAGCTGGCGGCTCAAGGAACTGGTGGGGGAGCCCGTTGCCAAGCAGATCCTCCTCGCCGGGCGGGTACTTGGCGCGGACGAAGCCCTCGCGGTGAACCTCATCACCGGGATCCACGAGCCGGAAGTTCTGCTGGATGCCGCCCATGACCTGGCGGACCGGATCGGCCGGCAGGACCCGATGGCGGTGCGGATCACCAAGTCCGTGTTCCATGCCCCCGCAGAGGCGCACCCGCTGATTGACCAGCTGGCCCAGGGAATCCTTTTTGAGTCCGAGGCCAAGTTCGACCGGATGCAGAAGTTCCTGGACCGGAACGCGGAGAAGAAAGCCGCCAGGAGCGCCGATGCAGGTGCCGGCGCGAAGACTGAGACTGAGACCGGAGAGAAGAATTCATGAGCACACCACAGTTTTCCCCCGGCCTGCCGTCACGGGTGGGCGTCCTGGGCGGCGGCCGTATGGGCGCGGGCATCGCGCATGCCTTCCTCGTCAGGGGAGCCGACGTACTGGTGGTCGAGCGCGACGACCAATCGGCAGAGGCAGCCCGGGAACGGGTGGAATCCGCCGCGGCCAAGAGCATTGAGCGCGGGGCCGTCGACGCGAACCTGGATGAGCTGGTGTCACGGCTGACCGTGGGTGTGGATTACGACGCCTTCAAGGACCGGCAGCTGGTGATCGAGGCGGTACCGGAGGACTGGGACCTGAAGGTGACGGCGCTGCGCGGCATCGAGGACCGGCTGCCCGACGGCGGGTACCTGGCGTCCAACACTTCCTCCTTGTCCGTGGACGGCCTGGCCGGCGAGCTGAAGCGGCCGGAAAATTTCCTGGGGCTGCATTTCTTCAACCCGGTCCCGGCATCCACGCTCATCGAGGTGGTGCTCGGCAAGCGCACGTCTCCCGGACTCGCCGCCGCGGCCAAAGGGTGGGTGGAGGCACTCGGCAAGACCGCCGTCGTCGTCAATGACGCTCCCGGCTTCGCGTCCTCAAGGCTGGGCGTGGCCATCGCTCTTGAGGCGATGCGGATGGTGGAGGAGGGCGTCGCGTCCGCCGAAGACATCGACGCCGCCATGGTCCTGGGTTACAAGCACCCCACCGGTCCGCTGAAAACCACGGACATCGTGGGGCTGGACGTCCGGCTGGGCATCGCCGAGTACCTGCACTCCACGCTGGGTGAACGCTTCGAGCCGCCGCAGATCCTCAAGGACAAGGTGGCTCGCGGGGAACTGGGACGCAAAACCGGAAAGGGCTTTTTTGACTGGCCCAGCTAGCGGAGCCGGTTAGTCGAAGAAACCCACGATGTAGCCGATGAAGTAGAGCAGGAACAGCAGGACGCCGGCGCCGATGGCCCCGATCCAGAAGATCTGCTGGCCCTTGCCTGAACCTGGCTGCCGGGGCTCCTGGGTTCCTGCCACCGATCCCTCGCCTGGCGGCGTCTCGCCAGGCGGCACTCCGCCGCCGGGCTCCAGGCCGGTCAGTTTGTCGTCTACCGGGTCCGGATTGTCTCCTGACACGTTTACTCCCTCGCTCGACGTTCTGGCCTCTGCCCAGCGTAACCGGCCGGGGTGGTTGGACCTAGGCTGGTGCAGTGACTTTCCTTGAACCCCTTACCCTGACCGGGCGGTATGTAACCCTCGAACCGCTGTCCGTGGAACATCACGACGGCCTGGTGGATGCGGCCAGCGACGGTGAGCTGTGGCGCCTCTGGTACACCTCGGTGCCGGCCCCTGGCGAAATGGCGGCTGAGATCGACCGGCGTCTCGCCCTGCAGGAGCAGGGCTCCATGCTCCCCTTCACCACCCGGCTGACCGATCCGGCCACCGGCGGCCCGGGCCGGATTATTGGGATGACCACCTATATGAATGTCGACGCTGGCACTCCCCGCGTGGAGATCGGCTCCACCTGGAATGCCGCTTCCGTGCAGGTGACCGGGACGAATCCGGACTCTAAGCTGCTGCTCCTGCGCCACGCGTTTGAGGTGCTGGGCTGCCCGGCCGTGGAGTTCCGGACGCACTGGCTCAACCACCAGTCGCGTGAGGCCATAGCCCGGCTCGGGGCGAAGCAGGACGGCGTCCTCCGCAACCACTCCAGGACCCGCGACGGGATCCTTCGCGACACCGTGGTGTTCTCCATCCTTGAGCACGAGTGGCCCATGGTCCGCGCCGGGCTCGAATACCGGCTGGCCCGGCGCGGGTAGGGGCGGCTAGTTAAAGACGCTCTCGCCGTAGAGTGCCGCGAAGTACGCCTCGTGGCCGGCAGCGTTGGGGTGGAGATTTTCGAAGCTGTTCAAGTCCGTTGGGTCGAATTTGATCCAGGAGTCGGTGTCGTTCGGTAGCAAGTTAATGCCATGGCCAGCAAATTCGTCAGTGACGTCTATGTACTTCGCTCCGGTGGCCTTGGCGGCGGCCCTGATTGTGGCGTTCAGCTCGGACACCAGGAGATTGGCTTGACTGATGAAGACAGACGTCGGATTGGTCGGATCGAAGGAAATCGGATCGAACAGGTTGGGGTACCCGGTCAGAACGATATCGGCCTTGGGCGCGGCGGCCTGCACGGCATGGATCATCTCGACCAGGTCCTTGTACAGGGCTCTGCTGGCAATCAGGGCTCGGGCCTCCGTGATGGCACCTAAACAAACCGGACCGGCGGCAGGATCGATCAGCGCGGGGCCGCAAGCAGCCGCGAGGGTCCCGAAGCCCAGGTTATTGCCGCCAGCAGTGATGGTCACAAGATCCGTCTTTTTGTCGAGCAGGCCGAGCTGGGTATCCACCACAACCTGGGTCGTGGCTCCGCCGCACGCCACGTTTGTGACGTCCCATACGGATTTAAGATCGTCCGCGATTTCGGAATAGGCGCTAGCACTGCGGCCGCAGCCGTCCAGGTAGTCTCCACCCCCTACTCCGGCGGCATAGGAATCGCCCAAGGCGACGTAGTCCTGGATCGTAACGGCCTGGGCAGGAGCTGCGAGGCTCAGGGTGATCGCAACAGTGGCGACGCCGGCCGCAAAAGCCGAGTGACGCCGTCGTGCTGTTCTTTCTGCCATGGGGGTTCTCCTTCGAACAGTGGGCAAAACACAGGTACGCTCACGGTACGCCCGCCTGCGGCATGGGTCACGGATAGTGGGTACTCATATATTTGCGTTTCATGTACCTGCATGTGACGTGCACCTCCATGGCGCTTGTGGTTAGCTGTGCGGATGAAGAGAGCTGACGGGTCCATGGACTGGGATGGTGCTGTCAACGCGTGGCATGTGGCCGGGGGCGTGTACCGCATGGGGCGGCGCGAATGGCTGACGGAGTCGGGCTGGCTACAGGCGTACGACGACGGCGTCCGCACCGTGATCGACCTCCGTAACGCCGCGGAGGCGCGGCGCCGGGACAGCGACCCCGCAGTGGCCGAATCGGCCTGGTCGAAGATATCAGTGGTTTCCGCCCCCACCGAAGAGCCGGGCGATCCCCGCTTCACCCAGCTTGCCGGGCCCTACCTGAACGATCCCGCCTACTACGCGGATAACGCCCGGCTTTTCCCGGAAAAGCTGGCGGGCGTCTTCAAGGCCCTTGCCGCGGCGTCTGCCAAAGGCGAGGTGGTGCTGCACTGCGCTGCCGGACGGGACCGCAGTGGCATGGTGGCAGCCATGGTGCAGGACCTCGCAGGGGACTCGGACCAGAACATCGCCGAGGGCTACCGGCGGGCAGCCCGCGGCATCAACGAGCGCTACCGTACCCACGGACCGCCGCACGACCGCGAACGCTATGTCGAGGAACACGAGCTGGCACCCCTTCTGGACCAGCGCGGCGACGCCGTTGTGGACTTTGTGCGGAGTCTCGACACCCGGAACTTCCTGCTGCGCAACGGACTCACCGCCACCGATCTTGACGCTGTGCTGTCACTCTGCGGAGCCGGAGTGTCGCGGTGACGGCGGGCAACTTGCGGCGCATGCTCGCGGCCGGGGCTGCCGCCGGAGTCCTGGCGGCCTCCGGCTACGCCGCAGGACCAGTGTGGGGCTCTGACCAAACTGACCTGCCAGGCCCTTCTGCGCCCGCTCCATCCGCACCCGCCCCATCCGCAACCGTCTCTGATTCCAAAGGTTCTGGCTTGTCCGAAGCCGCCTTGGAGGAAGCCGTCCACCGTGATCTGGACATGACCCCCGCGGAGTTCGCTGCTGCGGGCGAGCTGGGTACGCGGGCGGCGGAGGTGGCAGCGCAGCTGCAGGACGTCCGCGGATACGTGGGAACCAAGTTGCAGGACGGGCACATTGTTGTGTCGGGCTCCGGTGAAGAGCTGCTGGCGAAAGTGGCCGTGCTTTCCGGCAGCGGCCTCCCGTTGGCAGTCGAAGACCCGGCCACCACGGAACCGGTCGAATCTCCCCGTGCCGCCGCTTCTCCATCCCAGGATGCTGGTCCATCACAGGGTGCCCCATCGCAGGGGCCGGAGCTGGCGGTCAGCACTGAGCAGCTTTTCCAGGCCTATGTCCGCGAAGTGGGTATCGACGGCCTGCAGGCAGTGGTCGCGTCCGGCGGGAAGTTTGTGATCCGGACCGGGGGAGTAAACTCGCCGGAGTCCGCTCCTGAGACGGCATCCGACGGGACTCCACCCGTAGGCGGTGCTGCCGCGGCCTCTGCCACTGCATCAGCGGCGTCCGGCAAGAAGTCGCCGGCTGAGTTCGTGTCCCGGTATACCAACGTGGAGCTCGACGGCGGCGCTCCCCTCGCGCCTGAAGCTGACGTTCCCGGGGGAGTGGGCTATATCGCAGACACTGGCTGGATCTGCTCCACGGGCTTCTCGGCCTTTGATCCGGCCGGTCTTCCTGCCGTCCTGACCGCAGGCCATTGCGCTGCGGATGACGCAGCCGAGACGGCCGAGCTGGAATCAGACAGGTCCGAGCCGCTGGGCAGTTTCGGCTTCAGCCAGTTCGGCGGCCCCGGCAACTCCAGGATCATCGAGGATCCGCTGGATCCGGACAACCCGGGAAATGTCGGAACTGATGTGGCCGTTATTGAATCGATCAGCCCACGCTTCGACCCGCTTCCGGCGGCCAGCACCTGGGGCGATACATCGGAGCCGGAACCTGACGTCAAGATCATCGGCACGGCCGATCCCGTCGCCGGGATGCCGGTGTGCCGTTCGGGCCGGACTTCCGCGTGGTCCTGCGGCACCGTTGACGCCGTAGGGATTTTTGTGGTGCCCGGACCGACGTATTTCTCGGATCCAACTGACCTGAGGGCATTCCGCGGGTTCCTGTCTTACGGGGTCCAGTCGAGCGGCGGGGACTCCGGCGGACCTTATGTCAGCGGCAACTACGCCGTGGGCACCCACGCAGCGGGGGACACCCCGGATGAAAACGGCAACGTCATCCAGAACTTCGCAGTAGCTGCCACCCTCAGGGACAGCCTGGCAGTCCTGCCTGGATACGAGTTGGAGCTCTTCCTCAACAAGCCGGCAGTCACCTCTCCCGCGGCTGGGTCGACTTACGAATACGGGCAGGCCATCAGCGGAAATGTCCCTGCTGCCCCCGCGTCCGGGGTGGCAGCGGGGTCGAAAGTCCGGATCACTCTCCAGGGGCAGGATCCGTTCGACGTGGCGGTCGACGGCGACGGCAACTGGAGCTTCCCGGCTCCCGGGAGCGGCGGAACACTTCGGTTCACCGCCGAAACGGTGAACGGGTTCAGCACGTCCGGCGCCAGCAGCTTCGAGTTCCACAAAGCGGGGCCCGCTGAACCAACCCCTCCTTCGCCGCCTGCTCCGGGGGACCCTGCGCCCGTTGACCCGCCAGCACAGGTGCCCCCGGCTCCGGTACCGGAGCCAATCCCCGCTGACCCGGCCCCGGCTGTCCCCGCCCTGCCGGTACCTCCGGCTCCGGCAGAAGACCCGGCCGCCGTCGTCGTAATCCCGCCTGTCAGCGCCCCCGCTGACCTGGCCAACACCTCGGGCAACCGGGGCAACAGCGGCAACAGCGGCAACAGCGGCAACCTTGCCGTCACCGGAGCCAACGCACAGATCCCGGCGGCATCGGCTGCCGCGGCGGCGATAGTCGTCGGGGGCGTGCTGATGGTGCTGGTCCGCCGCCGGAAGCAACGCATCCGGAAATGAGCCATCAGGTATCGTCGCCAAACCGGCCAAAGGGCGACGATATCTGATAGGTCAACGGGTTTTGTGGCGCCGCATCAGCAGGTTAGTGATGCGGAGGGTGCAGAGCCGCTGCCCGGCCTCGTTGGTGATGACCACCTCGTGCGTGGTGAGCGTGCCGCCCAGGTGAATGGGCGTGGCCGTGATGGTCACCTGTCCCTCGCGCGCCGAGCGGTGGTGGGTGGCCGAGACGTCAACGCCCACCGCGGTCTTGCCCATGGTGCTCGCGTGAATCACCGCTGCCCACGATCCCACGGCCTCGCCAACGGCAAGGGAAGCGCCGCCGTGCAGCAGCCCGAAGGACTGCCTGTTCCCCTCCACCGGCATGGTGGCCACCACACGCTCCACCGACTCCTCGAGGATCTTCACACCCATCTTCTCGTCGAGTTCGCCGAGGTGGATCTTCCACAGTTCGTGCTCTGACGGCTGGTTGTCCGCGGCATCCTGCGGTGCTGGGGCGCTCATTCGTTCTCCTTCAGGGTGGCCATTTCAGTCCGGGCCTTCTAGTCTGCAGTACGGCACGTCATGTATGGTGAATATATTACCGAACGGACGGTCAGTAATCATGGCCTGCCGTTGTCTGCCCCCTTGTTGGAAGGACCCGTCAACGATGACCACCACCGCCACAGCTCCCCAGGCCACGGTCGACACCGTGGAGACAGTGCCCAGCTTTATCATGGACGGATGGTGGACACCCGACGACGCCTCCGCCGGTTCCGCTGTCCCCGTCCGTGACGCGAGCACCGGGGAGATCCTGGCCAAGGTGAGCACCGAAGGGCTGGACCTGGGCGCCGTGGTTGAGTACGGCCGCGCCACCGGCCAAGAAGAGCTCGGCCGGCTCACTTTCCACCAGCGGGCCCTCAAGCTCAAGGAACTGGCGCAGTACCTGAACGCCCGGCGCGACCATTTCTACACCTTCTCCGCCCAGACCGGCGCCACCAAGGTCGACTCCATGATCGACATCGACGGCGGCATCGGCGTCCTCTTCACCTTCGGATCCAAGGGCCGGCGCGAGCTGCCCAACTCGCAGGTGGTGGTGGACGGGCCCATGGAGGTGCTGTCCAAGGACGGATCCTTCGCCGGCGAGCACATCTACACCCGCATCCCGGGCGTGGCCGTCCAGATCAACGCGTTCAACTTCCCGGTTTGGGGCATGCTCGAGAAGTTCGCCCCCGCCTTCATCGCCGGCGTCCCCACCATCGTCAAGCCGGCAACTCCCACGGGATACGTGGCAGCGGCCGTGGTCAAGGCGATCGTCGAATCCAACATCCTGCCCAAGGGCTCGCTGCAGCTGATCTCCGGCTCGGTCCGTGGGCTGCTGGACGTGCTGGACTACCGCGACCTGGTGGCCTTCACCGGTTCCGCATCCACCGCCCTGTCCCTGAAGTCCCACCCGAACGTGGTCCAGGGCGGGGTCCGCTTCACTTCCGAAACCGACTCGCTGAATGCAGCCATCCTCGGCCCGGATGCGGTGGAGGGCACGCCCGAGTTCGACGCCTTCGTGAAGTCCGTGGTCACCGAGATGACGGCCAAGGCAGGGCAGAAGTGCACCGCCATCCGCCGCGCCATCGTGCCCCAGGAGCTGGTCCCCGCCGTGTCCGCAGCCATCGGCAAGCGCATCACCGAACGGGTTGTACTCGGCGACCCCCGCGCTGACGGCGTCACCATGGGCGCGCTCGCCTCCGTGGAGCAGCTGAACGACGTGCGCGCGGCCGTGCAGTCAATGCTCGACGCCGGCGGTGAGCTTGCGTACGGAACCCTCGATTCGCCGTCGGTTACCGCTGCCGACGGCTCCACCGGCCTAGCTGACGCCGGCGCCTTTATGGCGCCCGTCCTGCTCAACTGGAACAACCCCGAAGCGGAGGAAGTGCACTCGCTGGAAGCATTCGGGCCCGTTTCGTCGGTGATTGGCTACCAGGACATTCCCGACGCCGTCCGCCTCGCCGCCCGCGGCAGCGGCTCCCTGGTAGCCTCCGTGTGCACCAACGACCCCGAGGTGGCACGGGAGCTGGTCACAGGAATCGCCGCGCACCACGGCCGTGTCCTGATGCTCAACCGCGAGGACGCCCGCTCGTCCACCGGCCACGGCTCGCCTGTGCCGCACCTGGTCCACGGCGGTCCGGGCCGCGCCGGCGGCGGCGAGGAACTGGGCGGCATCCGCTCCGTGATGCACCACATGCAGCGCACCGCCATTCAGGGCTCGCCCAACATGCTGACCGCCGTCACCGGCATCTGGCACGCCGGAGCGGACCGCAACTTCACCATTGAAACCGAAGGGACGCACCCGTTCCGGAAGTCACTGGCCACGCTGCGGATCGGCGACGCCGTCCGCTCCGACCTGCGCCAGGTCACCCTTGAGGACATCACCGCCTTCGCCAACTCCACCGGCGACACGTTCTACGCCCACACCAACCAAAAAGCCGCGGAAGCCAACCCGTTCTTCCCCGGCATCGTGGCGCACGGCTACCTGCTGCTCGCCTGGGGCGCCGGATTGTTCGTGGAACCCGCGCCGGGCCCTGTCCTGGCCAACTACGGCCTGGAGAACCTGCGCTTCATCACGCCGGTGGCCGCGGGCGACTCCATCCGGGTGACCCTCACCGCCAAGAAGATCACCCCGCGCGAAACCGACGAGTACGGCGAGGTGGCCTGGGACGCCGTCCTCACCAACCAGAACGACGAGATCGTGGCCACCTACGACGTCCTCACCCTGGTCGAAAAGTAGCCCACCCCCTGGGACGCTCTCTCACTTAACGCGGGTTTTTCCCCAACGCTCTCTCACTTAACGCGGGTTTTTCCCCCACGCTCTCTCACTCTCTTTAGGAAAGTGAGAGAGCGTTTCGGGTTGGGGCACATTAAGTGAGAGAGCGTTGGCCGTTGGGGCACATTAAGTGAGAGAGCGTCTGAACCTACAAAAAGCGGTAGGCGCGCCCCGGAAACCGGGACGCGCCTACCGTTGTTGGTGGCTGAACTTGTCAGGATTCGGCGCCGCCGTGCAGGCCGTCGTCGCTGCTGTCGTCCGACGGCGCCTCGCCCGTCTGGTCCGACAGGTCCATGTTGCCGCGGGCCTCGTCCATCGTCGGGCCGCCGGAGGGGACGCTGTAGGTGTCCGGGCGGATGCCGTGGGACTGTTCCTCGATCAGGGCCTGCTCTTCGCTGAAGCGGATCGCGTTGGCCTCGTCTCCGGCGTCGCCGGGCACGTCCTCACGGAGCTTGGACGGGTCCGGAATGATGTATCCGCCGTCTGCTTCGTCCTTGGGGTGGCTCATGGTGCTACCTTCCTCTCGGGTTTTTGCTACTGGGTGGGTCGGTCGATCAGGTCCGCTTTGAGGTCGAGGCTTTGGTCGCCACGTTTCACTTTGAAGCTGACGGTATCGCCGGGGTTGCGGTTTCGGAGTTCTGCCAGGAGCTTCTCGGGGGCGTTCAGCGCCACGCCTTCCATGGACTCCAGCACGTCCCCGGGGCGGATTCCTGCCCGTCCCGCCGGGCCGTCCTCGTCCACGGCCAGAACCACGACGCCGGTGCTCGCCTCGATGCCCAACTGGTCGGCGATCTGCGGTGTCAGTTCGCCCGGGGTCAGCCCGAGGTATGCGTGTTCGGCTGTGCCGTCGGCCAGCAGTTCCTCCGCCACCTGCACGGCAGTGGCCGCCGGGATGGCAAAACCGAGGGAAACAGCACCGGCTGACGGCGGGATGTACGCCTCGCTGATGCCGATGATCTCGCCGCGCATGTTGATCACGGCGCCGCCGGAGTTGCCGGGGCTGATGGGCGCGTCAGTCTGGATCAGGTCCACGAGGGACAGGCTGTTGGAGGCCGAACCCGGGATGGACCGGTGCAGCCCGGAGATGATCCCGGCCGTCGCGGTGTTCTCGAAGCCCAGCGGAGACCCCAGGACCACGGCGCCCTCGCCTACCCGGGGGAGCGTGCTCTGGTACGTGGGCTTGGGCAGGCCTTTCCGGTCCGCCTGGACCAAGGCCAGATCGGTGACGGGATCGCTGGCCTTAACCGTCCCCTGAACCCGCTGGCCGTCAGCGAAACCAACTTCCACCCTGGTATTGCCGCTGATCACGTGCTCATTGGTGATGATGAGCCCGTCCGCCGAATAGACGACTCCGCTGCCCAGCCCGCCCTCGGTAAAGATGGTCACCACGGACGGGGCCAGGTTCTCCACCAGTTCGGGGATACCGCCGGCTGCGTCAGGCGCCGGCGCGTTACTGGCCCCGGGCGAGGCGCTGGTGCTGCCGCCCGCGGTAGTAGCGCCGGACGTTTCGCTGGGCGACGGCGGCGGCTGCGATCCCGTGCAGGCGGTGAGCGCGAGGGAACCGGCGAGCAAGACGGCTCCGGCTGCTGTCCCGAGGCGTGAGGGATGGCGTAATCCCTGGCTGGTGCTGATGCTCATGGACAAGACCTCCTGCGGATGCTGGCTGTCCTACCACCGTAGCCGTGCAACAACAGAAATACCAAGCACGCTTATTATTCCCGGGACTAGGGCTGGGAGTGAAGCCCGTCGAATGCCATGGTGATGACGTCGTCGGCGAGCCGCTTGGGGGAGAGGGGACCGCCCGGTTTGTACCACTCCACGATCGAGTTGATCATGCCGAAGAGGAGTCGGGTGACCGTCCGGGGGTCGATATCCTGGCGCAGCGAGCCCTCGTCCCGCGCGGCGGAAATCAGCCCGGCAACCCTGTGGTCGAAGGTGCGGCGACGTTCCAGCGCATCGCGTTCAATCTCCGTGTTCCCGCGGAGCCGCAGCAGCAGGGTGACGAAGGGCAGCCGCTCCACGAGGACTGCCACAGTCTGCCGGAGGACAAACTCCAGCCGGGCATCTGCTGCCCCGGACATTGCCTGCGGCTCCTCCAGGATCGCCTCCAGTCCGCCCAGCGCGTGGTCCAGGGCGAGCTTGAGCAGATCACCCTTGGACGGCACGTGGTGGTAGATCGCCGACTTCGAGATGCCCAGGTTGTCCGCCAGTATGCCCATGGACGTCGCATCGTAGCCGTGGCGGTTGAAGACGTCCACGGCGATGCGCAGCACCGATTGCTGGTCGTATCCGGGGCGGCCGCGCTTGGTGCCGGCGGTGCTGGCTGTGTCAGTGGTGCTGGGCATAGTGGCTAGTTTCTCACGAACGGTCGGTCGGTCAGCGCTCATCCGTCAAGCAGGGCCCGCTTATCCCTTCGGCCGCAGGTCGTAGATCCGGCGCAGCTTGCCGATGGACCGCTCCAGCGAGCCCGGCTCCACCACGTCCACTACGCAGGAAGAACCCACGTGGATCTTGATCTGCTCCTTCAAAGTGCGAGCCGCCGTCGTGCTCTGCTCGGGGGTGACGGCGTCCCGCCGCTCGATCCTCACGGTGAGCTGGTCCATCCGCTGGCCCTCGGGGCGGGTGAGTTCGAGCTGGAAGTGCGGGCTCAGCTCGGGGATGCGGAGCGCGATTTCCTCGATCTGGGACGGGAAGAGGTTCACGCCGCGCAGGATGATCATGTCGTCGCTGCGGCCCGTGATGCGGCCCATCCGCCGGTGCGCGGGCCGGGCGGTGCCGGGCAGGAGCCGGGTGAGGTCCTTCGTGCGGTAACGGATGATCGGGAGGGCTTCCTTGGTGAGCGAGGTGAAGACCAGCTCGCCGTGTTCGCCGTCGCGCAGCACGTTCTCCTTGCCCACTACGGGGTTGAAGGCGTCGATGATTTCGGGGCGGAAGTGGTCCTCCCAGATGTGGCTGCCGTCCTGCGTCTCAACGGCCTCGCCGGCGACGCCCGGGCCCATCACCTCGGACAGGCCGTAGATGTCGCAGGCTTTGATGTTCATGGTGACTTCGAGTTCGTGCCGCATCTCCTGCGTCCACGGCTCGGCGCCAAGCACCGCGAACTTCAGTGAGGTGGAAGCCGGATCGATGCCCATATGCGCCATGGCGTCGGCGATCGTGAGCAGGTAGGTGGGGGTGGCCAGGATGGCATCCGGCTTGAAGTCCTGGATCAGCTGGATCTGGCGTTCGGTCTGGCCGCCGGACATCGGGATGACCGTGCAACCCAGCGCTTCGGCGCCGGCGTGGGCGCCGAGCCCGCCGGTGAACAGTCCATAGCCGTAGGCGTTGTGGACCTTCATGCCGGGGCGGACGCCGGAGGCGCGGAAGCTGCGGGCAACGAGTTTGGCCCAGTCGGCCAGGTCCTGCTTGGTGTAGCCGACGACGGTGGGCCGGCCTGTGGTGCCCGAGCTGGCGTGGATGCGGGCTACTTCGCTCTGCGGAACCGCGAACATGCCGAAGGGGTATTCGGCGCGCAGGTCTTCCTTGGTGGTGAACGGAAAGTTGCCCAGGTCGCTCAGTTCGCGCAGGTCGCTGGGGTGGACGCCGGCGTCGTCGAACTTGCGCTTGTACAGGGGAACGCGGTCATAGGCGTAGGCCACGGTGTGCTGCAGCCGGCTGAGCTGGAGGGCTTCGAGCTCGTCGCGGGAGATGGTTTCCTCGCGGTCCAGCGGGGCGTCTGTTGCCGCGACCGGGGAGGCGGGGGTTTCGGGGGCGTGGAGGGTCATGGTTGTCCTACTTCTTGGGGATGGTCCGGCTGCGTCCGCGGAACTCGGCGATGAGTTCACCCGGCTTTTCGGGATTGGGGTGGGCGCCGGCGTCGGCAGCGAAAATCTGGATGTCGTAGAGGCCGCTGCGGCCGGCGCTGGAGCGGCGGTCGGCGACGGCGGTCAGCACCTGGCCGCGGAAGGCGGGCTTGAGGAAGTTGATGTCGACGCCGGAGGCCACGGTGATGTTGTTTTCCTCCCCGGTCGCCGGGACGGCCGGGTTGCACGCGAGCGCAAACGCCGTATCGCCGAAGGCGAAGATCATTCCGCCGTGGGCCATGCCGAAGCCGTTGAGCATCTCCTGGCGGAGGGTCATCCGGATGGTGGCGTGCCCGTCACTGAGGGCGAGGACCTCGATCCCCATCCATATGGAGGCGTAGTCGTTTTCCAGGATGGGGTGGATAGCCCCGGAAACTGTTGTTTCAGCCATGCGTCATTGCCTCCAGCTTTATTTACCGAATGTTCATTAGGTAATCCCATGAGGGGTGCCGGTGTCAAGGGGAGGGGAACCGACGGGCACGTCCAGACCAGCCCAGTTTTTGCCGATTCAGACCCAACCTGTGGGACGCCTTAGGGCAGGACAGCCAAAAGCCTGGGCTGGAGTGGATGGCAGGCGGCTCGGTGCGGTAAGTGCAAGGATGGAGTACCGGCAGCAGCACACCAGCAAAGGGCGGACCATGGCCAAAGGCATCTACGTCAGCGCAACCACTCCCGGATCGGGCAAGTCCCTCGTGGCCCTCGGCCTGGCGGACACCCTGTACCGCCACGCGGACAGGATCGGCTTCTTCAAGCCGGTGGTCCACGGCCCTTCAGCCGGCGACGATCCCATGGTGGCGCTGATGAAGTCGCGGTTCGAGCTCGATGATGAGCGGTGCCGAGGCGGCCTCACACACGAGGAGGTCCGGTCCCTTCTCGCGGAAGGCAAACGCGAGGAAATCGACTCCCGCTGCGTGGAGATCTTCGCCGAAATGTCCCGGCACTGCGACGTGGTGATCATCGAAGGGACCGACCTCACCGGCCAGGACGCCGCCGTCGAATTCGACCTGAACGCGCGCCTGGCCAACAACCTGGCAGCACCGGTTGTGGCGGTAGTGGGCGCGAAGGGGCGCACCGTGGCCGAGGCCGCGGCCGCCGTCGAGGTTGCCCGCAAAGAGCTCGCCGCCGAGAAATGCGCCCTGCTGGCCATCATGGTGAACCGCGCGGACCCGGACGACGTCGAGGCGATCGCCGCCGCCGTGAAGCCCGGCGCATCCAAGCGGCCGGTCTATGTGCTGCCGGAGCTGGAGGAGATTGCCCGGCCCACCACCGGAGAAGTGGCTGCCGCGCTGGGGGTGCGGCAGATTGCCGGCCGGGCGGACATGGAACGCGACGTCCGGGACATCAAGGTGGCGGCCATGAACGTGGGCAACTTCCTGAACGTCCTGGATGAGGGCGCCCTGGTGATCGTGCCCGGCGACCGCGCGGACGTGATGGTGGCGTGCCTGGCGTCGTCCTTCTCACCCGAGTTCCCGGTGGCATCCGCGCTGATCCTCACCGGCGGGCTGGCGCCGGACGCGAACATCTACCCGCTCCTGGCGCAGGCACCGTTCCCGGTGTTCGCGGCGACCGAGGATACCTACCAGACTGCGCGCCGTGTCTCCGAGGTCCGCAGCGAGATCTGGTCCGGGCACCGGCGCAAGGTGGCCTCCGCCCTGGGCCTCTGGTCCCGCACGGTGGATGAAGCAGAGCTGGTGGAACGCCTGCACCTGCCGCGGGCCGAACGCATGACACCGCTGCGCTTCCTCCACGACCTCATCGAACGGGCCCGGGCACAGCGCCGGCACGTTGTCCTGCCGGAAGGGACGGACGTGCGGATCCTGCGGGCGGCGGAAATCCTGCACCGGCGCGACGTCTGCGACCTCACCGTGCTCGGCCCCGAATCGGATGTCCGGGAGCTGGCGGCCGCGCGCGGCATCGACCTGTCCGGGATCAACATCGTGGACCCGGCCACCTCGGACCTCAGGCAGAAGTTTGCCGAGAAGTACTCGGAACTGCGGGCGCACAAGGGCGTGGACCTGCCCAAGGCGCTGGAGATCATGCAGGACGTCAGCTACTTCGGGACCATGATGGTCCAGCTCGGCGTGGTGGACGGCATGGTGTCCGGGGCCGCGCACACCACCGCGCACACCATCCGGCCGGCGCTCGAGTTTGTGAAGACCCGCGAGGGCGTGAAAATCGTGTCCTCGGTGTTCCTGATGCTGATGCCGGACCGGGTGCTGGTGTACGGCGACTGCGCGGTGAACCCGGACCCGAACGTGGAGCAGCTGGCGGACATCGCCCTGGCCTCGGCGGAAACGGCTGCCCAGTTCGGCGTGGAGCCGCGGGTGGCCATGCTGTCTTACTCCACCGGTGGTTCCGGTTCCGGTGAGGCGGTGGAACAGGTGCGGCAGGCCACCGAGCTGGTGCGCAAGCGCCGCCCGGACCTCGCCGTCGAAGGGCCCATCCAGTACGACGCCGCCGTGGACGCCTCCATCGCCGAGTCCAAGATGCCGGGCTCATCGGTGGCGGGGCAGGCCACCGTGTTCATCTTCCCGGACCTGAACACCGGCAACAACACCTACAAGGCGGTGCAGCAGAGCTCAGGGGCGGTCGCCGTCGGCCCCGTCCTGCAGGGGCTGCGCAAGCCGGTGAACGACCTCTCCCGCGGCTGCACTGTTGAGGACATCGTGAACACCGTGGCCATCACGGCCATCCAGGCGCAGGCGCCGGCGTCCTAGTCAACAGCAACGCGGGGTCACTCCACGCCCAATTGTGGTCCCACATTGGGCGCGGAGTGACCCCGCGTTGCTTTTTAGTAGCCTGTCAGCTGTTGTCCGGCTTGGCCAGGCTCTCCTTGTCCTCTTCCTTCGCGGGTTCATCGGAGAGACCCTGCGGCGTGAGGTCGAGATCCTCGGTATTCTCGGGCGCTGTCGGAGCATCGCCGGTCTCGGCTGCCTTAAGCCCGCCTGTGTCGTCCAGGGCAGGGTTGGCGCCCTCAACGACGGTGGGGTCCTTCTTTCCGGAACCGGCGTTCAGGGGCGCGGTGCTGCTGGAACCCGTGTTGGTGGGGTCGTTTCCGTCGATCTGGTTGGGCTCGTTCGTCATAAAAATGTCCTCTCGCCGTGGTCCAGCCTGTCCGCCGACTCTATGCACTGCCCGCGCCCATCCGCAAGGAAACCGCCAACCGGCCCACATATAGTGGGGTTTGAACTGCAGAAGACAGGCTCAGGAGGCCCGCATGCTCGTGCTCGTCATCAATTCCGGCTCGTCCTCCCTCAAGTACCAGGTGCGCGATGTCGCAGCCGGGAGCGTCCTCACCGAGGGGCTGATCGAAAAGATCGGCATGGGCAACGGCGGCGACGGGGACGGTGAAATCGAGGGCCCGCGGGACCACGCCGAGGCGCTCGAGCTGGTGGACACAGCCATCCACCAGGAGCTGGGAAACCTGGAGCTGGCCGCCGTGGGGCACCGGGTGGTGCACGGCGGCGAGCGCTTCGCCGAACCGGTCCTGATCGACAACGAGATCACCCGCGCCATCGAGCGGCTCAACCCGCTGGCGCCCCTCCACAACCCGGCCAACGTGCTGGGCATCCGGGCCATCAGCAAGAAGTGGCCCAAGATGCCGCAGGTGGCCGTGTTCGATACCGCCTTCCACCGCACCCTTCCTGAGCAGGCCTGGCGCTACGCCGTCCCGGACGAGCTCTACACGAACCACGGCATCCGCCGCTACGGCTTCCACGGCACCTCCCACGAGTACGTCACCCGCCGCGCCGCCGCGCTCCTGGACCTTCCGGTGGAGGAGTTCGACGGCGTCATCGCCCACCTGGGCAACGGCGCGTCCGTCACCGCAATCCGGGGCGGGCACTCCGTGGACACCTCCATGGGCTTCACCCCGCTGGAGGGCCTGGTAATGGGGACCCGCTCGGGCGACCTGGACCCCTCCATCCTGGTGTTCCTCGGCAGGGCCGGCTGGAGCCCGGAAGACATCGACACCATGCTCAACCGGGAATCCGGGCTGAAGGGCCTGGCCGGCAACAACGACATGCGCTCTGTGGTGGAAGCGGCCGAGGCCGGCAACGAGAAGGCGGCTACGGCGCTCGCGGTCACCTCGTACCGGCTCGCCAAGTACATCGGCGGCTACCACGTGGCGGTGGGCGGGGCCAAGGCCCTGGTGTTCACCGCCGGCATCGGCGAGAACTCGCACCAGTTCCGCGCCCTCGTTGCGGAGAAGCTGGGTGCCCTGGGTGTGGAGCTCGACGCCGGCCTGAACGCCGAGCGGTCCAAGGAACCTCGCGTCATTTCCACGCCGCAGTCCCGCCTCCCCGTCCTGGTGGTTCCCACTGATGAGGAACGCGCCATCGCGGAGGCGACGGCCGCCGTCGTGTCCTCCTCGGTGTGAGCCGTCTTACGGTTTTACCGGGAGGCCGTCCCGGTAGCGTACGGTGCTTCGTTTGAAGACCTCGGCGTAGATCGAGCTGGTGACGGAATGAACATCGTCCCTCGCCAGGAGGTCTGCCAGCAGCAAGCGCAGGTCGGCCAGGGAGGCCGTTGCCACCTGCGCCATCACCTTCTCACCGGACGCTGCGGCCCAGCGGGTCACCGGAAGGCTTGCCAGGTGTTCCCCCACTCCGTCGGCCTTGGCCTGGGTGCGGACCATGGTCAGCAGCGCCTCCACCGGGAAGCCAAGGAGTGCCGGGTCAACAACGGCCCGGATGAACAGGACGCCGGAGCTGGTCATGGCATCCAGCCGGCGGCTGATGGTCGCCTTGGAGACGGACAATTCTGCTGCCAGCTCATCCACTGTGGCGCGGCCGTTGCGGCGGAGCACCTCAGCGAGCATGGTGTTGGTTTCATCAAGCGGCACCCCAAAGTCCGGGTGCGAAAGGCCTGCGAGCCGGCCGTCCTCGCCGGGGTGGAGGGCGGCGTACTGTTCACTGTCCAGGATGTCCGGTGTCCAACCGGAAGGGGTTCGGAAGTAGTCAAGCAGGGGTGTCATCTCGAAGGACTGGACCCCGTCCACTTCCGCCAGCCGGCCGTAAAGGAACCCGCCGAGTTCCTCGGTGGACAGGAAGAGTTCCGCGACGCCTTCACTGGCAGCAGTCAGGGCGCTGACCCAGGTGGTTTCATCCTGTGCGGCCAACCATGAACAGACGGCGCGCAGGTTACGCGGCGCTGCACTGACCCGGAGCAGGAAGCTGGTCCGTGAGCTGACATAGGACGGGTTGAGAAAGGAATTGGTGCGGACTTCACCGGATTCGAGGAGCTTGTTGCCGCGGCGCGCTACGGTGCGCTCCTGCTGGCCCAGGACGTCCGCGATAACCCGCCACGGGGCTCTGCCGTTCCGCACCAGGGCAGCCACGATCTGCCGGTCGAGCCGGTCAAGCTGTTCCACGTTACGGATCCCTTCAAGAAACTGCCGATGCCCGGGCGGGACAAGCGTGCACCGGACGCTCTCACCTCGTACCGCCTGCATCTGCGGAAGGTGCAGGGCGGCAACCAGGCTGCCGCCCTGCCCGCGTCAGTTCCGGCCCAGATAGGCTAGCACCCCGGAGAGGGCCGCACGCGTTCCGCCGACGACGGCCGCGCGGGCATCAGGGGCGAAGAACGGCGAGTGGTTGCCGGCCGGTGATGCACCGTCCTCAAAGAGGTCCGGGTCGAAGGCTCCGAAGGCCCAGAAAACGCCCGGGACGCCGATCGCGTCGCTGAGCCAGCCGGCGTCTTCGGACCCCATCCCCAGCGGCGCCTCGATCAGCGCCTCGGCCCCGAAATCTGCTGTGAAGGCCTCCGCCACCCGGGCAGCTGCCGCGGGGTCGTTGTAGCAGCGGGGGAAGTTGTTCAGCTCCTCGATCACGGGTTCGGGGGCCCGTGAGGCCGCGGCTTCGGCGGAAATGATGCGCCGGATTGCCGCCAGGACCACGGTGCGGGTTTCCTCATCAGGGGTGCGGACGTTGATGGAGAACTCAGCGGATTCCGGAATGATGTTTTCCTTCAGCCCGGCGTGGAACGTCCCCACGGTAACCACGGCCGGGGTGGTCGGTGCCAGTTCGCGCGAGACGATGGTCTGCAGGCGGAGGACCATCGCGGCGGCGGCAACAATGGGGTCGATGGACTTTTCCGGCTGTGATCCGTGTGCCTGCTGGCCGTGGACGGTGATTTTCCAGGAGTCAGCAAGGCTGGCCATGTGGCCGCCGCGGATGAGGAGCTTGCCCTCGCTCAGCGGCATGACGTGCTGGGCGAGCACGACTTCCGGTTTCGGCGCGCGGTCCCACAGCCCGTCGTCGATCATTGCCTTGGCGCCGTAGGCGGTCTCTTCGCCGGGCTGGAAGATGAACACCAGCGTCCCCGCCCACAGCTCGTCACGTTCCTTGAGGAGAGCTGCAAGCGCAAGGGCGGCAGCCACATGGGTGTCGTGGCCGCAACCGTGCATCACCGGCGCGGTGGTGCCGTCGGGCAGGGTGCCCGTTGCTTCGCTGGCGTAGTCCAGGCCCGTTTGTTCAGCGATGGGCAGGCCGTCGGTGTCGGCACGGAATCCGATGACGGGGCCGTCGCCGTTCCGGAGGATCCCGACGACGCCGGTCTTGCCGCACCGGAACGACTCGACTCCGAGCCCGGCGAGGTGGGCCTCAATGTATTCGGCCGTCCGGAATTCCTGGGCTGAAAGTTCGGGGTGGGTGTGGAGATGCTTGTAGACCTCGATGTAGCGGTCCACAAATGCCTCAGGAACGGCGACGCCGGCGGTGAGCCGCGTGTCGGTGGTGGTGGTCATATCTGGCTTCCCTTCAGTGGGTGGGTTCGGAAATCGGGGTGGCTTGGTTTTCCGGAGCGGGCACAGCAGGCGCCTTCGAGCGGGCCAGCCACGAAACGGTGATGGTGATGACAACAGCCAGTGCGGTGGCTCTTCATGGCCAGGACGCTCTGCAGGACTACAGCCCCGAAAATGGCGGGCAGGATATAGCTGCGGGCAGTGGCAATGAGCGGTGCAGGCAGCATTCCCACAAGCCAGGTTCCCAGGACCCCTACGAAGAGGATGAGGGTGGTGATGTGAACCAGGACCGCGCCGATGATTGCGCTGCCGGCGATGAGTTCAGCCCGCCGGGTGCCTGGTTTTTCGCCGAGGTTGGCCTGGGCCACGATAGCCGCGGGCAGCAGTTTGTTGGCGATGTTCCCAATCAGGAACGCCTGGTACATGGCGGAGCGGCCCAGGATGGGGAAGTAGGACACCGGCTCGATCACGGCGATGATGCCGAACGTGGCCAGGACGGCGCCGACTGCCGTGATCAACTCGAGCGGGGTCACACCTACGCCGGTGCCGAAGGCGGCGTACAGGGCGGCGGCCAGGGAAATGATGAGCCCAAGGCCCAGTGTGATAGGTCCCCAAACAGAGGTGGTGCGGTCGAAAGCTGAAAATCCTGCGGTCTTCTCGGTGGTTGTCGGTGTAGGCATCGGAACGGCTCCTGTCAGGTGGTTTTCAGGCTGCGGTCATGAAGTAGGCGGCGGAGAGCGCCACGATGATGGCCACTCCCAATCCCCATTCCCGCAGCCAGGGAAGCCGGAACTTGTGGGCCAGCACCAGGCAGACGGCCATGGCGGCGGAGGAAGCGAGCATGGTCCCCAGGTGGGCGGGCGACTTGAGCACCTCCTGGAATGCCAGGGTGAAGAACGCGCCCAGCAGTGCCGCCGTCGGGACGATGGCCATCACCGCCGGGTTGACCTTGCGCAGCTTGGCGTCGCCCTTGCTCAGGATGGGGGTGAGGATAAGGGCCGTGAGCATCCAGACGAGCCCCCCGATGGTCATGGCCGCGAAAGCGAGGGCGAAGATTTTCTGGGTATACGTGGGGCCGCCCAGCTGGGCGCCCTGCGTCCCTGCCGAGATGCCTGCGGCGGCGACATCGAAAGCAGCCGACCCCACCAGGCCGATGCGCGTCAGCACGGCGGGGGTACCAAAAAGGGGGAGCAAGCTGATGGCGATGAGTGCGACGGCGAGTGATGGCCCGATCGCCGCGACGGCTCCGGAGCGGACTGAGCCGGTCACCTGGGCCGGCGACAGGTCAGCGGCCGGCGCTGCTTTCCTGATGGCCTTGAAATAGATGACGGACTGCAGGACGACGACGGCGAAGACGCCCACCGCGGACGCCCACAGGACAGGATGATGGATTAAAGGGGTGATGTCTGTGGAACCAGGATCGACGGCTGTTGAGGCCACGGGCCCTCCTAATGAGGATCAGAGGACACACTTCGATGGGTGTCCAATTATTAGTGCTACAAGTGCTCAATGTCTGTATGTTTCATATATAGACCACTGAATGTCCATAAGTACATAGTTCGAAGATTTCCGTCAGATCACAGTCGTGGTGCTGCGAAGTAAATTCTGCGGCGGAGGTTCAGCGTGTCGGCGTTGCCGGATGGCTGCCCGGGTGAGGGATCGCCAGGCGATGGGTTAGCCTCGGTCCATGGCGCACATCACCCTGCCGATCCGTACGGAGCGGCTCATCCTGCGCCGGTTTGAGGGCACTGACCTGGATGCCTTCCACGCCTACCATTCACTGCCTGAAACGGCCCGGTTCCTGCCCGGGCCGGCCAAAACGTACACGCAGTCGATGGAGCGGGTGGGCAAATACGCCAACTTCGTCTTCGAGAAGGAGGGGGACTGGGTGGCCCTGGCCATTGAGGCCTGCGGCGAGCCGGGGCTTCAGGGCGAGGTGGTGCTCAAGTGGCTGCCCGGCCATGGCCAGGGTGAAGTGGGCTGGACCCTGGCGCCCGATGCCAGAGGCAAGGGCTACGCCACGGAAGCGGCGAACGCGGTGCTTCGGCTTGGCTTCGAGGAACTGGGGATGCACCGGATCGAGGCACGGCTGGACGAGCTCAACACCGCGTCCGCAGGGCTTTGCCGGCGTTTGGGCATGCGGCAGGAAGCGCGGCAGGTGGACAAGTGGCACTACAAAGGCCAGTGGGCCACCGAGGTGATCTATGCAATCCTGGCCGACGAGTGGCGGGTAACCCGGTCCCTCACACGCCCGGAGCACTAACCAGGGAGTTTTTGTCCAGATATGCAGGGTTCCGACGCGGCAAAGTCTGCATATCTGGACAAAAACTCCGATCAGGCGGCTAGGCGCGGCCCTTGAGGATCAGGTTCCAGTACACCTGCGGGAAGATGTCCCGATCCACTATCCAGGACAGCCTGCTCTCGTTCCAGGTGGGGATCCGGGGGACGGTGGGCATGGGCCGGTAGCGGTCGTCGAATTCGGCGAACACCACCGTGTTCCGGGAGACCGTGAAGGGGCACACGGAGTAGCCGTTGTACTTGGCCGGCAGCGGCTTGCCTTTCCGGGCGGCCACCAGGTTCTTGGCCAGCACCTTGGTCTGTTTCCGCAAGGCGCCGCCCGACTTGGAGTTGGTGGTCCCGGCGGCGTCGCCCAGGGACCAGACGTTCGGGAAGCGGATGTGGCGCAGGGTTTGCCGGTCCACGTCGACGAAACCGCCCGCGTCACCGGCGGCGGGCAGGTCGGTTGCCTTCAGCCAGTCCGGCGCCGATTGCGGCGGAACCCCGTTGAGGACGTCGTAGTGCAGGTTCTCCTCGGCGCCGGTGGCGGTGTTCCGGATGGTGGCCAGCTGGCCGGCCGCGTCCACGGACACGAGTTCGCTGTTGGTCCACAGCTCGATGCCGTACTCGGCGATCTTGCGGTCCAGCTCGCGGTCCACCTCCGGCACCCCGAATACCGTGGGATAGGGCTGGACCATCACCACCCGGATCCGGTCCAGCACGCCCTGCGCTTTCCAGTAGTCGCAGGCCAGGTACATGGGCTTCTGCGCCGCGCCACCGCATTTGATCGGCCCGGCGGGCATGGTGAAGAGGGCGGTGCCGGACTTCAGCCCGCTCAGCAGGGTCCAGGCCTTGGGCGCCAGCTCGAACTCGTAGTGCGAGGCGCCGTGCGGTGAATGCACGGCTTCGGCCAGACCCGGCACGGCATCCCAGTCATACTGAAGGCCCGGGCACACCACCAGCTGCCCGTACGACACCGAGGCGCCGGACGCGAGGGTCACGGTGTTCGCATCGGTGTCGATCCCGGCAGCGGCGTCCCGGATCCAGGTGACACCGTCCGGAATCAGCGGTTCCTGCGGCCGGATGGCCTCCTTGGCCGAGGCCCTGCCTCCGGCGATGTGCGAGAACAGCGGCTGGTAGAGATGGTGGTCCCGGGGTTCCACCAGGGCCACGTCCTTCACGCCGTACCGCTCCAGCCGGGCGGCGAGGGAGATGCCGGCGTTGCCGCCGCCGATGATGACAACCTCGTGCTGGGCCGCCATCGGTTTACTTCTTTTCCGTCAGGGCCGAGGCCTTGTGGGCCGCGCGCGCTCCGGTTTTCGCCGATTCCACCACGTACTGCGGTTCTTCCTCGCTGGCGCGGTGGGTGTTGCCGTCGAGTTCGAAATCGCTGGTCTTTTTCTCCACGATCTTGCCGTGCGTCTTGCCCTGCGGCGTGTTCCATTCCACGGACGTTCCCTTGCTCAACGACATCTGCTCTCCTAGCGGGGGTTTGCTGTGGGTACAGGTTCCACGGCCGGGGCCGTGCCCCCAGTATCCGCCGTCGGCGCCACTGTCTCAACGGGAGCGTACGACGGCGGCGCGTCGCCGGGAGCGGGCTGCGTGGCCGGTGCGTTGGCCGGGGCTGTCCCTGCCGGAGCGGGTGCTTCGCCTCCCGTGCTTGTGCCGGACGCGGTGGTACCGGAGGGCGATGAACCCGGAACGGCCGGTGTTGCGGGTGACGATGTGCTGCCCGCCGTCTTGCCTTTCGTTGCACCGGGGTCGGCCTGGATGACAGCAGTGATCTGTTCCTTGTAGGCAGTGAGCCGGCCCTGGATCTCCGAAAGCGGCACATTCTGGATGTTCCGGCCGTACTCCGCGATCTCTGCCCACAAAGCATTAAGCTGGGCCAGGCTGGCCTCGCCGAGCGGGCCGTCCAGGGTAAGGACCAGTTGGCTGGCGAGGGCGTAGGTGAGGCAGTCCATGCAGTTGTAATTGGCCGCGGCTGACAGGTTCTCCGGGACAATGACGTCCGTCTGCCCCACGATGAGGACCACCTGGAACCCTACGGCCACTGCCGCGCAGCCGGTGCAGTTGGCGAAGGCATAAGCCTCGTTCCGGGTGTCCACCGGTTCGCCGTCCTCGGCCCACACGAGCGCGAAGGCTACGCTGTACGTCACCGAACCATCGGTGGTGTTCACGGCCAGCGCCTGGTTGCCGTCCTCTTCGGGCGCGGCCGGCCGGTCGAACGGGAATACCCATGGCGGAGCGGCTGAGCTTCCGGACCCGCCCGGAGACCCGGTGGATGAATCCGTGGCGGAACCCTCCACCGGCACCAGCACCATGGCCAGTTGCGGGTTCTCGCGGGTGGGCCTCACGGCTCCTTCGGGCCAGAGCGCAACGGTCCTCCCGCTGCGGCCCTCACGCAGGGCCGTGCCCCCGGACGGCAGGATGGAGGCGGTCGCATCAGCCAGGGTGCCGCGTTCGTAAGGCTGCACCGGACGGTACGTCCCGCCGTCGGGCCACCATGCCCAGGCCAGCCCGGCCAGCAAAGCCGCGACGGCACCCATCGCAGCGATGCGCTGCAGAAACTTTCCGCGGGTCTTCTGCCAGAGACCGGTGACCAGCTGCCGCAGGAGCCGCAGCAGGATGTAGAGCATGCCAATCATGGGCAGGGCGACGGCCGCGATGGCCAGGACGCGCACAGCAGCCCCGGCAAGGTCGCCGCCGGACAGGCTTTCGGCGAGCATCATCTGCTGCTTGGCTGCACTGCTCCAGGCGGTGGCCAGCAGCCGCGGCAGGGAAATGACCATCATTGCCAGGCTGAACAGCAGCAACGGCACGGTGACCAGGACCCACAGCGTCACCACTGCCCGGGCCCAGGGCTTGAGGGCCCTGCTTTCCGGCTTGCCCCAGTGCCACGGCAGCAGGCCCAGCAGAGTCGGTTTGATGCGCTGGAACAGGTCCGGGACCCCGGCGGCGTCCGCCAGGATGTGGTACCCGTCAAACCTGACCAGGGGCAGCAGTTGCCGGACCATCTGCAGGATCTGTGTGACAACCACCAGCAGCAGCGCATCGAATCCGGTGGCCCACCAGAGTCCCATAATGGCCACGGCCACGATGGCGTTGAAGTACAGGCCGCCGAAGTCCGTGCGGAGGCGGCCGGCGCGGCCCAGCCGGTATGAATCGGTGACATCCGTGAAGAACGCCGGCCAGATGAGGTACAGGCCCGCTCCCATGGCACCGGGCGTGGAGCCGCCCTTGCGCGCAGCGGCGGCATGCCCGAACTCATGGAAACCAGCGGACAGGATGGTGACGGCAAAAATCAGCAGGAGCAGGACCGGTTTTTCGAACGCTTCGTGCGTGGCCGACGCCAGCCCCTTCACCATCAGCACCCACCAGCACGAGGCCAGGAACGCCGCCGTCACCGCCACCACGATCAGCGGGTTGAACAGCACGGTGAACGGGGCAGTGATCCGGCGGGTGCGTTCAGGATCCGTCACGGTGTAGCGGAAGCGCATGCCCAGCAGGGGGTCGGCCTTGCGCACCTCGGGCTGCGATCCGTCCGCCAGCCGCAACAGGCCCAGCGGCAGCAGCTGTGAGCCCATTAAAGTGCGCACGTTGTCGGCGCTGATGAGTCTTCCCGACGCCGCGCTGGCGTGCGCAGCGATCTCCTCTTCGGTGCGCACGCCGTCCACTGCCTCCAGCACCGCGTACAGCAAGGGCGTCAGCTGGAGGGTCTGGCCGTCCGCTCGGCGGACCAGCGAAGGCGGCTCCCGGTAACCGGAGCCCTCCGACCGGCCAATAAGTTGGACGCCGTCAGCCCGGGCAGGGACAGGCAGCGGCGCCTCGGCCAGGGGCGCAGCGGACGACGGCGGGCCGGCCTGGGAGCGCGGCCCGCCGCTGGTGTGGGTCATCTGGGCTTACTGCTCGAGGTCGGACTGCTGGTCAGCGGAAGCGTTGGCTTCGCCCTCGATGTGCTGGGTGATCAGCGCGTCCTGGTCCGCCACGGCATAGGCCTGGCTGTCGATGGAGCCGATGTTCGCGGCCACGGCGGCGTCGATCGGGGCAGCCACGTTGGCGTTTGCTGCCACGGCACCGTTGATCGGTGCGGCGATGTCCGCGTCGGCCGCAAGGTCCACATTGACGTTGAGCAGGTCCCCGTCCAGCGCGGCGGCCGGGTCCACCGGCAGCGCGCCGACGTCGGGCAGTGCTTCGCCCAGGCCGTCCTCGGGGACGAGCCCGTCGGTGCCGGTTCCGTCCGGAAGGAGGGTGCCGCCGTCGATCGCTGTTCCCGTACCTTCCGTGCCAGTAGCCGTGCCCTCGGTGCCCGTAGCCCCGCTGGCTGCAGTGCCGCCGTCGACGGTGTCGTTGCCCTGGTCGATGACGCTGTCCTGGGTGGACTCAGCGTTCGCGTCGGCCACGATGCCCTGGTCGATCATGACGCCCTGGTCCGCCAGGGCCTGGGCGTCAGAGCCGTAGGAAAGGATGTTGGCAGAGGCAGCAGCGTCGATGGGCGCTGCCACGTTGGCGTTGGCTGCAACGGCGAGGTCGATGGGCGCTGCCGCATCGATGCCCAGGTCCAGATCCGCATTCAGGTCAAGGACCGAGGCCACTTCCTTGTCCGGCAGGGCCGTTACCTGTTCCGCGATCAGTTCGTCGTCGGTCAGGGGACGCATTTCCTGTTCCATGCTCACTCAAACCTCCACATACGGCGCCGGTTAACCTGCCCCCAGCGGGCAGCCGGCGCCAGACAATAGTAAGCATGATTACCTTCTTTGGGTACTGCGGAGGATCGGTCGCGCGTGAATGTTGCTGCTGGTCAGGGACGGTGGCGCAAGGTGGCTGACCGGGGCGAGGCCTGACTCGGCGGTAGTTAAGCACCTTCCCGCAAGGGCATTGACAGAGGCGGGCAGCGGGTCCAATCTGGCGCTGTGCCTGCCATTGCGCCGGCCAAGCCGGGCCGGCATCAGGTGCCTTTCAAAGGAGATTGCAGTGCCTGTTGTAGAAGAAAGCGTTGTCATCGCCAGGCCGCCGCAGGAGGTCTTCGACTTCCTGTCAAGATTCGAAAACATCGCAGTCTACGATTCCTCGGTCACCTCGTCCGGGCAGGTCGGGGACGGTCCTGTCGGGAAGGGTTCCCGGGGGCGCGGGACCAGCAAAGTCATGGGGCAGCAGTTCGACTGGGTTGTGGAGGTCGCCGAGTTCGATCCGCCGCGGCGCATGGTGTCCCGTTCGGTCGAGGGCAAGCTGGACTTTACCGTGACGTTTGATCTCGAACCGGCCGACGGCGGTACGCGGGTCACCCAGAGGATCGACGCCGCCTCCGGCCTGGGCGGGGTCTTCGGCAAGCTGGCGGACGCGCTGGTGGAGCGGGCCCAGGGGAGGACCGTCCGCGCCAATCTCGAAACCCTGGCCGAGTGGCTGGCGGAGCACCCGCAGGGCTAAGGCCGGACGCCGGGCGGGCGTGAGGCAAGCGAACAACGGCGGGGCCGCCCGCCGTCGTGCGCTTGCCCCTACTTCAGGCCCGCGCCCGGAAGCAGCTCCGTGGCTCCGAGGGAATCGGCGATGAAGGCGTAGTCCCAGGCCCGTTCGCGCCACTGGACGTAGCGGCCGGAGGCACCGCCGTGGCCGCCGTCCATTTCGATCTTCATCACGATCGGCTGGGTTCCGGTGGTCTTGTTCCGAAGCTCCTGCACCCACTTGGCGGGTTCCACGTAGAGGACCCGGGTGTCATTGAACGACGTCACGGCGGCGATCTTCGGGTAGGCGGCCTGGCGCACGTTCTCGTAAGGGGAGTAGGACTTCATGTAGGCGTAGACCGCGGGGTCCGTGATGGGGTTGCCCCACTCTTCCCACTCCAGCGCGGACAGGGGCAGGTCCGGATCCAGGATGCTGGTCAGCGGGTCCACAAACGGCACCTGCGCCACAACCGCGGCGTACTTTTCGGGTGCCATGTTCGCGATGGCACCCATGAGCAGCCCGCCGGCCGAGCCGCCCAGGGCAGCGATCCGGGAGGGATCCACCCAGCCGGAGCCGGCCAGCCAGTCGGTGGCGTCGATGAAATCGGTGAAGGTGTTCTTCTTGGTGAGCTTTTTGCCGTTCTCGTACCAGTGCCGGCCCAGCTCGCCGCCGCCGCGGATGTGGGCGATCACGAACACCACTCCGCGGTCCAGCAGGGACAGCCGCGCAATGCCGAAGCCCGGGTCCATGCTCATCTCATAGGAGCCGTACCCGTACACCAGGCCGGCCGCCGTCGAATCCTGCTTGACGGCCTTGTGCCGCAGCACCGAAAGCGGGATGCGGGTGCCGTCCTGGGCCTGCGCCCACTCGCGCGTGGCCACATAGTCGCTGCCGTCGTAGCCGCCCAACACCGGGCTTTCCTTGCGCAGCAGCAGCTCGCCGTCCGGCTGCTCCGCGGTGGGCAGCACGAAATCATAAACCCGCGACGGCGTGAAGTAGGACGTGTAACCCAGCCGGATCACCGGGGCCTCGTAGTCCGAACCGCCCACCCCCGCCGTGTACAGCTCTTCGTCGAACGCAGGCTCCACCGGCGGCTCCTGCGCGGCGGTGCCCAGCCCGGCCAGCCCGATCACCTGGACGCGCTCGATGGTGTCCTTGCGGATGGACACCACGAGGTGCGTGGAGGTGACGCCTGCGCCGTTGACGCGGACGTCGTCGGAATGTTCGACGACGGTGGCCCACTGCTGCTGGGCCAGCGGCTTCTGCAGCTCGGCCGGGTCCGCGAGGGAAACCATGGAGTTGACGGCGGCGCGGTTGTGGGTGAGCAGGATCTTTTCCGTCTTCCCGCCGTCCGGGCCGGGCAGCAGGAACGGTTCGGCTTCGTACAGCACCCGCTCGTTGCGGGAGATCACGGTGGTGAGCTCCTGGGCCGGGTCATCGAAGCGGAGCAGGCGGGTTTCGCTATACTCCGAGCAGCCGATGCCCAGCACCAGGTAGCGCCGGTCCCCGGAGAGCTCGAAGCCCAGCCACATGGCGGCGTCGTCCTCCTGGTAGATCACCACGTCTTCCTCGACGGAGGTGCCCAGGGTGTGCGCCTTGACCTGGTAGGGGCGCCAGGACTCGTCCACCACGGTGTAGAAGATGCGGGTGCCGTCCGGGGAGAAGGCGACACCGTAGAAGATGTTCTCGATGACGTCCGGCAGGAGTTCGCCGGTGCGGAGGTCCTTGATGCGCAGGGTGAAGCGTTCGTCGCCGCTGTTGTCCACGGCGTAGGCGTAGGTGTTGCCGTCCACGGTCACGGCCGTGCCGCCCACGGAGAAAAAGGGCTTGCCCTCCGCCTCGATGTTTCCGTCCAGCAGGACTTCCTCGCCGGGAATTTCGACGCCGGGCTCCACGCGGGGCGGCGTCCAGTCCTGTACCGGGTTGCCGGTGTCCTGTGCCTTGACCCGGCACTGGATGCCATACTCCTTGCCCTCCACGGAACGGCTGAAGTACCACCAGCCGTCCTTGCGGTGCGGGACGGAAAGGTCCGTTTCCTGCGTGCGGCCCTTGATCTCCTGGAAGATGGCCTCGCGCAGCGGCTCCTGGTGCGCGGTAACGGCTTCCTGGTAGGCATTCTCAGCCTTCAGGTGTTCCACGACCTCCGGGGATTCCTTCTCCCGCAGCCACTCGTAGTTGTCCACGAAGGTGTCCCCGTGGTGGGTGCGTTCGGTGGGGATCTTCTTGGCAACCGGGGGAGCGGGGGTGGCAGTCGCGGTGCCGGCGGAGTCCTGCAGCGGAGTCTGGGTCATGGTTTCAATATATAGACCCGCTCCGACAATGCACCGGCCGTTCGCTACCGGACGATAACGCCCCAGACCCGGGCGCACTTGTGGCCGCTGATGTGTAAACCCGGGCGCACTTGTGGCGCCAGGAGTGAGCGGGCGTATGCGGGGGCGCGGCATTAAGTGAGCGGGCGTTTGCGGGAGGGCAGCATTAGGTGAGCGGGCGTCGTATGGGGTCGGGTGCCCTAGTGGGGTTCGGGCCGCAGGCGTATCCTGTTCACGCTATGGCACATCCGCCCAGCGTGAGAGGGGAAGCATATGACCATCCCGCCAGTGCACGAGCCTGAACCGTTCCCGCCGGAACCAGGCCCGGACCAGCCCGATCCCACCCAGCCAGGCCATCCCGGCCCGCAGCCGCCCAATCCGTTCCCGACCCCGGAACCGCCGGGGCCGCTGCCCGTGCCGGACCCAGGGCCCACGCCGCTGCGCCCCGATCCCACCCGGAGCTGACCAGCCGAAACGCGCAACAGAAGGGACCTTCCCCACGCCGCGGAAGGCCCCTTCGCCGCTCCCGAAACCGGCGCCAAAATCAGGAAAAATTCCTCCGCCGAACCGCTTGCAGACCTACCGGCCCAGTGGTAAAAAATCTATATCAGCCAATACAGATTGGCTGGTAGCACAAACCATTGTTGGACCGTCTCTTACGAGGAGGGAAGCCATGTTGATGCGAACCGATCCGTTCCGCGAGCTGGACAGGCTGGCCCAGCAGGTCCTCGGCACGGCAGCGCGCCCGGCAGCAATGCCCATGGACGCTTGGCGTGAGGACCAGGAATTCGTCGTCGCCTTTGATCTGCCCGGAGTCGCACTGGATTCAGTGGATCTTGATGTGGAACGGAATGTCCTGACGGTGCGGGCCGAGCGTCCCGACCCCGCGGGCAAGGATACCGAGTTGATCGCCTCCGAACGGCCGCGCGGCGTCTTCAGTCGTCAGCTGATCCTCGGGGACACGCTGGATACCGATAACGTCAAGGCAAGCTATGACGCCGGTGTCCTGACGCTGCGGATTCCTGTCGCCGAAAAGGCCAAGCCGCGCAAGATCGAAATTGAAACGAAGGGGGCAAAGCAGGAAATCGCCGCCTAGTTTCATCAGGATCGGGACGTCGGGTATTCATTTATTGCTGACTGCCTTTTGGGCGGATCGCTAGTATGCACGCCACAGCGCTTAAAGCGCATCGGCAGCCTACGCCTGAACCTCCCGATACGGTGGCCCCCGGCTTCAGCCGGGGGCCATCCCATGCCGTCTCCAGCCCCGGAAGGCAACGCGGGGTCGGATCCGGCCCAATAAATCGGAAACATTGGGCTGAAAGTGACCCCGCGTTGCCCCAGTGGCGGCTCAGGTGTTGAGCTCGAGCATCAGCGCCGGGAGCTCGTCGGCGAGTTCGCGGGCAAGGAAACCGAGGGGCCCCATCCTGCTGGCCAGCCGATCGGCCGCGGCAGCGTGGAGGTGCGTTCCCCAGCACGCGGCCTGCGCATTGCTGGTACCCCGCGCACGGAGGCCTGTGATAGCCCCGGCCAGCACATCACCGCTTCCCGATGTCCCCAGTCCGCCATAGCCTGTGGTGATTTTCCACAGTTCGGACTCTTCCGGTGCATCCCCTCCGGAGGGCCGGGCGATGAGTCCCTGGCAGCTCACCACCGCCTGGAATTTGTCCGCAATCGCGGCCACATCCGCCGCCAGGTCGTCCACCTCCCGCTCCAGCAGGATCGCGGCTTCCTTGGGATTAGGGGTGAGGATCAGCCGCCCCTTCCACGGTTCCAGCAGGTCGGCCACCTTCAGCAGCCCGCCCAGGGCAAAGGCGTCGAGTACGACGGCGGGACCTCCATTTGCTGTCCCGCCACCAGGGCGCGAATCACCTGAGCGGGACCCGGAGCCAGCCTCGCGCTCCAAGAGGACACGCAGCAGCTCCTCGGCAAGGTCAGGATCGTCCAGGCCCGGACCCACCAGCATCGCATCGGCACCGTCGAGATAGGATGCGATCCGTTCCAGCCCCCGACCTGTTACCGACCCATCGGTAGTTTCGGGCAACCCTATCGCCCCGCATTCGGGGAGGGCCACTGCCACCTGAACAGCCACCGACTCCGCCACAGCAAGGCTGAGCTTTCCCGCCCCGGCCCGCAGCGCAGCGGTTCCTGCCAGCAGGGCCGCACCGGGCGTGGCCCGTGCACCGCCGATCACCAGGACCGAGCCGCGTGAATACTTGTCCTCGCCGGCGGCCGGCAGCGGCCAGTCGCGCAGCAGCGACGGCGTTACCAGCGTTGGGTCACTTGGGGTGGACACTGGCATCCCCTGCATGCTCGGTGACCGTTACACCGTGTTCGGTGAGGTGATCGGCCACGTTGAAGCTTTCCAGCGTCCACGGCCCTTCCCCCGACGGCCGGACATAACGGGTCAGGGAGGCATTGAGGACGGAGGTGCTGGCCGCCAGATCCAGGATCTGTTCCTCGTTCATTCCTTCCAGGACGTACCGGAAGAGGAGGATCACGGCGTCGTGGCAGACGAGCATCACCCGGTGCCCGGTGCTGAGGTTGTTCAGTTCGTCCAGGACGGACCGCAGGCGCAGGGCAACGTCGGCCCAGGATTCCCCGCCCGGCGGCCGGTAGTACAGCTTGCCCAGCCATTCGCGCCGTTCGGCCTCCTCGGGGAAGCGCTTCTCCACGCCCAGGCGCGTCAGCCGGTCCAGGATGCCCAGCTCACGGTCCCGCAACCGTTCATCAACACGGACCTTCACCGGCCAGCCCGCCGTTTCAACAGCGATCTCAGCAGTCTGCCGCGCACGGGCGTACGGGGATGACACCACGGCATCGGGCCGCAGGTCATCGGCGACCCGGGCCAGGGCCGCCCCCAGGGCCTTGGCCTGCTCCTGGCCGGTCCCGGACAGGTTCACGTCCGCATCCCGGGCGGGCACATCGATGACTTCAGCCCCGGCCAGCCGCGCATCCGTGGCTGCCACGTTGCCTTCACTCTCGCCGTGGCGGACCAGGAGCAGCTCCACCGCCCCGGCCTCCTGCACAGCCTCCGTCAGCCCGTCCTCTTTCACAAGAAATCACTCCGTCCGCCTGGGTTTCCGAATTCAGGAACACTACCAGCGGCGTACCCACGGGGCACGGGCAGTAAACGCCAGAGTTAACACGAGGGGCATCGCCCAGCAGAATCTACCGCTCCGGCATCAGCACCTTGGAGAACACGGTGGCACCGTTGGCGTTGCGAAGGCTCGCCGTGAAACTGTTATCCGCACCCAGCTGGACGTGGCCGAAGAACTGGTTTTCGCCGTCGCGCGGTGACTCCCCGGCGAAACGCCCGGCCTTGGAGAACACCACCTCCGGTCCGAACGTCCCGTCCATCGCGTTGGGCCCGAAAGACCCTGCCGCAATGGGCCCGGCAACAAATTCCCAGAACGGGTCGAAGTCGGTGAACGCGGCGCGCCCGGGAGAGTAGTGGTGGGCGGCGCAGTAGTGGACGTCGGCGGTCAGCCACACCACGTTCTTAACCCGGTTGTGCTTCAAAGCGCTCAGCACCCCGGCGATCTCGAGTTCCCGGCCCAAAGGAGCACCGGGATCGCGGTTGGACAGGCTCTCCTGGTTCACAGCGCCGTCGGGCACAATAATCCCTAGCGGCAGGTCCGCGGCGATCACCTTCCAGGTGGCCTTCGACGCCGATACCTCCCTGATCAGCCAGTCCACCTGCTCCTGGCCCAGGATGTTCGTGGCGTAGGTTTCCTTGCCGTCGGTGTTGGGCGACTTGAACGTGCGCATGTCCAGGCAGAAGACATCCAGTTGCGGTCCCCGGCTGATCTTCCGGTAGATGCGCGCAGGCTGGTACTGGCCGGCGTCGTCGAATGTCCCCGGCCGCCACAGCGCTGCCGCGTCCGCGATGGGCATGTTCTCCTGCCACGCCTGCCGTCCGCGCGCGGCGAGGGTGTTCACGTCGCGGACCGTGTAGCGGGGATCATCCAGGATCTCGCCGGGGTACCAGTTGTTGGTGGTTTCGTGGTCGTCCCAGTTGGCGATGACGGGAACGTCAGCGAACATGGCGCGCATGTTGGCATCCATCGAGTTGTACCGGTGCCGGCCGCGGTATTCGGTGAGGGTCTCGGCAACCTTGGATACCTCCTCCGTGACCAGGTTCCGCCACACCTGTCCGTCCTTCTCCACCACGGTTTCGGGGATGGGGCCATCCGCATACACGGTGTCGCCCGAGTGGATGAAGAAGTCCGGCTGCGTCTGGTGCATGGCGCGGTAGCCGCGCATCCCGCCGATCTCCTCGTTGATGCCCCAGCCCTGCCCGGCGGTGTCGCCCGTCCATACAAAGCTTTGGGCGGACGACGCCGGCACCTCACCTCCCGCGCTGGTGTCACCGGTGCGGCCCTTGCCATTGGACGTTCCCGCGTCCGGTGCCGTCCGGAAGGTGCCGCGTACGCTCTCACCTGTTGCGCCGCCGTCGTCCTCGAAGCTGATCTCCAGCGCAAAGCGTGTGTTGGACGGGAGGTTCCCGGCGTGGATCTTGGCCGTGAAGTCGGATGCCTGGGTGGCGCGGGGCCCGCGGAGGGTGCGTTCAAAGGCGCCGCGCCCGCGCAGGACCTCGCCGCCGTCGTCCACTGCGCGCAGCACCGCCGTCATCCGCCCGGCACCCGACGCACGGGACCACAGCACGGCCGAATCGGAGGTGACGTCGCCGGTGGCGATGCCGCTGGGCAGGGTGAGCCGGTTCCGGACCAGCGCGATGCCGGCCGGCGACTGGCGCGGCCCGGGGGTGGCCTGTGCGGCGGTCGGTGCGGCGGCCAGCGCAGCGGCGAGGACGGAACCCTTGACGATGGTGCGGCGGGAAATATCAGTCATGGGCCCAGCCTGCCGACGCCGGGCGCACGGACTGTTGCCCTCGGGTGAACGCACGGTAAGCCCGGGTTGAACAACCCGGATTGCCTTGGCCGTGCGCGAATTCGACACCCTATTTGATTTGCGCTGCGCAAAATACCTGACGCACCGCATATACCGGTCGCGCCAAAAAATATCCGCGTCGACAGTTACTTTGCGCGTCGCCAGCGTCCCGGCCACGCCGCCCCGGTCCGCTCCTACGGCAGCGCGAACTCGGCGATCCGGCCCTCCCGCAGCGCTGCACCTACGGCGTTGACCCCGCCATAATCGGGAAACAGCACCGACTGGCCCGCCACAAATCCGGGACCGGCCGTGGGCAGGGTCATGGTGCCGATGGCATTTACGTCGAGGTTGCGGAGGCTGTACGCGAGGATGGCCGCCTGCACCAGGTCAAAGCTTTTGTCCACGGTGAGGCAGCAGGACGCGAAGTCCACGAGTCCCCGCACCGCGTTGACATCGTTCAGGGCACCGTTGGCAGTTAGTCTGGCCAGGACGGAGCGGACCAGGATCTGCTGGTTCCGCACCCGCTGGAAATCGCCCTCAAGAAACGCGTAGCGTTCGCGGGAAAACTCAAGCGCTGCCTGCCCGTCCAGGTGGTTTACGCCTGGGGTGAAGACGTGCCCGGTGTCGTGGGTGGACTGGAACGGGACGGGAACGTTGACGTCGATTCCGCCCAACCCGTCTACCAGGACCTTGAGGCCGCCGAAATCAAGCATCAGCGTGTGATCGATGGTGATACCCAGCAGCGACTGGACCGCAGCCGTCTGCATGTCGATGCCGCCGTACTGCAGGCCCGAGTTGACCTTGGCGCCGCCCAACCCCGGGATATCCACCCAGAGGTCGCGGTTGATGGAAATCATGTAGAGGCTTCGCCGGTCGGCCGGAACATGGACCACGATCAGGACGTCTGCGCGCTGGTCCATCGGCTGGCCCGAAACTGCCGTCTGGGCTGCGGCGTCGCGGGCGTTGCCGCGCATGTCACTGCCGATGACCAGCACGTTCATGGGCACAGCCGGGAGCTCCGGAATTGGGGGAGGCGGCGGCGGGGGAGGAGGGGGTGCCGGGGTGGTTTCCGTCGGCGTCGCGCTGGGCGTCGGTGTTTCCGAGGCACTCTGTGTTCCTGCGGGTTGCGCCACCGTGCCGGCCCGGTTGAGGTTCACAATAGCGACGACGGCCACGGCCACGAGTGCCAGCGCCACCAGGGCAGCAATCCAGCGCCGCCGTCCGTGCGCCACCCAGCCCAGGCCGTGCGGATGGGAGCCGGACGGGCCCGTGCCGGAAGGGTCAGAACCGCCTGGCGTGCTCATTGTGCCTCACCTCATTGTGCGTGTGGTGGGATCAGTGTCCGCCCGCCAGGGCCCCGCTGGCTACACACGTGTCCAAACTGTCATCTGCCAAAGCCTCGGAAATGCGCTCGACGGCCCAGGGGTCCGGCAGTACGATCGACTGGCCGTCCGCGGAGGTGCCGATGCCCAGCGTGGGCAGGGTGAACATCACCATGTCGTTGGCCCGAACGTCGCGGAGCTCGAGGGCCAGGCGGGCCAGGGTTGCGGCGTCCAGCCCGCCGTCCACACTGATGAACGGGGCCATGGCGCTGAGTACGTTGTGGACCTTGACCGGGTTGAGGAGGGTCTCCGGGCTGAGGTTCTTCGCGAACAGCGCGCGCACAAACGCCTGCTGGTTGCGGACCCGCTGGTAGTCGCCGTCGGCAAAGGCGTAGCGCTCGCGGACAAACTCGAGGGCGTGCTCTCCGTCCAGCGTCTGGGTTCCCGCGTTGAAAGCGTAGTGGTCGTGGCGCGAGACGAAGGGCTGGGGAACGTTGACTTCCACCCCGCCGAGGGCGTCGGTTACTCCCTTGAAGCCTTCGAAGTCGATCATGGCCACGTGGTCTATCCGCGCCTGAAAGAGGGATTCGACCGTCTGGACCATCAGTGGAACACCGCCGAAGGCAAGGGCCGCGTTGATCTTGGCCTGGCCGTGGTCAGGGATGCTGATCCACAGGTCCCGCATCAGCGAGATGGAGTAGATCTTGGACCGGTCGCCCGGGATATGGACCAGCAGCAGGGTGTCGGCGCGCTGGTTTGAGTTGGCGCCGGAGAGGGCCTCGTCCGCCGTTGCTCCCCGGCTGTCGCTGCCCATCACCAGGATGTTCAGCGACGTGTCGGCGTAGGGATCCGGTTCGCCCGCGGCTGGTCCCGCGGCTGGTCCCGCTGCAGGACCCGCGGCGGGACCGGGCCCCGGGATGGCGCCGGAACCGCCGGATCCGCCTGCTGCTCCGGGGGCGCGCGGCTGGGGCCTTGTGGACTCTGCGGGGAAGGGGCTTTCGATGGTGCTGGTCTTGGACTCGTAGATCTGCCCCAGGTTGTAGAGGTACGCTCCGGCCGCAACCGGGATCAGGACCGCGACGGCGAGCAGGACCAGGAAGATGGTGCGCAGGGGGTGGGGGCGGCGCCCGGACCGGGGTTCGGAGCCGGGAGTTTGCGTGCGCGGGTGCTGTCGCTGGCTGCCCATTTCCGAAAATTAGCAGCGGCGGAAACGCGATACATCAGGGGAATCCACAGAAGAACCGCACACTTCTCCGCACAGTAGTTACGACGGCGGCGGGCCGGGTCGGGCGGGCACCCCAGCCGAGCGTGCGGCAGCAGTTGGGGTGACGGGCGCCGCGTTCGCCGGAACGGTGCAGGTGCGCCGGAACGCTACGGCGTCGGTGCACCGTTCCAGCGAACGGGGGCGTTGAGGCGGGCGTGGCGCAGGATGGACACAATGGCCGGCGCGAGTTCGTCCTCCATCTGCCGGTACACCTCCGGCGCGCGGCGGTACGGGTCGATGATGTCGTTCTCGGCCGAGTCCGCGGGCAGCGACAAATGGCGCACAGCGGCAGCCCGCGCAGGCAAGCCGCGCCAGAAGGTGAGGTTGGCAGCCAGGGGATCGCCGTCGTCGTACGGCCCCTCCGGTGCGGTGCCCGCCGACTCGGCGCGCTGGTCCAGGACGTCGAGCATCCGGGCGAACTCGCGGATGGTGAAGGTGCGCTTGAGGAGGGAGGCGTCCAGCTGCAGGACCTCGCCGCGGTGCCCGGAGGTCATGGTCAGCACCAGGTCCACGCCGCGCAGGATCTTGGGCGTGAGCTGGCGGGCGGCGAACTGCTCCGGGTCGCCGCCGAACGTGCGGATGATGTCGGCCGAGATGGGCTGGATGGGGTCGCCCACCATGGCGCGGGTCCCTGCACTGCGCACCTCGAAACCGCCCGGCAGCACCTGGTCCAGACCCGCCTGCAGCAGCCGCTCGGCCACGGGTGAGCGGCAGATGTTGCCCGTGCAGACAGTGAGGATTCTTACTGGTGCGGGTGAGTCCAAGGGAGATTTCTCTTTCCAGCCGGTGCGTCCGTGCTTTTCAACTTAACACGCATCGGCCCGACGGCGGCCGCCCCACCCCGCACGCCCGCCCACTTTTGGCTGCCTTCCGGGCAACGCTCTATCACCTGAGGCAAGGAAGCACGATGATATGACTGTGGAAAGCGAGATCACACGGGACTGCGTGATTGCCGGCGGCGGCCCAGGAGGCATGGTGCTCGGATACCTGCTCGCGAGAAAAGGCCTGCGGGTGACCGTCCTGGAGAAGCACGGCGACTTCCTGCGCGACTTCCGCGGCGACACCGTCCACCCCTCCACAGTCACCCTGTTGGGCGAACTCGGGCTGCGGGAAAAGTTCCTGGACCTTCCACTGACCAAGCTGTCCACGCTGGACGCCGTGGTTGATGGCCAGCGGGTCACCATCGTCGACTTCGGCACCCTCCCCGCGCCGGACAACTTCCTCGTCCTCGCGCCGCAGTGGGACTTCCTGAACTTCCTTGCCCGCGAGGCGCATGCGTTCCCCAACTTCGAGCTGCGCATGCTCACCGAGGCCACCGGCCTCATCATTGAAGAGGGCCAGGTGCGCGGGGTCCGGGTCCTCACGTCCGACGGCGGACTGGAGATCCGTGCCACGCTCACCGTCGCTGCCGATGGGCGTGCGTCGGCCTTGCGTGCCGCTGCCGGGCTGACGCCCGAGACGTTCGGTGTGCCCATCGACGTACTCTGGTTCAACCTGCCCAAGCCGCCGGACCCTCCGCCCCCGACGCTTGGCTACATTTCCGCGCAGGGAATGGTCCTCACGATCGACCGCGGCGACAGGTACCAGTCGGGCATGGTGATCCGCAAAGGCGGTTTCGACGAGCTTCGGGCGGGGGAGGTGGGCGCCCTGCAAACCCGGATCATTGGCGCCGCGCCATTCCTGCGCCCAGTCGTCGAGAACCTCACCGACTGGGACCAGGTGAAGCTCCTCTCCGTCCAGCTCAACCGGCTGCGGCGCTGGTACCGTCCCGGGTTCATCGCCATCGGCGACGCTGCCCACGCGATGTCGCCGATGTTCGGCGTGGGCGTGAACTTCGCCATCCAGGACGCCGTCGCGCTGGCCAACACTATTGCGGAGGACCTAACCGCTGGAACGGTGCCAACGCGGAAGCTTGCCGACGTGCAGAAGCGGCGGGAGAAGCCAGTGAAAATCATGCAGCAGTTGCAGCGCAACGGACACCGCGTGCTCTCCAAGGCCGCCACGGGGAACCGGATCGCTCCCCGCTGGCTGGTGATGGTTCTTCGTGCCGCCTCACCGTTGTTGCGCAGGATCACGGCACGGTTCGTCGGGCTGGGAATCCGACCGGAGCACGTCAACCACCGCGCCTGACTCACCACCCGCCGACCCGATGCGACGCTCTCTCACTTAACGTGGTTTTCCGGCTGACGCTCTCTCACTTAACGCGGTTTTCCGGCTGACGCTCTCTCACTTAACGTGGCTTCCCGACTGACGCTCTCTCACTTAACGTGGCTTCCCGACTGACGCTCTCTCACTTAACGCGGCTTCCCGACTGACGCTCTCTCACTTAGCGTGGCTTCCCGACTGACGCTCTCTCACTTTCGTAAGGAAAGCGAAAGAGCGTTGGTCGATTTGTTGCATTAAGTGAGAGAGCGTTTGGGGGGGAGGGTTGGGTTAGAGACCTGCCAAGAGTTGCTTCATCTCGGTGATCTCCGCTTCCTGGGCCGTGACAATGTCGCGGGCCAACTGGACGGCCTCCGGGTACTTGCCCCCATCGATCTCGTCCTTGGCCATCTCAACGGCTCCTTCATGGTGGCCGGTCATCTGCTCCATAAAAAGCCGGGCAGCCTTGGTTCCCTGGGCGGCCTTGAGCTTGCTGAGGCCCTCCGCGTCCACCATGCCGGACATGCCATGCCCCGAGTGGTCAGCCGCCATAGTGGGGACATTCCAGCTCTTGAGCCACCTGGTCATGGTCTCGATTTCCGGCGCCTGGGCGTCCTTGATCCTGGTGGCCAGGGCCCTGACGTCCGCGGGCAGGTCCGGCTGGGCCAAGACGATGTCGCTCATCTCCACAGCCTGGGCATGATGCGGAATCATCATCTGGGCGAACATCATGTCTGCCTGGTTATGGTCGGCGTTGGCATCCGGCATCATGTTGGACATCGGGCTGGAGCTGGCGTGGCTGGAGTGCATGCCTCCGCCGGGGGTTCCTGAGTCGGCGGCGCAACCGGCAAGGCCAAGCGAGGCCGCGAGCGCCGCGGCGAGGGTGAACGTACTGATCTTCATGTCAGGTCTTTCCTTTGGAAGTGAGAGAGCGTCACTCGATTAGCAGCATTAAGTGAGAGGGCGTCACTCGATTAGCAGCATTAAGTGAGAGAGCGTCTGGAGAGGGCGGGCGTGTCCCTAGCGCACCTCGGACGGGTTGAGCCGGACGCGCCGGAGCAGTTGGGCGTTCAAGGCCACCACGATAGTGGAAACCGACATCAGCACCGCCCCGGCCGCGGGGGACAGCACCACGCCGGCGAAGGACAGGACTCCCGCGGCAAGCGGCACGGACAGGACGTTGTAGCCCGTGGCCCACACCAGGTTCTGCCACATCTTGCGGTAGCTCGCCCGGGACAGGTCCACCATGGACAGCACGGCGCGGGGGTCGTTCCCGGCCAGCACCACGCCGGCCGATTCCATGGCCACGTCCGTCCCCGCCCCGATCGCGATCCCCACTTCGGCGCGGGCCAGCGCGGGTGAATCGTTGACGCCGTCGCCCACCATGGCCACCTTCAGGCCGCGCGACTGCAGCTCGGCCACCTTCTTGTCCTTGTCCGCGGGCAGCACCTCGGCAAACACCTCGTCGATGTTCAGGTCGGCCGCGACAGCCTGTGCCACCTGCCTCGCGTCGCCGGTGATCATGGCCACCTTGACGCCGCGCTGCTGCAGGGCAGCCACCGCCTGCCGCGACTCAGCCCGCACCGCGTCCTCAAGGCTGACCGCCCCGAGGACGGTCCCGCCGTCGTCAATTACATGCAGGACGGCAGCGCCGCGGTCCATCCAGCCGCGCGTCGTGGTTTCCAGGGCGGAAGGTACGACGGCGCCAAGCTCGCGCAGGAGCGCGGGCCCGCCGACGTGCACCGTGCGCCCGTCCACGGCGGCCCGGACGCCGCGGCCGGTCAGCGACGCGAAGCCGGCGACGGCAGGCAGGGCAAGGTTCCGTTCCCGGGCTGCGCGGACGATGGCCCGCGCCACGGGGTGCTCGCTGTCGGACTCGACGGCGGCGGCAAGGGCCAGCAGCGCATCGGCGTCGACACCCGGCGCGGCGGCCACGTCCTTCAGCTCCGGTTCGCCCGTGGTGAGGGTGCCGGTCTTGTCGAAGAGGACAACGTCGATGGTGCGCATCCGCTCCAGCGCCATCCGGTTCTTGATCAGGACGCCGGCCCGGGCAGCCTGCTCAGTGGAGATGGCGATGACCAGCGGAATGGCGAGGCCCAGGGCGTGCGGGCAGGCGATCACCAGCACTGTCACGGTGCGGGTCACGGCTTCGGGGATACTGCCCAGCAGCGTCCACACAACGAAGGTGATGACGCCCGCGCCCGCTGCAAAGTAAAACAGGAAGGCGGCGGCGCGGTCGGCCAGTGCCTGGGCCCGGGACGATGAAGCCTGTGCTTCGGCGACCAGCCGCTGAATTCCGGCCAGGGCGGTGTCCTCGCCCACGGCGTCCACCCGGACGCGCACGCTCGAGTCCGTGGCAACGGTCCCGGCTACCACCGCATCCCCGGGACCCCGGGGTACGGTTTTGGATTCGCCGGTGATCATGGACTCGTCGAACTCCGCCTGGCCCTGGACCACCGTGCCGTCGGCGGGCATCCGGGCGCCGGAGCGCACCAGAACGAGGTCTGCCGGGCGGAGTTCGGAGACGGGCACAGTTTCGGTGCCGCTGTCCGTGATACGTTCGGCTTCATCGGGCAGCAGTGCGGCGAGCGCGTCCAAGGCGCCCTGGGCCGAGCCGAGGGCGCGCATTTCGATCCAGTGGCCCAGCAGCATGATGGCCACCAGCAGCGCGAGCTCCCACCAGAAGTCCAGGTCGAACCCGCCCAGGCCCAGGCTGGTGATCCAGGACGCGACAAACGCCACCGTGATGGCCATGCCGATCAGGAGCATCATGCCGGGCCGGCGGTCCTTCAGCTCCTGCAGCCCGCCTTTGAGGAACGGCTGGCCGCCGTAGAGGAAGATGACCGTGCCGAGGACCGGCGGGATCCAGGTGGAACCGGCGAACATCGGGGCCATGTAACCCAGGATGTGGCCAACCATGGGGCTGAAATAGACCACGGGAAGGGAGAGCGCCAGGGTCAGCCAGAACCTGTTCTTGAACATGGCCGTGCTGTGTCCGGCGTGCTGGCCGTGGGTATGGACGGTGTGGTCGTCGTCGTGCTGGGGGTGGTGGTGGCTGTGCTCGTGGCTATGGTCGGCACCAGCCGCGGCAGGGGCTGCAGCAGCCCCGGATTCGGTGAGGGTGCCGCTGGCCCGGCTGTCGTCGTCGTCGTGATGGTGCATATGGTCCTGCATTGGTTCCTCCTTGGAGGACGTCGCCCTCGTTGCTTGAGGGGCGGAAAGTGAGAGAGCGTCGCCGGAATTCACGCGTTAAGTGAGAGAGCGTTGCCTGGATTTACGCGTTAAGTGAGAGAGCGTTGCCTGGGGAAGGTGATGGGGCGTCGGAAATCACGACGGCGGCAGGCGCCTCGGGCCCGAGCCCCGCCGGCCCGCAGCAACTGCAGGCGGCCGCGGAGGCGAGGGGGAGCGGTGTCCGGTTTTCGATGTTGAGCATGTCAGTTTCCATTCCTTGGCGAAGGATTAATGGCGCTGGGGTTGAACGGCTGTGAAAGCGGGTGCGGTGCACCGGCCGGGACATACCACTTCACTGACAACACTCCGAAATATACCCCTAGGGGGTATTCGCGTCAAGAGGGCGGGCGTCCGGCACACCTAGCCTTTGGCAGTGTTCGTGGCCATACTTGAGTCCAAAGGCAATGGCGCCTGCCCCGGTTGGCGGAAACCGGAAACTTAGACCGGAGGTGGCTTTGTGGCTGAACTCAGCGGCCCCTACACATACTCCAGTGCATTGGGGGACGACCAGTGCATTGCTGGTACTTTTCACGTGCAATTGGACGGCTGGAAGTTTGAATGGTCCGACGGCATGTTCCAGCTGCATGGTTACGAGCGGGGCGAAGTGGTCCCCTCCATGGAGCTGCTGTTCTCGCACAAGCATCCGGAGGACAGGCCGCGCTGCCAGGACATTGTGGAGCAGGTGTGCAGGACCGGCGGATACTTCTGCATGTACCACCGCATCATCGATTCCCGGGGGCGGACCCGGCGGGTGCTCACCTCCGGCGACGGGATAGTGGATGCAACCGGGAAAGTCATCGCCATCGACGGCGTAATGGTGGACCTGACCTCAACCCTCCGGCGTGAAACCGAGGAAACGGCCCGGGAAGCGGTGGCGGGGGCAACATCCACCCGCAGTGTCATCGACCAGGCGCGGGGAATCCTCATGGGCCAGCTGAAAATGAACTCCGATGATGCCTTCCAGGTGCTGGTCAGCACCAGCAGCCACCGCAACGTGAAGCTTGTCGTGGTGGCCGCCGAACTCGTGAAGCTGGCCAACTCCACAGGGACGCACCGCTACCTGAACGACGCCGTTGCTGCCATTGTTCAGGACAGCCGGCTGGGAAGCGGGCGGCGCCGGGCAGGGTAGGGCCCCTGTAGGATGGATCGAAGGTGCGCCGGGAAGTCTGGTCGGCATGATTTTGTCGAGCCAAGTTTGAGGACGCTTAATGAGCCTAACGCCCCGTTCCGGCCCCAGCCTTTCCACCATCTTTGGACGCGGCAGTTATGCCGAAGCCCTGCGGATCGGGGAGATCCTGCGCAAGGAAACCGTGGGCGGGGCACTGCTCGTTGCCGCAGCGGTGATCGCCCTGGTCTGGGCCAACTCGCCGGCGTCGGACAGTTACTTCGCCCTCCGGGATTTCAAAGTCGGGTACGAGCCCTGGCATCTTGAGCTCAGCCTGGGCGCGTGGGCGGCGGATGGGCTGCTTGCCATCTTCTTTTTCCTGGTGGGGCTTGAGCTCAAGCGGGAGTTCGTGGCGGGGGACCTGCGCCAGCTCAACAAGTCCATTGTTCCCGTGGCCGCGGCTTGCGGCGGTGTGCTGGCCCCGGCAGTCATCTACGCCTTGATCAACCTCGCCAGTCCGGACACATTGCGCGGTTGGGCAATACCCACGGCCACGGACATCGCCTTCGCGGTGGCAGTACTGGCCATCATCGGCTCACACCTCCCCAGCGCGCTGCGGATCTTCCTGCTGACCCTGGCCGTGGTGGACGATCTGATCGCCATCAGCATCATCGCGTTCTTCTACTCCAGTGACCTGCACATGATGCCGCTGCTCCTGGCCCTCATCCCGTTGGCCATCTACGCCTTCCTGGCGCAGAAATTCCGCTACTTCTTCGGCCGGCATACGGCGGCTGCGTGGCTAATCCTGCTGCCGCTCGGGGTAGTGACGTGGGCGCTGGTCCACGCCTCGGGCATCCACGCAACGGTGGCAGGCGTCCTGCTGGGCTTCGCCATTCCGGTGATCCGTTCACAGGCCGCCGGCGGACCGGATGCCGGACCGGGCCTGGCGGAGATCTTCGAGCACCGGTTCCGGCCCATCTCGGCAGGCGTCGCGGTTCCCATTTTCGCGTTCTTCTCCGCGGGGGTTGCAGTGGGAGGCTGGGAAGGGCTTGGCTCTGCCCTGGCTGACCCGGTGGCCCTGGGCATCATCGTGGCCCTGGTGCTGGGCAAGCCGATCGGCATTATGGGCACCACGTGGCTGCTCACGAAAATGAGCAGGGCACGGCTGGACGAGTCCTTCAAGTGGATTGACGTCTTCGGCGTGGCCCTCCTCGCCGGGATCGGATTTACGGTGTCCCTGCTGGTGGCCGAACTCAGCTTCGGGCACGGGAGCCTGCATGATGACCACGCCAAGGTGGGAATCCTGACCGCCTCCCTGCTGGCGGCGCTGCTGGCCACCGCCGTGCTGCGGACCAGGAACCGCCAGTACCGTGCGGCCGAGGAAGCCGAAAAGCTGGACGCGGACCGGGACGGCATCCCGGACGTGTACCAGGAGCGCCCCTAAGCGGGAGTTTTTGTCCAGCTAGGCAGGGTTCCGCTACCCGGAAGTCCGCATACGTGGAAAAAACTCCCAGGTGATGTTTAGCGGCGCACTGACCGGCGACCCGCGATAGCCTCAGCCGTGCCCACCAGGAGCACCGAGGCGATGACGGCCACAATGAAGCCCAGGAAGTTCAGCTCAAAAATGTCCCCTGTCCCCAGCAGCGACGCCACCACTCCGCCGATGACCGAGCCTACGAGGCCCAGCAGCAGGGTGGCGAGCAGGCCCAGGTTCTGCTTGCCCGGCTTGATGAGGCGGGCCAGCGCGCCGATGATGAGGCCGGCAACGATAAATCCAATCACGGTGTTCTCCTTCGGTTTTGCGGGCATGTGGCGCCCGTACTGCCGCGGTGGTTCCGCATGGGCTTCATTCTAAGCACCGGCCGGCAGACAGAGCCTTGAAGAAGTTCCGGGCAGTATCGATGTCCGGAGGGGAGAGGCTGGCTCCTCGACGTAAGGTTCACCACTGCGTCGGCCTCGCCGGCAAACTCCAGACCGATGCCCTGCTCCCGTGCGGTGCCGACGTAATCTGGCCGGCGCCTCTCCCGGCTGACGTCCTGCACCGCCACTTCATGTCGCAGTGAGGACGGCGAGTTCCTTGAAGAACGCACCGACGTCCACACTGTTCAGGACAAGCTCCTGCCGATGGCGCTCCCCGGCGGAGACCCACGGCTCGCCACCGGACTCCCCACTGCCGTGCGGTCTACTTTCGCCCAACCCGGCTTCCTTCACCAAAAACTTCTTTGGTTTCAGAGGTTACTGTCTTCCGGCCGCTGCGGGAAAGAGGGTCAGGCCGTGGCGAGCGGCTGTGCCGGCGCCTCCACATGCCGGATCTCCAGCGCCTCGGGATCCAGCAACTTGCGTGTGCCGGTGCGGGCGTCCAAAATCCAGAACAGTTCCAGGGCCGGAACGACGTCGGTGACGCGCCCCCGGTGGAAAAGCTTGCCGTTGTGCCACGCTTCGATCTGATCGCCGATGCGAAGCTGGGCCGTACGTACTCCTTGTGCCTCCATGATGCGGTGCCTCCTGCTGTTGTATCCCCGTAGTCACAGCTTGCCCAACCGAGATTGCTGAAATGTTTCAACCGGGTGTTTTTTCTGTGACCAGCAAGGGGAGTGCGACGGCGGGCTGCCGCGGGTTGATGTTTTCCGGAGGGCCACCGCCGCGCAGGAGCATCCTCGACGCGGAAATGCACCATCGACGCGCAGACTACTTGGCGCGCTGGATATAACCGGTGCGCATGTGAATCTGCGCGTCGAAGGGGCACCTGCGTGTCGAATTTCGGCGGGATTCAGAAGGCTGCCTCGCGCCGTGCTGCTGCCACCGCCTCCTCGATGCCGCCGGTCCAGGGCTCACCGTGGCCCGGCAGGACCAGGGAAGCGCCCGTCTGCGCAAGCTGGGTGAGCGTGTCCAGGTTCTGCCGGGTGTCCATGGTGGCGGCCCCGGCCACGATGCGCGGACCGGTCCGGCCGGAATAGGGATCGAGCGTCACGAGTGCGTCTCCGCTGAACAGCACGTCCCGGTCGCGCAGGTAGAGGCCGCAGTGCCCGGCTGTGTGGCCGGGTGAGAACACCACCTCGGGCTGGCCCGGCACGGGCAGGGCGCCGGACTGGGCAGGGAAGAGCGTCAGATCGTCAACGCCCCGAACCCGCAGTGCACCCGCCTTGGTCATGCTGGCAAGGACCGGAAAGCCCCGCGGGTGGGCCAACGCGAACACAAAACGGGACTTCTCGTGCTGATACCGGTACGGGTGGCGGGCGATGAAGGAGTCGCCGCCATGGACCCACACCGGCACCTTGAACTCCGTGTGCAGCCGGTGAGCCAGGCCCAGGTGGTCGAAATGCGCGTGGGTGAGGACCACTGCCTTGATGTCTCCTACCGAATGCCCGAGTCCCCGGACGGCTTCCGCCAGGGACTTCCACATGGCCGGCAGCCCGGAGTCCACCAGGGTGAGCCCGTCAGCGCTTTCCACCACGTAGAAGTTGACGAACGCCTCGGAGACGCGGTGCACGCCCTCGGCCACGGTGCTGAACGCCGCCCGCCCGGCGGCAGCCTGCGTCACCGCCGCACTCCTGACACCCGCCGCATGACATTTTCTTCGACCCGGATTTTGTTCGTGCCGCGGTAAACCATTGCTCGCATGAGCGCCACCTCGAATGTCGTGGCTCGCAGTGCGTTCCCTCGCCTGCAGGAACCACCCCGCTGCTTGAGCCGCACCGCGTGCCCTACGTTTCCACCTGGTGCCGGAGCCGGTCAAGGGTTCTACAAAAGGTCACCGACAGCGGAGCCCAGAGTGCATAGGGCGGCCGACGGCGGGTAGGGACAAGGTGAAAGGCACGCCGGAACAGGGGGTACCGAAGAGTGTCACAGGATGAGCGAAGCGTGCCTGCGGCTGACGGCCTCCCGGTTGGTGCGCCGTCGAAAGTGCCCCGCAAGGTGCCCGCCAAAGCGCCGGCCTTCCTTTTCGGCACGGGGATCGGCGGGTTCGTGGACGGCCTCGTCCTGCACCAGCTGCTGCAGTGGCACCACATGCTCAGTCATACCGAGGCCGGCAACACCAAAACCGTGGCAGGCCTGGAACTGAACACCCTCGCGGACGGCCTGTTCCACGGCGCCATGTGGGTCCTGGTAGTGGCCGCCGCGATCCTCGCCGTACGCGCCCGCCGGCGGGGACGCCTGTCCGCCAGCCGGCGGTTCCACGCCGGACTGGTCCTGTGCGGCTGGGGCGCTTTCAACATCGTCGAGGGCCTGGTCAACCATCAGCTGCTACAGATCCACCACGTCCGGGACGACCTGGGCGGGCCGCTCGCGTGGGACCTGGGTTTCCTGGGACTCAGCGTGGTTCTTGCGTTGGCCGGGTGGCTGCTGTTTCGGGGTAGTCCAACGTATGGCCATATCGCCAAGGCTGGGTCAAGATAGTAAGCATGCTGATTAAATCAGCAGCAGGAGCCATCAGTTCCGGCCGGCACGGAATTGCAAATACTCACGGCATCCACGGACAAGAAGGGAATCACCATGTATCTGCATACTGAACTTCTCATCAACGAAATTGCTGCCGATGAACCTGATCCGGCAGCGGCAAATGCCTTGCAGGAAGGCTTGGGCGGCCAGTTTGGTGAGATGCGCACCATGATGCAGTACCTGTTCCAGAGCATAAACTTTCGCGGCGATCCGGCCTCAAAGCCCTACAAGGACCTTCTTCAGGGTGTGGGGACCGAGGAGATCAGCCACGTTGAGCTGATCGGCACCACCATCTCGCAACTCCTAGACGGATCCCCGCGGTATCAGGGGAAAAAGACCGATCCCGTGGACGAGCCTGGAGCCAAGGGTGCCACCCCGCTTAAGATCGCGCTGGACACCAGCAACATCCATCACTACCTGGTGGGTGCCCAGGGCGCGCTGCCCGTGGATGCGGCGGGTAACCCATGGAGTGGATCCTACGTCTACAACAGCGGGAACCTCGTCCTGGACCTGCTGTATAACCTGATGCTGGAATCCACGGGCCGCCTGCAGAAATGCCGCATCTACGAGATGACGGACAACAAGACTGCCCGCTCCACCATTGCGTACCTGATTGTCCGCGACCAGGCGCATGAGAACGCCTTTGCCAAGGCGCTCGAAAGCCTCGGAGTGAACTGGGGCAAGGTTCTGCCGATCCCCAAAACCAACGCTGAGCAATTTCCTGAGGTCAAGAAGCTGCTCGACCTGGGGCTGCAAAGCGTGCAGTACACCTTCAGCGCCGACAACCTCAGCCAGGCAGGAAAACTGTATCGGGGAGCATCGCCGTCGAACGATGGCACCGAGCTGACCACTGAAGTCATGCCCACGGGCGTCCCCGCAACGATGTCCCCCGAGCGTAAGGAGGAGTTCGCCCCGGGACTCGATCCGGAGTTGCTCGCACTTATCCAGGCCACGGCGGAGATCGAGCTCAAGGAAGCAGACAACCCCACAGGGCCGAAGGCCTAGGAACAGACCGGCGGCTGTCCAGCAGCGGGCAGCCGTCCCCCCAGCGTTCCCCGACGCGCCGAAACGCCCAGCGCCCCCGAAATTCCGGGAGCGCCGCCGGGTCGCGGTGGGCTGACCCGTCAGAGGCTGGTGTAGCCGCCGTCCACGAGGTAGTAGCCACCGGTGGAGAACGAGGCCTCGTCCGAGAGCAGGAAGGCCACCATGTGGGCCACCTCCTCGGCCGTGCCCAGGCGGCCCAGCGGGTGTTTGGCGGCCAGGCCGTTCCGGGCTTCTTCGTCCAGGTTGTTCTCCAGCAGCGGCGTGGCAATGTAGCCGGGGCCCACGCAGTTGATACGCAGTCCCTGTGCACCGTACTCGGCCGCCGCATTTTTGGTCAGGCCCACAACACCGTGCTTGGCAGCTGTGTAAGCACCACTGAACGGTGAGGCCACCACGCCGTGGATGGACGCCATGTTGACGATCGCGCTTTGCCGGGCCCCGGCCTCGAGCATGGCGGGGATCTGGTAGCGCATGCCGTAGAGGACTCCGTTGAGGTTGATGCTGATGACCTTGTCCCACTCGTCCAGGTCGAAGTCTCCGGCGGGGGCAGGTTTGCCACCGATCCCGGCGTTGTTAACGGCGTAGTTGAGCTTGCCATAGGTGTCCACCGCGAACCGGACGGCGTTTTCGTTGTCTTCCTTGCTGCCTGTGTTGGCCTGGAATGCGGCCGCGGAGCCGCCGGCGCTACCGATCTCGCCGGCAACCCGTTGAGCGGCCTCCAGGTTCAGGTCCACCACAACAACCTTGGCGCCCTTGGCTGCCAATTCTTTGCTGGTGGCCTCACCGATCCCCGAGCCACCGCCTGTGACCAGGGCTCCCTTATCCGTGAACTGTGCCATGCTGTTCCCTCAATTCAGATTCAGAGCCAGGCGGTACCGCCTGACTCGCTGGTAGCTGTTATGTGTTTGGGTCAAAGCGCCTGGGATATTTCGGGCAGACGCGGCCCCTGCCGGCTGGTCGCGGGACCGGCCGGCAGGGGCTTCGTTGGCTGTTACGTGTTGGGGTCCGGATCCCTGACGTTCCGCTCCCCGATGTCCGCGGCGCCCAGGATGTCGGCGGCCGGGTTGTCAGCGGCCGCGTTCTCACGCACGCTCAGCTCGGGGTGGTGTAGGTCGAGGGCGGGGCGCTCGGAGCGGATCCGGGGCAGCGACGTGAAGTTGTGCCGCGGCGGCGGGCAGGACGTGGCCCATTCGAGTGAGGCGCCGAAGCCCCAGGGATCGTCCACCGTGACCTTCCTGCCCCTGCGCCAGGTGATGTACACGTTCCAGAAGAACGGAATCAGGGACGCCCCCAGCAGGTAGGAACTGATGGTGGAGAACTGGTTCATGAAGGTGAACTGGTCCTCGGGCATGTAGTCCGCGTAGCGGCGGGGCATGCCCAGCACGCCGAGCCAGTGCTGGATCAGGAACGTGCCGTGGAAGCCGAGGAACAGCATCCAGAAGTGGATCTTGCCCAGGCGCTCATTCAGCATGGTCCCGGTGAACTTGGGCCACCAGAAGTAGAAGCCCGCGAACATCGCGAACACCACCGTGCCGAACACCACGTAGTGGAAGTGCGCCACCACGAAGTACGTGTCCGAGACGTGGAAATCCAGCGGCGGGGAAGCCAGGATGATGCCGGTGAGCCCGCCGAAGAGGAACGTGATCAGGAAGCCCAGGCTCCAGAGCATGGGCGTCTCGAACGTCAGCGAGCCGCCCCACAAGGTGCCGATCCAATTGAAGAACTTCACGCCGGTGGGAACCGCGATCAGCATGGTCATAAACGCAAAGAATGGCAGCAGCACAGCGCCGGTGACGTACATGTGGTGCGCCCACACCGTCACGGACAGCGCGGCGATGGCGATCGTTGCGTAGACCAGGCCCTTGTAGCCGAAGATCGGCTTGCGGCTGAAGACCGGGAAGATCTCCGAGACGATGCCGAAGAACGGCAGCGCGATGATGTACACCTCGGGGTGGCCGAAGAACCAGAACAGGTGCTGCCAGAGGATGGCCCCGCCATTGGCCGGGTCATAGATGTGGGCGCCGAACTTCCTGTCCGCACCCAGTGCGAACAGGGCTGCAGCTAGAGGCGGGAAGGCCATGATCACCAGGATGGCGGTGACCAGGGTGTTCCAGGTAAAGATCGGCATCCGCCACATGGTGAGCCCCGGGGCGCGCATGCAGATGATGGTGGTGATGAAGTTGACCGCGCCCAGGATGGTGCCGAAGCCGGACAGTGCCAGGCCGAACACCCACAGGTCCCCGCCCACCCCGGGGGTGAAAGTGGTGTTGGACAGCGGCGCGTAGGCGAACCAGCCGAAGGAAGCGGCACCTTGCGGGGTGATGAAGCCAGCGGTTGCGATGATGGAGCCGAAGAGGAAGAACCAGAAAGCGAGCGCGTTCAGCCGGGGGAACGCGACGTCGGGTGCGCCGATCTGGAGCGGCATGATCACGTTTGCGAAGCCGGCGAAAAGCGGGGTGGCGAACATCAGCAGCATGGCGGTGCCGTGCATGGTGAAGAGCTGGTTGTACTGCTCCTTGGTCTGCAGAATCTGCATGCCGGGTTCGAAGAGCTCCGCCCGGATGAGCAGCGCCATCACGCCGGCCAGGCAGAAGAACACAAAAGATGCGATCAGGTACATGAACCCGATGGTTTTGTGGTCGGTGGAGGTGATCCAGCTGACAACAATGCTGCCTTTGGGCCGTTTGACCGCCGCCGGTGCGGCGGTGGCCGACGTTGCGCCCAGGTTCTGCCCGGTGGTGGTCATTTAGGGTTCCGTCCTTTGCTGTGCCTGCTCCAGGGCCGGCCGTTCGGGATTACGGTCGTATTCGTCGCCCCGGATTCCGGTATTGCCTTTTGCCCGCAATTCGGAAATGCGGTTGTTGTATTCCTGCTCGCTGACTACCCGGACCTTGAAGAGCATCTCGGAGTGGTATTCACCGCAGAGTTCGGCGCATTTGCCGGTGTACTCACCGGTGCGGGTGGGAACGATGTCGATGTACCTGTTGTACTGGTTCTCGCCGGGATACAAGTCCCGTTTCTGCATGAACTCCACCACCCAGAACGAATGCTGGACATCGCGGGAGTTCAGCTGCAGTTCAACCTTTTTGTTGACCGGCAGGTAGAGGGTGGGAAGCCGGTCCGGCGTGCCCCAGTTGCCATCGAGGTGGGCCTGTACACCCGGGTCTTCGTGGACATCTTCCTTGACGTAGTTGAAGTCCCACGCCCACTGTTTGCCCCGGACGTCGATCACCACGTCCGGGTCCTCGAAACGGTCGTCCATGGCCCGCTGGTCCCGGTCGGTAAAGACGAACAGGACCATGATGATCATGAGCGGAACGGAGAGGTAGAAGACTTCCAGCGGGAGGTTGTAGCTCATCTGCCGCGGGAAGCCCTCCGTGTTTTTCCTGCGGCGGTAGGCGATGACGCACCAGAGGATGAGGGCCCAGGTGATGACGCCGATAATCAGGGCGGCGATCCACGAGTTCACCCACAGGTCCGTGACCAGGGGAGTGTGATCGGTAGTGTCCCTTTCACCGGGAAGCCACCCGCGCTGGACTTCGGCCGAGCACGAGGTCAGCGCCATCAGGACCGGGACAACGGACAGGGCAGCCCAGCGCCGCCAACCGGGAGTGTTTCGTCTAGGGGTGCTCACCGCGCGGTTCTCCTCCGGAGATGCTCCAGAGGCCCAACTGCATGAGCCCAATAACCCATGGCACATGGCCAGTGGGTTGTTGTGCCCACAGTAGCGCGGAAAGGAGCCGCAGGGGAAGGGTTTTCAAGCAGCGCCGGAGTAGCCGGCAACACCCGGGCTCAGGCCGGCGGACCCAGGGTTCCCGGGGACTCGCTGTTCAGTTCGTCGGCGGCCATGGCCAGCAGGTCGCGCTGGAGGGCCGGCAGGGAGATCAGTCCCTCCAGGTAGGCCTGGACCTCATACTCGGCGGCCATGCCGCTCATGCTGAAGTACCGCAACCAGAGCTCCGAAACGGTGATGTCAGCGGCAGGGAGCGTGCGGTTCAGCTGGCTGCGTTCCTCCAGTTCGTGCACATCGAATCCCATGGCTGCCCCCTTCCGGCCGGGGGACCTGCCGTCAGGCTACGGCGGGGGTAACTGTAGAGGATGTAGTCGGCGGCCGCCGGGCCTGTCATGTGCAGCTGGCAGGTGGATCCACGCCGCACCGGAGCATGCCGGCGCGGAAGGCCTGGTCCGGTTTCGGCCGGAAACCGTGCAGCGAGGCCCAGCTGACGTACAGGCCGCAGAGGCAATCGGGGCCCAGCGGGTGGTCCGCGGACAGATCGGGAGTGGTGGCTTCATCAAGGAACTGCTGGCAGTGGGAGGACGGCATTTCACGCTCTCTCCGGTTCTGCATCATGTGCCACCGGCCTGCTCCAGCAGCCCTCCCGCAGCTATGCAGGAGGGCTGCGGAGGGACGGGAACAAGCCACGTCCCACCTCCGAATTTACTCGCGGCGTGCGGGTACGTACATGGATGCGGGGGTGTGCCCGGAAGCGCCGGGACCGCTGAAACGGACTTCCGCCGGTTCACCGGCCAGCAGCGCATGGTCATAAACGGGCAGCAACAAAAGCAAGTCTTCCCAAGATTTATAAGCATGCTTATGATGTTCTTCATTCGGCGGCAAGCAGAGCCCGTCGGGCGCCCATTGTTCATGGGCTCCCTCCGGAGGGAAGCTCCTTGTGCCCTGCTGCAGTCTGAATGCTTTCCGTGCCCGACCATTTGCAGTCCAGTGCCTTATGGGGTGCCGGCGCCCGCAGCGTTGCGGGGCGGGATGCCGTTAAGTCCGACGGCGACCGCGGCCTTATGGCCCACCGCGCCAGTTCCCGCTTGGGAAACCAGACGGGCATGGCTGCCAGTCCATTGAAAGTGAGGCCATGCCATGCATGACCCCCTGATTGAGGCCATTCACGACCACGAGCCTCTGAATGATCCTCTGGAAGAGATCAATCTGCGCCTGGCCATAGCCGCTACCGATATCGCAGAGCTGCGGGCCGAGGTTGCCCGGCTGGATCGGAACCTGGAGGAATCGCGCCGGCTGAACCTTAAGGCTGCGGAGCTGTTGAACCTGGTGTACAGCCATGTGGATGGCGGCAGCGATGGCGGTGCCCTGCGGATTCCCTCAAGCGCGCTGGGCGGGCACGCCCTGGATGGCGTGCCGGAATAGGTCCATATACCGCTCCGTAAATAAGAGCGCAAAACCGCCGTCCGTGGAAAGTCGTCCTCAAACGGCCTCGCCTCACGTGCCGCACCTGAAGTCCGAAGCCAGCGTGGCGGCTCGGCGACCAGGGGACAGGAGAACAGCATGAGCCACATCCGGTCCAAACCGGGCCAGCGGATGGAAAAGGTGGCGGAGCAGCTGCGGCAGTGGGTGGAAGCTACTGTGGGGGACAATTTTTCGCACACCCTCAGCGTGGACCTGGAGACGGCGCAGGAACCGCACCCGACCCCGGAGTATCCGTCGGTTTCCGCGCCGGAACGGGCCATGGCCACCGGCTTCCAGTCCACCAACGTGGGCAGGATGGGCAATGCCGGCGGCGGACCGGCCGAGTTGCTCGCCCGGGCACTCGACGCCCCTGTCCTGTTCTTCGGCACCGGCCTGGGGGAGGACCACTGGCACGACAGCGACGAGAGTGCCAACCTTGCGGTCCTGGTGAACGGCGCGGTGACGCTTGCATGTTTCTGGGACGAACTGGCCCGGATGGAATGACAGAAGGACGACGGCGATGGGCGGCTCTGGAGCGGAAAGCACCCCTGCGGCAACTGAAGGCAGGAGCGGAGGCGAGCGCCGCCGTCGTACGTTTGGTATGGAGGAGGAGCTGCTGCTGGTGAGCCCCGAAACGGGGGAGCCCGTTCCGTTGGCCGCAGGGCTGCTGGAGGGGTACAAACGCCCGGCCGGCCCCGGCGGCGGGCCCGTCCTCACCGCCGAATTCCAGCAGGAAATGATTGAGGTGGTCACTCCTCCGCATTCCACCATGGCATCGCTGGAGGCAGACATCATCCTGGGGCGGGCCATGGCGGACGCCGAAGCGCGCAGGGTCGGGGTGCGGGCTGCTGCGCTGGGAACGTCGCCCCTGCCCACCGATCCCCATCCGGTGCAGCTTCGCCGGTTTATCGCCATGACGGAGGAGTACGGGCTGACGGCCAGGGAGCAGCTCACGTGCGGCTGCCACATCCACGTTTCAGTGGAGTCGGACGAAGAGGGCGTGGCGGTGCTGGACCGCATCCGCACATGGCTTCCCGTGCTGTCGGCGCTCAGTGCGAATTCGCCGTTCTGGCATGGGCAGGACAGTGGATACGCCAGTTACCGGGCGCAGGTGTGGAGCCGGTGGCCGTCCGCCGGGCCGCTGGATATCCTCGGCTCGCCGGAGGCGTACCACCAGCTGGTGCATGACATGGTGAGCACCGGCGTCCTGCTGGATGAAGGGATGGTGTATTTCGACGCGCGGCTGTCCCGGCACTATCCCACCGTCGAGATCCGGATCGCAGACGTGTGCCTCCGGCCGCAGAACGCCGTGCTGCTGGCAGGGATTGTGCGCGGGCTGGTGGAGACGGCGGCCCGGGAGTGGCGGGACGGCGTCCCGCCGGTGGCGGTCCCCACGGAACTGGTGCGGCTGGCCGGCTGGAAAGCGAGCCGCTGGGGGCTGCGCGGGGAACTGCTGGATCCGCTGACCTTACAACCCGCGCCCGCCATCACCGTGGTGAATGTGCTGCTGGACCACATCCGTGAGGCCTTGGAGGACACCGGGGACGTGGGCCGCGTGGAGGAACTGATCGACAACCTGCTCTACGAGGGCACCGGGGCTTCACGGCAGCTGGAAGTGCTGCACCGCGCCGGGGAGCTTGAGGCCGTGGTGGCGGACGCCGCCAACTGCACAGTCTGGGTGCCGGCGGATTAGGCCGGGCAGCGGAAAGCCCCGGTGGTTGAGCCGGTCGAAACAATGTCGACGGGCTCAACCACCAGGGCTTCTGACGGTTATTGGTGGGCGTACGTAAGGCAGTCGGCATTATCCGCGCCGGGACCGACATGGATTTCCCGGGCCTGGCACATCAGGTGGTCGTTGTGGACGCATTCGCTGCGCTGGCAGGCTCCGACGTCGGCCAGCACCTTGGGGAGGCCGCCGTGCATGCCGGTGTCAATGAAGGTTGCGCAATGGGCGTGGCTTTCGGCGCCGCTGACCGTAATGGCGGCGGCGTTGCAGTTGGTGTGGTCATTGAAGGAACAGTTGGTTACGCTGCAGTCTGCGACGTGCGTTGTCATCTTGAAGACCCTCCGTACTTCGGCAGCCCGGGTTGGCCGTCCTGTGTTTCCCTACGGTAGGCCCGATGGAGCGGATCAAAAAGACCCAATTGTTTGACCTAATTCCGTTCTGGCGCGGCGGCGGATCTATTGACACGATCCACTCCTGGGCGCACTCTGATACCGCTGGGTGCCAGTGTTGGCACGGCATTAGGCCTCGCCTAGGCCGGCCAACGAAGCCCGGGAGCGGTCTGGGCGCTCCGGATGAATAGTTCCAATAACTCCCCTCAGGAGAAGGAAATGGCCGGAGAAACAGTCAGAGCCCTTGAAGCCAAGTCATTCGACGAACCCGATGAACGGCGCCGCCCGCCCAAGACCGCCGTGGACGTGGTGAACGTCGGAGACACCACCCTGGGCAGGTTCACTTTCGAGCCGGGCTGGCGGTGGTCCGAGACCATCAAGACCGTGGTGCACACGGACAGCTGCCAGGTCAACCATGTGGGGATCTGCGCGGCCGGAACGCTGACAGTACAAATGGATGACGGCACCCGGACCACGGTCAGCGCCGGGCACGCCTACACCATCCCCGCAGGCCATGACGCGTGGGTCGAAGGCGACCAGCCGTTCGTGGCGTACGAAATCATGAGCGCAGCCGTTTTCGCAAAGCCTGCCTAGGCGCAACCAACCGGGCGCAACCAATAAGTCGGGAGGAAGTGAAGAGCAGGCCTAGCATGCGGCCATCTCCGCGGATGACCTCCAATCAGCCGGTCCCAACCGGCGCCGGTGCCCCCAAAAAGCCGCGGCGCGGGCTGCGGCGCGCCGGCATCGCGGCCCTCATCATCCTGGGGCTGATCCTTCTCTCCACCGCGGTTAACCTGATCCTGGAGCAGACGGAAAAGGCGAACACGCCTGTGTACGGTGAGCGCGTCGCCGTCGGAAGCGGTTTTCTGAACGTGTACCGGAACGGCCAGGCGGGCCAGCCGATCGTGCTCCTGAGCGGGTTGGGAACGCCGGCTCCTGCCCTCGATTTCCAGCCGCTGATCCGTGAGCTCAACGGCTTTGACGCGATCGTGGTGGAGGGCTTCGGATACGGCTACAGCGACCCGGAAGCCGGCCCGCGGACCAACGAGAACATCAGCAATGAGCTGCACGACGCGCTGGCCAAGCTGCAGGTGAAGCAGCCGTACGTGCTGGCGGGGCACTCGATCGCCGGTTTCTACATGCTCGACTACGCCAACCGGTACCGTTCGGAAGTGGCTGCGGTGGTGGGCATCGATGCCACCATTCCGAAGCCCGGGAATGGGCCGGTGCCGGACCCGCAGCCGGAGTTCAACTGGCAGCGGGCCCTGGCCGTTACCGGGGTGGTCCGCGCGGTGACTGCGGTGGCGCCCGGCCTCATCGACCCGGACAGCAGGGCCTACACGGACGACGAGCTGCGGCGCATGCGGATGATGATGAATTGGAACTTCGGCAACCCGGCCGTGGTGGATGAAACGGCCCGGATCGGGAACAACTCGGTTGCCCTGCGGGGAGTGAGGTATCCGGATGATCTGCCCGTGCTGGCTTTCATCGCCGACGAAAAGACCGAGCACACGGCGGAAAAAACAGCCGCGGCCGAGAACCTGCTGAGTAACGTCAAACGCCACGAGATCGTCAAGCTGGAAGGCAACCACTACCTGCACTGGACGCAGTCACCGAAAATGGCAGAGACTATCCGGACTTTTCTAGGGGGCGGCGATGGGTGAGTCGGAACTCAATGAAGTCCGCAGCCTGTACGAGGCGCTGATTGGTGCCTGGAACCGTCGGGACGCCCGGGCAATGGCGGAGTGTTTCAGGAAAGGCGGCCTCCAGATCGGGTTCGACGGCAGCACCGCCACCGGACCGGAGGAGATCTTCCGGCACCTGGATCCCATCTTCAAGGATCACGCCACCGCCACGTACGTCACCAAGGTGCGTGAAGTACGCCGGCTCGGTCCAGATGCCGCACTGCTGATCGCTATCAGCGGACTTGTGCCCCCGGGCCGGGTGGACATTTCGCCGGCAACCAACGCGCATCAAACAACGGTGGCCGTACGCGAGGGCGGCGTCTGGGGCATCGAACTCTTCCAAAACACGCCCGCCCAGTTCCATGGCCGGCCGGAGTTGGTCAACGCGATAACGGCAGAGCTGCATCAACTGCTTCCGAAGTGAGCGGGCTTAGAGAGGTTCCGGGCGTTCCCGCACCGCGCCGAGGGAACGGATCAGCGCGACGGCGGTAATGGCACCTGCCGCCATGATCGAGGCCAGGACCACCACCTGGAACCGGCCGGCCTCCAGCGGGGACGCGCCGCCGAAGATCGCGCCCACAAACGCGCCGGGCAGGGTTATGAGGCCGGTGGTTTTGGTCTGGTCGGTGGAGGGAATCAGGGCCGCATGGACCGAGTAGCGCGCCTGTGTCAGTGTGGCGCGCCGGGCCGTGGCGCCCAGTGCCAGCCAGCCTTCCACCTGGTCCCACTGCTCACGGACGGCCTCGAAGAACCGGTGCCCGGCAAGGACGGCGATGGTCATGCAGTTGCCGATCACGATGCCCCCGACGGCGAGGACGTACCGTGGCGCGAAGTCGATGGCCCCCGTGCCGAAGACGACGGCGAGAGTCACCGTGATGCCCGCGGCCATGGTCGCTGCCACCACCAGGAACCGCGGCCAGGACCACGTCAGCCTGCGCGTTGCGGTGACGGCAGCGACCGTGAACATCACCGCGAGCGCAACTGCCACCCACAGCGGATCGGTGATGATGCCGCCGAGCATCAGGCTGATGAGGGCGAGCTGGGCGGCCCCGCGGAGGATGGCCAGGGCCGGTGCAAAGTACTGCGAAGTCCGCGCGCCCCGGAGCACGGCCATAGTGAGCAGCATGAGGATGGCCACAGCTGCGAAGGTAGGTGCCAGGGCAGCGAGGAGGGCCATCAGCCAAGCCTACTGATGCCGCAGCCGCATGCTTCACGGCGCGGCAAATGTCCGAAAGCGGGAGCCTCCTCATGGGGCTTCGCGGTTGGCGTGTCCGCCGGCAACAGCTCAGTGTGAACCAGTAAGCCGGAGGTGGACTAGTCCGAAGAGAATGCGTTGTGCTGGTGCGCCACTCTACAGGGGCGGACAATTGGAACACCCGGCCGAATCAGTTTGAAGCCGGGCACCCTTGAATGGATTTCATCATGTTGCAGACGCTGCTTTGTAAGCTGAACCTGGGGCACCACTGGTTGACCGTGGAGGATCCGAAAGGAACTTTTCGCCGGCACTGTACGCGATGCGGCAAACCAGATCGCCGCGCCGATACGTGGTCCGGACACCTTGGGCCAAAGGACCGTCCGCCCGAGCACGACAGTCACAAATACTTCTGACTAGGCTCTGCTGCCCATCGCACGCAGGGGAGTAAGGATCATGTCGTCCGCCTTGGGCAGCGCATGCTTGAGGCGGTGCGCGGCCTCCCGGGTGACTTGGTCAGCATCAGCCAGCGTGACGCCGTCGTCCATTACCAACGTTGCCGCGCCCTGCAGCCGGTGACCTGACCAGCGCAGCTGCAGCCGCGGCACGGCCAGGACGCCGGGCGTACCCTCGAGCGCCTTCCGTGCCGCATCGACCAGATCGGGTTCGATGCCGTCCATAAGGCGGCGCCCGATGCTGCGGACCGTCCCCCACAGGAGCACGAGGATGGCTGCGGAGATCAGTATGCCCACGATGGGGTCGGCCAGGGGGAAGCCCAGCATCACCCCGACGGCGCCCAGCACCACGGCCAGGGAGGTGAAGCCGTCGGTGCGGGCGTGCACGCCGTCGGCCACAAGGGCGGCAGAGCCGATGCGGCGGCCCACCCTGATGCGGTAGATGGCCACTGCCTCGTTGCCGGCAAACCCGATCAGGCCGGCGGCGAACACCCACCACAGGTTGGTCAGCGGCTGGGGGTTCAGGAGGCGGTCCACGGACTGCCAGGCTGCGACGACGGCGGACAGGGCCACGACGCCGACGATGAACAAGCCCGCGAGGTCCTCCGCCCGGCCGAAGCCGTAGGTGTACCGGCGGGTGGCGGCGCGGCGGCCCAGAATGAAAGCCACCCACAGCGGCACGGCGGTGAGGGCGTCCGAGAAGTTGTGGATGGTGTCCGCCAACAGTGCCACGGAACCGCTGACCAGCACCACCAGGAACTGCAGGATGGTGGTAGCCAGAAGCAGGAGAAGGCTGATCTTCAGGGCGCGGATGCCTTCGACGCTGGCTTCCATGGCGTCATCGATGGAGTCGGCGGCGTCGTGCGTGTGGGGGACGAACAGCTCGAAGAGCCAGCCCTTGAAGCCGCCGTGGTGGTGATGGGCGTGGTCATGCTCCTGGTCATGGGAAGGCCCGTGATCGTGCTCGTGCGAATGCTCATGATCATGCCCGGCGTCCGCGCCCGCATGCTCGTGAACGTGATCCTGCTGGCTCATGACGCCGCCTTCCGCTCGCGGCGGTGGTGTGCCGGCTCGCCGCCGAGGGCGTGCTCGGCCTGGAAGATCGCGTCCGCCACAAGTTGCCGCGCGTGCTCGTTTTCCAGCCGGTACAGCACTCGGGTGCCGTCCTGCCGGGTGGAAACCATGCGGGCCAGGCGCATTTTGGCCAGATGCTGGGAGACGGCGGCCGGTGATTTACCCACGACGTCGGCCAGCGCACCCACTGCCATCTCGCCGTCGCGCAGGGCCAGGATGATCCGCACGCGGGTGGCGTCGGCAAGCATCGCGAAGACCTCGACGGCCAGCTCCACATATTGGCTGTCGGCGCTCAGCGAGCAAGCACTGTTATCTGCATTCATACGCATATTCTGACATAGCTGTCACAGCGAGAGGGCATTTGACGGCAGTCCCAGGTCCCAATACAGCCGTGAAGTGGCATCTCGCGCAGGGTTCGGACGCCAGGGTGACCACGCCTTCCCGGCCCGGCGTCTTGCGCGACAGGCATCAAGTGTGAGTACCATTCAATTAGTAACCCTACTTACTAATTGACCCGGCCGGGTTTCCACGATCCGGCCGCCAGTCAGTGGAAACGAGCGACGATGACGGAAAACCAGTGGCCTGAGGCTTCTGCCGGAAGCCCTCTCGACCAGTACGGACACACCCCGGCCGATGCTTCGTCGGAGCCGGGCACCTACGTCACCAAGAAGGATGCAGCGAAGGAGGAGACGTCCAAGATCGCCGGGGAGGCGGCCGGTGCGGCCCGCAATGTGGCCCAGACTGCCAAGCTTGAGGCCGGAAACGTCGCCTCCGAAGCCAAGTCCAGTGCGCAGGATCTGCTGCAGCAGGCGAAGCGGGGCGTGAGCAGCCAGGCCGGCGAACAGCAGCGGAAAGCCGCCGACGGGATCCGGACCCTCTCCAGCCAGCTGCACGCCATGGCTGATTCCCCGGAGCAACAGGGAGTGGCCAGTGACCTGGTCCGGGAGGTCGCAGGCCGGGCGTCTTCCGTTGCGTCCTGGGTGGAGGGCAAGGAACCGTCTGCGCTGCTGGCTGACGTGCAGTCCTTCGCCCGCCGCAATCCGGGCACGTTCCTGCTCCTTGCCGCCGGCGCGGGGATCCTTGCCGGCCGGGTGGCCAGAGGACTGCAGGCCGGGGCCCCGCAGGCGCAGCGCACAGTCCCGCCAATGCCCGAGCAGGCGCCAACTGCCGGAACAAAGGCTCCGCCGTGGGGTGCGGAGCCGGTCTACCGGGACCAAACCCCTGCAGCCCCCACCTACGGCGAAACCATCTACGGGGAACCTGCCCGTCCGTCCTACTCAGGCACGGAAACGGGCGGTGTGCCGCTGAAGGATCCGGACGACCCGTTCAGCGAAGTCCGGGCAGCGGAGCGCCAGCCGTAAGCGGCTACAGCTGAAAACCGACAACAGACGATCAACCAAAGGACGAATTCCATGAAGAAACTGCTCTTTGCCCTGCTTCCCACCATCATCAGCCGGATCCTGCAGGCCCGGAAAGCCAAGCAGATGCGCGCCGGCCAGGCCCGCCCGCCGCGTAACCGCCGCATGTAGGCAGGAACGCCCGACGGCGGTCCGCGCCAAGCCCGGGACGTTCCGGCTCAGATAAGACTCGGCTGGCTGGACAGGATGTAGTCCACGGCCGCCGGGCCCTTCATGCCCAGTCCGGGGCACACCTTCCGGCCGGCAGTATTGGACTTCTTGTATCCGGAGTCGCTCATGGCGGCCCAGAAAGCGGCGTCAGGGGCCGGCTGCTCCTGGTTCAGGAAGCACCAGCTCAGGTACACCCCGTACATCTCGTCTTCACGAAGTCCGGGCTGTTGGGAGGGATCATGGATGATGCACTCTGCCAGGAAACGGCGGTAGCTGGGGACGGTCATAGTCTTGGTCCTCGGAGTAGAGCCTGCTGAATTCACCTAGGCGCCGCCGTCGTCAATCACCCAATGCGTGGCGTTATGGCTGGTTCGAAGCAGCACTCACGATGGATGGGTCTAAAGGCAAAGACGTTCAACCTGCGTTGCGCGGCGCGAACATGATGACGGCGACGCCCAGCAGGCAGATCGCCGAGCCCACAATGTCCCACCTGTCGGGCCGGAAGCCGTCAAAGGCGATGCCCCACAGCAGTGACCCGGCAACGAACACCCCGCCGTAGGCGGCGAGGATCCGGCCGAAGTGCGCATCGGGCTGAAGGGTGGCGGCGAATTAGTAGATGCCCAGGGCAATGACGCCCAGGCCGGCCCACCACCAGTCTTTGCCTTCCCTGACGGACTGCCACACCAGCCATGCCCCGCCGATCTCAGCGGCGGCGGCAATTATGAAGAGCAGGATGGTTTTGGCGATAGTCACGGGTCCCATCATGGCAGTCCACATGGTGCCGTTGCTCCTGGAGCGAAGGCCGACGGCGGTGGCGCCCGCCAGCCACTGGTCCAGTTCGGTCCGTACCCGGCTGTAGTCCGCCCGGATTTCTTCCTTTGTCGGTTCCGCGGTGCCGGCTGCTGTTCAGACGACGGGGGAGCGGCGTTCGATGAGGAGGGTGTCACGCCACTGGCCGTTGAGCGGCCCGTGGGTCATCCGGGCGATGCGCTGGCGCCGGCCCACAATTGAGAAGCCGTTGGCCAGGTGCAGTTTGAGGCTGGCTTCATTCTCGGGGAAGACGCTGGCCTGGATGGTCCAGATGCCATCGCTTTCGGTGGAGCTAATGAGCGCCTGGAGCAGGGCTTTGCCGGCACCCAGGCCGCGTGCATCCGCGGCAACGTACACCGAGTGCTCCACCACGCCCGCATAAACTGCCCGGGCGGAGACGGGCGAGACGGCCGCCCAGCCCAGAACGCCGCCGTCGGCAGAAGCGGCGATGAGTCGGTGCTTGGGAAGCCTGGACTGGTGGAAGTACTCCCAGTCCGGAGCGGAGGACTCGAACGTGGCAAACCCGGTATCGATGCCCTCCTGATAGATACTCCGCACCCGCGGCCAATCGCCCGGTTCCATCGCCCGGACGGTCAGGGTAGAAGTCACAGGTTTGCCAGGAGGTTGGCGGTGCGGTCCAAGGCGCCGGGAGCAACCGAGAAATAGGCCCAGGTTCCGCGCTTTTCGCGCAGCAGCAGCCCTGCTTCTACCAGGACCTTCAGGTGGTGGGACACCGTGGGCTGGCTAAGGTCCAGCGGGTCGGTAAGGTCGCACACGCAGGTGGATCCGGAAGGGGAAGCCTTGATGATGGAAAGCAGCCGGAGCCGGTTGGGGTCGGCCAGGGCCTTGAAGACCAGCGCCTGCTGTTTCGCTTCCTTCGCACCCAGGGCAGGCTCTCCTGCAGGCGGGCAGCAGGAGGTGTCCGTGGCCTGATCCAGAACGGGCAAAGTCATCTACCTATTATGCGCCAATATCGATCATCATCAATGCATCGACGGGTCGGGGGAAGCGGGCTAGGAACCGGCATTGCCCGCAGCGTGCGGGAGAACGAGGTCGTCCGCGGCCCGGCCTGCGGCGGGAAAGAGGAGGAGCAGGAGGCCCAGGCCTGCTGCAGTTCCCGCCAGCTGGGCGAGGATGAAGGCGGGGACCGAGCCTGGTGCAATGCCGGCGAAGGTGTCACTGAAGATCCGGCCCACGGTCACCGCCGGGTTCGCAAACGACGTGGAGGACGTGAACCAGTAGGCGGCCCCGATGTAGGCGCCGACGGCTGGCGCTGCCAGCACGCCCCGCTTGGTGGCGGCAAGGGCGAAGATCAGCAGGATCAGGCCCGCGGTGGCCACCACTTCCCCGAGCAAGTGTCCACCCGTGGCGCGGTCCTTGCCGGAGATGGACGTCCCCACCTCAAACATCGCGTTCGCCACTACGCTGCCGCCGACGGCGCCGAGGATTTGGGCAGCCACGTAGGCTCCCAGCTCGGGCAGGGCCAGGCCGGTGCCGCTGCGCCGGCCCAGGATCCAGTCCGCCAGCGACACCACGGGGTTGAAGTGCGCCCCGCTGACGGGTCCGAAAACGAGGATCAGGACGGTCAGGCCCAACACGGTGGCCGTACTGTTCTGCAGCAGCTGCAGGCCGACGTCGTTGGGCGAGAGCTGCTGGGCCATGATCCCGGACCCGACGACGATCATCACCAGCAGGCTGGTGCCCAGAAGTTCGGCGACGGCACGGCGCCAGAGCGGCGGCTGGTTTGTAGGCATGCCACCAAGCTTGACGCAAGGAATTACCTCAGTCAAAGTTGAGGCAATGAAAACTGACCCAGCAGAGGTGTTCCGGACGCGGGTGGCCAAGCACGCCGCCCTCGCCGATCCGGCGCGGCTGCGCATCGTGGACCTGCTGACCCTCGGGGACTTCTCGCCCACCGAGCTCCAGGCCGAACTGGGTATGCCCTCCAACCTGCTGTCCCACCACCTGCGCGCCCTCGAGGGCGCGGGCCTGGCCATCAGGCACCGCTCTGAAGCCGATAAGCGCCGCAGCTACATCCGGCTCGCCGCCGGCGCCCTGGACGGACTCGCTCCCGGCGTCGAGCAGGGGGCCAGCCGCATCCTGTTTGTCTGCACGCATAACAGTGCCCGTTCCCAGCTGGCTGCCGCCCTCTGGGGGCAGGTCAGCGACATTCCTTCCAGCTCAGCCGGGACGCACCCGGCGGAGCGCATCGCCCAAGGAGCCATCGACGTCGCCCGGCGCCATGGCGTGGACCTGCCGGAGGTTCCGCCGCGGAGGCTGGGCCCTGTTGTCGACGGTGATTTTGTGGTCACCGTCTGCGACAACGCGCACGAGGAACTCCCCGGCCTCCGGGCCACCCACTGGTCGGTGCCGGATCCCCTGCGGATCAACACGGAGGAGGCCTTCGAGAACGCCTTCAGCGACATTTCCCGCCGTATCGGCGACCTCGCGCCCCGGCTGCACGCGGCCTGAGACGCCGCTCCCGTCCGCGGTGCCAAGCAGTGGCGGGAAGGATCAGCGCCATATATTGACAACCATCAATGAATAGTCCGATACTCCATACATCGATCAACATCAATATTGCTTCGGATGTGTGGGACGACTTCAACCAGACCGATCCACCAACTGATCCAGGAGAAACCCGTGAGCACCGAAACCGCCAAGAAGCCCTCCGTCCTGTTCGTCTGCGTCCACAACGCCGGCCGCTCCCAGATGGCTGCCGCGTTCCTCACCACGCTGGGCAAGGGCCAGATCGAGGTCCGCTCCGCCGGGTCGCAGCCCGCCGAGAAGATCAACCCCGCCGCCGTGGAAGCCATGGCCGAGGTGGGCATCGACATGTCTGCGGAGGTTCCGAAGGTCCTCACCACCGAGGCCGTGAAGGAGTCCGACGTGGTGATCACCATGGGCTGCGGCGACGAGTGCCCCTACTTCCCGGGCAAGCGCTACGAGGACTGGGTGCTGGAGGATCCGGCCGGCAAGGGCGTCGAGTCCGTCCGCCCCATCCGCGACGAGATCAAAACCCGCATCGAGGGCCTTATCGACTCCCTGATCCCCGCCGCCAGATAGCACGGGGGTCGGATTAACCGCACCACCAAACCACCACTACGGATGAAAGAGGACACGATGGATTCAGCGAAGAACCTCCCGGTCGCCGTGATCGGCGCCGGCCCTGTGGGCCTGGCCGCCGCGGCCCACCTGCTCGAGCGGGGCCTGGAGCCGCTGATCTTTGAAGCACGCACGACGGCGGGCGCGGCCATCGAGCACTGGCGCCACATCCGTCTGTTCTCACCGTGGCGGTTCAACACGGACGCCGCGGCCGTCCGCCTCCTCGAAGCCGCCGGCTGGGAAGCGCCCCGGCCCACGGCCCTGCCCTACGGCGGGGAGCTGATCGACAACTATCTGGCGCCCCTGGCCGCGCTTCCGCAGATTTCGTCCCGCCTGCAGACCGGTGCCCGGGTCACCGCCGTCACACGGCAGGGCATGGACAAGACCCACATCAAGGGCCGCGACAGCACCCCCTTCGTGGTGCGGGTGGAGCACGCCGACGGCGAAACCCGGGACCACACCGTGGCGGCAGTCATCGACGCCTCCGGCACCTGGTCCACCCGCAACCCGCTGGGCACCTCGGGCCTGCCCGCCATCGGCGAAGAAGCAGCGCAGGACCGGATCTCCGCGCCGCTGCCCGATGTGACCGGCCGCGACCGCGCCGCCTTTGCCGGCCGCCGCGTCCTGGTGGTCGGTGCCGGCCACTCTGCGGCCAACACCCTGATCAACCTCGCTGACCTGGCCAAGGAAGAGCCGGGCACCCGGATCCTGTGGGCCATCCGGGGTGCCTCTGCAGACAAGGTCTACGGCGGAGGCGACCTCGACGGGCTGCCTGCCCGCGGCCAGCTCGGCGGCCGGGTCCGCCGGCTCGTGGAGGCCGGGAAGATCGAACTCCACACCGGCTTCGGCATCAGCTCGATCAAATCGCTGGACTCCTCCGTCAGCGTCGGCGCGGCGGACGGCCGCACCATAGAGGCCGACGTCGTGGTTCCCTGCACCGGTTTCCGTCCGGACCTGGACATCCTGCGCGAGCTCCGCCTGAACCTGGATCCCGCCGTCGAGGCGCCGATGGAACTGGGCCCGCTGATCGACCCCGAATTCCACTCCTGCGGCACTGTCCCGCCGCACGGCGCCAAGCTGCTGGCCCACCCGGACAAGGACTTCTACATCGTGGGGATGAAGTCCTACGGCCGCGCTCCCACCTTCCTGCTCGCCACCGGCTACGAACAGGTCCGCTCCGTCGCCGCAGCCCTCGCCGGGGACCAGGAATCAGCGGACACCGTCCACCTCGAACTCCCCGAAACCGGCGTCTGCTCCACCGACGCCGGCACCAGCTGCGACGTCCCCGCTACTGCGGCGGACGCCGCGGATACGGAGTCCGGATGCTGCGCCGCACCGGAACCTGTGCTGCTGGGCTTCCCGACGGGCCTTGCCCACGGCCGCTCCGGCGCCAACAACTAACCCCCCCTTCCCACGTACAAAGGAAACAAAGTACTCATGACCCAGGAAAAGACTCCGTCCGTGCTGTTCGTTTGCAGCAAGAACGGCGGCAAGTCCCAACTCGCCGCCGGCCTGATGCGTGACCTCGGCGGAGACAAAATTGCTGTCTATTCGGCCGGCACCAAACCGGCCAAGGACCTGAACCCGCAGGCGGTGGGATCGCTGACTGAACTGGGCATCGACGTCGCCGGCGAATACCCAAAACCCGTCACCGGCGAGGTCCTGGATAGCGTGGACGCCGTCATCGTCCTGGGCACCGAGGCCAAGCTTGAACCGGTCGAGGGCAAGCGGTTCGAAATCTGGGAGACGGACGAACCGTCGGAGCGCGGCATCGAAGGCATGGAGCGGATGCGCCTGGTCCGGGACGACATCAAGGCCCGGGTCCAGGCGCTCTACACGGAGCTCGCCGGGAACTGATCATGTCCGCCCCCGCGCCGCAGCGTCCATGCTGAGGGTTCCAATGCCCCTTGAGGAATGGCCCGAGGGTCCCATCATTCTCGGCGTCGAATGGGACTTCCCGGAGCACCTGGTCAGGACTGCCGAAGCATTGGCGGCCGCCCTGAAAGTGCATCTCGTCTGCGCGTTCGTCGACCCTGCGAGCTACCTCATCGAATGGGAACCCGTGAACCAACGCGCGGCTCTATCCCTGGACCCAAGCATCAACGAAGAAGCCGAATTCCCTTCAGGGCAGCTGCAAGCAAGGCTTGAAGCCATTCTTGGAAAACCGGGGGACTCGTGGTCCTTCCGCGTCCTCAATGGCGATGTCCCCAAGGCCCTCAACCGCTTGGCCGAAAGCACCCACGCAGCTTTACTCGTCGTTGGCGCAGGCCGGACGGGAACCTTGGCTTGGCTGGACAGAACCCTCGAAGGCTCGGTACTTGCAGCACTGGCCCGACAACAACAGCGGCCCGTCCTCGTCGTCCCGGAAGCCCGATAGCAGGACCTTTCGGCCTTCCCCGGCAAGTCACTTGGTAACCAGTTCGTCTCCGTATCCCGAATCGCATTTGCCGTCGTGGATCACGCCGCTGCCCTCGGCCACCACGTAGTTGTCGGCGGGATCGAACACCACCGTCCGCACGCCTGTGACTTTCCTGGTACAGCGGCGGGCAAACTCCGAACTTTGCTCCTCGCCGCCAATCCACATGTCCAGCCAGATGGAGGCGTCCCCGAATTCTTCGGCACCGGAGTGGCACGGACCGTCCTCGGGCGTGGGGCCGTCCCCGCACGTGTCCTCCACAATGAAGTACCGGCGCAGGTCCGGCACGTAGATGCGCGTGCCCGGTTCGTAGTCCAGGATGTCCTTGCCGGTGGCCAGCGAGTGCCCCACAGCGATGGTCACCGGATCGTCGTAGGTTCCCCTTCCGCCGGCCCTCTGGTGGACCACGGGGTTGCTGATGACAGGCGAGCCGGCAGGGGTGTTATCGAACCAGGTGTAGGCCGTCAGGTACACCTTTGTACCAGGTCCGCTGACAGTTTCCGTCTCTGACGGCGGTGGCGGCGGGGGCGGGGCTGAACAAGCGCCAGCCGCCAGAATCAAGGCCAGCACCCCCGCCAGCGGGAAGATTCTCTGACGCAAACCGACTCCTTCGCCTGCCACCCCGTACGGGCGCCCGGCCTCAGCCGCCCGCCCTGATGGTGCTGAGAATACCTGCAGAACCTGTGCGTGGGCTGCTAATTCCCTGCATATGTGGAAAAGCAGGGAAGTACGACGGCGGCACTCACCTTGTGGAGGCAGGCCCGGCTCCTCTGAAGGGGCAGCCGGGCGCCCGGCCCAGTGCCGGCGTCGTCCGCGTTCGGCATACTGGTCCTATGCAGGCGACGACGGTGCTGGTCGAGGGCGAGAGCGACAGGATTGCTGTCGAGACGCTGGCCCACCGCGCTGGCCATGACCTGGCGTCCAAGCTGGTGACCGTGGTGCCGATGGGCGGCGCAACCAGCATCGTCCACTTCCTCAACCGCTACGGCCCTTACGGCGCAGGCCACCGGCTGCTCGGCCTGTGTGATGTGGGGGAGTCGCCGGGTATTGCCCGTGCGCTCGCGAAGTCAGGCATCGGATCCGGTCCGTTGGACGAGCTGGGGTTCCATGTGTGCGAGGCCGACCTGGAGGACGAACTCATCAGCTGCCTGGGGATTGATGCGGTCCTCAAGGTCATCGCAGCTCAAGGCGAGCTCGCGTCGTTCCGGGTCCTTCAACAGCAGCCGTCCCAGCGGGAGCAGCCCGTTTCAGCACAGCTGCGCCGGTTCTTGGCGGGGCGCAGCGGCAACAAGATCCGCTACGCCCGGCTGCTCGTCGAGGCCTTGCCGCCTGGACAGGCGCCCCCGCCGCTGGCCCGGCTTGTCGCATCCTTCTGAAAAAGTCCTGCGCGGGCACCTTTTAGTCGATTTCTTCCCCAGCCAACGCCTTGGCGGCCAGACGTTCTTCCTCAGCGACCTCCCAGACCTCTTTCGCCGCGCGGAGATTGAGGACAACGATAATCGTGCCAAGCACCAGATCGGGCCACCCGGAGGCCGTCCAGAGCGTCAGGACACCCATGGCAATGATGGCGAGATTGATCAGCACGTCGTTCCGGGCCGAGAGGAATGCCGCCCTGGCCATCGAGCTGCCGTGCTGGCGGAACCTGGCCAAGACGAGCGAACAAGCCAGGTTCACCGCCACTGCACCGCCGGCTGTTACTACCAGCGACAGGGGATCCGGCGGCTCCGGATTGCTGAATTTGCTGATGGCCTGCCACGCCGCCGCCAACGCTGGGACCAGGATGAAGACGGCCATGGCCTTCCCGGCAAGCGCCTGGCGGTGCAGCGACCAGCCCAGCGCCAGGAAGATCAACAGGTTGATCGCTGTGTCTTCGAGGAAGTCCACGCTGTCGGCAAACAGGGATACCGATCCAATGGCCAAGGCCACCGTGAACTCGACAAAGAAATAGGCCAGGTTGAGGCCTGCCACGATCAGGACCACCCGCTTGAGCCGCCTGCTTAGCTGCCCATGGGCGCCCTGGTCAGTATTCATCGTGGCTCTTTCTGCGGAAATCGGTGCTCTGTTCTGGACGATTAGGAACCATCATCTCTGATTGAACCCATCCAACTGCTCCGCTCCTCCGAATGCCATCTGGTTGTGCCTGCCAATCCGGCGGGCCGAAGAGTGCGCGAGAGGGATTAGTACCAGATGGGGGAGCGCGGTGTTGCCGTAGTAATCGAGGACGACGACGATACCAGGACCAGCCTGACCGCACTGCTGCAAACATCCGGCTTCGCCGTGCACGCCAGGTCCTCAGGCCTGGACGGCGTCGAGGCGGTCCGGAAGCACCAGCCGCGCCTTGTCATCGTGGACCTCGCGCTCGCTGATTTCGACGGCGTTGAAGCCTCCCGCCGGATCCGCCTCTTCAGCGACGCCTACCTCATCATCCTGGCCGCCGGGGCTGACGAGGCCGACGCCGTGATGGGTTTGACGGCCGGCGCTGACGATTACGTCCCCAAGCCCTTCCGGCCCGGGGAATTGCGGGCCCGGATCGCCGCCCTGCTCCGCCGGCCCCTGACGCTGCAGCCCGCGGGGGAGGTTCCCGAGGAAGAAGCCGCGCAACCCTTTCCCCAACCCGACTTCGCCCACAACGGGCTGACGCTCCACGAGGGCCTGCGCCGTGTTGCGGTTGACGGCTCGCCGGTGGAACTCACACAGACCCAGTTCGACGTTCTCCTGTGCCTTCTGAAGAACGGCCGGACCATCCAAACCAAGGCTGACCTTGTCCGGTGGCTGCGCAACGAGCCCTACAACACCGGCTCGTCCGTCAGCCTCCGGGAACTGCGTGCGGTGGAGGTGCACCTGAGCAACCTCCGCAAACGGCTTGGGGATAGCTCGCGGACACCCCGCTGGCTGGAAACCGTTCACGGCCTCGGATACCGGATGACGCCCTAGCTGATCTTGCGGCGGTAGATGGAAGTCGCGAAGGCGTAGGCGATGAGGAGGATTCCCGCGAGCCAGGCCAGGGTGATCCAGATGTCGCTGCCCACGGGTTCCTGGGCAAACAGGGCCCGGATGGTGTTCACGATGGACGTGACGGGCTGGTTCTCGGCGAACCAGGCCACCGGACCGGGCATCGAGCCGGTGGGCACAAACGCGGAGCTGATGAACGGCAGGAAGATGAGCGGATAGCTGAAGGCGCTGGCGCCGTCGACGCTCTTCGCGGAAAGCCCCGCGATCACCGCGATCCAGGTCAGTGCCAGGATGAACAGGACCAGGAGGCCGGCCACGCCGAGCCAGGCGGCCGGGGATGCGCCGGTGCGGAACCCCATCAGCAGGGCGACACCGATGACCACCGCCACTGACACCACATTCGCCGCCAGGGACGTGAGCACATGCGCCCAGAGCACGCTGGACCTCGCAATCGGCATCGACTGGAAGCGTTCGAAGATGCCGCCCTGCAGGTCCAGGAACAGGCGGTAGGCGGTGTAGGCGACGCCGGACGCGATGGTGATGAGCAGGATGCCGGGAAGCATGTAGTTGACGTAGGACTGGTTAGATCCGGTGTTGATGGCCCCGCCGAACACGTAAACGAACAGCAGCATCAGCGCGATGGGGGTGACCGCCGTCGTAATGATGGTGTCCGGGCTGCGCAGGATGTGGCGCAGGGAGCGGCTGGTGAGGACCCGGGTGTCGCCGAGGGCGTGCACGGTCATCGGAGTTCCTTTCCTGCAGGGACGGTGAGGGCCAGGAAGACGTCCTCGAGGGAGGGCTGCTTCTCCACGTACTCCACCTTGGCGGGCGGGAGCAGCCGCTTGAGTTCGGCGAGGGTACCGTTCTGGATGATGGTGCCCTCGTGCAGGATCGCGATCCGGTCGGCCAGCTGCTCGGCCTCGTCGAGGTACTGGGTGGTGAGCAGCGCCGTGGTGCCGCGGCTCGCGAGTTGCTTCACCGTCTGCCATACCTCGAGGCGCGCCTGGGGGTCGAGGCCGGTGGTGGGTTCGTCGAGGAAGATGACCGGCGGGTTGCCGATCAGGCTCATCGCGATGTCCAGCCGGCGCCGCATACCGCCGGAGTAGGTGGCGGCCTTGCGGTTCCCTGCCTCGGTGAGGGAGAAGCGGGAGAGGAGGTCGTCGGCGATCGCTGCCGGGTTTTTTAGGTGGCGGAGCCGGGCGATCAGGATGAGGTTTTCCCGGCCGGTGAGCACCTCGTCCACAGCGGCGAACTGGCCGGTCAGGCTGATCGACTCGCGGACGTCGTCGGGCCTTTCGGCAACATCGAAGCCGTTGACGGTGGCGGTGCCAGAGTCCGCTTTCAGCAACGTGGACAGGATCCGCACCAGGGTGGTTTTGCCCGCGCCGTTCGAGCCGAGCAGGGCGAAGATGCTGCCCGCCTTCACCTCGAAGTCGACGCCCCGCAGCACATGCAAGTCCTTGAACGACTTCTCAATGCCCTGCACCCGGATGGCGGGTTCCAGGGCCTGGTCAATGGCCATGCTCCGTCTCCTTTGCGGTGCGGCCGGTGGCGGCGTCGATGGCTTTTGTGAGGCGGGCGCGTTCCTTGTCGATCCAGCGCGTGCCGCCGTAGGCCTGGGTGAACGTCTCGGCGAACTCCACCGGGTCCTCGCCCACGATGTCGGCCACCGGGGTCCCGTCGACGGCGGCGCGTTCCCACAGGTCCGCAAAGTCGCCGAACATCCGGACCATGGTGTCGCCGTCGGTCACTCCGCCGTAGTACATGAAGTACCGCTCGAAGGCTTTGGCGGCGGTGCGGTGCGGCTCGGGGAGCGCCTCGACCCGGGCCTTGTACTGCTTGAACTGCTTCTTCTGCTCGAGTGAGCCGGTGATTGCTTCGATCCATTTTGCGGCCATGGTTACTTCTCTCCTTGTTCCTGCGGGTGCCCGGTGTGGAGGTGTTCGATGCGTTCGGCCAGGAAGCTCCACGACTTCCAGAACTCTTCGAGGTATCCGCTGCCCTGTGCGTTCAGCGAGTAGACCTTGCGCGGCGGCCCCTTCTCTGACGGGACCTTTTCGACGTCGACGAGGCCGCGCTGCTCGATCCTGACCAGCAGGGCGTAGATGGTGCCCTCGGCGATGTCGGTAAAGCCCTGGTCGCGCAGCCTGGCCGTGATCTCGTAGCCGTAGGCCGGATGGCCCGCGAGGATCGCCAGGACTATGCCCTCCAGCGTCCCCTTGAGCATCTCGGTCATTTGCTTGCCCATGGGACCTCCCCTCCTGCTACTTAGTGATGATGACTACCAGTACATAGTATCGCTGAATAGCGGCGGGTCAAGAGGGCTTCCAGGCGGGCGGCGTCAAGGAGTCGTTAAGAAAGCTCCGTTTCCCGGTTCCACGGTTTTCGCCGGTGCTAGCTTCGGCACTGAACGCGCTGCACTGCGCACCGCGGAAAGGATTTCATGACCACGTTGAGCAGGCCTCCGGCTGATCCATCCGCCCCCAGGCCGCACGGCACCTTCAGGAGCTGGCTGCTGTTCGGACTGCAGGACAGCAAGGGCACCCACCCCGGCCCCGGCGGGAGGACAACCCACCACGAGAAAAAGCATCCGTGGTGGCAGGTCATGTGCCTCACCGGCGTGGACTACTTCTCCACCCTCGGATACCAGCCGGCCATCGCAGCCCTCGCCGCGGGCGTCATCTCGCCACTTGCCACGCTGGTGCTGGTAGCCGTGACGTTGCTGGGTGCGCTGCCGGTGTACCGGCGGGTGGCAGGCGAAAGCCACCGCGGAGAAGGCTCCATCGCCATGCTGGAGCGCCTCCTGCCGCGCTGGGGCGGAAAGCTGTTCGTCCTGGTCCTGCTCGGGTTTGCCGCCACCGACTTCATGATTACCATGACCCTGTCCGCCGCGGACGCCAGTGCGCACCTCATCCAGAACCCGGTGGCACCCGGCTGGCTGCAGGGCCAGAACGTCCCCGTCACCCTCTTCCTGCTTGCGCTGCTGGCCGCGGTGTTCCTGCGGGGCTTCCGGGAGGCGATCGGCGTGGCCGTCGCCCTCGTGGTCCTTTACCTGGCCCTCAACGCCGTGGTCGTGGCGGTGACCCTCGCCCAGGTCTTCACTCATCCACTGGCCATGGGCGACTGGTGGACCAGCCTCTGGACGTCCCACGGCAACCCGTTGATGGCCGTTGCCATCGCCCTGCTGGTCTTCCCCAAACTCGCCCTGGGCCTCTCAGGGTTCGAGACCGGCGTCGCCGTGATGCCCCAGGTGCGGGGCGACGAAGGCGACACCGAGGAGAACCCTGCTGGCCGCATCCGGGGAACCCGGCGGATGCTCACCGCTGCCGCCGTGATCATGAGCGGCTTCCTGATCACCACCAGTTTCATCACCGTGGTGCTGATCCCGGAGCGGGAATTCCAGCCGGGCGGCCAGGCAAATGGACGAGCCCTGGCCTACCTAGCCCACGAATACCTCGGCGTCAGCTTTGGCAGTATCTACGACGCCAGCACCATCGCCATTCTGTGGTTCGCCGGGGCCTCCGCCATGGCAGGCCTGTTGAACCTGGTGCCCAGGTACCTGCCCCGGTACGGCATGGCTCCTGCCTGGGCCAAGGGCGTGCGGCCGCTGGTGCTGGTCTTCACCGTGGTCGGCTTCCTGATCACCTTCCTCTTCGATGCCGACGTCGACGCGCAGGGCGGCGCGTACGCCACCGGCGTCCTGGTACTGATGACCTCCGCAGCCGTCGCTGTCACCCTCTCGGCCCGCCGGCGTCGGCAGCCCAAACGCACCCTAGGCTTCGGCGCCATCGCTGTAGTCTTCACTTACACCACGGTGGCGAACATCTTTGAGCGGCCGGAGGGCATCCGGATCGCAGGAGTCTTTATCCTGGGCATCATCGCGATCTCCCTGCTCTCGCGGGTCCGCCGCTCCTTCGAACTGCACGCCACGCACGTCCACCTGGACCGGCCGGCGCTGGAGTTCATGTCCGATGCCCTTGAGGGCCCCATCGCGATCATCGCCCATGAACCGCTCCGGAAATCCCGGGAGGCCTACCGCCGCAAGCTCGCCAACGCCATCGAGGTCAGCCACCTCCCGCTCGCCCAGGAAGCCCTGTTCCTGGAGGTTGTGGTGGATGACTCTTCCGACTTTGAAACCGAACTCCACGTCCGCGGCGTGGTCCGGCACGGGTACAGGATCCTCGAAGTCCACGGGCCGGTGGTTGCCAACACCATCGCGTCGGTCCTGCTCCACATCCGGGACGTCACCGGGCTGATGCCGCATATCTACTTCCGCTGGACTGAAGGCAATCCCGTCACCAACCTGCTGCGGTTCCTGTTCCTGGGCGAAGGCGAAATCGCACCCGTCACGCGGGAGGTGCTGCGCGAGGCCGTCCCGGATGTGACCAAACGCCCGTGGGTGCATGTGGGATGAGGGGGCCTCGTGGTGCCTTCCGCGTTGACCTGTCTAGGAGTTGTCGGAAACTGCGGAGCTTACGGCCGTCGGGCTGTCGTATTCCTTGTCGGGGATGGCCTCGAGGGCCTGGATGACGTTGCTGCCGGCGCCCGAGTCTTTCGCCTTGGACAACAGCGCTTCTCGGCTGGCGGGATAGTCCACGCCGCCGAGGAACTTCTGGATCTGGATGGGGTTCGGAGTTTCAGCCATGATGTCGATTTCCCTTCTGGTATCAGCTCTGATGTCCGCGGCTCTTCTCCCGGCATGCGGAGCCGCCGCAGGTGTTCATCGTAGGCGCGGGCGTTTCGACGGGGAAGGGCGGCGCAGGCGTCGCGTTTGCGCTGCGCATATTCCCTTTCGACCCCCGGATAAAGGTCGCGCCGGGGAATGTGCGCGTCACTTTCGCATTTGCGCGTCGAGAATTGCGGAACGTGCACGACGGCGGGCCACCCCTCCCGCCGCCAGCTTGCGTTCCAGCGTCCCCGTCTCGATGAGGTCGGTCCAGTCCCACCGCACGACGTTGATCCCCATAGCGCGAATCCGGTTCTCACGCGCCTTTTCCGCCACAACGGCCTGGGACGCTGTCCGCCCCTTGAGGAGTTCGGGCTTGACGTACTTCTCCACGCCATCGAATTCGCCCACCACCCTGGACTCCTTCCAGTAGAAATCGGTGTAGCCCACCGTGCCGTCAGCGTCCGAAAGCTTCTGTTGGAGGACTGGAACCTCAAATCCGGCCACATGTATCAAACCGCGGCTCCACGACTCCCCGGGCGAACCGGAAGCCGGATCCGCGAATCTGAGCGCAGCCCGGATTCTCCGGCCGGCAGCCGCCGAATACATCGGTCCGATGCCCGCCTCCAGTTCGGCTTTGGTCAGGGCGGGCAGGTGCCGCATGTTGTCCGGGCGAAGCACATGGTCCAGGGGTGCAACCGCCTCGGCGAACGGCAGGAAGGCCGCCAGATCCAGGACAGTCCGGATGCGGTCGGTGACCAGGAGGCCCTCCCGCCGCGCCACCTGCAAACCCTCACGTGCACTGAAGTGGCGGCTGACCCCGGCACGCGACCGGCCGCCGTCGTTCTTCAACGTGAGCGCCTGGACCGGGTGGTGCAGCCCTATGGTGGGAATTCCCCAAACGCTGGCGGCGGACCGGCGGGCGAAAACCGTTGGCTTCTCGAACGTTTCCGCGGCGGCCTGGATCCGGAGCCGGTATTGCTCCCACGGCTTCAGCTCCCGCCAGGCCGGCCCGTCGGTATAGACGCCGTGGCGGACGCGCACCAACCGCCCGGCCTTGACGCTTTTGGCGAGCTCGTTGGGGGAGAATCCGTGCATCAGTCGGTCGCGGGACAACAAAAGCGGCGGAAGGTCTGTCATAAAGCCACGGTGCCCGGTGCAGGGCGGCTTCGGGAGGGGTGTGTGCCGCCATGTGGAGAACTGCTGGCGACGCGCATATTCCATCTCGAGGCGCAGGTTCCCCGGCACACCCGAAATATGGGATGCGCAACGGAATGTCCGCGTCGAAAGCGAATTTGCGCGTCGCCCAGCGAAGCGGCCAACGCGGGTGCTTGCTGTCTAGGGGAGTCGTCCATCCCGAAGGCCTGAATCATGACTTAGCGGGGCAACCTGTTGGCCGCTGATCGTCCTGAAGCGGGCTTCGTCGGTGAAGACGATCCGTAAGGTGCAGTTTTCAGCCACACCGGCCACGGAGGCAGGCCCCAATCCATCGTCAGGGGATTCTTCTCCGGGCATGTGCTGGGGAGTGGGGGATGCCGGCCGGGCAGTTGCCGCACCAGGGCCGGGCCAGGTCCGGACAAAGAGATCGACGGCGGCTGTGGCCGGGGCAGGGCCAGACGGATCACGCGCGAAGGGCCACCAAGTTCCGGGTCCCTGGCGAATGCGAATGCCCGCAATGAATTGATGCGGGGGCAGAACCACCCGCGCAGTGGGTACGGCGGCAGGCATTCCGGTAAGGACGTCCACCGGCGTTCCGGTGCGGCCGTGCGCCAGCAGTGCAACCTCTGCGGCCGCACCGCGGGAATTCCCCAGAAGCGCAATCCAGAATGCCTCGCTTGCCGGGGAGGGCACGTGAAGCCGCGCAGACCCCGAGACGTGAATCGGCAGGGCGCCATGGCTGGAGGGCAAGGCGGACAAGGAACCGGTTGCGGGGTACGGGTAACGCTGGAAAGAGACTGACAGGCCCTCGCCGATCTCATATTCGTACACGGGGCCTACTGCCCCGGTTCGCCGGAGACCGTCCCGCGCCATATACTCTCTGCTGCGACAGCAGGTATGCCGAGCCGTCGCGCGTCCTCCCGCAGTTCCTCCGGCATAGCGGCCGGGGGCCGACCGGCGGGGTTCGGCATGGCGGCCGGTGGCCGGCGTCCGCTGGATCCCTTGCTTCGCGGTCTGTGCGCTGCCTTCCACTGGTCAAGTTGTTGCGCGTGTGCTGAGCGGCTGGCCTCGTCGGTGGCCCAGGCGAAATACGGGCCAATGCTACGGTTGGCGTGAACCCGCGACCAAAGGCTTGCGGGAACAAGATCAGGTTTGTCGTAACTGGCCTCGACGATGATTTGCCAACTGCGGCTGAACATGGGGGCCGCGGTGAAGGGCTTGTCCGGACGCGCAGCGGGATCAGGGGACCGCAAGGCCAGAGCCTCGACGTCGGGATGCCAGGTCCGGACCAGCCCCCGAAGCCTTGCAACGGCGGCAGCGAAAACCTCGTCCAGTGCCGGGTCTGGTTCAGTGGCACTGTCCATGGCCATGAGCAGCAGGTGTCCGCCGATGATCCCGGCAATCGGGTCATCAAACTCCTCCAGCAGCAGCTTTTGCAGCTTGGTGCCCCGTGCACCACCGAGCAGGTTGCGCCCTTGTGCGAAGGCAATCCTCGCGGCTTCGATGACAGCATCCTGCCCAGCCTGCGGGAGCTCCCGGTCATCCGTCGAGGCCAGGGCGTACAACTCCTGGACGGCTTCCTGCCCGGATGTCTCCGGCTTCTTCCAGATGTCACGCATGAAGATGGCGGCATCGCCTGTTGGCACCAGCCTGTTGATTTTCGACTGCCCGGAAACCGGTGTCGGACGCTTGATGGCCAGCTGTGTCAGCCAGCTGGGCGCAGCAACGATGCTTGCTTCCAGTTGCCCGCCGGAGGGCGGCGTGATCCGCAGAAAGTAAACGCCGGGCTCGACGTTCTTTTCCCATACGGCCACGCGGTCCACTGGAGACTTGTCGTCAAAGCTGCACTCCGCAGCCATGTGCGCGAGAAGCTTTCCATCAAACTGGAAGATATCGAGCCCCTGCATCGGGTGCAACGACGGCGCCCGGACACCTGTCAGCGGCTCCTCCGTCCAATACCGCGAGAGAACCGAGATTTGGGCACTGCCGGCTCTCCGGTCCGCGAACATCCCCCTGCCTGCCGCGGCCTCAGCAAACGGCCAGACGTGGGACTCGTGCGTGAAGGCGCTTCCCGGGATGGGGGCGGGGGACGGCAGTGCGCGCGCCGCCATGCTGTCCCGGGCCGTATCCCAATCGAGGACGAGGATTTCCTCCTTTATGGTTCCTATTTCGCGTCCGATCTGGGTTCGCACTTTGTAGACCCCGGGGACGTCGCGCTCGTGCAGTTCTCCGGTAGACGTGTACCTCTTTGTGAAGGTGTGGTCCAGGACCGTGATGGTGGCGGCCGCATTCTGTGCCACAACGTCCAGCATGAACTGCCCCTCACCGGTCGGTTCGATGACGGCGCTGCCTCGATCACTGACAGCACACGTCACGCTCCCGGTCCCCGTCACCTGGAAGCCGTGGCGCAGTCCGGCCGCAGTGACCTCCGCCACGTAGAGGCCCCGAACCAATTCGCCGGTCCATTCCGCGCCCGTCAGGAGTGCCTCGACAACGGGCTTATGGGGACTTCCCGTCCAGACCTTGAGCAGTTCTCCGGCCGCGGCTGCAGGAAAGGTGAGGCGCACGGGGTACGTTGGCCGAGCCGGGAAACGCGCGAAGAGGATATCCCCACCCAAGCGCACGGAGGCCTGCAAATCAACGGTGTTGGCTGCCCTTACGGGCTCGGGGAGAAACTCAGGCATCACGGTGTGCAGGAAATTCTTCAGGCCGTCAGCTGTGACCAGCCCCCGATAATCTGCGGCGCCGCCGCGTAAGCCCTGAAGCAGGGTCCAGGTGAACACGCCGTGCACCAGGCCGTCGGCCATCTGGCCTTCGATGGCGCTCTTGGTTTCGGCTGCCGTAGCGACGAATTCCGCTCCCGGGTCTCCGGTCCCAATTTGCGGGCGCATATTGATGGGACGGACGGGGATGGACTGCTGGTAATTCATGCAGCAGTCCATCCACAGGACAAGTTCTTTGAACCGTTGGGCCGTGCGGAACCATTTCAGCCAGCCATGGGCGTAGACGTAGGACATGCTGACCTGGGTTGCTTCGGCGGTGAATAGCGCTCCCTCCTGGCTGACGGGGGAGAATCCGTGCCCGGAGAAGTACAGGTACAGCCTGCGTCCTGTTGCGTTGCGGGTTTGCGCCTCCACCCACCGCAGTGCGCGCTCCACTTCAGCTTCGGCCGGTTGCGGATCGAACGGATCCGGCGGGACGTAGTCAATGGACCTGATGACCTTGACGTTGCCTGGTTGCAGGCCGCCACCACCCGGGTCCAGCAACCAGTCCACTATCGCCGTGGCGTCATTGTTGGGTCCGTCCAGGTCCGAGGCTATGCCCGCGGCGGAAAGTTCCGGGTATTGCGCCACACCAACGACGACGGCGTAGTCTTCCATGATTCGCTCCCGCCTTCACATCACCACGGGTACGCGGTTCGGATGAAGTCCTTGTCCGTGGTGGATAGTTCCTTGTTGAGATCGGCAGAGAACCCGTCCGTGGTCCACGAGGCGGGAATCGGGTACATCATGATCGAGTCAGGGTCGGTGGAGGTGGTGTCCACCTCGGACTTGTCGTAGGTCTTGAAAATGTTGTTCTCGATCACCTCCGGGGTCCAGGAGTTGGGAGGCTTCGAAAGGTCTGCGATGACGGCGGCCTTGTTCCAGGCGATCGGTTTGTCCGGATTTTGATGCTCGTGGATCAGGCCCAGCGCATGGCCGAACTCGTGCAGCACCACACGCCGGAGTTCGTCATCTGTTGAGTCCGGCGTCAGCCAGCCATAGTTCATGGTGGGGTCTGCGGCGGGAATTTGCTGCGCTTCGGTGCCCAGATAGGACCAGGAGCCGTTGCCCTGGTCGAAGGCAATGCGTATATCGGCTGTGGCGCCATCCACGAAGTTCAACTGCAGCCGTGCCATCTGGGGTCCGGTCCATTCCTGCGCAACATCCTGGACGCGCCGTTGAAGGTCACCATCTCCACCCAGGAAACCTACCTTGATGGTGGCGCCTTCGGGCCACTTTGCTTCGTTCAGCACCGCCGCTCTTTCTTTGCTGGCATGGGCCGGTGCTGACGGAATTGAGCAGTAATGACTTTGGTTCTTCTCGGCCATCTCTTTCTCCTTTGTGCCTGTTGTTGCCGGCATCCAGTGACGCGTCACCCATTCGTACGCCGTTTGGCGTTATTGGGCCGTTACTGCCGCGTTACGGCGGCGGTGCAAGGGTGCGTCACGTTCCGGCGAGTGCGGCCTGCCATGCAAGCGACGCAACGGCAGGGTGGGAAATGTCGCTGTGTGCCCCGCCGGGTCCACTGACCCTGTTGATCACCGTGGACGCATCGATGTTGTAGACCACCCCGGAATGCAGGTGGTAGTCGGTGCCCTCATCGCCTATCTGACGATCAACAGCGTCCCGTACACCCTGTATACCGAAGGCGCCCAGGCCGCCATAGCGGGGAAGGTCCCCGAGGAGGACCTGGCCGGCAATTCCGGCGCCGAGGGGATAGAAGCGCCCCACCGCGTAGTCGAACGTGGACCGGGTTGTCACAATGGGGCCGCGTACCAGCTCTTCCCGCACAATGCGGTGGAAGTGCCCGGGCTCAACCTCGTCCGGCACGGCGCGGGCGTAGGCCCAGAGGGACAGGGCACCCTGCACCAGGAACAGCGAATCCACCGGCCGCACGGCAGGTGACCCGTCGGCGCCTGCCACCGCTGCACTGACCACGATGCATCCGAAGCTGTGTCCCATCAGGTGGAAGCGCACGTTCTGGTCTGCTGCGTCCTGAAGTTGGCGCAGCAGGTTCGCGGCGCCGGTCTCCCCGAACGTCAGGGCTCGGGCCTTCATCACCCAGAATGACAGCTGGCGGAACGGTGCGAGAATTGCGTCCTTCAGCCGGCTCGATGAGGTACCACCGAGGAGGCCTGAGGCGGCATCAGTGTCTTCGAGCGCCTGCTGGAACACCTTCTCGGCGTCCCAGGCCCCAGCGGCGGCGTGGTCATCATCCGGTAGCTCACCGACATGCAGTTCGCGGAACAGCGTCTGGTACGCGGCCTGCAGGTGGGCGGTCAGGTGTCCATCCGCGCCGGAATCGGCGGCGGCTTCAAAGATGGTGCGGAGGGCGGCCCGTGCGTCGGGTGTGTCGGTGAGGATGCCGGCGTACCTGTCCACGGCATCGTCCACGGTGATGGCGTCCGACGGCGGCGCTTCAGCTCCCAGCAATCCGTCACCTCCGGCAGCTACTATCGCGTCATTGCCCCACGCCTTGCTCGGCCAGTGCAATCCAACGATGAGGGGACGGAAGGGGCGTCCGATATCGGCTGGCCTGGTATCCCTGGTGGTGGACACCCAGGCGTCGTACTGCGCCATCGCACCATCGGCATCGGAGTTCCAACCGTGGCTGAGGAGGAAAACGTCAGTGATGCCGGCTTCAGGGGACTCCAGCTCAGTGCGTACGGCCTGGCTCGCCAACATGTTTGAGTCTTCGGGGATTTCAGTGCCGTGTTTGTCGTAGCGGATGAGGTGGTACGCCAGGTCCGGCCTGTCCGGGATGTGCCTGATGACCATGGGGTGTCCTTCCTGTGCGTTGCTAGGGGATGCGGGTTCAGTGACCTGCTCGGCTCGTGGCCGGGTGGACCCGGGTATCGCCGTCGCAGTGGATGCCATAGATCAGGCCCAGCGGGTTGCCGTGCTGCTGGAAGAAGTCGCGCCGCATCCGGAGGAAAACCTCGCCGAGGGAGGCCCCGTCCAGGAACTGGTCGAAGAATGACGTGGCCCATTCCGCAGCAAAGAGGGCAGGTATCTTGCACTCGGTTCCGATGACGCCGCGGGCACCTTTTGCCATGAAGTAGGGCACGAACCCGTCGTAGAAAAGAGGCGAGAGTTCTGCTGATTCACAGGCGTTGATGAACACCAGCGGGCTGCCGGCAAGTTGCACGGTGGTGGGCGCTTCCAGGTTCAGGTCCCCCAGCGTGATGCGTTCATCGCCGGAGAGCACCAGGCAGGAGGCGTCCGGGCCGTCACCAGTCAGGCCTGCCGCCACCGCGTGGCAGAACACATAAAGAATCTGGTCCGGGGTAGCTCCGTCTTTGAGCGCATCAACCAGCTCGTCGCGTCTTGTGCGGCTCACCAGGTTGACGGGCGGGGTGAAGTCGGCAGCGGTGCCCCAGTACGATACCTGTCGGGCCACGAAATCGGCGTGCATCTGCTCGTCGATGCTCTCGTTGAAGTTCACGCTCACGGACAACCCGCCCGGCCCGTTGTCGATCAGGCCGTTGAGGGTGGTCATCGCTGTTTGAAGCGGGATTTGCTCGATGATGTGGCTCATGCCCAGGAACCGCCGCCAATCCGTTCCGCCGGCTGTCCACTCGTCGTCGATATAAAGAAGTCCCCAGGGCACCGGAAAGTTGCGGGTCAAAAGTTGGATCTTTAGTACCTCGTCCGTGCCGCTGGTTTGTTGGCGCAGCCAGTCGCCGAGGCGCCGGGCGTCCGCGCCCCCGGCCGGGTGGTAGAAGATCTTCTGGTAGAGGCGGAATCCTTCCTTGGCGAGGATACGCAGGGCGCCGTCGCGGTCCTCGGGCGGAATGTCCAGCCGGGTACGGAAGTTCTGTTTTCCCACGACGTCCAGAAGTGCACGCCGCACCTGATCGATTGCGGAGGCAAGTTCCTGCTGCTCGATAGGCAGGAAGACACGCGCCGCCGTCGCCCCCCACGCGGTGCAGTTGTACCCTCCGCCGGGTGCCGGTTCGATGGCGAAACCGATGTCGCGTGGCTGCAGGGACGCGGCATCCGTTATGGGCCGCCCCTGCGACGACGTACGGGGCTGGTCGGCAACCGACCCTACGTCGATGGTGATGGTCAGCTGCTGAAGGAAGTTCCCTGCGTGATGCACGGTGGCCACCAGGCCGTGCCGGCCGGCCGTGCGCGGAACGATGTGGAATGTGGCCTTGCCGCCCGCCGCACCTCGGCGGAAGCGCAGGGGCAGGCTCCGTTCGCGGACCTCAAAGTGGTCGCTGTCGAGCTGTACCGTGAGGGTCAGTTCGTCAGTTCCCGGGGGAAACAGGAGGTTGACCGGGGCGCCGCTGGCAATGACCGTGTTTCTTGCCGCCTGGTCGAGGCTGATCGCCAGGGCGTACGTTCCGCCCACCTGCAGGGGCTGGGCTGCGTCGGCGTCTTCGAGTTCGGCGTTGAGCCAGGCTTGCGCCGCGTTCGACGGCGGCAGCGGGGCTAAGGCGTCGGAGCTTGCCTCCGCCGGAACTGCTTCAGCCTCGATGTCGCCGCTGTAGCGGGGCGGCACCTTGCGCAGGACCCAGTTTACGAGGCGTTCCGCTAAGCCGGCATCCTGCCTTATGGCCTCTGCAAGCGCCGTGGCAAACGCCTTGAGTAGTCCCGCGTCGGCGGGGTTTCGCTGGAGTTCCGCAAACGCCGTGGCCAGCAGGCTGTCTTCCTGCGCTGCCCCCTCGATGACGGCACGCAGGTAGGTGCTGGAGGCATTGCCTAGAAGTTCCTGCCGCAGGTTCTCGGCGGCCAGCCAAGCCAGTTGCTCGGTGGTTAGTTGGGCGTTCATGCGTTCAGCTTTCGCCGTCCGGATCAGGGAAACCCGGTGCCGGTCCCTAGCGGGCCACGAACCGGATCTGTCGGAGATCCGTCAGCTCGGTGGCAAGGCCTTCGATGTCTTCGAAGGGGTCCAAGGCGGTGAGTGCCCCGAACGAGAGGCCCGCGCGTTGTTCGATGGAGGCAATGGATCGCTGGGCAGTTTTATGCTTGCCGAACACAAATTCCTCTTCCCGAAGGAAATCCTGCTGGGACATGGTGTAGCCGGTGGCGCAGAGTTGGCCCGTCCCGTCATGGATGAACGCGATGACCTTCCAGAATTCGGTGGGAATCCGCACGCCGAACCGGACCGGGTCCTCCACCGCCAGGAATGGACCGGTGAAGACGGAAATCCGCATGTCATCCTTGCGTGCGTTCTGCAGCGCGTAATTTTCGAGCTCAAGCCAGACTCCGCCATTGAACGGCTGCATCTGGGGCACGGCGTTGGTGACGTGCATGGAGTCCGCGTTTGCTTTCGACGCGGAAGCCGGGGGCCCCCATACCGGGTCTTCCCGCCGTGTCATGTGTCCCCGCGAGAATTTAGGTTCCGCGCCGTAGCACTCCTTCTGGATCTGTGCTTCCAGTGGGATGCGCGGATCCGTGCGCCAGCCCGTGCGGGGCAGTGAGACGGACTGGAGCCCGTCGATGTTGACGGCACTGAACAGGCACAACCGGCGGCTGCGGCTCATCATCACGGAGAAGTGTTCGTACCGGAGCACGTCCTCTGTTCTTCCGTTGACGGTGAAGGTCAGGACATCCTCCCGCCGCGTCGTCAGCGACGGCAGGGGCACGGGAGTCCCCAGGAAAGCCTCCTCGTAGCCCAGCCGGTCGTTGTAGTCCGCGGCAACTGCCTCCGTGAATACATCCTCGTCCCCGGCGTTGGCCGGCGAAACCGCCCGGCCGCGCTGGTCTTCGCCCTCGGCGTAGGGGGTCCCGGCCTCTACTGTCACCCGCAGTGGAACCACGAAGGAGAATTTCGCTTCCGTGCGGGGGCCCGGTGACGCCGGGTGGGCTGTGGGCGCCGGACTGTCCGGAACCTGCTGATCAACGGGAACCGGCCGGCGTCGGCCATTCAAAACGTTGTCCAGGCGCTCCGCCACGACGGGACCCGGTACCGCGAAGTTGCTTTGGAGGAACCGGCCCGCGAAGTGCAGGCCCACCGCCTCGCCTGTGGCGAGCGACAGCACCACTGACCCGGAGTTGCCGCCAAGGGTCGAACAGTCATGGCGGACGGACGCAGGATCGGACCCGATCAATTGTCCGGGCGCCAGCCGCTTTTTGTTGTAGACGTTCCCGAAGATTTCATCCATCAGTTGTTGATCCGGGATCCGGCTGTCGCGGGCCGGATACCCGATCACCGCGACCATTTCATCCTCGGCTGCATTGCCGGCCAGCCTGATCGGCGCGGCCAGAGCGTTTCCCCTGTTCGGTGTGACGGCGATGAACGCCAGGTCCGGTCCGGACGAATCCTCGATGTGCAGGATGCGGTTCAGCCGGAAAGTCCGCTCCCTGGTGCTGCCGATCTCTTCGAGGAAGTCGATCGACGCGCTCATCGGGCTGCCGCCAAGGCCTTGTTTGAACGAGAATACCGTGCCGTCGTGGCGCCCGAATTCGGCCGCCACGTGCCGGTTCGTCACCACCACATCGGGCCTCACGAGCCAGCCAGTGCCGAGCCATGCCAGGCTGTGCCCCTCAACCTCGATCCGGCCCACGGCCCGGGCGGCAGCCTCCAGGTGCTCTGCGGCGTCCCGCAGCCGGGATTCCCAAACGCTGCTTTCGGGATCGGAGAACACGAGTTGCGCCTCATCATCCATCACCGCCAGCACCGGCCGCCCGGTCCGCAACACGATGGTCTCCTGCGCGAACTCAAACCTGCCCACTGTCTGCCCGGCAATTTCCAGTTGCGGGCCACGGCCCGGCTGGGCCAGTTCAAGGTCACCCGCGGCCCCTCCTGGAACGGACGGGGTGGCCGCACGGCGTTCGAGCATTTCCTCGCCCAACTGGCCATCCCGGCTTTCTATCCGGGCGTTGGCGGCCCGCAGGCGCCCGATGAGGTCCTCCATGTGCTTGCCTTTCGATCGATGTCAGGACGGAGCCGTCACACTGAGGCACCAAGCCCGGACGCCACGGCAGCGGTGTTCATCCGGAGGATACTTACTGCCACAGACAATTCCAGTCCCTCGAGGGTGTCCCGGACGGTGTGCTCATCGGTGTTCAACTGGTCCTCGCCTTCGATGGTCAGCACGGCAGGAAGGCCGGCGTTGATGAAGGACACGTGGTCAGAGGCGAAGGGCTCGAGCGAGACGAACACTTCCAGATCGGAAGTGTCATGGGCGGCCTGTGCCAGTGCGTCGATGACGTGTTGGGAAACGGTGGCGCCCTCAAGCAGCACTGATGGTGCTGCAGTGTTGCGCCGGCTGATCATGTCCATGTTGACGGCCATGCTGATCCTCGACTTTTCGGCGGCAGGCAGGCCTGCGACGTGGACGCGGCTCCCGTGCAGCCCTTGTTCCTCGCCGCCGAACAAGACCAGGCGGAGGTCGTCCCGCGCTGTGGTGGCGGCCAACAGGCGGGCAATTTCCAGGACTCCGGCTGCGCCCGAGGCGTTGTCATCTGCCCCGGGTGCTGGTGCGTTGGTTCCGCCGGCCTCGTTGATCGAGTCCAGATGCGCGACGACGTACACCAGCCGCCGTTCATCTGCGGGGGCGGTGCCGGGCTTCTCGGCAATGACGTTGAGGGTCTGGCGCCCGCCGAAGGAGACCGGCTCTTCCCGGGTGGCGTAGCCAAGCGCAGTAAGCCGTTCACCAACCCTTTGTGCCGCGTCGCGGTAGGACGGCGAGAACGAATGGCGGGTGGGGTGGGCGGTGAGCTCTTTGAGTACCTCAAGGTAGGTGTCGGCGGAGACGCCGTCGGCCAGGGTCGTCGTCGCAGTTTCTGCGCGGCGGAGCGGGGCCCGCTCTGTCCGCGGCAGCAGGACCGGCCGCGGCCGCCCTGCCGCCTGGCCGCGGCAACCTGAAGTGGGCACCTGTGCATTCATGGCTCTCCCCGTTGGGCAGTATTACAAGCTGTGTGGGACTGCTAGTTCTCCGGTGCGGCAAAGCTTTCAGTGACCCCGGTCAGATCGGTCGAGTTCTGGGCGGGCGCAACCGCCCCCACTCCCATTCCGCGTTTGGCGAAGCCTGCCCATATCTCGGGGAGGTCGTCGGGATTGAGGGCGGCGGCCGCGGAGATGATCCCGTCGCGGGCGTGCAGGAAGGTGGGGCGGGACGGCGTCAATTTGAGGCCGCCCACAACATCCAGCAGAACCAGCCGTTCCGCTTCTTCGTGCCCGTGCTTCGCCACCAGGTTCACAAAAACCTCCCAGAGCGCTGCGCACCAGATCTCGCCGGCGTTGTGTACAGCACTGTTCGGCCCGCCGGCATTGGGACTGATGGGCGGGCCCACCGGGAGCATCTGTCCGGCGCTGATATGGCGGAAGGTCAACGGGTTCTTGGACATGTCTGCGCTGTAGGGGTACCGCCGGATGGAGTAGTAGTAGTTGTCGTTGAAGGTGGGCGTGAGGTCAGTCCAGCCGCCTACCGGGAAGACCCCGGCAACGAAGTCGTCCGCCGGCTCGGACGTCATGCTGACGGCGAAGAAATCGCCCCAACCCTCGCCCATGGCGCGGCCTTGCTGGTTGGTCAGGCCGGTGGCGTTCCCCACCAGCCGGTTGGTGATGTAATGGCCCATCTCATGGAAAGTGATCAGCGCCTCGTGGTTGCTGGTGCGGGTGGGCTTGTCCGGCTGCGGACCGAGGAACTCGTACATCTGCATCCTGGGGCTGGCCCCGTCTGCAGGGGTGGACATGTTCGCGTTGTCAGTGCCGCTGAAGTCGTTGCCTTCCGCCAGGATGGGGTCTCCGCCGGCCCCGCCGCGGCCGAAGTTATCGGCCTGAGCGTTGCCGGCCGCCTCGTCAAAGCCGGCCTCATACCAGCGGTCGTGGAGCCAGTTCACATGGAAGAACATTCCTACGAGGCTGTTCTGCAGATTTGTTGCCTCACTGGCATCCCGGGAGTGGTCGTAGGTGTAGTCGAAGGTCCCTGGTGCGGTGATCTTTCCCAACACATCACCTGTCCCCAGCCCTGTGGGTCCCTGCAGGTCCGCGTAGGCCACGCAGTTGTTCCCCCGTGTTGTCGTAGCATCCGGCGGGAGCCAGGGATCCCGGCCCGGCAGGCTCTCGAGCTGGACCAGGCGTTCCTCAACGGGGTCCGCCTGGAAACCGTCAGGTATCCCCGTGGGATGGGGGGAGCCGGGGGCCGGGCCGTCGTGCGGCCGGAACAGCGTGCCGCCGGTGTTGTGCACCCGGTAGGTGAACGGTGCGCTCTCGCTGGACAGGTTCTTTCGGTAGAGGACGTAGGGGGTGTCCACCGCGTCGATGACGTAGCTGAACGCGGGAAAACCGGCGATCCACAGCTCTACGTAGTGGCCTGTTGCGAACTGCTGGTTTCCCAGCGGGAACATCACGTCCTTGACCCTCGCGGGCCGCTCGAACCTGGGCCGTCGATCGTTGTCGGCGGCCCTGAACTCGTAGGACTGGTACGGCCCGTCCTCGGGCTGCGTTTCGGCGGCCACGAAGTCAGCTGCCTGGTAGATCACCCGGGTGAGGTCGAACGCCGCCCGGGCGATCGCGTCCTCCCGTGTCCGCCCCTGTGACCTGCGGGACTCCCGCATCGCGGCCCCGACGCCCGGGAAGAACTGGCCAGCGAGGGAGATCACGCCGTTCCCCTCATCCAGTGCAACTGTCATTTCGGAATCGAATACGTCCACGCCGTCCATGCTCTGGTACAACTGCGCCGTCTTGAGGCCGGTGCGGCTGACCGAGCGCACCTGCACACTGGAGGCGTCTTCTTCTGCCATGTTCCAGACGCCGCGCCTGCGGTGGATGAACTGCCGCGCCGCTTCGGCCGGGTCCTCGGGCCCCGGTTCCGACAACCTGCCGGCGGGCTGCCGGCTAATCACCCGGTTGGGGAGTCCTGTGGTTTCGTCCTCCTCGATGATCAAGTCCGGTACGTCGGCAGCGAACTCCTCCCGCCCGTCGGCAGGCGCCTCGGCGGCCGGCAGGTCGGCGCTGCGTGCAGCCTGAACGCCGCGGTCGTAGAGGGCGTGGTAATCGTCCGGGATCATGGTCCACCTCCATCCGGTGGCCGGAACGCTCCGGCCACACCAGTGTCCTGCAGTTGAGTGGCCCGCACCATAAGGGAACGGAACAACCGAGACGAGTCTGACGCGCCCCCGTCACACTGGCGTCACGGCAGCACCGCCTGGGCAACCACCTTGGGGCAGCGTGACGCTCCGGTGACGAGCGGTTGGAACCATGCAGGAACGGGTCAATCCGGATCCGCCCAAAAATGGCTTACCAAAAATCGCGAAGGGGAGAACCATGGCAAACGAAACGAACGACGAGTACGCCGAGTTCGACGAGCAGGCGGTCACGGCCACACTTGAAGCCTCCAGGCAACCGTTCGAGGGACGGAACCGGCAGACGGCCCCGGACCTCACCTCCATGGACGGCGGGGAACTCGAACTCCGCGCGTCATGCATTTCAGTGACTTCGGGCAACAACAGGGTTTGCCTGAGGCTCCCGCTGGGAATCGGCAATGTCTGTCTTCCGGTGCCGTTTGACCTTCCGAATGGCACCGCAGTCAGGGCCTGCCTGAGTACCCGCACCTCGTGGGGGATCCCCACGGGTGTCTGCGTCAAGCTGTACGTCGCGGGCGAGCAAATCGCCAGCAAGTGTTTCCCGTAAGCGGCTGAGACGCCGTACCCGCCGGGTGTGGCAGCAACTCATTCAGGGCCCGGACGGGGACACACCTTGGCCGGGCCACACTCATAGAGCTACCAATGAACCATAGGAGTGGAAGTGGATGGCGAACTGACCTTCGAGCGCTCTTCCTATTGCGCCAACAGTTGTTGCGTCGAGGTGGCACAGGCACCGCACATGGGAAAGGTGTATGTAAGGAATTCCGCGGATCCTGCAGCCCGGATTGAATTCTCCGCGGAGGAGTGGCGGGCTTTTCTTGCCGGTGTAAAGGGTAATGAATTCGATCCCTGACCTGCCGCTGGCGGGTAGGGGAGCAGAACACATTGCCTAGCGGGGGGTCTCCTGGCTGTTCCACTGCTTCGCGAAGATGTCTTCGTCCAGGAACGCGGCCGCCGTGACGCCGCTGGCGATTGCCGTGGCTACGAACGTCATGTTTCCGGTGCCCGGTGCCACCTTTGCCATGTCTCCCACCGCGAAAACGAGCGGCACCGATGTGCGCTGGAAATGGTCCACGCGGACGCGGCCATCGTCGGTCAGGGCGCACCCGAGTGCCCGGGCGAAAGGCGACCGCTGCCGGTATGTGGAGGAGACGAAGCCAGCGCGGTATGTCATCGATCCGGAGTGGGGAAGAACCAGCGTGAGACCGTCCGCTTGGGCGTGGATGCCCGCCACCGGGTCCTCGATGATCCGGATGCCGTTCCGGTGGAGCCGGGCCCTGGTCCCGCGTGAGAAGCACGGCTCCCCGTTGCTGCACAGCTGTACGTCGCGGCTGATGCGGTCCTGCACGTAAGCCGCCATGAAGGCGGCGTGTTCGCTGTTGCCCAGCACAACCAGCGGTTCATCCCTGGCCTCGAACCCGTGGCAGAGAGGACAGTGGAACAGGCATTTGCCGAAGGCAGCGTCGATGCCCCGGATCGGCGGGAGCTCGTCAACAACGCCGGTAGCCAGGATGAGGAAGTCAGCAGTAATCTCACGTGCCGGTGCCCGCACGAGGATGCTGGAATCCGCCAGGAGGACGCTGGTGGCCTCGGCACTCAGGATGGACACCGAAGGTAGCCCGGCAAGTTCCTGGACGCCGGCGAGAACCAAGCCGGCCGGCGTCGTTCCTTCCCGGCCCAACACCATGTGCACCTGCGAGGCTGCGGCGTTGCGCCCGTGGCTGCTGTCCACCAGGACCACACGCCGGCGCTGCCTGCCGAGTACCTGGGCGGCGGCCAGGCCGGCAGGCCCACCGCCGATGATCGCTACCTCAAAATGCGACTCCACACCGGGGGCCTCTCACCAGCGGAGTCACCGCAGACGGTGTCCGGGCACGGGCCGGCTGCATGAGTTCGTACATCCGAGCCGAGAGCTGCGCGGGGATCCCGGCCTCGGCGAGGAGGCTCCTGTAGATATCCACCTGCCGGCGGGCCTCGCTGACATTGCCCTCAGCCAGGTGGGCCTGGATGAGGCAACGGTGCGCGCTCTCCCGCAACGGGTCACCGGCAATCGCCTGCAAGGCTGCCTCGATCGCCTTGTCAAACCTTTCGGCGCCCACGTACCAGGCGGATATCCGCTCCAAGGCATGAAGCCGGATCTGGCGCTGGCGCTCGCGGTCGATCACCAGCCAGTCGTCGTACCAGCCCGGCAACAGGTCCCCGCTGAGCGGGCCGATCTGCACCGGCGGTGCATCGCCCGGCAGCCACCGATCCAGCCCTTCGCGTAACCGGGTCACATCGACCTGCACAAACGCGGTGAGGTACAGCCTGTCACCCGATGTGGCCACCAGCGGTAACCCGTCCGGCCTGGGCAGCCTCCACAATGTTGAGCGAAGGCATCCCCGTGCCTGGGCTTCGTCGAGATCCGGCCACAACTGGGCGGCGACTGCTGTCCGGGTCATATGGCTGCGTAACGCCAGAAAGGCTAACAAATGCTCAGCGCGGGGCGTCAGTTCCACTGTTGCTGCCTCATCTCCCAGCCGGAAGTCGCCCAGGAGCCGAAGGTCGAGGGCGACCCCGCTGCCCGCATCACAGCTTCTTCGCGGTTCCATGGAATAGTCCTCTCCCGTTCACCCACCCCACTTGAGAGGGGAGGCTCTAAGTGGGAGTTCACATCCTCCCGCGTTATTGCGGCGTTACTGCTCACCAGGAGGGCAATCGGTGGCGAAGCCCGGTAACGCGGCAGTAACGCGATGTCCTTAGCCTGATGCTCACCGGCGCACCATGGAGAACAGCTAAGGAAACTGAAACAGTGGATCCCAAGGCTTCCCGACTCATTGCCCTCGGACCGGGCGGCAGCACGGGCGGTGACCTCGATCTGACACGCGGACGGATGACGCTGGGCCGCAGCCACTCCAATGACCTGGTCCTGTTGGAGCCCACCGTGAGCAGGGTGCACGCGTCACTCTCCGTGGACCCTGCAGGGCGGGTGTCCGTCCATGATCTCGGTTCCAGTGCCGGCACCACCGTCAACGGACGCCCGGCATCTGGCGAGGTGGTCCTGCACTCAGGCGATGTGGTGTCCTTCGGGAACGCCCGTTTCCAATACCAGGGCCCGCCGGACCAAGGGGAGGACACGGCCGCCCTCCCCATCCAGGGGCCGGCCGCCTACCGCCCGCGCGAAGAAAACATCCAGGGCAACTACGAGATTGCTAACCAGCGCGCCGGGAACATCAGCAACGTTGCAGGCAACCAATACACGGCCTACGTCAGCCACGTGCGGCAGGAACGCGAAAGCTTCCTGCGGGACATTGCCGCCACAAAAACCAGGGCCCGCTGGCTCATCTGGAGTGGGCTTGCCCTGACCATCGCGGGAGTGGTGGTGACCGGAGTCAACTTCCTGCAATTTGTGGAGGACGTCTCCAGTTTCACCGGTGAGGGACCGCCTGACTCTTTTCGCTCCTACATCATCGGAATTTTCATGGCAGGCGCAGGACAAATCCTCATGATCATCGGCATTGTCCTGCACGTAGTGGCAACGTCCCGGCGGAAGAGAGTGGACCGCGAATTCCCGTTGCCCTTTCCGGGAGGCCAGTTGGCCGGTAACGAGTAAGGAGGACGATCTGGATGGGATTCAACATCAATCATCAAACAGGCGGAGTGGTTAACAACGTCGAGGGGAACCAGTACATCCGCGGTGGCCAGCACAGCGGGATGGTCCAGTCCCGCGCCCTGCGCGCAGCGGTGCAGGAATTGGAACAGGGCGTCGCCGCATCGAGCCTTTCCGGCGGCCAGCTCGCGGCAATCTCAAGGCACCTGAAGGAGATTGACCAGGAAGTCAGCAGCGCCCACCCCGAGCCCGACAAAGTGGCAGGGCCCCTGCGGAAACTAACGGAAATCGCAAGTGCTGCAGGGGCCCTTGCCGGGCTCGCCGGACCCATCCAGAACCTGGCCGCATGGCTGGGCCCGCTCGGACAACCCATCGTGAAACTGCTTTCGGGCCTCTGAGCCGCCTCTCCAGGAAGACAGGAAGGCAGGAACGCAGGAAGGCACGACGGCGGCACGCACCATGGGTGGAGAGGCGCGGCTGGGTGCCGCACGGCCGCCGTCGGGCTTTCGCTCACCCCGTATGGGCAGTGGCAGCTGACTGCGGCAGACAACAAATTCGGCGTCTGATAGACGCCTCTCCCTACTGAAATAGGGGGATGCGCCGCATTGACTTTCAACTTCAAGGTGAGGATCCTCGAACTTGCACGACTAGTGTGAAAACCGAGATCGGGTAGCCATGGGCAACGATGACTGTGGAATATTCAAACTGGACCTCATGCATTCCTGGCAACTGCGCCAAGATGGAACAGCAGTCTATGTGGCGGCCCGTCAGCAGCGGCTTATCGCAGCACTTGCGGTCCGCGGGCCCTGCCTCAGAAACTACCTGGCCGGGATGCTGTGGCCGGACTGTCCTGAGGCCAACGCGCTGGAAAGCCTCCGGGTGGCGGTGCATCTGGTGACACGGCAGATGCCGGGGCTGCTCGTCAAGACAGGCGCGCTGCTCTCCTTGGACGCCAGGGTCGAGGTGGATCTGCACCGCGTGCGCGCCGCCTTGGCGGAAGCGACCAGCGCGGGCAAAGGCGATCCGGCGTCTGTCCTGCCTGAGATTCGCGATGTGGACTTGCTGCCGGGCTGGTACGAGGACTGGGTGGTGTTCGAGCAGAGCAGGCTGCAGCACGACCGGGTCAGGGCGTTTACCTGGGTTTCACGCCAACTTGTTGCCCGGGGCGAGAATGAGGCCGCCGCCGATGCCGCCATTGCGGCCCTGGAAATCGAACCCCTCTATGAGAGTGCCGTGCGGGTGCTCATTGCCTCAGAGCTGGCCCAGGGAAACGTGGCTCTGGCACTGTCCGCCTACGACAGGTACCAGGGTCAGCTTAAGGCGGACATCGGCGTCGGCCCCTCCGAGGGCTTGCGCCGTCTGGTTCAGGAAATACTGCACAGCCAGAGCCGCGTCAGCGCAGAAAGACTATCCTCCGCCGTGGCCAGCAGTTTGAGTCTGCAGCCACTCACGCACAATGCTTAATGCTCCGTCGGGATCGGCAGCGTAGAGGGTCGTCTCGGCGCCAACTGCAGGTCCGTAGGTTATCCTGGCGCGAAACCCAGGCGGGACCTCGTCCGGTTCAAACCAGGTGCGTATGACCAGTGTGCCCCCGGACTCCGGGCCCGCCGGCACGCCCTGAAGACCTATCCCCGCGTTCTCGCTATGCATGCGTTCCCACTCTCCGGCAATAAAAGATCCCTGTACCCGAATAGCGTTCATCCTGCCGTACTGCAATCAATAGTCCGCTCCTCTTTAGGAAACATTCACGAAAACTTGAGCCTGCGCGGGCGCGCCCTCCAGTGAGAGAGCGTTCGGGAAAACCCGACATCAAGTGAGAGAGCGTTTGGGAAAAGGGCGCATTAAGTGAGAGAGCGTCGCAAGGGGGAGGGCAGGGGGTGGGCGCTTGACGGTCCGGAGCGCTTCCGCATATCCTGAACGAACGGTCGGTAAATAATTCGGCACGTCCCAGAAGGTCTTTGCAGAGGAGCAACCATGGCAGCGCAGAACTTGCAGTCAGTGCCGGCTGAGCGAACGGCTGGAACCAGCGAAACCGCAGAGGCGGCAGGCCAGGCCAACTTTGACCGCGTCATGGCCGAGGACTCACGCATCGAGCCCAAGGACTGGATGCCGGCGGCCTACCGCAAGACCCTCCTGCGCCAGATTTCCCAGCACGCGCACTCCGAGATCATCGGCATGCAGCCCGAAGCCAACTGGATCTCCCGCGCCCCCAGCCTGAAGCGCAAGGCCATCCTCATGGCCAAGGTCCAGGACGAGGCCGGCCACGGGCTCTACCTCTACAGCGCCGCCGAGACCCTGGGCCAGACCCGGGACAAGATGATGGAAGACCTCATCGCCGGCAAGGCCCGCTACTCGTCCATCTTCAACTACCCGGCGCTGACCTGGGCGGACATGGGTGCTATCGGCTGGCTGGTGGACGGCGCCGCCATCTGCAATCAGGTCCCGCTGTGCCGCGCCTCCTACGGCCCCTACGGCCGGGCCATGGTGCGCATCTGCAAGGAAGAATCGTTCCACCAGCGCCAGGGCTTCGAAATCCTCCTTGAACTTTCCAACGGCACCCCCGAACAGAAGCAGATGGCCCAGGACGCCGTGAACCGCTGGTACGCCCCGGCCCTGATGATGTTCGGCCCGCCGGACGACGATTCGCCCAACTCCAAGCAGTCCATGGCCTGGAACATCAAGCGCTTCAGCAACGACGAACTCCGCAGCCGCTTCGTGGGCATGATGGTGGAGCAGGTCCGGGTCCTGGGCCTGACCCTCCCCGATGACCAGGTCCGCTACAACGAGGACACCAGGAAGTGGGAGCACGGCCCGCTGGACTGGCATGAGTTCCAGGAAGTGCTTGCCGGCCGCGGCCCCTGCAACGCCCAGCGCCTGGAGCGCCGGAGGGAAGCGCACGACGACGGCGCCTGGGTTCGCGAGGCAGCAGCAGCCTACGCAGCAAAACAGTCAATGAAGACGAAGGAATACGCAGCATGAGCCCTCACGGCAACCCGGAAGTCCCCGCAAGTTCGGCCAGTGAAGTGATCCGCGGCGCGGAGCAGGTTCCGGCCGGCGCCCCCACCCCGGAGGCAGCCGCCACCGAGACCAAGGCCGCCGCAACAACCCCGGCCTCGGAGAACCAGGTTCCCTCGATCAAGCCCGCCGTCAACCACGCAGACCGCGGTGCCTGGGGGTTGTGGGAGGTTTTCGTCCGGTCGAGCCGCGGTTTGAGCCATGTCCACGCCGGCAGCCTGCACGCGCCGGATGCCGCCATGGCCCTGCGTAACGCCCGCGACCTCTATACCCGCCGCAACGAGGGCGTCTCCATCTGGGTTGTCCCGGCCGACGCCATCGCCGCCAGCGACCCGGATGCCAAGGGCTCGTTCTTCGAGTCGCCGCAGGGCAAGGACTACCGGCATGCCACGTACTACACCAAGAGCGAAGGGGTAAAGCACCTGTGAACCCCGAAGCCCCCGAAACCACAACCGGCCACGGCGACATCTCCACCGGCGTCGCTGGTGGCGACTCCAACGCCTCCGCCACCCGCATCACGCCCGGCAACGCCCTGCGCCCGGAGGACATCGCGCTTGAGGTCCGCACCGGCCTCGCCAAACCCAGTGAAGACGTCGCCGAATTCGCCCTGCGCCTGGGCGACGACGCCCTGATCCTCGCGCAGCGCCTGGGCCACTGGATCTCCCGCGCCCCGGAGCTGGAGGAGGACGTGGCCCTGGGCAACATCGCCCTGGACCAGCTGGGCCACGCCCGGAGCTTCCTCAGCTACGCCGGCGGCGCCTGGGACAAGTCCGAGGATGACCTCGCCTACTTCCGCCGCGAACACGAGTTCCGCTCAGTCCAGCTGTTCGAGCAGCCCAACGGCGACTTCGCGGTGACCATCGCCCGCCAGTTCATCGTGAGCTATTACCAGTTCGAGCTGTACCGCCGGCTCACCCAATCCACGGACGCCACACTGGCCGCCATCGCCGCCAAGGCCGTGAAGGAAGTGGATTACCACCGGGACCACAGTGCCCAGTGGATCCTCCGCCTGGCCGGCGGCACCGAGGAATCCCGCAAGAGGATGATCCACGGCCTGCGCCTGATGTGGCCGTACGTCAACGAACTGTTCCAGGACGATGACCTGACGCAGCGGCTCGCCGAGGCGGGTGCCGCCGTCGCGCCTTCCAGCCTGCGCGAGGACTTTGACCGGCTCACGGGCGAAGTCCTCACCGAAGCCGAACTCGAGGTGCCGGACGTCCCGGCAGCACCCGGCGGCGGCCGGCACGGCAGGCACTCCGAGCACCTGGGCTATATCCTCGCCGAGATGCAGGTGCTGGCCCGCGAGCATCCCGGAGCAAGCTGGTGACTGCCGTGTACATTTCGGACTTCGAAAGCCGCACCCGGACCCCGCGGCAGAACGCGTGGGACATCGCGGCCACCGTGTGTGATCCCGAGATCCCCGTGCTTACCATCGAGGACTTGGGCATCCTGCGGAACGTGCAGGTGACTCAAACAGGAAAAGTCATCGTCACCATCACGCCCACCTACTCCGGTTGCCCGGCCATGGACGCCATCCGCGACGACCTGAAAACAGCCTTCGCCAAAGAGGGCTACGCGGACGTTGAGGTGGACCTGGTCCTCGCCCCGGCCTGGACCACGGACTGGATGACTGAGGCAGGCAAGGCGAAGCTGCAGGAGTACGGCATCGCCCCGCCGTCGGGCATGTCCGATGCAGCACGGCACGCAGGTCCCATCCGCCTGAAGATGGCGGTCAAGTGCCCGCAGTGCGCCAGCCTGAACACCAAAGAGCTCACCCGCTTCGGCTCCACCTCCTGCAAGGCGCTGTACGTGTGCCAGGACTGCAAGGAACCGTTCGACTACTTCAAAGTGCTGTAAGGAAGCCCCATGCCCGTTGTCCGCCAGACTGCCGCCGAATCGGCGCAGGCCACCGGCCGCCGTCGTCCGTCCTTCCATACGCTCGCCGTGAAGGAGGTGCGCCGGCTCACCGAGGACGCCATCGAGGTGGCGTTCCACGTGCCGCAGGAGCTCGCCGGCCGGTTCGACTACCTGCCCGGCCAGTACGTGGCCTTGCGCACCAAGCTCCCGGACGAAACCGGAGTACCCAAAGAGGTGCGCCGCAGCTACTCCATCTGCGCCGAGCCGCGCAGCTTCGAGGACGGCAGCAGCGAGATCCGCGTGGCGGTCAAGAAAGACTTGGGCGGACTGTTCTCCACCTGGGCCAACGCCGAGTTGAAGGCCGGGGACACGCTGGACGTGATGAGCCCCATGGGCGCGTTTGTGTCCAAGCATGGCCGGGACGGCAAGGCCGTGGAGCAGAACCGCATGAACTCGATGAACAACCCGGAGGAGCTGGCCGGGGACGTCGCCGGGCAGGGGGAGGCTAGCTTTGTGGCCATCGCTGCCGGCAGCGGGATTACCCCGGTGATCGCGATCGCCCGCACGCTGCTGGCCGCCAACCCGCAGTGCCGGTTCGACCTGATCTACGCCAACAAGGCCGCCATGGACGTGATGTTCCTGGAGGAGCTGGCGGACCTGAAGGACAAGTACCCGCAGCGGCTGGCCATCCACCACGTGCTGTCGCGCGAGCAGCGGATCGCGCCGCTGCTGTCCGGAAGGATCGACGCCGGGAAGCTCCAGCAGCTGCTGGGCACCGCCATCCACGCGGACGACGTGGACGAGTGGTTCCTGTGCGGGCCGTTCGAGCTGGTGCAGCTGTGCCGGGACACCCTGGCTGAGCGTGGCGTGAAGCCTGAGAACATCCGGTTCGAGCTGTTTACGAGCGGCAAGCCGGACCGGCCGGAGGGGCACGCGGGCCGGCCCGTGGTGGTGGACGAGTCCAAAGAGACGTACAAGATTACGTTCAAGCTGGACGGCCTGCAGGGCGAGGTGGCCAGCCCCACCCACGCCCGCGAGTCCATCCTCAACGCCGCGCTGCGGGTCCGCCCGGATGTGCCGTTCGCGTGCGCCGGGGGAGTGTGCGGCACATGCCGGGCCAAGGTGGTCACCGGCAGCGTGACCATGGACGAAAACTACGCCCTGGAGCAGGATGAGCTGGACAAGGGCTACGTGCTGACTTGCCAGAGCCACCCCACCAGCAAGGAAGTCACCGTCGACTTCGACGTGTAAACACTTGACCCGGTCTCAACGAAGGAGCCCCATGATTTCCCTCTCCATCAGCAACAACGTCGCCGAAGTTGTCCTGGATGCCCCGCAGAAGCTGAACTCGCTGGATGAGCAGGCGCTGGCGGAGTTGTCGCAGGCGTACGACGACGCTGCTGCCGCCGCCTCGCGCGGTGAGGTGCGGGCGCTGCTGCTGAGGGGAGAGGGCCGCGCCTTCTGCGCGGGCCGCGACATCCAGAACGTCACGCCGGAGAGCGACGATGCCGCCGCGTACCTGGGCGGGCTGGTGGAGCCGCTGCTGAAGAAGATGGCATCCTTCCCGGCACCGACGTTCGCGGCGGCCCACGGGGCCTGCCTGGGCGTGGGGCTGGGGCTGCTGCTGGCCACGGACGTGGTGTACGTGGCGGAGAACGCGAAGTTCGGCTCGCCGTTTGCCAAGCTGGGCGCCACGCTGGATTCGGGCGGTCACTGGTACTTCACGGAGCGGCTGGGCATGCACCGGACACTGGACCTGATCTACACGGCCGAGCTGATCAGCGGCACCGAGGCCGTGGCGCAGGGCCTGTTCAGCCGCGCCATGCCGGCGGACGAGCTGCTGGAGAACACCCGGGCGATTGTCGCCAAGGTGGCCCGCGGCGCCACCGGAGCCTTCAACGCGAGCAAAGAGCTGGTGGCCCACATACGGGACCAGCGCCTGGGCCTGTGGGAAGCCATGGCGGAGGAAAACACCGAGCAGGCCAGGCTCTGCAAAACAGACGACTACGCCGAAGGTTTCCGGGCGTTCCAGGAGAAGCGTGAGCCGCGGTTTAGCGGCGGGACTCCGTCGTAGTCAGAGTAGGGTGAGCATGGCAGCTGCCGCCCTCCTGGTTGGAAGGCGGCAGCTGTCGTCGTTAGAGTTCGGTGCTTTACCGGTTAGCTGCAGCGGTTGGCTCGCTGCTCAGCGTTTGAAGGATTGTTGTAGCAGGTCCCGCCGGCGCTGCGGACGCCGGTTGTGACCACTGGAGTTCCCACGGTTCGAGCCTCGGCGACAAGCGGATCGATGTTTTCACGGGTCACGGTGACAACAGGAGCTGCGCGCGTGGTTGCCGTCGTAACCCCGTCCCTGGTGTTCCCCTCGGTAACCGTTACTACCGGGGCGATCGGCGTGCACACAATGTCCGCTTCCTCGGAGCCGGGTCGGGTTCCCGTGGTCACGATCGGAGTGCCCGGAACTACGGATTCAGTCACCACTGGAGTCCCTGTAGCCGTTGACGTCGTCACCACCGGTGTTCCGGTAGGGGTGGGGGCGTCACTGCCGGGGAGGAAGTTGTAGGTGGTGGTCGTGGTGACAGTGGTCCGCGTTGTCGGCTGGGTGGTGGTCGCCGTGCGCTCCGTCTGCTGCGTCGTCATTGTGGCGATGACCGTCTGGTACATCGTGGTGGTGCATGATTCACGTTGCTGCGTGCTGCTGAAGACCTCCGTGTAAGGCGTTGTGGTGGTAATCAGCGTCTCCCGCTGCTGGGTACTGGTGGTGACCTGTTCCTGAGGGGTGGTTGTCGTGGCAACGATCGTCGTGGGGGTTGTTGTTGTGGTTAGGACGGCCCTCTCGCACCTTTCCACAGGCCGTGCTGCCCGCTCGTTGTTTACCCTTTGGCAGTTGGTGGTCGTGGGCGACTCCGTGCTCGTCGGTGTGCCCTGTTCCGTCCGGGTTGTGGTTGTCGGCGTGCCGGGAACAACAGCGTCCACGCTGACAGCCTCGCCTGCATTGCGCTCCTCCCGGGTCACAACCGCTAGGCCGGGACGCTCGGTCCGAAGGACAGTCGCCTCACCGACATTCCGTTCCTCGGATGTCACAGTGGGATTTGGCTGCCTGGCGGGAAGCGCTGTGTCCACGGTGACAGGATCACCCACGCGGCGGTCCGCACTGAACGTCGTTGTCGAAGCCCCTGATGGAACATCAGGACCTACGACGGGTGTGGTGACTGTGCACCTTGTACCGTTGCCGGTGCCGGTGATCGTTCCGCCTATCGCAGTACAGTTGGCTTGCCGTTCGGCGGGACCAGCTAATGCCGGTCCGGCTGGTGCCAATACGACGACAAGTCCCAGCGTCGTCGCGGCCACCAAGGAAGATAAACGCATCATTGACTCTCTTCTTTGTGATGGACCCGCGCGAGCGGGATCCGGCGACACTAGCAGCCCCACCAGACAACGGCAGGGAAGCGAAGAGGATCTCCGGGACTCGAGTACTGTTCTGGACGCAAACAAGTAATTGACTCGACGCAAACAGGTAGTCTGCCCCAACACCGCAGCTTGGAAGAAGCACGCCATGTTCACGTTCAAGCTGGACGGTCTGCAGGGCGAGGTGGCGAGCCCCACGCACGCCCGCGAGTCCATCCTGAACGCCGCGCTGCGGGTCCGCCCGGATGTGCCGTTCGCGTGCGCCGGGGGAGTGTGCGGCACGTGCCGGGCCAAGGTGGTCACCGGCAGCGTGACCATGGACGAAAACTATGCGCTGGAGCAGGATGAGCTGGACAAGGGCTATGTGCTGACTTGCCAGAGCCACCCCACCAGCAAGGAAGTCACCGTCGACTTCGACGTGTAATCCAATAATTTTTCAAATCGGGTCCACGCCCGCAGGGTTCCCTGGCCGAGCTTGCGAGGCTAGGGTGCGGGTGGGGACCAATAAAGGAGCCGCATGATTTCCCTCTCCATCAGCAACAACGTCGCCGAAGTTGTCCTGGACGCCCCGCAGAAGCTGAACTCGCTGGATGAGCAGGCGCTGGCGGAGTTGTCTCAGGCGTACGACGACGCTGCTGCCGCCGCCTCTCGCGGTGAGGTGCGGGCGCTGCTGCTCAGGGGTGAGGGCCGAGCCTTCTGCGCGGGCCGCGACATCCAGAACGTCACGCCGGAGAGCGACGACGCCGCCGCGTACCTGGGCGGGCTGGTGGAGCCGCTGCTGAAGAAGATGAGCCAGTTCCCGGCTCCGACGTTCGCGGCCGCCCACGGGGCCTGCCTGGGCGTGGGGCTAGGGCTGCTGCTCGCCACGGACGTGGTGTACGTGGCGGAGAACGCGAAGTTCGGCTCGCCGTTCGCCAAGCTGGGCGCCACCCTGGATTCGGGCGGGCACTGGTACTTCACCGAGCGGCTGGGCATGCACCGGACGCTGGACCTGATCTACGCCGCCGAGCTGATCAGCGGCACCGAGGCAGTGGCGCAGGGCCTGTTCAGCCGCGCCATGCCGGCGGACGAGCTGCTGGAGAACACCCGGGCGATCGTGGGCAAGGTGGCCCGGGGCGCTACCGGTGCGTTCACCGCGAGCAAGGAGCTGGTGGCGCACATTCGGGACCAGCGCCTGGGCCTGTGGGAGGCCATGGCGGAGGAAAACACCGAGCAGGCCAGGCTCTGCAAAACCGACGACTACACCGAGGGATTCCGGGCTTTCCAGGAAAAGCGCGAGCCGCAGTTCGGTGGTTGAGGTCCTGGGGCTAGCAACCGGCTGGGGGCTTAGGTAAACCCTGCTTCCCTACTTTTAGGTAGGTACGGTTTGCCTGCAGGAAACGGGTATCACTTACTCGTGTTTTCCGTTCCGGTTGGTTGTTCACTGGGAAGTGCCGGCGAGGAGAGAGCTTTCGACGACGAGGGCACCCACCGCATCATTCGCCGGCACCATCATCGTGGCGGCTAGAACAATGAGTCTCCCGGCGGACCGGGAGCACCCAGGAACGGCGGGATCCCATGCGCATCAGATTATCCACGGGGGACGACTTCAACCTTGCCACCTGCCCCCACCAGTTTGTTGGCCGGTGTGACGACTGTTCCGGGCCGGCCGGCCTGCGGGAATCGGACCAGATGGTCACAGATGAAGGCGGGACTACGTTCTCGGTGGAGTGAGGCGTAGGCACGTATAGATGGTCGCTGGACGAGAGAAACCGGCTATACGCCGGCGATAAATTGCCATCGGCCATGGCTGATTTGTAAGGTTCAGCTATGACTACGGGGAAAGCTGTTACCAAAGCCGTCATTCCTGCTGCCGGATTGGGAACTCGCTTCCTGCCCGCCACCAAGGCAATGCCGAAGGAAATGTTGCCGGTGGTTGACCGTCCGGCCATCCAGTACGTGGTGGAGGAAGCCGTAAAGTCCGGCCTCAACGACATCCTGATGATTACAGGCCGCAGCAAGCGCGCCCTTGAGGATCACTTCGACCGTGCTCCAGGCCTGGAACGGGTGCTTGAGGAAAAGGGCGATAACGGCCGCTTGGAGTCCATTCGCTACGCGTCAGAGCTGGGACCCATCCACTACGTCCGGCAGGGCGAGGCCAAGGGCCTGGGGCACGCAGTGCTCTGCGCCAAGCAGCATGTAGGGGACGAGCCCTTTGCTGTGCTGCTGGGTGACGACCTGATCGATGAGGCCGAGTCCCTGCTGACCACCATGATCGAGGTGCAGCAGAAGACGGGCGGTTCGGTCATCGCTCTTATCGAGGTGGATCCCTCCCAGATCAGTGCCTACGGTTGTGCAGACATCACTGCTGTTGAGGGTGAGGACTATGTCCGGGTTAACAGCCTTGTGGAGAAGCCGTCCGTGGCTGACGCGCCGTCCAACCTCGCCGTGATCGGCCGGTACGTGCTGCACCCGTCCGTCTTCGGCGTTCTGGAGAACACGGAGCCGGGCCGCGGCAACGAGATCCAGTTAACCGACGCGCTGCAGACCCTAGCCGCTGGCGAGGGCGAAGGGTCAGGCGTTTATGGTGTGGTCTTCAAGGGCCGCCGCTTCGACACAGGCGACAAGCTGAGCTACCTCAAAGCTGTCATCACTCTTGCATCCGAACGCGTTGAATTCGGCGAGGACCTGAAGACCTGGATGAAGGCTTTCGTCAACTGACGGGCGCTTTTTGACTTGTTAGAGGTCCGTTGCCGGAAGGCGGCGGGCCTCTATTTTTGTTAGTGCTTTAGGGGCTAAGAGTGCGCCGAGAATGGCGCCGGACGTGTTTGTGACAAGGTCTAACGGGCTCGCAAACCGGTTCTGAAGAAACAGCAACTGACCAAGTTCCATGCAGCCCGATATGACCAATCCAAAAGCGCCAATGCGCCACCAGAACTTTTCTGGAAAAGCAAGCCGGCTGGCAAATCCGAGCGGGATGAACAGCAGAACATTCGCTGTAGCTTCCACAAACCTGTAATTGAACCAGGTTGGGGTCCCATGACGGTGAAGGAACATCAGGACGCTCATCAATTGTCCTTGGACTGGCTCATCTACCGGAGACGGCCAAAATGCGATCAAGGCTAGCGGGATAAGCATCAGGGCAAGAATGAATCGCCCAAGCCTGCGATTGTGGAGGTGCCTCAAGCCAGCCTCAGCCGGTCCTTAGAAGGGCTACTGCCGCTGTTCCCAGGGCAACAGTTGTCAGAATCGCCAGAGGGATATACCGCCCTGCCTGAGGACGGGGGAGCGGCACGGAGAAATCGAATTCTCTCGGTGGTCTGTTCCAATGTCTCCCCATAGCCCTAATAGATACCACAACGCCGTGCAGGACTCCCGCTGGCCCAGTGGTTGAACCTATCGAAATCCTATCGAGCCTTAAAAGCAGAAGGTGGGTGGTTTCCCGTTTCCGGGGAACCACCCACCTTCTTTGGTGCTTTGGATCTTACAGACTATGCAGCAGCCTCAGCCTTGGCACGGCGACGAACAACCACTACGGACGTTGCACCGGCAGCCAGTGCGCCAGCGCCAACCAAGGTCCAGAGGACCAAACCGGAGTCAGCACCCGTGTTGGCGAGACCGGAACCGGTGTTGGCCAGGCCAGCGCCGGTGGTCACCGTGCCACTGGTGTTGGCCAGTGGTGCTGCAACAACGACGGTGACGGGACCAACCTTGATGCCCGAAGTATCACCGGTAGCCGTCAGAAGATAAGTGCCGGGCTCGGCAATAGCAAGAGTGACAGCAAAGGCACCCTGTGCGTCTGCTGTGGCCTTATGAGTCTGCGCTTCGAAGAAGACAGGGATCTTGGCAGAGAACGACGTACCACCGGCGATGTTGGCTCCGGAGGCTGCCGGAGGGTTGCCGGGCGTAACGTTGATGGTCAGTGATTCGCCGGCCAGGAAGCCCTGGCCGCGGAAGACGAACTGCTCGCCCGGACCTACGGTGCCGTCGGAAACGGCTGCCTGAGGCGGAAGGGGCGGGTAAGTACCTGCTACGGCAGGAGCCGAACCGATAAGGGCGATGGATGCGGCGAGCGCAAGTGCGGCGAATGTTTTTTTCATTAGTGTCCCCCCGGAGACGTTTAAGTTTCTTAGATGTACCCGAATTGAGGAGGGTTCCTCACCGCACGAGACCCGTGCGGAAATGCCGGATAGTTATCCCAAAAAGACGGTACCATTCGGCACGCACCATGAGCAACGTCAATCCAGTCGGTTTACATAGTGTTAACGCATCGGCTAGGTCTAAGACCCGCACGAGGCTATTTGCGTGGGCTGAATCACATCTTTGACCGCTTGTACACCAGGTGTGACAACCACGTTCGGTTCAGTGTGTTGAACGATTTTCCCGAAGGTAAATTCCACCGTCCTACTCTCACCCGGCGCGAGCTTCACCGCCAAGACTCCGACGGGCCGATTGCTGTGGCGGTAGGGTGCAAAATCAGTTTTTTGTCCGTCCACCTTTGAAGTCTCAACAGTTGCTTGCGATGGTCCATAGACAACGATATTTGTCTGTACGGTTCCTGGGGGCACACCAAATAGTCCGGCACCGGTCACGTATGCGGGCAGCGAGCTTGCTGCGTCAGCGGGTGCCGTGTTCGTACTCGTCACGCGGACGGTTGTCTGCTCATAGCCGTCGTGGGCACATTCTTTGACCAATTGAACGGTTCGCCTCATGTAGTAGTCCATTTTGGCACCAGTTCCATCGTTGAAGTAGACGCCAAATTGGGCCGGAGAGATGCTAGGCCCTGCGATTGAGCCACTAACCGGGAACCTCGATATCGTCTCTTGCTCATTCTTCACCGAGGACCACAGACTTAGACGGCCCTCCGCCGCTCCTCGGGTAATGCCGTCGATCAACTTCTGGGAATCGCTTCGGTCTTCAGAAAGCGCCTTGAATAACTCCTCGGCTACGCCGGCAAAGTACGCGTCCTGCAGCCTCGGCTCTTCAATCTTTGCGTATACGTCAGACAGCAGTGTCGGGACGACGTTTTTTCCACTCAGTTCCTTTGGAAGCCCTGTGCTTGCCAGCCCCATGACTTCCGGATTAGTCAGCTTGATGGGTCCAGTGGCGTCCAAAATGTACCCCAAAACGACAGGGTCCATGGAGATCACACCGTCAACTCTCTGTCCAGTCTTCTTCTCCCACATGGCCTGTGCAGTACTCGCCGAGGTTGGGAAATCGGGCGTCAAGTTGACGTCCTGCATGTACTTGCCGAGACGCCCCGAGAACAAATGCTGTTGTTCCGGGTCAACGTCAACGCTGGGAAGTGTAGCGCCCATTTCACTTGCGCTGCTCTGCGCACCGAGGGCCATTTTTCCCTTGTCAACGTTCAGAACGGCGAGGGCGCCAGGAATACCACCTGAAGCACGTGCTTCAGCATTGTTTTGTATTAGCAGGAGGTAGCTACGGGGATCCTCCGCACCCAACATGCTCGGTAGGATGCTCGCTGCGCTTGCTGCTGCATTGAGGCCATCGCGGAATGAGTCAAGTTCGCTTCTGGCTTGGATAAGTGGGTCCGATACCTGCGGTAACAAAGCATTTGTATCGATCCCTGCCAATCTGTTGGAGGACTGGGTAACTGTGTAAGCCGCCGAGACGACCTTGGGTTCGGCAGCAGCCAGCGATGCTAGGCCAGCCTCTAAATTGCTCGGCGTCAGCGACCGCCAATCAAGGGTTTGATACACACTGACCAGAGGCCCAGCTCCCCGATTGGCTAGGTCATCAGCTGCTTGCGCGACCACACTGGCAGCTTGGAAATTCGGACCGATCCATGGCAAGGTGCCGGCAGCGATCCACAACGGGTCCTCGGAGGCTGCCCTTGCCCTTGATGCGTGGCCTTTCAATTCCTCGACGGTAGCGGAAGCAGCAGCGGGGTCATCCTTGAGGATGTCACCCTTGAGTTGGGGGACAAGGGCTGTGGCTGCTGTGAGCTCTTGGCGAAGAGTGGTCGCTCGGTGTCCTAGCCAGGCCGCCGACGACAAAGCCAAGACAACCAACGCCGTAACTGAGAGAGCAACCGTAAATAGTCGCCGATTGCGCCTCTTAGTCGCTCGTGCCCCACGGTGGGACCTTTTGCTAGCTCTTGCGATCGTGACGTTATCCTCGATCATTCAGATGATCCTTCCAGCACGGAGTCAAGGGCGCCGTGGTTAAGTTGTTAGTAAGCCCCGGTGCTACGAAACACCGCGCGCACGGTGCGCAATAGGATGACGAGGTCGCCAGCCAACGACCAGTTCTCCACATAGTACAAATCAAGTCGCACGGAGTCCTGCCACGAAAGGTTGGACCGCCCGCTCACTTGCCACAGACCCGTGAGTCCTGGCTTGACGAGGAGCCTCCGGCGGACGTCGTGCTCATATGCATCAACTTCTTGAGGCAACGGGGGGCGAGGACCAACTAAGCTCATGGATCCCGAAAAAATGTTGAACAACTGCGGTAGCTCGTCCAGACTGTATTTCCTCAGAAGCCTGCCACTCCGCGTAATTCGTGGATCGTTCTTCATCTTAAAGAGAACGCCGCTACCCTCATTTCGGGCCGCCAGTTCAGCGAGACGTTCCTCGGCATCTGTAACCATCGATCGAAACTTGAGCATGGAGAACGGCGCGCCTTCGATTCCTACACGCTTCTGCCTGAAGAGGATCGGTCCAGGGCTGTCCACCTTCACAAGGAGACAGACGAGCGCCATTATGGGAGACGTCAGCACGATAAGGACCGCAGAAACGAACACGTCGAACAGTCGCTTCGCTACGCGCTGGCCCCCTTCAAGAGAAGGAGTGGTCACATGGATGAGAGGCAGGCCCGCGATTTGTTGGGTGTGAATGCGAGGTCCTGCAATGTCCGTGAGGGCTGGAGCCATAATCAGGCCAATGTTGCGCGCTGCCAGCTCCCAGCCTAAGTGCCGAAGTATCTGTGGGTGAAGCTGTACTCCAGCGGAAACCGCGACTGCGTCGGCCCCACATTGGTCGATGGCACGCAATATCGACTCGGTATCGGCTGCCCGACCAAGTACTGGCAGCTTAGATTCCATCTCTGAAGTGTCGTCGTTTCGAACGCCTGGCGTGTACGCAGCTATCGGCAAATAGCCGGCCTCTCTCGAATTCGTCAATGACTTGTCCAAATGGGCGACAGCGCCCGGACCACCGAGGATAAGGAGCCGGGACATGCTTTTGCCGGTCTGGCGATTGATACTCAGGTGCTGACGGAGCAACCAACGGGCCAGAAGTAATCCAACTAGGCCGAGGGGAAGGGCCAGTCCCACGTAGCCGCGTGCAGTTTCTATCCTCAGCACGTAGGAGAAAATCGCTACCAGTCCGAACAACCAAAGCGAAGCAGCTGCAACGCGTTTGTACTCGTCGGTTCCAGCTCCAAGAATCCTGCTCTGGCGGCTATTCCAAGCTCCCAACATGAGCCACCAGGCGACTATGAGTCCTATAGAGAAGAGCGCATACGCTGTCTCGTCGCTCATCGAGTCTAGATTTGGGTCAAATCCGAAACGAACGATGTACGCTCCGAGCACTGCCCAGGTCACAACGAACGCGTCAACAGCCCGTATTATGCGGGAGGTTCTAACTCGCCAATCGTTGTTGCTTTCCATGTTTGCTTCTGCCTTCCCTGATCTAGGAGTTTCTCCCTCGTCAGGCACCCCTTCACGATCTTAACCCAAGCCGGGGTCAGCCATCTGTCGGACTCCTGCGAAGGACCAAATATCGTCGAACATTACTCGTCGTGAATAGGGTTCTTGGTCGAATTTGTGGCAGCGAATTCCGTTGAAGTTTCCATAGCCAAGGCTTTACGGGGTGTTTTAAACGAATGCCTCTAAATTTTGACCCCGCGCGCCCATCGTGGACCCTATATAAATTCCGGACGTCAGACGTAGTTGCAGTGCAAAGTGGTGGAACAGTTTCTCATCCGCACTATTAGACTGTCCTTCCGGAGTCCCTCGACTTTCCGTCCGCGAGAGTTCGTGAGACGACTAGGTTGCGTCCAAGAACCCCTGGCACCACCTTAGCAACGCATTCAGGGACTGGCGCTCCTCGTTACCTGTACACCGAAACCTTCATTGCCTCGACCAAGTCCCCTCGAGCACTGTTGCGCCTCTGGGATGTGGATTCAATGCTTTGACGATACCGGTCTCGTTCACTTTCCGACGTCAGCAACAACTTCACTTGGGCGAGGACAATTTGCGGGTCAAATGTGTTTACGTTATGGACAAACTCTGACAATCCCAAGTCTGAAAAGGCACCGAAGCCTTTCCGCTCATAGGCCAGATGAACTACATAGTGACCAGCCTGCATGGCCATTAGAGCGGCGTGCAGTCTAACTGCGACAATGATCCTTGGTGGTTTGCCCTGCGAATCGAGCAAATCCGGGCGGGATACAACATGACGGGCGCCCAACTGGTTCGTGGCGGGCCGGTCATCGTTCCCCGAAGTGGTGCTCTGAATGTAGACGTCAAACTCTGGTAGCACATTGGCCAATTTCATGACGCCCGACGGTACTTTACCTCGAACGCTGCGCACGGAAAGAATGGGGGTGGGATCCGGATCCAGACGGCGTGGCTCGATACTCTGCTCGCCGATGAGAGCCAAATCTGGATATCGCCTTGGATTAACGTCGGCGAATTCCACCATACTTCTGTCGTCCCGTAAGGCGACGACGGACATTCCACGCAGTAAGCTCGCAAGCGGCCGGCGCAAACCGTATCGCACGGGACCAATGCTCTGCGGCAGGTAAACTGTCGCACGCCTACTATACCGAGCGGCTATAAGTTGCGGCCCGTGGATGAGGGCTGACTTCAGCGCCTCCAGTGGAGTCCCCGCTCGCAGGTAACCTCCGCCCACCGCTACAATGAGGTCATAATTTCTTATTCCCCATAGCAGCCTAAGGTAGCCGATGCTATAGCCCATGCGTCCAACACCTGAATCAACGACGTTTTCGGCCAGTTCGCTAAAAGTTTCAGGGTGAGAGGCTGCAACAGTTATCTCAACATCTGACCCAAACGCATTTCGAATTAAGGACAATGTTTCGCGAACCAAAAGTCCGTCGCCGAGGTTCTTGGCGCTATAGCCGTGAATTACGAGTATGTTCAAAGCCCTAAAACCTCTTCGTAGATACCAATGTGCTTGTCAACTGAATTGGCCCAGGAAAATCGGTTCACCCAGTCATCGGATGCGCGATGCAATTTCTGTCGGGCGGCAGTGTCGGTGATGGCGGACAGAAGTCCGACAACGAGCTGTTCCGGTTCCGTCCCTGGGAAGCGGAGTGCAGGTCCGGCCACCTCCGCTAGTGATCCACGATCGGTTGTGACAACAACGGCGCCAGCTGCCATTGCCTCCAAAACAGGAAAACCAAAGCCCTCGTACAGGCTAGGAAAGGCGAAGGCGGTGCATTTTTGCATCAGAGCAACTCGGTCGTCATCGGAAACAAAACCGAGGTGGATAACGTTATCGACGCCGCCGATTGCCTTCATTGTTTCTTCGAAATTCCATGCCGGGCGCCCAGCAATTACAAGAGGTAGTTGCAGCTGTCGGATTCGCGGATCCTGAAACGCCTGAACCAAGGCAAGCAAATTTTTCCTGGGCTCTACATTTCCGAGATACAGGACAAAATCGGAAGGGACCCGGGACGATACTTCCTGCGAGAGTAAACGCGGAATCCTGAACATTGCGGCATCAATTCCGTGGGGAATAACCGAAATTTTTTCCGGTGGAAGTTCAAAAACAGATGCTACATCTTGAGCGCTTGACTCGGACACTGTGATGACGCGGTTGGTACTCTTTATCGCTTGAGCCACTCTAAGGCGCCAAAGGGCTTCTTGTCGCCTGTTTCGAGCTGTTGAGATCCAGCGACTCGCGACGCCATGAACAGTCACAACCGATGGGCCGCGCGTAGGAACTAGCGGCCCGGTGTCCGCAACATAATGCAGAATCTCCCCGGTCGGGACTGTTTTCAGGCCGAATATGGTCTCCTTAAGCATTGTCGAAAGCGCGTTCTTGCCGGAAGGTATTCGAAGGACTTCGTGCCCTCTTTCAAAGAGGCCTGCTTCAATGTTCCGGGCGTAGGTGGTGTTGCCTCCCACATGTCGGTCGATGATACGTGCGGGCATGCGAACTGAAATCACTGGTCGACAGCCTCTCTGTAAATGCCGGTCAATGCCGCAAGATGCGCGTCAATGTTCATTGTTCTGGTTACCTCGTGGCTCAGTGCCACGCTCTCTTCCCGTGCGGACTTAGAGGTCAAGAGCTCTATGATTCTGTCTGCAGCTTCTTGTGAGGATCGGATGGTAACCAGCCCTGTATCCTCGAAGCAGGAGATGTCTCTCACAACGACAGGCAGTCCTCGAGCAGCAGCATCTAGCACACTTAGTGGGAAGCCCTCATATGCCGCAGAGTGTAAGTATATAGAGGACTCCAGGAGTGCCTGACCTAATCCTTCCTTATCGAGCCACCCGGTTATTCTCACGTTCTGGTCCCTTAATCGCTGGGTCAGTTCGAAATCATCACCATCGCCGATCCAAACGAATTCGGCATTGAATCCTTGCGCCTTGACCAATCTCGCTACATCGGCAAAAAACTTAGGATCCTTTTGGGGGACTATCCGACCTATCATAACGACCCTGTTGGAGCTAAGAGGCGGCCTACTGCCAGAATTGCCTAAAGAGGCGACGTTAGGCAGGAACTTAGTGGGATTTTGTGGGCGCAAGCCCCGAGCAAGCCGCTGTTCGTGCTGCGATAACACCACAGTCAGCTTTGTGTTCCAACTCAAAACGGACTCTGCTATACGGTAAGTCATTCGCGCCAAGGTACTTCGTTGTGGATCATCGAAGACAAAGCAATGAGGCTCATAAATAATAGGTGTTTTGATCGGAAGAGCACGGGCGTAAAACCCAGCCCAACTCGAATGTGCGTGCACAACGTCGGGCTTTAGTTCTCGAACCGTATTTAGAAATGCCAGGACTCTCCGAATGTGGGAGTCCGGCATTTCCCGAGTTGACATGTAGGGAACCCCAAGTCTTGGCTCTTCTGAACCTGCCCAGAGCAAATGGTGCTCCGCCTCGTATTCTGAGGCAATGGTTTCCAGGGCACGACTCACGCCCCCGGCATGACTTGCGGTTACATGTAGGATTCTCATGTGTGATCCTCGGTCTTGTTTTCATCGTGCATAGGGGTATTCGGGCCAAGGCGGGTGGCAAATCAATTGTATTTCCCCGTGCCCAGCTCGCGGAAAAGCATGGCAGTTAGATACAGGGCGATGAATATTTCCGCAGTAGCAAATGCGATCATGGCCCCATTTGTCTGAAAGGTATTTGCCAAGAGGAGAGTCAGCGAAATAAGGATGGCGAGCCCAGAAACTGCGCAGCGGGCAACTGCTCCGATTCGCCCGAGGAGGACGAGACTCGCATTGCCTGTGACACTCGATACGAAGATCATTGCGATGATAACTCCGATAAGGCAACCAACACGCCAATCAAGATTGATGGTGTCGTTTGACATGATGCCCGAACCGAAAGGCACCAGCAATGCGACAGTCGTTCCCATCACGACAGCTAACGTCCAAGTGATGGTCGTCCCTCTCAAAATGCGACTGGCGAGAGATCTATTTCCGCGGGGGATTCCCGTCTGAATATATTGAATCAGAGGGGTCATTCCGGTATTTGACCATCTGATAAATTTCTCTGCCAATGCAATTGTCGGTCCGGCCGCGGGTGCCACAAGGGGCGTTACGATAACTGGGACACTCATGCGGGCGGCCATGACGAAACCGACGCTGAAGCCAGCGAAGCCAGTTCTAATTTCTCGAATAGAATCGCGATAGGAAGGCCATTTGATATCCAGATCCATACTCTTCGCACGACGCATGAGCAATACTGTCGGTGCCACCGCTGCCACCATGTTGCCGAAAATATTGAATACTCCAAAGAGTACGCTGGACGGAATTATGAACGTAAGAAGTGAACCGGCAATTATCGAAAGACTCCGTGGCACGGCATTGAATAGGATTAGATTTCGTGGTTCTCGAGAACCTATAAATATCCAAGTGCCATTTAGGCCAAATATTGCCCCCGCCACTGCCATAACGAACATGCCAAGATGGTCTTCCACGGGCCAGATGAGAGACATCGCCAGCAAAATCATAGTTACGGGAGCAAGCAACATCAAACGAGGAGGAATGGAATCCAGGTAGTACTGGATCCTTTCCCCCCTGTTAAGTCGGGCAATTGTCGTGAGTCCAACGGAATTCCAACCCCATAGGGTGACGGAGCGTGCAAGATCACCCATTGCTTGGCCGATCGCGATACTTAGCCATGCAGATTCCCCGACGGTTGTCAGAAGAATCGGGACAGAAGCAATCGAAGCAAAACTAACCAGTAAAGGCGCGAGTCCGAAACCACCCAAATTTGCGAGCATCCCAGCTAGCCGCTTCACAATCTGGTTCCCCCTTCGAGTCTTGATGATTTCGGATGTCTGGAAGCATTAGCTGTGCAGCCCTTTTGGGACATCCGAGACATGTCTAAGGGAGTCACACTGAAGTGTCCTTGGTCCCTTATACAGCTTGGGCGGAAAACTCAGTGGGTGAGTTCTTCGTGCCTGAAATTTCTGGCTGAGAGTTGTCGGATGTGTCCGAGCCTGGCATCGATGGCACTCGCAACCGATTGTCGGTTTCGGAGAATGATCTGCACATGTTCGGCTACTTCGTCGCCGAAGCCTTTGCTGGGTTCTACGACAAACCGTCGCAGGTCGAAGAAGTCGAAGAGGCCCTCGACTTTTCCAGCCGTTGCCAAGGCGATAACTGGAACACCATTGGCGAAGGTAAGAATAGATAGATGCATACGACCCGTAACTGTCATCTGTGCTCGTTGTGTTATCCAGCGAACTTGCTCTGGGGTCAGCAGGTCAGTGACTAAGAGATCTCCGGGAAGGCCAAGAGCGTTGTAAGACGCCTTGCATGCAGGTAAATCGGAATCTTGGGGCCGAATGACATGCGGAAGAAAGAGTACACGACTGCCCTCAGAGTGCATGGCGGCCACTATCTTCTCAACTTCTGGCCTTTGGTCGAGCTTTTTGGCGATGAGCCCGCTGACATTTAGAATGCTAAAGCCACCAGGATGCGATGAGGCTTCTTCGACCCAAGACTTTATGTAGTTGGGCGGCTCTTCAACATCGTGAAGCGAGAACGCCATATCGGCTGCCTGAACGACGTCACTCGCACCCAGCTCAACCATTCTTGAGTACGACAGGCCGTCTCGCGGGAACAGGGTACCAAACTTACTCACCCTGACCATCGCTTGCCCAACATTTTTGGGCGCTTTGTCTCGCCAACTGAAGCCCAAAACTGCAGTGTCTACGCCGCGTTCGTTGGCTACGTTACAAAGGCTCCAGCCAGCAAGACTGGACGAGGCGTTGCCACCGTCTATTGTGTCCGCGCCGTGAATAAAGAAGCGCGTGGCTCCGTTGAGTTCCTTGGCAAATCGCCGCACGTGTCCGAACCTGAAGAATGGCATCGCCCTGTATAGACTCTTAGCAGGGTACAGACGAATGCGGTCACCGTGTTTGGCGACCAGGCTTCTTGCCAATGCGGAATCCAAGGGATTCTTTGGCAACTTGATGAAAACCTTGACTCGACCGGTAGTGTTTGCAAGAAAGGCGTTCAACATTGCGTTATCACCAATGTTGCCGTCACCGGCCGGAGACATAAGAACACAGAATTCGGCGACTCTTTCCTGCGACTGAGGCACGGTCCGCTGGGCCAAGGAATCAAGCCCAAACATCAATTTCGCGTATGGGTCCGATTGCCACACTTTTCGGACAGTTGGCATCAGCCAGGATTTGACGACGGATTTCAAAAAAGCCCCCAGGTCGCTAAGTTTTCAGGGCCTTGTTGTTCATGGATCCCGTGCTCACATTACCAGAAGTCCTGGCTAGGTCTTGGGTGAGGTTTCGAATGGGTCCCATCACTGAACCACGAGGGCGAACATGGATGCCTAATGTCTGCGGCCCTGTAGAGGGAAGCGGATGAAGTAGGGGCTATGTACCGTTTGCGGTTAGGAATGTGTGGGCTGAAGATGTTCTGGCCGGCCCCATGGGCTGTTCCTGGATCCTGGAGGCTTTGGCCATTGGCGGATCACGCGCCGTCCGCTGGTGGCGGTGCATGACGAAGTAGCATCACACGAATGATATTCTGGGATGGTTTGCCGTTGACAGGATGGTGGCGGCGGTAGGCGCATGCCTTGATTACAAAAGCATTAGGTGCGAGCGGACTTCAGCATCATCCATCGGCAGCGGCGAGCTTGGATCCGAGTACATCTCTTATTCAGGCGCGATCACAATTAGGATTGACTATGGACCTTGGCCGATCTGCCCCCAAGCCAGCATCCCTCTACAGTGGACAGCCGGCCTACAAAAAGCTCCTGTTTTGGGCCGTCGTTCTTGCCCCCTTGCAAGCCGCGTTTACGGTCAATGTGGGGTTTCCCCTAAAAGTCTCCGAATTCCTTATAGTGTGTGCACTGATAGCGTTTCCGTTTTCGAAAAGGACTGATTCGAAATCTTCAGCGGAGCGTTATTTGGTGGTCGCCCTAGGAGCGGTAGTGTTCGCGACGAGTTGTTTCCACCTTCTCAGGCCCGCGCCCAGTGGAGATTACCCTGGGTTCACACGCGCGCCCGAAGTTGATGCAGGGCTCTATCTCGCCTATGGCGGGTTGATCATTGTTTTTTGGCTACTGGCCGTTGGACTCTGTCCCGAATTGCTTCGACGTGCATTGATCTTTTCCGTGTGGGTCACTTTTGTGGCAACAGCTATGCAATTCCTGCTTTTTATTTTCAATCAAGTCGACTTATTGGAGCTCTTCAATTTCGAAACGAAGATTCGAAGTGCTGCCCTGGACGGTAGTGAAGGCGGCGCGATGCGTTCTGGACCCTTTACCGAGGGTCAGCACCTTGGTTTCTTCAGTGGAGGGGCTTTGATAGTTGCCTGGCAGTGTCGCGCGAGGTGGACGATGCTGGCTGCGGCCATCACTTTGGCGTACTCACAGTCAACGACAGGGATTGCTGGCCTGGCAATTTCCATCGGCGTGATGGCAGCCGTAAAGCCTGGGCGGAAAGTGTGGGGACGAGTTTCTCTGGCGTTGCTGGGAGCAGCTGGTGCTGTTGCAATAGTTCCTGAACTCAGATCGCTTATCCAACTGCAGTTCGCAAAATTGGATCTCTTTGGCTACGGGGGCAGTATCGAGGGTGCGGGTCAGTCCCTGGACCTGCGGACTATCAAGTCGGAAATTGCTGTACAAATGATGATGGATAGTCCTATTGCTGGCGTGGGGCCAGGTCGATTCGGATTTTGGTTTTACACATATCCATCCGCCTCTGAAGCGCCTGAATACTACTTCAGCGGCGTAAACCGTGCGATTGCTGAAAATGTGTACTTACACATTGGATCTGAATTCGGGGTCATAGCATTTGCTATTTTTACCCTATTTATTCTTCTACTTCTGATGAAACTTCGCAAGGCTGAGCCCCTTGACTTCGCGTTGGGAGTGTTCGTAGCCGTTTCAATCACGACTCAGTCGTCGTGGACATTCATTCCGATATGGGTTTTCTTGGCCTACTTGGCGGCTAAGACTTCCCGGCGGACTCTCGATATCGCCGGACCTAGTTCCGGCGTTGCTGCAAGCAAAGTGCAGGCAGACGATAGGATTCCACGGTCATCTTCACTGCTGGGTGGGGCTTACTGAGGATCGGCAGCCATTTCCTTCGCTTGGTTTTCTCTGGGTCACTGCCGGCAATCGCGTTCCGGCAAGTTGTCATCTATTCTTGACGATAAATTTTTCGCCCCTCCCGGCGGTCGCTTTTGCTAAACCAATGTAGGCGGCTCTTCACGGGGCCCGGTGAAATGGATCCCTGAGATGAGCGTTATTCCGCTGTCTGCCGTCCGAGCGGCACGTCTCAAGAGAACCGCCAATTTGCAATTGGTTGGGTTGCGGTAACTCAGCGCAGTACGTTTGATGTTGTTGATCGCGGTGTTGTTGGCCTCGACCTTGCCTGTCGTGGCACCGGTGATGATCAGCACCTGGATCTCTTTACACCTATCTGCAGATAGTGCGGTAGAGGCTGTTGATTTCCGGCCGAGCGGCTGCCTTGACCAGCTCCTGGAGCACCTTCTTTGCCGCCGCAGTGTCGTGGGAGCCGGTGCGGAGCAGGGCATCGAGCTGTTCCTTGACTTTTTAGACGGGCTGGAGGGTGCCAGTTTGATAGTCCAAGGCGAACACCTCCTCGAGTCGGAGGGCGGCCCGGTAGGTGCGTGTGTCGCCGCCGCGCAGCAGGAGCGTGGAGTGCGCCCGAGCCTTGTCGATGGCTCGGCCGGGCCGCCCCTTGACCTGTTGGGAGAGGTGCTGCCTCGTCTCGGTCCTGGCCTGGTTGGCGAGCGAGATCAGGCGGACGGGATCAACAGCGACCGCGGTGCCGGTCAACCAGATCCGCAGCGCCTTCCGGAACTCCGCGAGGGGTCGATCGCGACCACCTGCACAGCCAGGCGCCATTCCAGAAGCGGCGAACAGCCAGTCTCCGACGCCACAGTATTCGCGGCCGTCGACCACACTCAGGACCTGCCCGGTAAGTCCAAGTCGACGATGGTTGTCATCCATGGTTCGAACCGGGTCCACGCGTTCGTTGACGCGTCGTATAAGTAGGGCACGGACCGGAACCGGTGCTCATCAATGCCCATCATCCGCAGGCTTAACTTGTCACACCTCAAGGCAGCCCTTGACATATCAGCGCTGGCGGCTTCCCGCCCCAAAGGTACATACCTCGCGGCAAGATTTGTGCGAATCTCCAGCCGCGGGGGTCCAATGGAAGCCCTTGTAGCCGCCGAACACTCCCTGCGGACGGCAGCTTGGAACATGCTCGCCAAGGGCGAGTGTTACACGGTTCCAGAACCGGATCAGTTCCTGAGGCTCGAGACTGACCGGAGCGAGAACCGGCGCTCCACCGGCTAAAACAGCTTGGACACCAAGTAACTGTCACACAGCTCCCAGCTTGACGCACCACACATTTACGTAGCTAGCAGACGTTGCCACAGCCGTCACACCCTGCCTACTTTGGTGCATCTAGCCTAACGTTAATCTCGAATTTCTCCGGCAATTGGCGGACGTGACTTCCGAGCCTGCTTCGTCTTCGTATTACCGCCGATCCTTCAGCGCTGCTAGAGGAAAGCGCTCGGCAGTGCGTTCGGTAGTTTGAAGGTTCTCCGGGCTGTACTCGTCGGTCTGGTAAGAGGCCGCCCGCCGCTCGCCAGTTTCTTCATAATCTCTGTCTGAGTTAGTTCGTCTGGCCTGACCCTGCTGCTCTGTAGATGATGAAGCTTCATCGTTTGAGTAGTAGCTATATGCGTATGCGTCGGGGCCCTTAACCGGCAGTCGATTCAGAACCACACCGAGGAGCTTTGCTTTTACCAAATCCAAGGCGCTGAGCGATTTTTCCAAATCTTGCCGGCGAACAGTTTGCACGCCAGTTACGAGTACAACGCCTCCCACATGCTGCGCGAGCACTGCTGCATCGGTTACTGGTAACAGCGGAGGAGCATCGATAATGATTGTGTCGAACACTTGCTCTAGACGAGTCAGCAAATCCAGCATGGTTTCAGATCCCAGGAGTTCGCTGGGATTCGGAGGTATTTGTCCTGAAGTCAGCACAAAGAGCTGATCTTCGCCCCAAGGCTGTAGGAGGTCATCCACGTCTACCTGCCCCAGTAACGCCGTCGTAAGACCAGCGTTCCGTTCGAGCCCAAGGTAGTCGTTTACCATAGGTCGGCGCAGATCAGCATCAATGAGGCAGACGGACTGGCCCGATTGAGCAGTGGCTATGGCCAAGTTTGTGGCAGTTGTACTCTTCCCTTCGCCGGGCAGGGATGACGTAACAAGAATAACGTTTGAGTTGCCGGTGATTTTTGCGAACTTCAGATTGGTCCTCAGGTGCCTAAATGACTCAGCTCGAGGGCTTTGAGAAGCCGACTGAGTGAGTAGCGGACGCTTTGACGCATCCTGATCGAACGAAATAGCCCCCAGTAGGGGTGCGTCCGTAACGCGGCGCAAGTCGGCCTCGCCGCGTATCCGCGTGTCTAAGGTTGAGCGAAGTACCGCTGCACCCAGCCCTAAGGCGAGACCGAGCACTAGCGACACCAGTAAGTTCAGCCGGGTGTTCGGTGCTGACGGTGTAGACGGAGCCACAGCAGGTTTCGTAATTGACAAGCTGACGGGTGATGATCCACCGGTTTTGGGTTTTTCAAGAGCGTCCACAGTGTTGATGAGGCTATTAGCCACAGCCTGAGCGATAGCAGCGGCCTGAACAGGCGATTGATCCCGAACGGAGATATTGATCAGCACCGTGTTTAGGTCTTTGCTTGCGGTAACGCGACCGCTCAGAGCTTCCGCTGTAGTGGATAGACCTAGGGCGTCGATCGCAGGTTGAAGAACTAGAGGCGAGCTTACTGTCTTCACATACGATTGCACTCTGGCCTGGCTAAAGGTATTGCCTTGCTGAAGTTCCTGGACCGAACCAGAGTTCGTGATGGCAACGAACAGCTGTGTATCTGCCGTGTAAGTGGGTTTAGTGAGAACGGAGGCTGTGCCACCAATCAGTAGACCTGCCAGAGTTGTGGCGACGATCAAGATCCAGTTGCGCCTCAAAATGCGCACGTAATCGCGTAGGTCCAAACCAACGTCCCCCTGTAATAAATTGCCGGGCAGCCCAATGGCCCCACGAGAACGGCAAGCTGTTGCGGTTGCGTCAATTGTACCCGGCCTCATTGATGTGCTTTTTGAGTCGACGTGTGTCACCTCAATGAGTCGCAGCTGGCAACTTAGGCACAACTACTTGTTCCCGCAGACCCGGGGCTCGAATCAGGATATTCTAGTTCCTCACATACGAGGAATGGCTGTGCATCCAGGACTAAACGTTCCGTTATGGTGATTGGTGAGGATGGCGGGATGCTGGGCGGAGGGTCTTTCGCAGCACTGTCGAGCCCCAGCCGACCTTCGGGGAGCAGCGCTGTTTTGACACGCCGCCGAGTCGATCATCGTGGGCGCGGCCATCAGTGGCATGGACCATGATCGAAAACCATCTCGGTAGGTGGCCACTCTTGGGGCGGGCCTGCTCCTCGACAAATCGCGGGTGGTTGGGGGTGAGTGGAAGTCCGAAGTTTTCGGAACTTACGTGACGTTTGATCTTCGAATGTGACGGCGGAACGACTGGCAGATTCCTTGAACCTGGTCTCGGATTCGATTGAGGTCCGGAGCAGTACTTGCTGACTTGTAATACCGCCACCTTACGGTGGCAAAAGTGGATCTAAATCGTAAGGAGAAAACTCTTCGAGCCACCTAACAGTTCGGACCGATCTATAAAGTCGCGTCCCGCAACGAGGCTAAACGATCCTCTTCAGGACGCCGTTGATGTCCAAAAATACGTTTGCCGAAACACCCGTGATTGTGGGTAAGTCCATAATGGCGTCCCCTGTGTCATTGTTGAACTTCAGGGGGGTACGGTTCGTAGCGTAGTGAAACACTTCGAGTGACTTCGTCGTAGACTCCCGCAGAGACCAATCGTTTGTTATTCCAGACTGGAACAGGAAGGACCGAATTGACGAGCCCGAGCCGCGGAGGGTGTACGTAGCATTTGTGGCAGTGGCTGTTCCGACCCTAAATTTTTCTGCCGCTGAGTCAGGGCCCCAATCCTCGGTATATATGTTGCGCATAGCTATGCCTCGATTCCCGAAGCTAAGCCAGTTCACAGGTGCAGGGCTACATGCCGGACCCCAGATAGCTCTATTCGTCAGGGGAGCCGTCCGGGTGTCGATGACTTGGTTATTCGTCACCATGACGTTGGTGCAGTGCCGTGGACTCGTGGTTCCAGGCGCGCCTATTCCTATATTACGAACGGTGTTTCCTGCGTCGATGCTGACACCATGAACGGTCAGCGCGGAACCAACATTAACAACCGTATTCCCATTTATCTGCACTGTATCTACGCCGAGTAGATGAATACCGGAATTGTGTGCATCCTCGATTAGATTACCCACGATCGTGATGTTTCGCGCCTTCAAAGTGTACTCCTGACTCCCCTGCACAGCTTCTAGGCCACGGAGGCGGATGCCTACGCCCAAGTCATCGAGTGCATATGCATCCAAACCCCGATGTACAGTCTTGATGACGTTTCCACTCACCATCACATTTTGAGGTCCCTCTACAAGGGAGATCCCCACCGTCCCGGAATCGACAATGATGTTATCCGCGATAACCACGTTGACCGGTCCGGCATCAGCGTCGTATCCACCGGCATGAATTCCTGCAAAGTAAGCACCCGTAACGGTATTCCCTGTGATCGTTACATTCGTGTTTCCGCGCGATACTGAGAACCCATTATCTCCAGACCACTCAGATATATTGTTGATTACCTGGACTCCGTCTGTGAATGTAAAACCGGGATCGTAATTACGGCGAAACCGAGAACTTTCGACTGAAACGCTGCGGCAGCCTCGAAACAGTACTGGCATCCCATGGCAACCGGTAATTGACAGGCGACGGAGAGTTATCCGAGAGACCTCGGCGGATTTGCTCTCGCCTGGCACCCTAAGCCCGTTGAATTGGATGGCCGTCTCGACGTAGTCGGTTCCAAAAGTACGACCGAGATCTCGGGTGTGTCCAGTGACTTCTGCTTGCAAGCCCCCGTCAACGGAGAAGTCCTCGAGTGTGATGTTTGAAGCAACTCCGCCGAAGTACTTAGCGACGTTGAAGAGGCTTCCCAGCGCGCCTGCACCGTTAGCTGCTTTGAATGTCGTGGCATGCTGGCCATTTCCCGCTATGACGCTATTGACTAAGTTGCGAAGGTCGACAGTCGCCTTGAATTCGTAGACCGGCTTCGTCCCAAGCAGTCTGACGCCGCCGCCCGCAACTATCGCTGCGTTTACCGCGCGCTGCCATGTTTGATTGTCGCTGTCACCTGTCTGGTAATAGTCTTCAACTACCAGCGTCCGTATGGCGACCTTTCGGACGTAGGAGGCGGAGAGGTCCTTCTCTGAAAGGGGCGGCGCTGCTTTGGCGTCATTGGCATTGAGACCTGCCAGAGCTAATGCCCCTGTAATTGCGCTCGCCAATGTGCCGAGCCTTAGAAGGCCGCGACGTTTCATGTCGCTCTCACCTTGAAACAATGGCGATGACGTACTTTGGCTAATTTCTTTGGTCACGGTTGCACACCCAATCCGATGAACTGATGAGACGTGTCCACCAGCCCAGCGGAGGTCAGGCAATCTAGGGATGCGGTCCTTGGCCTAAGTTGTACCGCTATCCAGTTGATCCCTGCTGTAGGTCGACAGTGGTAACGCTAAGTTCGTGTAATTGCTCGAGCCACCGTAGGAAATACCCATATTTTTTGGGATCACTACTCGCAATTTGTTGTTCCAAGGATCGGGTACGCGATTTTGCGTGGCGGCTACAACTCGAATTGGCCCTGGGTTGAGGACCCCGGCGGCTCGCAAAACGATGCCGCGTACTCCGGGGCCAAATTTCGCGCTGAATTCACGAGCATCCCGCATGAAAGGAGCTTGGGCCATCGGTGAACAATTCCTCGGAAGTCCCTGTTTAGTGCGTGATTGGTGGGGTTGGTGTGGAGGTTTTTGTGACGGTGGTGTAGCCGGTCTTCGTGCCGGTGACGGTCACGGTGAGGGTCTTTCCTGCGTCGGATGGGAGGGGGCGATAGGTGCTGGCGTTGGCACCGGGGATTGCGGTCCCGTTTGCGTTCCACTGGTAGGCAAGAGCGACTGGTGCAGCTCCCCAGATTCCCGGCACTGTGGTGAGGGTCGAATCGACCTT
>NZ_JBDGJZ010000010.1:0-150565 GCF_057656635.1 Arthrobacter sp. Soil_C_49
TATTCCATCCGGCGGTCGGCGGCGCACTTGGCGTGGCGTTTCTCCAGGGATTCGGGGTGGTGGCGTTCGCGCCAGTTCCGGACCCGGGTGCGGAAGCGTGACGGGACGAGTTCGCCGGCGGTGGCTCCGCGGGCCGGGTTGGGGTTCAGGACATGCTCGACCAGGGCGGCCGCGCCGGTGGGGTTGAGGCTGTCGGTTTCGTCGGCGATGATTTTGGCGTGCTGCCAGGAGATGGTCCCGGCGGTCAGGGCGTCCATGGCCGGTGGCAGGGAGGCGAGTTGCCGGGATTGGGTGATGAGTGCTCCGGCGGCGGGGGAGCTGATGGTCAGGACGCCGGCGATTTCCTCTACCGCGGACATCTCCGCGTACGTTCTTTCGTGGACGGGCGCTTCGGGCGGGGTCAGTGCGTGCTGGATCTCGATTGCCTCGGCGGCGTCCCGGGCTTTGACGGCGGCGATCTGGGCTTCCAGTTGCTTCGTTACCGCCAACCGCTCCAACCGGATCTCGTACCGCCGCTGCAGCACATCCACAACAGCGCCGGCGCCAGCAGCGCCATCGGCGCCGGCGCCAGTCTCAGCTTCCAGCCGGGCATCTTCGAGGAACAGCGCATCAAGGCGGCCAGTGGAGGCGTGAATGCCCTCCATCGCCGCTGCCGTGCCCGTGCCGTTTCCCATACCAACATCATCCATCGAGGCACCGACAATTTGCGGCGCCATGGCTCTCCCGGGAGGAGCGGCAGGCAAGACTGCCTCACCACCATCTGGCTCGCCCGCAAGGATTCTCCCCATAAAGACATCCTTAAATAGGGGTCTGACAATTGGGGCAGTGAGCCCGCGAACCCGAAATCCTTGGCCCTTTTATGCAGGACCTGAAAATGCCATACTCGGCGCGTGACGCCGTCGTATTCCTTCAAAGCCGAGCTGTGGCTGTATCCCGGCGAGGCCGGCTGGCACTTCGTGACCCTGCCGGAAGAGGTGGCGGATGATGTCCGCGTTCAAACGGCAGGGGCCAGCAAGGCGTTCGGCTCCATCAAAGTCACGGCCGAGATCGGCGGACACTCCTGGCAGACTTCACTCTTCCGGGACAACAAAACCAGCTCCTACCTGCTGCCGGTGAAGAAGGCCGTCAGGGACAAAGCCAAGATCGGCGGGGGCGACGAAGTAAGCGTCCACCTTTCCTTCGACGGCCTGTAACCCGAACCTCGTGAGAACTGGGCCTCGGAGCCCGAACCGGGCCCGGCCAGCGCTAAATCTGCTTGAGGGCCTGTTCCAGGTCGCCAATCAGGTCATCCACGTCCTCAAGCCCCACCGAGAGCCGCACGACCCCGTCACTGAGACCAATGGCGGCCCGGCCTTCCGGTCCCATCGCGCGGTGCGTGGTGGTGGCCGGATGGGTGATCAGGGACTTGGAATCGCCGAGGTTGTTGGAGATGTCGATGATCCGCAAGGCATCCAGCAGCGCAAAAGCTGCCTCCTTGCCGGAGCGGCCGCCGGAGGGCGCAAGCTCAAGTGTGAGCACTGTGCCGCCGGCCTTCATCTGCTTGGCAGCGAGATCGTACTGCGGGTGGGACTTCAGCAGCGGGTACTTCACCCAGCTCACTGCGGGCTGCTGCTCCAGCCACTCGGCGATCCGCAGGGCGGAAGCGGAGGAGTGGTTCACGCGCAGGGCCATGGTCTCCAGGCCCTTGGTGAGGACCCAGGCGTTGAAGGCGGACAGCGACGGGCCGGTGTGGCGCATCAGCTGCTTGACTGGGCCCTCGATGAATTCCTTGGTGCCCAGGATGGCACCGCCCAGCACGCGGCCCTGGCCATCGATGTGTTTGGTGCCGGAGTAGACAATGACGTCCGCACCGAATTGCCCGCAGCGCTGCAGCAGGGGAGTGGCAAAAACGTTGTCCACAACCACGGTGGCGCCCGCTGCATGGGCGAGGTCGCTCACCGCAGCGATGTCCACGATCTCCTGCATGGGGTTGGACGGTGATTCGAAGAAAACAGCGGTGGTGGGCTGCGACAGAGCTGACCGCCACTGGTCCAGGTCCGGGCCGTCAACGAAGACGGTTTCCACGCCCCATCGCGGCAGGATCTCGTTGAGGATCACAAAGCAGGAGCCAAAGAGCGAGCGGGCGGCAACCACGCGGTCGCCGGCAGCCAGCAAGGCACCCAAGGCGGTGAAAACGGCGGACATGCCCGACGCCGTCGCAAAGCACGCCTCGGTGCCCTCGAGGAGGCGGAGCCGCTCCTGGAAGGTGGCCACGGAGGGGTTGCCATAGCGGGAGTAGACAAAGCGCTCGTCCTCGCCGGTGAAGGCCCGCTCGGCAGCGGCGGCGGATTCGTACACGAAGCCTGAATTCAGGAAGACAGCCTCGCTGGTTTCCTGGAAGTTGGTGCGGTCCAGTCCGCCGCGGACGGCCTGGGTGTCAGGGCTCCAGCCGGCGGCGTCTTCGTTGAAGGTCACTTAGTTCTTTCCCAGGTTGGTAGGGAGGCCGCGGTTCTTCCAGCCATTTACGGTTCGTTCGCCGTAGCGGTCCGGCTCGCCTTCGAAGCCCTCCAGCACGTTGTAGGAGGTAAACCCGGCCTGTGTGGCGGCGATGGCGGCGGCGATGGACCGCTGGCCGGAGCGGCAGAGGAACAGCAGTTCAGTGGAGCCATCCTCGGGGGCCTGCAGGCTCAGGTCCTTAAGGAAATCGGGGTTGGGGATGCCGCCCGGAAAGGTCCACTGGATGAACAGCGGATCGTTGTCCGTGGCCTTGGTGTCCGGGATGCCGATGTGCGCCCATTCGCCCTCGGTGCGCACGTCCACCAGGATGGCGCCCTGCTGCAGCTTGTCCCAGGCTTCCTGCGGCGTAAGGTCTCCTGCGTAGCTCATGCGTGGCCCTCCCCGGCGAACTCAAGGTCTTCGCCGAGTACAAGCTCGTCCACGGCGGTGGCTACAGCGGCGTCGGCGGAAGCGACGGCTGCCGGCAGGATCACGGCCTGCGCCACGATGGCAGTGAGGCCGTTGAACGTGACGGCCGGGCTTCCGTGCAGCACGTAGCCCTCTGCCAGGGCGGCGGAAATCCGCTCGCAGAAGGACCGGTCATCCGGCCCTGTGATGAGGCGGTAGGCCAGCTTTTCTTCGGGGGCAGGTGCGTCAGACATGACGGATCTCCTTCTCTCACGCTTGCAGCTCGAATCGGTCGATATGCCGAGTATTCACCTGAGGCACCCCGCCGCGAAAGGAGGGTTGCCGACCGGCCAGTCAGGGCTTGGCGCCGGTACTCATTACTCCCCAAAAACGTAACACTTGGCGCGCACTGCCGCACCGCCGTCGTCGTCATGTTCCGTAACTGAAGCAGCTTGGGCGCGTTACTGCCGTTTGCGGAACGGACGACGGCGGGAATCACCACGAGGCGGCGAAGCGCCTTACGCCTAACGGGGCTTCCCCGGAAGATAGTGTTTCTCATGGGGGGCACCGCCCCAGTCGTCGGAGAAAAATGCCCGGGGGTTCTCATCAGCACGCAACTAGCCGCAGGGCTGCAACACCATTCACGGCAACTTCCTCCGCCGAATTTCCGCTGGCCGCATCGGCGCCTGCCACTGCTCCGTGCGGGCGCTGCCCTGCTCGCGGCAATGCTGATTGCTGTCCTTGCGCTGGTGGTTCCCGCTGGAGCCGCCCGCGCTGCAGATGCCTTCCCGGATGAGGGTAAGCCGATGCTCGGAGCCGTCCTGGAATGGGGTGAGGATACGGCGGCCGGCTTCACGGAAAGGCTGGGGGCCTCCCCGGCGTTTTTCGGGCACGACATCGCCTTGCCGTTCCGCGCATCGGAGGAGAACGACATCCGGGGCTTCCTGGAGCAGTCCGGGGGCCAGGGCGCCCATGCGATGCTGACGGTGAAGCCCACTGTTCCGCTGGACCAGGTCACTGCTGACGCCGCCGCATCTTTCGTCGCCGAGGTCCGAAAGCTGGCCGTGAACTTCAAAGGCCAGCTGCTGGTCCGCTTCGCCCCGGACATGAATGCCAGTTGGGTGGAATGGGGCCAGCAGCCCGCCGCCTACCGGTCCGCCTTCCAAACCATTTCCGCGGCATTCGACGAAACTGACGGCGAGCGCACATCTATGGTGTGGGAGCCCTACCTAGGCAAGGACTACCCCTATGACCGGCACCGGAACGCCCCCGGACCAGGCAGCGAGGGCTTTGCCCTGCTGGATACCAACGGTGACGGCGTATGGAACGGTTCCGACGCGGCCTACGCCCCCTACTATCCCGGGGACGACGCCGTGGACTGGGTGGGCCTGACCGCCTTCCATGACGACACCGCCGGCGGCGCTCCCGTGAATACAGTGCCCCGGCAGAACGAACTGAAGGAGATGCTCACCACCTCCGGCGCGGAAAACTTCTACGCAACGTATGCGGCAGGGAAGGACAAGCCGTTCCTGCTGCATACCGCGGCCTTCTACAGCCCGGCCTCCGGCGGCGCTTCCGACCTGGACATCAAAGTGGGCTGGTGGGATCAAGTCCTGGATGCCGCCACGTCCACAGACTTCGCCAAGACGGCTGCAGTGGTCTGGGATGAGCGGACCAGCACCAGGGACATCGGCGTGGCAAGCATCGACTGGCTGCTCACCGGAAACCCTGCAGTTGCGGCCGCCGCCCGTGACCGGCTGGAGGCTTCCCCCATGGTCACCGGGCCTGTTACCGACATCGCCGCCGGAGCGGGATACGTCCGTGCCAACACGCTTGCGGGGGCCGCTGCCTGGACGGTGGGAGCGGCATTGATCATCCTCCTGGTGGCGCTGTGGCAGATCCCCCGGCGGGTCAACGCGGCAACGGCCTGGAGCTACACGGATCCCTCCAACAGGGACTCTCGGGTGGACCTGCTGCGGGGCATGGCCATTGTGTTCGTGGTGGTGAACCACCTAGGTATGACGTCGCTGTTCCAGCTGCTTACCCAGGAAGCGGTGGGCTTCGTTTCCGGCGCCGAGCTTTTTGTCCTCTTCTCCGGCCTGGTAGTGGGTATGGTCTACGGGCCCCGGGTCCAAGCGGACTTTGGGACCGTGGTGGACCTGACTTCACGCCGTGCGGCCAAGCTCTACGTGACCGCGCTCGCGGTGCTGATCGGCGTCTTCCTGATCTCGCTGCTGCCTGTATTCCAGACGGACACGCTCACCACCTTCGTTGACCAGGGAACCGGCGGGGCAGGCCATACCGGCGCAGGACGAACGTACGACCTTTACGCCGGGATGGAGTCGTTGTTCCAGTTCCCCGTGCCGCCGCAGGTCCTGCCGGCCATCCTGCTGCTGCAGTTCGGGCCGTGGCAGTTCAACGTGATGGGCCTGTACGTGGTGCTGCTGCTCGTCAGTCCGCTGATCCTTGCCGCGCTCAACCGCGGCAAGGCCGTGTGGGTGCTGGCCGCCACCCTTACGGTATATGTAGTGGGGGCTGTGACCAGGTTCCGGATCCTGCCCTCTCAGTTTGAGGACTCGTTCCCGCTGCTGGTGTGGCAGGTCCTGTTCGTGATCGGCCTGGTGGCCGGGTTCCACCGGCACCGCATTACCTGGTGGTTCAGTGATCACACGTGGGCAGTGGCTGCCTGCACTGCGGCCGCGTTCATTTTCGCCTTTTTGTCCTGGGGCAACCCGTACTTGGCCAACGGCTTTGACGTAAGGCTCTCGATTGTTCCGGACACGGTGTACCGGAGCATGTACGACCTCTTTTTCGGCCGCACCTACCTGGCCCCGGGACGGCTCCTCAACGTGCTGGTGCTGGTGGTGGCTGCCTACGCATTCCTGACGGCCTACTGGAAGCCGGTGGCCCGCGCCCTGGGCTGGTTCCTGATTCCCCTGGGCCGGGCAACCCTGTACGTCTTTATCATCCACGTGGTCCTGATCGCCGTCATCGCCAACATTCCGGTGCTGCGCCAGGGCGATATCTGGATCAACACGGCAGCCTACGCGCTGGTCCTGGGGCTCCTGTGGGTGATGGTCCGGACCCGGTTCCTTTTCCGGATCATTCCCACCTGAGGGGTCGGCAAGGGGGTCGCGGATCATTCAGCACAGCGACTTAAACGCGAAAGGCGTGAACACCTGCCCGCCGGGGACAGAGGTTCACGCCTTTTTAGCGCATGCCGGCTCTTAGACGAGCCCGGGGTAACTGGTCAGGATGTAATCGGCGGCTGCCGGGCCCTTCATGCGGAGACCGTTGTGGCCTGCCGGAATGCGGTGTTTCATGGCTGCCCAGAAAACGGACTCTTTGCCGGGCTGCTGCTGGTTGATGAAGCACCAGCTGGTGTACAGGCCGTAGAGCCGGTCAGCGTCGAGGCTGTGATCATAGGCTTGATCCAACTGGGTGGCTTCCTGGAGAAAAACGTCGAACTGCGAATATGCCATGACGGCGTCCCTTCGCTACGTGCGTGGGTGCCGCCGTTCGGCTACAGCAGCGGGAACCTCAGTGCGTGCACTTGGCAAGGAGGATAATCGAGTCGTGGTGGAATCGATGGGATGCGAAGTGGCGTCAGCACCTCGTCTACACTGTAGACTTTACTCGTAGACGACCAATACGGCAAGTGTCTGGAATTATGTTCGGACAGTACGTACTGCCGGAAGCAGAACGGGAATATTCATGTCCACTCCCAAAACCACCACGAGCAAAGGCCGCGTCCGGAAGGAGCGGCTGAGCCGCGAACTCGTCCTCACCAAAGCCTTGGAACTGGTGGACGCAGAAGGACTGGACGCCCTGACAATGCGCCGCCTGGGCCAGGAACTGGACCGGGATCCGATGAGTCTCTACCGCTACGCGGAGAACCGGGCAGCCTTGCTCGACGGAGTCGCGGAGCTGGTACTCAATGACCTTCCCGTCCAGTCTGATGACCCGGACTGGAAAACCCAGCTACGGCTCATCGCGCACAACTTGCGGCTCCTCGCGCTCAAGCACCCGAATGTGGTGCCGCTGCTGGTCACCAGGCCACTCTCCACGCCGCTTGGGCTTAGGCCGTTGGGCACCCTGCGCCCTCTGGAGCAGATCCTTTCCCTGCTGATCGGCCCAGGGTTCGACCCCGCCGGCGCACTGCACGTATACCGCGCCTACTACGGCTTCCTCTACGGCCACCTTCTGAACGAGCTGCAGGAGTATGTGGTGGACCCGGAAGAAAACGAGGCACTGCTGCGGCTCGGCCTGCACCGGCTGCCGGCCAAGGAGTTTCCCCGGTTGAGGGCTCTGGCGCCGGACCTTTCCGAGTACGACGGCGAAGCAGAGCTGGACCAAGGATTGACCATCCTGCTTGGCGGGCTGGAAAGCCAGCTCTCCAAGAAGCCTGCCCGCCCGTCCGCTTAGGGCGAACCGGGAGCGCTGCGAAACGGCCGGGTTACCAGGGTTCGTGTTCCAAGGGCGCGTTATACAAACCGCGCGTTATTCAAAGGACGCGCGCCGCCGGTCGGTAAGGCGGGTGTTCCAGATGTCCGGTGTGGCCACCTTGAAGCGGCGGCCCGTCAGGGCCCGGGCAGTCAGCCTGATGTAGTGGGCTTTCTCGCCGGGCTGCCACGGCTCCAGTCCCAAGCTGTCCACGGCGTCCTTGTCAGCCTGGTCCTCGACGATGGCAGTGTCCCCGCGCACCACCACACTCCATGCCTCTTCGGTATGGGAGTCGTAACCGTCGATCTCGAGGGCAGCCGGCCGTTCCTCCTTGGCATTCCACAGCTTGGTCACGCCGGAGGTCCGGAACACAATGCTCCGGCGGTGCACCACGTAATTGATCGGGAAGATCTCGGGGTGCCCGTCCACAACCAGGCCGAGCCGGCCCAGAGTGTCACCTTCAAGCAGTTCCCAACATTCGTCAAAGGTCAGGTTCCCGGCAGGCTCCGCGTGTGAGGTCATGAACCATACCCTAGGGCCAAGTTTCGCCCGGAAACAGTGTTCTGCCCCAATCTGCCCTTACTGAATGCCGGCGAACAGCTCGTTCAGTTCGGCGGTCAGCTCTTTCTTTATGGACGGCGTGCCAATCTCTTTGCCGTCGATCCGGTTGACCGGCGCAAGCATCCGCACGCTCGAAATCAGCCAGACGGCGTCTGCGTCCAGCAGGTCCTGCGGCTCCAGTGGGCCGTAGCCCAACTCCCAGCCCGCAGCCTTCGCCGCGGCGAACAACGCGCCCTGGGAGGTGCCGGGGAGGATGCCGCTGTCCAGCTGGGGCGTGATGAGGCGCTTAACCGACGTGCCGCCGTCGGACGTTTCCACGTGCGCCATCAGCACAGTTGACGTGGGGCCCTCAAGGACCCGCCCGTCGGAGGAAGTAAAGATGACGTCGTCGGCGCCCTGCTTGCGGGCATGGCGCAACGCAGCCATGTTGACGGCGTAGGAGAGGGTTTTCGCGCCAAGCAGCAGCCACGGGGCGCGGTCGGCAACATCGCTGTCGTAGCCACGGTCCAGCAGGATGACGTCGATGCCGGTCTCGCGCTGGCGGCGGCCCGCTGCTCCTGCAGGGGACGCCTGGACCCAGGAGGTTGGTGTGGAAGCGCCCTCAACGCCGCGGGTCACCACAAGCTTCACCACCAGTTCGTCGTCAGTGGCGGACGCCGGCGGGTGCTGCGACCGGTGCGCGGACACGGCTGCGGCGATGGCGCGGCGCCACTCCTCCTCGCCGGGGATGGCCAGATCCAAGGCCTCCGCGGAGCCGGCAAGGCGATCCAGATGCGCCTGGATCTTCCGTACCGTGCCGCCCACGGCCAGCATGGTCTCAAAGATTCCGTCGCCCCGGGTGGCGCCCTGATCCGTCACCAGCAGCTGGGGCTGGGACGCATCGGCCGGCCGTCCATCGGGGAAAGCAGGATCGAGGAAGACGAGAACCACGTTGGCTGGAGAGGTCATGGGTCCAGCTTAGTGCGGCCCCCATGGATAAGCTGGGCGGAGTGCCCCGGCCGGAACCCGTCCGCCGGAGCCGTCCTCCGGGGGTTATTCACGTGTTGTGGCCATTTTCGCTTGCCGGTACCGCGCCGACATGGGTGGTGGTGCTGCTGGGTGTCGCTGACCTGATAATCAGGGTGCTCGCCGTGGGCATCATTCCGGGCAACCGGCGGCCCACTACCGCCATGGCCTGGCTGCTGGGCATCTTTTTTGTGCCTTTCGTGGGCATCATCCTGTTCCTGCTGTTCGGCAACTTCAAGCTGTCCAGCCGCCGCCGGCAGCAGCAGCAACAGGTCAATGAAAGGGTGCGGGCGGGAATTTCCTCGCTCGCCGACGTCGAGAGTGACTATCCCGGCCCGGAATGGGTGCGCTCCGCGGCGGAGCTGAACCGGCGGCTGGGCTCGCTCCCGATGGTGGACGGCAACTCGGTGGACCTGATCCCGGGCTACCCGGACTCGATCCTTGAGATGACCAAGGCCGTGCGGAAGGCGAAAAAGTTCGTCAATGCCGAGTTCTACATCATGAGCACGGACCACATCACCGACGAGCTGATGACAGCCCTGGAGGAAGCCGCCGAACGCGGCGTTGAAGTCCGGGTGCTGTTCGACCACATCGGCACCCTCCGCGTGAAGGGCTACCGGAACCTGCTCAAGCGGCTTCGGGCCGGCAAGATCCAGTGGAAGCGCATGCTCCCGCTCCTGCCCATCCACGGCCAGTGGCGCCGGCCGGACCTGCGCAACCACCGCAAGATCATGGTGATCGACGGCGAAATCGCGTTCACCGGCTCACAGAACCTGATCGAGCCCTCCTACAACAACCCCCGCCACCGGAAGGCCGGCCGCGAATGGGTGGAGCTGATGGCCTGCCTGCGCGGGCCCATCGTCACCACCCTGAACGTTGTTTTTGCCACTGACTGGCTGAGCGAAACCGACGAGTCCCTGGAACACCAGCTGCAGCTCCCCTCCAACCCGCACCCGGGCAACGTCACGGCGCAGGTGGTGCCCAGCGGCCCCGGCTTCATCACCGAGAACAACCTGCGGCTGTTCAACACACTCATCTATTCGGCCCAGCACCGGATTTCCATCTGCAGCCCGTACTTCGTGCCCGACGATTCCCTGCTGTACGCCATCACCACTGCAGCCCAGCGGGGCGTGGACGTGGAACTGTTCGTCTCGGAGAAGGGCGACCAGTTCCTGGTCCATCACGCCCAGCGTTCGTATTATGAGGCCCTGCTGGAGGCCGGTGTCCGGATCTACCTCTACAAGGCCCCGTTTGTGCTGCACGCGAAGCACTTCACCATTGACGACGAGGTGGCCGTTCTCGGCTCGAGCAACATGGACATGCGCTCGTTCTCGCTCAACCTGGAGGCGTCCGTGATGCTGCTCGGCGAAGAGATCGTGGCCAAAATGCGTGCTGTGGAGGACACGTACCGGGACATCTCCCACGAACTCAGGCTCGCGGATTGGCTCAACCGGCCTCTCGCCGCCCGGTACGTGGACAACGTGGCGCGGCTGACGGCGACGGTCCAGTAGGGAGTTTTTGTCCACAGATGCCGACTTCCCAGGTATCCAAGCCTGCATATCCGGACAAAAACTCCAAGGGTTTCAGGCGCCCGGGAACTCCGCGCCCAGCGTCGAGAGGACCCCGAACGCCTTGGTGCGGATTTCCTCGTACTCCTCGTCCGGCACCGAGTCGGCCGTGATGGCGCCGCCGACGCCGAGTGTCAGTTCCGCCGTCCCGTCGCCTCCGGCACTGATCACCAGCGTCCGGATGGCGACGGCGAGGTCGGTCGCCCCGTTCAACGAGAAGTAGCCGATGGCCCCTGAATAGAGCCCGCGGCCGCCGCCTTCCAGCCGGTCCAGGATGGCCATGGTGCTGATTTTCGGCGCACCGGTCATGGAGCCGGCGGGAAAACACGCTGCCACCGCTTCGGCCCGGGACGATCCGCGCTGCAGTTGCGCGTCGATGGTGCTCACCATCTGGTGGACGGTGGCGTAGCTTTCGATGGCGCAGAGCCTGCTGACAGTCACGGAGCCGGGGACCGCGAAGTGGCTGAGGTCGTTCCGCAGCAGGTCCACAATCATGATGTTCTCGGCGCGGTCCTTCAGGGATGTCTCAAGATCGCTGCGCAGCGCGGCGTCCGCGGCCGGATCGGAGGCACGGCGGCGGGTGCCTTTGATGGGCTCGGCGCGCATGCCGCCGTCGGAGGCGATCTTCAGGAAGCGCTCGGGCGAGGTGCTGGCCACGGCCAGGCTGCCGAACCGCAGGTAGCTGGCAAAGGGCGCCGGGTTCTTGCGGCGCAAGGCCAGATAGGTCTGCCAGGGGTCCAGCGCGTCCGCCGGGATCCGGGCTGACAGCATGGTGGTCAGGCACACCTCGTAGGTGTTTCCTTCTGCGATTTCGTTTTGGGCGGCAGCGATTTTCTCCCGGTACGCCGCACCCGTGTCCCGGCTCTTGAAGGCGGGCGCCTGGGGAAGTACGACGCCGGTGCTGCCGCCGGCGTTGGCGGGGCCGCGCGACTGTATGACCGGATCGCAGGCTTTTTCGACTGCTGCGCGTGCTTCATCAAGCCATTCGTGGCAATCGGGTGCATCCAGGGCCAGCAACCAGGCGGTGCCTTCCGCGTGGTCCAGGACCACAGCCCTGCCGGCGAAGACCAGGGCGGCGTCAGGGGTGGGGGCGGAGTGATCGGTGCCGCCGGTTTCCCGTTTGAGTTCGTACCCCAGGCAGCCGAGCCAGCCCAGCGTGAATTCACCGGGGTAGCCGACCGGGGTTTCGACGGCCGCGTCGCCCCACACGGTGTCCAGCCAGCGGAAGAAAGGGCCTTCCATTGTGGCCGAGGCGCAGCCTGCCTGGATGCTGCTGGTGCCGGAACGGTGGGTCAGGGACTGGCCCAGCAGGCCGCCGTCGTCCGCCATGATGCTGAAGCGGCTGCGCTCAGCGGCCGCGGAGCCAACCTGTTCCTCCCGGGGAGAGCCCTCTCCCGCAGGGACACCGCCGGAAAAGTCTGCACCGGAAGCGTCTGCGTTGGAAGAATCCAGCCAGACAGCATTCGCCGAGGCGCCATAAAGGGAACGGAACAAGGCGGCGGCATCCGGGCGGTCGTCCACGGGTTCGGCGTGGAGGCTGAGGGCGCGTCGGGCAGAAAGTTCGGGGGCCAGCGCGGGAGCCAGTGCGGGCAGGTAGGGGAGAAGCTGCAGCACGTCGGTTGGTGCGGAACCGTCGGCGCGGTTCAGCACGCGCACGTCTGCATGCTGCGGGACGTCGTCGGCGCCAAGCCACTCCTCCTCCTGCGCCGCCCACTGGTCCCAGTAGGGTTCGTACGTTCCGCCGTCACGGTCCAGGGCGCGGGACCGGCGGATGGCATCAGGTGAGTCCGCCCAGATGACGGCACTGAGCAGGGGCCGCGCCGCGGCGGCGGCCGCGCCCACGCCCTCCACGATCACAATTTCGGCGGGCAGCGTGACCCGGGGTTCGCCGTCGTAATGTCTCTCCCAGTCCCAGCTGGTCCAGGTGGCGGCGTCGCCACGGCTCAGGGGTTCCAGAACCGTGGCGACGTAGCGGTCGATGCCCGCCAACAGCCCGTTCCAGCCTGGGTAGATGTCTTCGAGGTGGAACAGTGAAACCTTGTGGTGGGCACGCAGCCGTGCCGCCAGTTCGACGGCGAGTGTGGTCTTCCCTGCGCCCGAGCGCCCGTCGATGGCAATGATGACGGGGGCTGGGCTCATGGATTAGAGCGTACCGTTATCCCTGCCGGGCTTTCATCCGGGGGTTCTTTTTGTTGATGACGAACGTCTTTCCGCGACGCCGGACAATCTGGGCGCCCGGGATTTTCTTCAGTGCGCGGAGTGAGTTCCTGACCTTCATGATGTGCTCCTTTTGTTGGGGTGCTGCTGGATTGGTAGCCGGGCGTTCGCTAGCCGGCTGAGCCCTCTGGGGCCGTGCTTTCAGCAAGCGGAAACAGTCCGAACGGATCGTGAAGTCCCTTGCCGCCGGCAGCAAGTTCCTCGTCCGTGAGCTGGCAGGAGACGAGCAAGCGCTCGAACTCCGCGGCGTCCAGGCCCTCACCCGTCGCGGCGATGATTGTCGCGGCCGGGCCGTGGCCCGCCAGTGGCACGCTGCTCGCGGGAGTGTCCTCAGGCCATGGCCCCAGGTTTTCCAGCCACACTCGGGGGCCGATGCCCTCGATTGCTATCCGGCATGCGGGTGCGGAGGCCATCCACAGCTGGCCGCGCAGGACGCAGCACCCTTCTGCAAGTGTTGCCAGCACCTGCCGGAACCTCCCGGGGTGCAGGGGCCGCTCCACCCTGTGGAACACGGTGGCAAACGGCGAGGCTGATGTGCCGGGGGACGGGATGGGCGCAAACGCGTTTCCGGGTGCCGTCCTGGCCAACGCATCCATGTAGCGGTGCAGTCCTGCACAGACAGCCGCCGCGTCAGGCGCCACCTCAGCATGCGGGGCGAGTTCACGGATCAGGTGCAGGCCGCGCTCGCGGCCCAACGGATCCGGCGGAACGATGTCCGGCTCGGCGAGGAGTACGGTATCCGCGAAGGCGAGTTCACCCAGCAGGAATTCACCCGGGGTCCGTTCGTCTTCAGGCAGCGGGGTGAAACCTGATTCAAAGAGGGTGTGCGCATCCCGGATGTGGTCCTCCAGGGCGTCGGGAGAGCAGGCGAGGACCACAGAATCCACGGCGGCCGGGCGGGACAGGGTACGCCGTACTGCGGACACCGCCGCTGATGCGGGCACGGCGGGGGGAAGGCCGATGATGATCGGCCCCACGGCGTTATTGATCAGCCGCTCGATGCTGGGCACCAGGTCCAGCCGTACCGCGCAGCTCAGGCACCCGTGCTCCAGCATGGTCTCTTCGCGTTCAAGGAGGGTGCGGCCGCTGAACACCCGGCGGATCACGAGGCCGGTCTCCAGGAGGTCGTGAAGGACCACCAGGCTGCCGGGACGGGCTGCCGCGAGGTCTTCGCACGCCTGCTGCCGGCAGAGTGCATCGAGGGAACTGACGACAATAAGGTTCATGCCGCCGATACTATTTGAGAATCATTCTCAACTACAAGTGAAGTCCAGTTTTGAGTACCACTGCGGTTCGTTCCCTTGCCCGCGGAGGCTGTTGCGGTTGGTGCTTTTTCCTGTCAGTACTGCCGCTGGAGCTGCGCGTTTTTCAGGACGGCCCCTTTGATGTATTCCACCAGTCCGGGCAGGGCGTTATGGACCTGGTGCCAGACGATGTCGAAGTCGGATTGCCCGCCGTACCAGGGATCCTCAATCCCTTGGTCCAGCAGGTCCTTGTCCGCCAGTCGCGGATCAAAGCTGCGCAGCATACGGATCTTGTTCCGCGATTCCTGGTCTGGAGCGGACTCGCTTAGCCAGGCGTGGTGGTCAATGTCCAGGGCAAGGATCAGGTCGCGTTCCCGGAACCAGGAGTGCTGCCACTCGCGGGCAATATGTTTGTCCCACGCGAGTTGGGTGGTCCCCAGGCGCCGTGCGGCCCGCGGATCTATGGGCCTGCCGGCCTCGTAGCCGGTAGTGCCTGCCGAATCAACGGATACCAGGCCGTCCAGCCCTTCGCGTTCCAGCTCAGCGGCAAGCATCAGCTCAGCCATGGGGGAACGGCAGATGTTTCCGGTGCAGACGGCAATAACACGGTATGGGCTCGACGTTGAGTTCATAGACCCAAGCATGAGCGCTAACAGGCCCTTTGGCTAGCCATCGGTTCATAAAGGTTGACTGTTTTGTAAAGAAGCTGTGCTTATTCGTCATTTCCCCGCCCCGTTGCAGGGGGCAGCTCAGTGAAAGGTTAGTGAAGCAGGGCCAGCAGGATTCCCACTGCCACAAACAGCGCGCCGAAGGACCGGTTGAGGACCAGCTGGCCGCGGGCGCTGTGGGTGAACCTCTCGAATGATCTGGCGGCCGCCGCGAAGAAGAACCACATCACCAGGATGTCGATGGCAACGATCGTCGCCGTCAGGACTGCATACTGCGCCAGGAGGGGTTGCTCGGGCCGGATGAACTGGGGCATAAAGGCGAGGAAGAAAATGATCGCCTTGGGGTTCAGCAGGTTTACCCAGAATCCGCGCCGGAAGATTGACCAGGCGGGCTCGTTCCGGAGCCCTGCAATCTTCTCCTGCTCGAGGTCCGGCTTGGCGAGGAACTGCCTGACGCCCAGATAGACCAGGTAGGCCGCGCCGGAGTAGCGGATGACGTTGAAGGCGATGGGAGAGCTTGCCACCAGGACCCCAACCCCAAGGGCCACGATCACCACATGGATTACCAGGGCTGCCTGCTGGCCGAGGATTCCCCACATGGAGCGCCGGAACCCGGCATTCAACGAGTTGCTCATCGTGTTGATGGCTCCGGCGCCGGGTGTGAAGCTGATCAGGACGCCGGCACCCGCCAGGGCGAGCCAAAGGGAAAATTGCACCAGCCAAGCTTAGTGCCAGCAATTACCAGAGGGTTGCCACAGGCCCGAAAGCCTGGAGGTTTTCATCCGCGGTAACTAGGGTAAGCCCCTCCACCATGGCCTGGGCTGCGAGCATCCGGTCAAAGGGATCCTTGTGGTCCCAGTCCAGTTGTCCCGCCGCCAAGGTGTGTGGGGACGAGATTTCAAGTTCTGAAGCGTAAAGGTGGGCGACCTGCCGTGCAAAGCTGGTGATGAGAGCCGCCCCTGACGGCAGCTTTCCCTGGTGATGCTTGTATAAAAGCTCGTAGGCCGTCATCGGCGAAACGTACACCTGGTTCTCCAGTTTGGTGATCGCGCTCCGGGCCTTGCTTGAGACCCGCTTCGGTTCGGCGACTGCCCACAGGAGAACATTGGTATCGAGGAGAAGCCGCGTCATTCCATGGTTCCCATCTCCTCGAAGGCTCCGCCCAGTATTCGTTGTCGCCGTAGTTGTCCATGGGCCGACGATGTTTGGCCGCATGGCAGCCTGGCAGCCAGGAAAGCGCCTATGTGGAAAACCCGAGCTCCGCCTGCGGTGGCTTAAGCCCGGGCGATAACCTCGCCGTTGGGGATCAGGAACCAGCCGTCGTCTGTTGATCCCCAACGGTGCCAGCCGGCCGAGATCCTGGCCAGGTCCGCGGGATTGGCGAAGCCGTACTCGAGTGCCTGCTCTGCGAAGGCGGAATGGAGCACCCGCTCGCCCCAGACTCGCGCCTGCCAGCGGCGCTGCTGGCCCGTGGCGTAAAGCCAGTTGCTGCTGGTGGGCGCGACGTCGGTGAAGCCCGCGGACTGTGCCCAGCTCACCAGCCGCCGACCGGCGTCGGGCTCTGCTCCGTTCCTGCGCGCGATGCGCTGGTAAAGCTCCATCCACTCATCCAGCTCTGGGATGGCGGGGTACCAGCTCATGCCGTGGAAGTCGGCGTCGCGAACGGCGACAATCCCCCCGGGCTTTGCCACCCGGCGCATCTCCCGCAACGCCTCCACCGGATCAGTCAGGTGCTGCAGGACCTGGTGGGCGTGCACCACGTCGAAGGACTCGTCCTCGAAGGGCAGGTCATAGATATCGCCGGCAACGAACTCCACGTTCACTACCTCGCGCTCGACGGCGAGGGCCTTGGCCTGGGCAATAATGTCCGGCGAGCGGTCCAGGCCGATGACCTTGCCGGGGCTTACCAGCCCCGCGAAATCGCAGGTGATGCTGCCCGGGCCGCAGCCGACGTCGAGCAGGTCCGTTCCGGGCGTAAGGTGCGGCAGGACAAACGCGGCCGAATTCTCCGCGGTCCTGGCGGCATGGGCGCGGACCACTGACTCGTGGTGGCCGTGCGTGTAAACGTCGTCTTCGGGCTGCTGCGCACTCATAACCAAACGCTACCCCCAACCGGGTGGCATTTGACGTCGCAAAAAGCCTGTTTGGGGATGCTAAGTGCCAGTCAGCTGGGTGGGGCGCTAGGTTCTTCCCTGGCCGCCACCGTGGCTTCCACCATCGCAGCCATAAAGCGGGTCACAGTTTCGAGTTCCTCCGGGGAGAAGTCAGCCATGGCACTGCCCATCCGGCGGGAGAGCGGGGCGAAGATGGCCCCGCCTTCCTCAAAGGCCTTTGGCGTCATCCGGAGGTGGACCTGCCGGCGGTCCGAGCTGTCCCGCTCCCGGACCACATGTCCGGAGCTGTCCAACCGGTCAATCAGCGCGGTGGTGGCCGGAGAGCTGAGGTTCAGCTCCTTCCGCAGCAACCCTGGCGTAACGGTGCCCCCGTTTGCTGTGTGGCGCATGATGACAGCCAGCGCATTCAGATCCGTCCGGTGCATGTCCTTCCGGCCGCCCGCCGCGTCCACATAACGGTTGGCTTCGAGCGTGAACTCCTGGAGAAGCCGGATCAGCGGGTGCGGGCCACCGACTGGGAGCGGTCCCTGAAGCGGTGCGCCCGGGACGGGCCGGCCCTGGGGAGGTTCGGGCGCGGGAGTCCTGTTGCCAGCCACGTCCACCTCCAGATTCCTGCCGCATGAGTTATAACCGGGCGAAGCACCTGCAGCGTCCGGCCGTACTGACGGATACTACTTCAGCCACCCATAGCCCTCCGCATCTGGCAAGGAAAAAAAGCTAGCCCAGCACTTATCTCTATGGTGGAGATACTCTATTATGGAATCAATCCTACTCCCGTCGCTGTCCGGAAGGCATCATGAAATCCCATTCCAAGGCCAAAGAGCGCGTGCCATTCTGGCTGCGCTGGCTGGTCCCCGTCATCCTCGTCCTGACCTGGCTGGCGCTCGCAGGCGTCGGCGGACCCACGTTCGGCCGCCTGGACGAGGTCTCGTCCAACGACCAGGCATCGTTCCTGCCTGCCAGCGCCGAGGCCACGGCAGCCCAGGACTGGCAATCAAAATTCCGGGATTCGGATGAGGTGCCCGGCGTCATCGTCCTGGAAAGCGACGAAGCCCTGACGCCTGCCCAGCTCGGCGAATTTGCCAGCCTGAGGACGGAACTCGAGGGGCTGGGTGCGGGCAGCGCGGTGATCGGGCCCATCCCGTCGGAGGACGGCAAGGCCGTGCAGTTCATCGTCCCGATCGACTCTTCCAAAGAGGTGAAGGAGGTTGTCCGGGAACTGCGGGACACGGTCACCGAATCAGCTCCGGAGGACATCAAAACCTACGTCACCGGTCCCGCAGGACTGGCAGCTGACCTCACCGCGGCATTCGCCGGCATCGACGGCATCCTCCTGCTGGTGGCGCTCGGCGCCGTGTTTGTGATCCTGCTGGTGGTGTACCGCTCGCTACTGCTGCCCATCGTGGTGCTGCTGACCTCTGTCTTCGCCTTGTGCGCGGCCATCCTGCTGGTTTTCGGTATGGCCAAGGCCGGGTGGATCCAGCTCAACGGGCAGAGCCAGGGAATCCTGTCAATACTGGTGATCGGTGCCGCCACGGACTACGCCCTGCTGTTTGTGGCGAGGTTCCGGGAAGCCCTGACCCACACCACCAACCGCACCGCCGCTGTGCTGACAGCGTGGAAGGCCTCCTTCGAGCCCATCCTTGCCTCCGGCGCCACCGTGATCATCGCGCTCCTTTGCCTGCTCTTCTCCGACCTGAACTCCAACAAAGCGCTGGGGCCCGTGGCCGCGGCCGGCATCCTCTGCTCGCTCTTCGCCGCCCTCACCCTGCTTCCCGCACTGATGGCGCTCCTGGGCCGCGCCGCGTTCTGGCCGTTCCGGCCCAAGCTCGTCCCGGCGGACCAGCGTGAGCCCGAGCTTGTCACCGGGCTGGAGGGCCAGAAGGGGTTGTGGCGTGCCACCGGCTCGCTGGTGTCCCGCCGGCCCCGGACTGTCTGGGTGGCCTCGGTCCTGCTGCTGGTGGTTGCAGCGGGCGGCCTGCTCCAGCTGAAGGCCAACGGCGTCCCGCAGACGGACGTTATCCTCACAGCGTCCAACGCCGTGGACGGCCAGGACGCGCTGGCGCGGCATTTCGACGCCGGCAGCGGCAGCCCCGCCGTCGTGGTGGCGGACCAGGGGAAGGCGCAGGAGGTGCTGGACGCAGTGAAGGCGGCCGACGGCGTGGGCGAGGCTTATCTGCTGGCCGACGGTTCGGTGCCCATCACTGGAGCCCCGGGAGCTCCCAGCGCGCCGGACGTCCGCGACGGAAAGGTGCTGATCAGCGCCACGCTGAACAACGCGGCGGATTCACTGGAAGCTGAAGAGACCGTCAAGGCTCTCCGCGCTGAGGTGAAGACCGTCGATCCGGATGCGCTCGTGGGCGGCGTGACGGCGACGGCACTTGATACCAACACCACCGCCCAGCGTGACCTGGTGATCATCATCCCGGTGGTCCTGATCGTGATCCTCTTTATCCTGATGCTGCTGCTGCGCTCCGTAGTGGCGCCGGTGCTGCTGGTGCTCTCGGTGGTGCTGTCCTACGCAGCGGCCATGGGCGTCTCCGCTTACGTCTTCAACAACATCTTCGGCTTCCCGGGTGCGGATGCCACTGTCCCGCTGTTCGGCTTTGTGTTCCTGGTGGCGCTCGGCGTGGACTACAACATCTTCCTGATGAGCCGGGTCCGCGAGGAATCCCTGAAGCACGGCACCCGGCCCGGCATCCTCCGCGGGCTTGGCGTGACCGGCGGCGTCATCACATCGGCCGGAGTTGTCCTGGCGGCCACGTTCGCCGCACTCGGCGTCATCCCGATCATGTTCCTGGTGCAGCTCGCCTTCATCGTGGCCTTCGGGGTGCTGCTGGACACCGTCCTGGTACGCTCGCTGCTGGTGCCCGCCCTGGCTTACGACATCGGTCCGCGGATCTGGTGGCCGGGCAAGCTGGGCCGGCCGGAACTGGACGCAGCAGTGCAGCGTGACTCCAGTGGCAGCCCCGAGACTGACCTTGAAGGTGCCGGCCGCCGGTAGTCCCGCCCCCGGCGTCGCGCCTGGGTGAAGCGTGCCCTGCCAGTAAGTGAGGGAAGCCGGCCCCTGTTGGCGGAAGTTCGCGCTGATTAGACTGCAAGTGCGCCCGCATGGACGCGGAACTCAAAGGAGAGATGCACCATGACTGAGAACCCGGAAACCCCCGGCGAGGAGGTCCGCAGGGGAAGCACAGCCCCCGGACTTGAAGGTGAGGGCGGGCAGTACGTGGACGGCGACTACGGCGATGCGGGAACTGTGGGCGAGCCTGCCGGGAACCTCGACGATGCCGAATACCCGGACGGGGACTACGGTACCGCCGGTAATGCACACGAAGCGGACGCCGTCCGCGAGCGGCTCACCGACGGGCAGGTGAACACCACCACCGAGGAGCGTGGCCCCCTGCACGGCCACACCGACAACGATAGATAGCTGCAGCAGGCGATCACCACTCAAGCACCGGCGACGGCGGTTCTCCAAGAGCGAACGGAGGACCGCCGTCGGCCATTAACCCCGGAATTTCAAGGCAATGACCGCCTTCCCATCTTCTTCCAAAAGCAAAGTTGAGCGTACTGCACTCAACTTGGATTGACATCGTCGGCGCCCTGAGTAAAGTTGAGTGCAGAACGCTCAATCATTGGGGCGCCAGCAAGTTTCCAAGGAAAGAAGGAAGCAACACATGTCACGTGCAGTAGGTATCGACCTCGGAACCACCAACTCCGTCGTCTCCGTTCTCGAAGGTGGCGAGCCCACCGTAATTGCCAACGCCGAGGGTGGCCGCACCACGCCGTCCGTCGTTGCATTCTCCAAGTCCGGTGAGGTGCTGGTCGGCGAGATCGCCAAGCGCCAGGCCGTCAACAACATCGACCGCACCATCGCTTCGGTCAAGCGCCACATGGGCACTGACTGGAAGGTGGACATCGACGGCAAGAAGTACACCCCGCAGGAAATCTCCGCGCGTATCCTCATGAAGCTGAAGAACGACGCCGAGTCCTACCTGGGTGAAAAGGTCACCGACGCCGTCATCACCGTCCCCGCGTACTTCAACGACGCCGAGCGCCAGGCCACCAAGGAAGCCGGCGAAATCGCGGGCCTCAACGTCCTGCGCATCGTCAACGAGCCCACCGCCGCAGCGCTCGCCTACGGCCTGGACAAGGGCAAGGAAGACGAACTCATCCTGGTCTTCGACCTCGGCGGCGGCACCTTCGACGTCTCCCTGCTGGAAGTCGGCAAGGACGAAGACAACTTCTCCACCATCCAGGTCCGCGCCACCGCCGGTGACAACCGCCTGGGCGGCGACGACTGGGACCAGCGCGTTGTTGACTACCTGCTGAACCAGCTCAAGGTCAAGGGCATCGACCTGTCCAAGGACAAGATCGCCCTGCAGCGCCTCCGCGAAGCAGCCGAGCAGGCCAAGAAGGAACTCTCCTCCTCCACCAGCACCAACGTCTCGCTCCAGTACCTCTCCGTCACCCCCGACGGCCCGGTCCACCTGGACGAGCAGCTGACCCGCGCCAAGTTCCAGGACCTCACCAAGGACCTGCTGGAGCGCACCAAGAAGCCGTTCCACGATGTGATCAAGGAAGCCGGCATCAAGCTCTCCGACATCAACCACATCGTGCTCGTTGGTGGTTCCACCCGTATGCCCGCCGTGTACGACCTGGTAAAGGAACTGGCCGGTGGCAAGGAGCCGAACAAGGGTGTGAACCCGGATGAGGTTGTGGCCGTTGGCGCAGCCCTCCAGGCCGGTGTGCTGAAGGGTGAGCGCAAGGACGTCCTGCTGATCGACGTCACCCCGCTGTCCCTCGGCATCGAAACCAAGGGTGGCGTGATGACGCACCTGATCGAGCGCAACACCGCCATCCCCACCAAGCGGTCCGAGACCTTCACCACCGCTGACGACAACCAGCCGTCCGTGGCCATCCAGGTCTTCCAGGGCGAGCGTGAGTTCACCCGCGACAACAAGCCGCTGGGCACGTTCGAGCTGACCGGCATCGCGCCGGCTCCGCGCGGCATCCCGCAGATCGAGGTCACCTTCGACATCGACGCCAACGGCATCGTCCACGTCTCCGCGAAGGACAAGGGCACCGGCAAGGAACAGTCCATGACCATCACCGGCGGCACCGCGCTCTCCAAGGAAGACATCGACCGCATGGTCCGTGACGCCGAGGAGCACGCCGCCGAGGACAAGGCCCGCCGTGAGGCAACGGACACCCGCAACTCCGCCGAGCAGCTCGCCTACTCGGTGGACAAGCTGATTGCCGACAACGCCGACAAGCTGCCTGAAGAGGTCAAAACCGAGGTTCAGACCGACGTCGACGACCTGAAGAAGGCACTTGAAGGCACCGACGACGCCGCAGTGAAGACCGCTTTCGAGAAGCTGCAGGCATCGCAGACCAAGCTGGGCGAGGCCATTTACGCCCAGGCCGGTTCGCCGGACGGTGCCGGTGCTTCCGCAGGCGCTGAAGGTGCCGCCGGTGGTGCCGCAGGTGACAAGGCTGCTGACGAGGACATCGTCGACGCCGAAATCATCGACGAAGACGAAGCGAAGAAGTAACCATGCCGCATCACGGTAACGAGGAAGAGCACAACACGTCACCGCGTGAAGAGCACCTCCAGGACCAGCAGGGCAACGGCCACCAGGAACCGGTCATCCGGGACAACCGCAAGGTTGACCCGGTGACCGGCCAGGCCCGGCACCCCGAGGGCGGCCAGGCTGAGGGCAGCCAGTCTGCCCCCGGCGCAGGCTCCGAGGACGACGGCGATGCGCTGGCCCAGGCTGAGGAAATCCTCAACGGCATCGAGGTTCCGGCTGAGGAGTCCGTGGCCCAGGGTGTTCCGGCGGGGACAGGCAGCGCCGAGGCGGTCGAGCTGAAGAACGATCTCCTCCGCCTGCAGGCCGAGTACGTCAACTACCGCAAGCGCGTTGAACGTGACCGGGCCGTGGCAGGGGAGATGGCCGTCATCGGCGTCCTGAACTCGCTGCTCCCGGTTCTGGACGATATCGACGCCGCCCGCCAGCACGGTGACCTCACGGACGGACCCTTCGCCGCGATCGCCACCAAGCTGGAGAACGCGCTGAAGACGTACGGCCTGGTACGCATCGATGAGACCGGCGTGGAGTTCGATCCCACGATCCACGAGGCCCTCATCCAGCAGCCCGGCGAGGACCTGGAAGTCGACACCGTCAGCCAGGTACTCCGCTCCGGCTACAAGTCAGGCGACCGAGTCCTCCGCGCCGCGCAGGTCATCGTGGCTGTCCCGGCGTAAGGGTCACCTCCACGCCTCCGCGGATGAGGGGGCCCCGCCCCTTCGCGTGGCGGCTTTGGTCCTACGGACCGCAGCCGCCACGCTACGGCAGGCCCGAAGCCACTCCCGGGCCCCCTCATCCGCTCCGGCGTTCGGCGTTCGTGTCACCTAAGGTGAGATGACCACAAGCTCGCAGCGCTGTATGGGCCCCGGGAGTGGCATCGGGCCTATCGGAGCCGGCTGGCTTGGGATCGCAGATCCAAAGCCAGCCGGCGTAGGGGCGGGGGCCCATGCAGCGCGGAGAGCGTGGGTACAACTTTAAGAAGTACGAGAAAGGAAACGCCATTGGCTAGCCAGGATTGGGTGGACAAGGACTTTTATAAGATCCTTGGTGTTGCCAAGGACGCTTCCGACGCCGACATTAAGAAGGCCTACCGGAAGCTTGCGCGGCAGCATCACCCTGATACCAACTCGGGGAACACTGCTTCCGAGAAGAAGTTCAAGGACATCTCCGAGGCTTACTCCGTACTTTCCGATCCCGACGAGCGCCAGCAGTACGACGCTATCCGGGCGATGGGCGGCGGAGCCCGCTTCGCTCCCGGCGGCGCCGGTGCCGCGAACGGCGGGTTCGAGGACCTGTTCGGCGGCCTTTTCACAGGCAACACCGGCCGGCACGCGGGCGGCTTCAACCCGTCCGCCGGCGGCATTCCACCCGAGTTCGCCGACCTGTTCGGCGGCGGCTTTGGCCAGACGGGCTTCCAGCGCGCCCCGCAGAAAGGCGCAGACCGGACGGCGTCCACCAGCATCTCGTTTGCAGGATCCATCAAGGGCACCACGATCGGCCTGCGCGAGCCCAGCGGCGACGTCATCGACGTCCGCGTCCCCGCCGGCATCAAGGACGGCCAGAAGGTCCGGGTGCGCGGCAAGGGCCAGCCCGGTCCCGCCGGCAACGGCGACCTGGTGGTGACCGTCTCGGTCCAGCCGCACCCGTTCTACACGCGCGACGGCGACAACCTGCGCATCCACGTTCCGGTCACCTTCCCGGAGGCTGCTTTGGGCGCCGACATCGAAGTGCCCACTATAGACGGCGACAAGGTGCGGGTCCGAGTGCCGGCAGGGACGCCGTCGGGCCGTACCTTGCGGGTGAAGGGCAAAGGCGTGAAGACGTCGAAGGCGACCGGCGACCTGCTGGTGACCATCGACGTCGCGGTTCCCAAGAACCTGAACAAGGACGCCGAGGCCGCGGTCAAGGCGTTCGCCGAAGCCACATCCGATGCCGACGTCCGAGAGGGCCTGGCCGCCAAGGCCCGGCTTTAGCAGCGGGTGAGCCGTGGACATCAACGCCGCGAACATAAACTCGGACCAGCCGATCTTCGTGATATCGGTGGCGGCTGAACTGGCGGACATGCACCCCCAGACGCTCCGCCAGTACGACCGGCTGGGCATCGTTTCGCCCAGCCGCGCGCCCGGCAAGTCCCGCCGGTACTCGCAGCGGGACGTCAACATGCTGCGCGAAGTGCAGCGGCTGTCCCAGGAAGGCGTCTCGCTCGAAGGCATCAAGCGGATCCTGGAACTCGAAAACCAGGTGGCCGCCCTGCAGCGCCGGGTCTCGGAACTCTCCGAGGAACTCAGCCGGCGCCCGCAGCCGTTCGATTCCCGGATTTTCGCGGCAGGCGCCGCGGGAGACGTGGTCAGCCTGGCCCGTGGGCAGCGCCCCCGGCCGCGGTCCCAGGCCGTGGTGCTCTGGCGACCGCGGGCGATCGGCAAATAGGTACCGCTTTAAGAGGGCCGGCCGAAATTCGAGTACCCACTACTCGTGACGCTTTTACCTCCGGAAACTTGAATGGAACCACTGCCGCTGGATCAGCAGCAGTGGTTCCAAGTTTCTGGGGGTTTTTATGTTTGGTACCCACGGGCAGGTTTCCTGCCGCAAAGGCACCAGGGTTTTCCGATGAGCCCGGGCATGGAAGCAGTGTCCGCGTTCAGCGGCTCGATTCCCGGCCAGATCCTGCTGGCGCTCGGCCAGACGGTGGTGGTGGTATGCGTGTGCTTCGACATGGTGCGGGCCTTGTCCGTGCCGCGGTCCCACCGGCGCTACGTGGCCAGCACCGTCTTCCGGACGCTCGCTGTTCCGTCCATCATTGCCAACGGGGTGACCGTATTGATTGCCCTGGTGCTGGCTTCCTGGATCGATGTGGTGATGGGCATGTTTGTGCTCATGGCCATCATTTTCCGGCTGCACCACGACAAGGACGAGGACAACTGGTGGAAGGGCAAGGGCAAAAAGCTGGCCCGCTGGGCCCGGCGCCAGCTCTCGGGCCGGACCGCCGCTGCCCCCGCGATGGGGTAGCCCTATCAGCCGTTGATGACCTGGGGGACGCCGAGGGCCTTGAGGCCTTCGACGCCGAACTCGAGGCCGTAGCCGGATTGTTTGGCCCCGCCGAAGGGGATCCGCGGGTCCACGGCGCCGTGCTTGTTGATCCAGACGGTGCCGGCCTGGAGGCGTGCGGCGACTTCGCGGGCGGCGTCACGGTTGGCGGACCAGACGGAGGCGCCGAGTCCGACGTCGAGTCCGTTGGCTTTTTCCACGGCTTCGTCGATGGTGCTGTATTTGATGATGGGCAGGGCGGGGCCGAACTGTTCCTCTGCCACGAGCGGGTTGTTGTTGTCGATGTCCGCTACCAGGGTGGTGGGGTAGAAGTAGCCGGGCTGGCTGGTGTTGGGGTTGCCGCCGAGGAGGATGCGGGCCCCGGAAGCCCTGGCTGCTTCCACGAGGTTGGTGACGATGTCGTACTGGGTCTTGTTCTGCAGGGGGCCCAGGACGTTGTTTTCGTCCAGGCCGTTGCCCATGGGCATGGCTGCGGCGACGGTGGTGAGTTCTTCGCAGAGGGCGTCGTAGATGTCGGTGTGGACGTAGAGGCGTTTGAGTGCGGCGCAGGTTTGGCCGGTGTTGATGAAGGCGCCCCAGAAGAGGTCTTCGGCGATGGCTTTGGGGTCGGCGTCGGGCAGGACGATGCCGGCGTCGTTGCCGCCGAGTTCGAGGGTGAGGCGTTTGACGGTGTCCGCGGAGGATTTGATGATGGCTTTGCCTGTGGCGGTGGATCCGGTGAACATGATTTTGCCGATGGCGGGGTGTTCGGCCAGGCGGGCGCCGGCGTCGCGTCCTCCGTTGATGGCGGTGAGGAGTCCTTCGGGCAGTTCTTCGTTGATGACTTTGATGAGTGCCAGGACGCTCAGTGGGGTGTACTCGGAGGGCTTGACGACCACGGCGTTGCCCATGCGCAGGGCGGGTGCGATCTGCCAGACGGTGATCATCATGGGCCAGTTCCACGGGCCGATGGCGCCGACAACGCCGATGGGCTTGTAGTGCAGCTCGGCGTACGTTTCGCCGTCGTCCACCAGCGTTTCCGGTTCCAGTGCGGTGGCGGCCGCGGCGCGCAGCCATGCCGCGCAGGCGCCCACTTCGAAGCGGGCGTTGGGGCCGTTGAGGGGTTTGCCCTGCTCGCGGGAGAGCAGCCGGGCGAGCTCTTCGGCGGAGCGTTCGACGGCGTCGGCTGCTTTCAGGAGCGCGGCGGATCGGGCGTCGTGGCCCAACGCAGCCCACGCGGGCTGGGCTGCCCGGGCGTCGGCAACGGCCTGTTCGAGGTCTTCGAGGGAGTGGATGGGCGCCTCGCCCACGGCCCCACCGGTGGCCGGATCCAGAATGGTCCGTCCGGTGCCGGAGGCGGGAGAAATGGACGCCAGAAGGGCATCGTAAGTTTCCATGGGGTACTCCACTTCGAGTAGTCAGGCGCTTGCCGGATGGCCGGCGGGTTGCTCCCAGTCTGGCTGGCGGGCCGCGCCGACGGCTTGTCTTTATGCGCAGGACCCTTGTCGTGGAAGGAACAGCTCTTGTAAGGGACAGGCGGCAGAGTCAAAGACGGATGCGCCCGGGCAGCCTCATTCAGCCCTCCGGACGGCGACGGTTCCGTCCTGTTCCCGGGCGAACGAAAAGCTGAGGAGGGCAGCAATCCACAGCAGCACCACCAGTGCGGGGAGCGAAACCAGGCCAAACCGGTCGGCCACGTCGCCCACGGTGTTTGGCAGCCCAAGCCGGGCCAGGAGCCAACCCACGGCGGCGACGGCCGAGACCGACGCCGAGACCAGGCGCAGAATCGTGTAGCGCCCTGCCTTGGCAATCAGGATCAGGGGCGGGAGCACCAGGCCGACCACTGCCAGCTGCATGGCTTCAATGCCCAGGTTGAAGGCAAGGAGCGAGAGCCCGAGGTTGAGTCCGCTGAGGTCGAATTCGCGGAGGGTGTTCGAGAAAGCCAGGCCGTGGATCAGGCCGAAGAATCCCGCAACGAAGGTCTCCTTGCCGGGGAAAACAGGCGCGATGGCGTGGGCGGCTGCAACGAGGATGCTGACCGCGATGAGCGCTTCGACGGGCCCGGTTGGAACGGGAACGCCGAGGGTTCCTAAAGCCAGGGTGACCGAATGTCCTACCGTAAAAGCGAGGGTCATTGCTGCGATGCGGCGCACGGCGTCCTTCGCCCGCGCAGCTCCGCCCCAACGGCGGCCGGAAGCCATCAGCGGAGCCACCAGCAGAAGGGTGAGCAGGAACAGCTGGTGGTCAGTGCCGCCCTGGATGTGCTGCATCCCGTGAACGAACATGGATCCGAAACTGCCCAGCGCGTCTCCTTCACCTGGCGCGATGTGAAGGGCTTCCATGCGGATATGGTACTCGCGCATGCACAAGAGCCCAGGAGCCGGGCCGCCACGCAGTGCTCGGGGAGGTGGCTTCAGCTCCCATCACGGCTACGGCTGGAGCCAGGCAGTGGTGGCTTGGGGCAGGGAACCTGCTTCGAGTGGCGAACTGGAAACCAGTACCTGGCCGGCGGGCAGCTTATAGGCTTCCGTGCCAAAGTTCGTTACGGAGGTCCAGCCGTTGGGACGTCGGATGGCCAGGACGTCGGACCTCCCGGTTTCCAGCCATTCCAGCGTTTCAGCGGTTTGAAATTGTGACCGCAGGGCCAGCGCCCTGCGGTATAGGGACAGCGTTGAGTCTTCCTGGGCTTCCTGGACTTCCACTGAATGGCTGGCGAACCAGTCTGGTTGCGGTAAGTGCGCACCGCCCGTCCCGAATCCGAAGGAACTGCCCGACGCTGTCCAGGGCAACGGGACGCGGCAACCGTCCCGCCCGACTTCCACGCCCTTGTTGCGGAAGAAGGCCGGGTCCTGGCGTTCGGCGTCGGGAATTTCGCTGCCCACTTCCTGCAGGCCCAGTTCCTCGCCCTGGTACAGGTACGCGGAGCCCGGGAGAGCGAACATTAACAGCGAGGCGGCGCGGGCGCGGCGCAGGCCGAGTTCGACGTCCACGTCTTCCTGCTTGCCGCCGGCGAGCAGCCATTGCTTGCCGGCCTCGCCGGCCATGATCCCGTCCTCGGCCGAAGATTTGGACACGGGAAGCCCGTAGCGTGTTGCGTGGCGGACGACGTCGTGGTTTGAGAACACCCACGTGGAGGACGCACCGGAGGCCTCAGCCTCGGCGAGGTTCTTGGTGATGATCTGCCGGAACTGGGCGCCGTCGAAATCTGCCTGCAGCAGGTCGAAGTTGAAGGCCTGGCCCAGCCCCTCAGGGCTGGCATAACGGGCACGGCGGTCCGCGTGCACCCAGGCTTCGGCAACGGCGGTGCGCGGCGGGTTGTATTCGTTGAAGACCTTCCGCCACTCGGCGTAGATCCCGTGGACTTCGTCACGGTCCCAGTACGGATGTGCGCCGGCAAGGTAAAGCGCCTCGCCCTGGGCTTCGAGGTCTGCCTTGGTGGGCAGGGTCTCCTCGAGGTTCTTGGTCAGGGCATGGGCGACGTCGATGCGGAAGCCGTCCACGCCGAGGTCCGACCAGAAGCGCAGGGTCTTCAGGAAGTCCTGGCGGACTTCGGTGTTGTCCCAATTGAAGTCGGGCTGTTCCTTAGCGAAGATGTGCATGTACCACTGGCCGGCCGTGCCGTCGGGTTCGGTGATGCGCTCCCACGCGGGACCGCCGAAGACGGAGTCCCAGTCCGACGGCGGCAGCTCGCCGTTTTCGCCCAGCCCGTCCCTGAAGATGTAGCGGTCGCGGGCGGGAGACCCCTTGGGCGAGGCGAGGGCTTCCTGGAACCACTCGTGACGGTTCGAGGAGTGGTTGGGCACGATGTCCACAATCAGCTTGATGCCGACGGCGTGGAGGGCGGAAGCCATGCCGCTGAAGTCCTCCAGCGTGCCGAGCCGTGGGTCAACGTTGCAATAGTCGTCCACGTCATAGCCGCCGTCCGCGAGGGCCGAAGGGTAGAACGGGCTCAGCCAGACGGCGTCGATCCCCAGGGATTTCAGGTACGGAACTTTGGCGGTGATGCCGTTGATGTCACCGATGCCGTCACCGTTGGAGTCGGAGAAACTGCGGGGGTAGATCTGGTAGACCGAGGCCTGCCGCCACCAGTTGGGATCGGCCATGTTCACGTGCACGTCGCTGGTTTCCTGGATGGCGATGGAGGGCAAGACTGGTTCCTTTACTTTGATTGCGGTCGGTGTCGCGGTTGGGCTCACTTCACGGCGCCTTGGGTCAGGCCGGCCATCACCCAGCGCTGGGTGAACAGGTAGACGACGATCGCGGGGGCCATCGCCATCAGGTACGAAGCGAAGGCGACGTTGTAGCTGTTGCTGAACTGTGTCTGGAACATCTTCTGCAACACCGGGATCGTCTGCAGTTCGGGGTCGGAGATGATGAGTGAGGGCATCATGAAGTCGTTCCAGGATGCGATGAATGCGAAGATGCCCACTGTTGCGCTCATGGGTCCGAGCAGGGGGAAGATCAGCCTCCAGAACACCTGCCACGTCCCGGCGCCGTCAATGCGCATGCTTTCCTCCAGTTCCACCGGGATGGAGCGCAGGAACGCGGTAAAGAGCATCGTGTTGAACGCCAGGGCAAACACGATGTGCAGGATTGCCACGCCCAGCGGGTTGTCCAGTCCCACGAGGCCGGTGAGCTGGATCTGCGGCAGCGCCACCACGGGGAACGGGATGAACATCGCCGCGAGCAGGTAGAAGAAGGACCAGCGGAAGAGCCGGCGGTCCCAGTTGCGGACGATCGCGTAGGCTGCCAGCGCCGACACGATGATTTCGCCCGCTACCGCCGTGACGGACACAAACACCGAGATCGCGAAGCCGCGGGGGAAGTTCGTGAGCGTCCATGCCTGGACGAAACTGTCGAAGGTTAGGGGGTTCGGCAGCGAAAAGGCGTTGCCGTCCACCGCCTGGCCGGTGGTCTTGAACGCCATGCTGAGGGTGACGTACAGGGGGACGAGCACGCTAAGCGTGCAGACGATCAGGATGATGGTGACGGGCCAGTTGCTGCGCTCCTGGCCGGCGCGGACCGCTTCGCTGGTTCCGGCGGCGGGTCCTGCTGTGATGGTGCTGGGTGCGCTGCTCATGCTGCGATCCCTCCTTTGCCACGGGTGAAGCGAAGCTGGATGAGTGCGATGACGATGCTGATGAGGAAGAAGATCACGGCATTGGCCATCTGGTACGCGTAGTCGCCGCCTTCGAAGCCGCGGAAGATCGACATCGCGACGCTGCGGGTGGACACGCCGGGGCCGCCGTCGGTGAGGCCCACGATGATGTCATAGGCGTTGAGGTAGTTCTTGAAACCGAGAACCATGTTGATCACGGCATACCCGGCAACGAGCGGCAGGGTGATGTGCCGCAGGTTGTGCCAGGGCGTTGCGCCGTCGATGGAGCTTGCCTCGTAAACCTCGGCGGGTACCGTAAGGAGCCCTGCGATGTAGATCAGCATCGCACTCGGAATCGACTGCCACGCCGCGACGAAGACGATCGCCAGCCACGCGAGGTCGGGGTTGGCGAGGATGCTCGTCGCCAGCGGTTCGATGCCCAGGCCTTGGCCCACGAGGGGCAGCGAGTTCGAGAAGAGGTATTGGAAGACGAACGCGATGACGATGCCCGAGATGACCATCGGGATCACGAATACCGTACGCAGCGCGGTCCGGAAGCGGACACGGGACGTAAGCCCCAGAGCCAGAAGGAAGGCGACAGCGTTTACGACGATGACGGTCACGAGAGCAAAACCAAGCGTGAAGCCGTAGGCGCTGAGGACTCCCTCATCCTGGAACACCGCGATGAAGTTTCGGATGCCGATGAAGTCGAAGTCGCCGAAGCCAACGGAATTCGTGAAGCTGTAGATGAATCCGAGGACGGCCGGCAGGGTGACGGCGAGCGTGAAGATCGCCAGGGAGGGGAAAAGGAAAAAGTAGTACAGCGGATCGACGCGGCTTTTGCGCGCACGTGTCGCTCTGGTCGCTGGCGGGGCCGTCACCACCGCTCCGGTGGAAGGCTTCGTCGTCAATGACATGGTGGTCCTCGTTTCGTGCATCAGGTCGGAAGGGTTGTCACGCGCGGAAAGCCAGGCGCGCCCAGTCGGCGTCCATCCGGCGCAGCGTGCCCTCGGGGTCGGCGCCGCCGATGATCGACTGGAAGTAGTTGGCCGCCGGGATCGAGTTCGGGATGAACTGTGAGGCGCCCATGTAGAACCGGCCCTCGTCGTAGTACTTCTGCATCTCAACGATCCGGGGGTCGGTGACCGCCGGCGCGTCTTTGGTGGTGCCGAATCCCAGGAATTCGGCGTTGTAGGAGTTCTGGATCTCCGGCTGCATGAGGTGCTGAAGGAATGCGCGTGCACCTTCCCGGGCATTGGCGACTTCCGGAACCCACAGCGAAAGGTCGATGTTTACGCGGACTTTCAGGTCAGCGGGGTTGCCGGTCATCGGCAGCGGGAAGGTGCCCAGATCGATATCCGTGCCGGCTTTTTCGATCTCGCCGAAGGCCCAGGGCCCTTGGAAGTACATGGCTGCCTGGCCCTGGGCCATGGCGGTATTGCCGTCTCCGTAGCCGCGGCTCGACGCATCGGGGTTGACGTAGGACTTCAGCTGGACCATGCGCTTCACCGGCTCGAGCAGCGTTTTCTGGAACGACACTTCGGAATCCGGTCCCACCTTGTCGCCGATCTCATGCATCTTTTGGTAGAAGTCGCGCACGTTGACCATGCCGCCCACCGTGTAGTCGAAGAGGCCCTGCGCAATGGTCCAGGGATCCCGGAAGGTGCCATAGATCGGGGTGATGCCTGCTGCCTTGAGCGCCTCGCACACCTGGATCAGTTCGTCCCAGGTCCTCGGGACGGCCAGTCCGTTCTGCTCAAAGATGCGCCGGTTGTAGATGACCGAGGCAGCCATGACCGAGTAAGGGATGACGCTCGTCCGGCCGGGGTAGGTGGGGTACCAGTTCGTGAGGTCGAGGACGTCGTCCCGGATGGAAGCTGCCGCCGGAAGATCGGAAAGGTCCGCCAGAGCCCCGCGCTCCATGAAGCGGGCCATTTCAAGGTTGTAGTTGAGGCAACCGAGATCCGGCGGACTGCTGCGCACAAAGCTGGCCGAGAGGTTTGTCGCCATGTCGTGCAGTACGCGGAACCGGTCTTGCGAGGCGGTGAACTTCGCCGCCAGATCGCGGAAGTACGGCACGGCTTCCGGTTTTGACTGGTGGAACGTGACGGTTGGACGAGTGCCTCCCGGAGCACACCCAGCCAAGCCGAAAGCGGTCAGTGCGCCCCCGGCAGCGGCAAGGAATGTGCGCCGGGAGACTCCCGTCCCGTTGGACGTCAAAGGTGGCAACATCGGCTCCTAAGCGGTCATACTCGAATTTATTTGGAACTTATATTTAGGTCCTATACGAGGATGGGGGATAGAGCCGCTATCGTCAAGGGATGAATCAGACCACGGCGAGCTCAACGCAGCTGTTGCGGCAGATCAACTCGGATGCATTGGTGCGTTTTGCTCTCCAGGAGCATGTATTCACAGCCGGAGAGGCCATGGCCGCGACTGGCCTGACGCGCGCAACGGTGCTGGGCGTGTGCGACGGGCTGGTCGGCGCCGGCTGGCTCGAGGAAGTGGAAGACAACCAGGCCGCCGGCCGCTCACTCAAGGGCAGGCCGGCCCGCCGCTATCAATTGCGCGAGGCGGCCGGTGTTGTTGTTGGGCTTGACGCAGGGGAAACGTACTTCACAACCATCGTTGCGGATCTGCGCGGCCGTGAGCTGGGCACTCGCCGCCAGAGCATTGACTCGCACGCGCTGGGCCGTGCAGGCCGCGGTGCGAAGGCACGTGAGCTGATCCGTCTGACCCTCCTTGACATCGGACGCGACCTTGACGACGTCTTACTCACTGTCGTGGGCATTCCCGCGCCGATCGACGCTAACGGTTTGTCGCCCGAAGGAGAGTTCTGGCATCTGATGAATTCCGACTTTGCCTCGCACCTTAGAGGCAGGGTCGTCGTCGAGAATGACGCCAACCTCGCCGCTATTGCTGAACGTGCACACGAACCGTCAGACAACCAGGCAACGTTGTTGACGGGGGAGCGGTTCGGTGCAGGCCTGATTGTCGATGGGCGCCTCCTGCGCGGGCCCCGAGGGGGCGCAGGGGAAATGCGGTTCCTGAACACGCTCACCGCGGGCAAATTTGTGCCTGATGAAGGGGGTGCGGATGGGTTTGGCGCACTTGCGCGGAAGTGGGCACGCTCGCGTATCCGGTCATACGAGGGAAAAACCATTCTGCGGCACATACCCGAGGGCGAGATCAACGCCGAAGATGTATTCCAGGCAGCCCTCCAGGGAGACCCTCTGGCTGCGGACATCATTGCCCGGCTTGGTGCCCGCCTGGCGCGCATTGCGGTGGTGCTCTCCAGCCTCCTGGACATTGAGCGCATAGTTGTCGCCGGCGGCATTTCACGGGCCATCGACCCCGTCCTCGATCATGCACGCAGCCTGCTGCCCGCAGATGCCGACCTTCCGCTCCCGGAACTCGTTGCAAGCACACTAGGAGCAGAGGTGGTGGTCAAAGGTGCCATCGAATCCGCATTGACACGGGTGGAACACGAACCGGGCGCGTTCCTCCCCAGGGCCACCCGATCCTGGCCCGCTCGGCGTCAGTAGCTCCGCCGGGTTTCGACAGGCTCAACCACCGGGCCTTCGCCGTCGGCCTGTTTGACGTACTGCTTGGCGAGGGCTTCGGAGCCGCGGGCGAGGAGGGCGACGTCGGCGCCGACGAGGATGAAGTTGGCGCCGTTGTCGAGGTAGTGGTGGGCGGTGTCGGGGTTGAAGGCGTTGACGCCGGCTGGTTTCCCGGCGGCTTTCGCTGCGGCGAGGCAGTGTTCGACGGCGGCGCGCACCTCGGGGTGTTCCTGCTGTCCGAGGAGGCCCATGGAGGCGGCGAGGTCGGACGGGCCGATGAAGATGGCGTCCAAGCCGTCCACTTTCAGGATGTCCGCCACGGCGTCCACTGCCGCCGTCGACTCGATTTGGACGGTGACGCTGATCGTCTCGCCGGCGCGGGCGAGGTAGTCCGGCACCCGGTTCCAGCGGGCAGCCCTCGCCAGCGCCGAGCCGACGCCCCGCACGCCTTGCGGCGGGTAACGGGTGGCTGCCACAGCTCCCTCGGCCTCGTCGACGGAGTTGACCATGGGGATGAGCAGGTTCTGTACGCCGAGGTCCAGGTACTGCTTGATCAGCACGGTGTCGTTGACCGGCGGCCGGACCATCACCTGGACCGGGTAGCCGTTGACTGCCTGGAGCTGGGCGAGGATGGATTCGAGGCCGTTGGGGCTGTGCTCGGCGTCGATCAGCAGCCAGTCCAGCCCGGATCCGGCGCAGAGCTCGGCGACCAGCGGGCTGCCGGAGCACACCCACATCCCGGCCAGTGGGCGCTTGGCCTCAGCCAAAGCGGACCGGAAGGTGGTTTCTACTGGAAACGGCATGTGACACTCCCCAAAGGTCCGTAATCGGCGTGGACAGTATCGCCCTTGTAGACCCAGAGCGGGCGGGTGAAGGAGCCGGCGAGGATGATGTCCCCGGCCTTGAGCGAGTCGCCGTGGGCGGCGATTTTGTTCGCGAGCCAGTGGACGCCGTTGGCGGGGTGGTCCAGGACACCGGCGGCGACGCCGGTTTCCTCCACGGTCTGGTTCTTGTAGAGGATCGCGGAAACCCAGCGGAGGTCCACGGCGTCCGGCTTCACGGGCCGGCCGCCGATTACCATGGCGCCCATGGCGGCGTTGTCGGAGATGGTGTCCACGATGGTCCGGCCCTCCATCTCGATCCTGGAGTCCAGGATTTCGAGGGCCGGGACCACGTAGTCGGTGGCCTTGAGGACGTCGAAGATGGTGACGCCAGGGCCTTTGAGACCGTCCTTCAGCACGAACGCCAGTTCCACCTCCACCCGTGGGTGGGTGTACTGGTCCCACTCCACCGAGCAGCCGGTTTCGAAGACCATGTCGTCGAAGATGGCGCCGTAGTCCGGTTCGGTGATGCCGGTGGCGTCCTGCATGGCCTTGGACGTGAGGCCGATCTTGCGCCCCACCAGGGTCCGGCCGGCTTCCTCATTCCGGCGCCGCCACAACTGCTGCACCGCGTAGGAATCCTCCACCGTCATGTGCGGGTAACGCGCCGTCAACCGCGGCACCGGCGTCCGGGAACGGCCGGCTTCCAGCAGCTCATCCGCGATGGCCTCAATCGTCTTGGCATCCAGCATGGCTACAGCTGCGCTCCGAGCTTGAAGCCTTCAGCCCCGGCTGCTTCGCTGGGCCGGGTGTAGGAGAAGCCGTCGGCGCCCACGGTGACGGCCATTTCGGACTTTTCCTCGCGTTCGATGACGGGCTGGGGGTTGCCGTCCAGGTCCAAAACGAGGGAGGCCTCGGTGTACCAGGACGGGACGACGGGGTTGCCCCACCAGTCGCGGCGCTGGTTGTCGTGGACGTCCCAGGTGATGGTGGGGTTGTCGGGGTCGCCGGTGTAGTAGTCCTGGGTGTAGATCTCGATGCGGTGCCCGTCGGGGTCCAGGATGTAGAGGTAGAACGCGTTGGACACGCCGTGCCGGCCGGGGCCGCGTTCGATCCGGTCGCTGATGCGCAGCGCGCCCATCTTGTCGCAGATCTGGATGATGTTGTGCTTCTCGTGCGTGGCGAAGGCGACGTGGTGCATGCGGGGTCCGTTGCCGCCGGTGAGCGCGGTGTCGTGGACGGTCTGTTTGCGGTGCATCCAGGCGGCGTAGGTGACGCCGTCGGAGTCCTTGATGTCTTCGGAGACGCGGAAGCCGAGGTCTTCGAGGTAGGCGCGGCCGCGGGGGACGTCGGGGGTGACCTGGTTGAAGTGGTCGAGGCGGACCAGTTCCCCGGCGGAGTAGAGGTCGTAGCGCTGGGTGAGGCGTTCCACGTGCTGAACCTCGTAGAAGAACTCGTAGGGGAATCCCAGCGGGTCCTCGACGCGGACGGAGTCGCCGATGCCCTTGGTGAAGCCTTCCTTGCGGCGCTCCACCCGGCAGCCGAGCTCGCGGTAGTAGGCCTCGGCGGCATCCACTTCGGCGGGGGACTTGACCCGGTAGGCGAAGGCGGCGACGGCGGCGATGGGTCCCTTGCGGAGCACCAGGTTGTGGTGGATGAATTCCTCGAGGGAGCGCAGGTAGATCGCGTTCTCGTCTTCTTCGGTGACGTGCAGGCCGAGGACGTCGACGTAGAACTCGCGGGACTTGGCGAGGTCGGTGACCACGATCTCCATGTAGGCGCAGCGGACGATGTCCGGTGCCGGAACAGTGGGGGTGGGGACGAAGTTGGTCATGATGGTCTCTCTTCTTTGAAAGGGGTCTGGAAGCGCTGTTATGCGCCGAATTTGGGCGTGTGCACGGAACCGAGGGTGATGTGGACGGCCTGCTGGTCGGTGTAGAAGTCGATGGAGCGGTAGCCGCCTTCGTGGCCCAGGCCGGAGGCTTTGACGCCGCCGAACGGGGTGCGCAGGTCGCGGACGTTGTGGCTGTTCAGCCACACCATGCCGGCTTCGACGTTCTGGGAGAAGTTATGGGCGCGGGTGAGGTTCTGGGTCCAGATGTAGGCGGCGAGGCCGTACTTGGTGTTGTTGGCCAGGGCGAGGGCTTCGTCGTCGTTCTCGAACGGGGTGATCGCCACGACGGGGCCGAAGATTTCCTCCTGGAAGATCCGGGCGTCGGGGGCGACGTCGGCGAACACGGTGGGTGCGATGTAGTTGCCTTCGGGGAGGTGGTCGGGGCGGCCGCCGCCGGCCAGGAGCCGGCCTTCGGACTTGCCGATCTCCACGTAGGAGGCCACCTTTTCGTAGTGCTCGGGGTGGACCAGGGCGCCCACCTGGGTCTTGGGATCGTGCGGGTCCCCGACCACGATGTTCTTGGCCCGGGCGGCGTACTTATCGCAGAACTCGTCGTAGATGGCGCGTTCGACCAGGATGCGGGAGCCGGCCGTGCAGCGTTCACCGTTGAGGGAGAACACCCCGAACAGGGCCGAGTCGATCGCGGCGTCCAGGTCGGCGTCGGCGAACACGACGCAGGGGGACTTGCCGCCGAGCTCCATGGATAGGCCCTTGAGGTTGGCCGCGGCGTTGCGGAAGATCGTCTGGCCGGTGGTGGTTTCGCCGGTGAAGGAAATCAGCGGGACGTCCGGGTGCTTGACCAGCGCGTCGCCGGCCTCCTCACCCAGACCGTTGACCAGGTTGAACACGCCGTCGGGCAAGCCTGCTTCCTTGAAAATGGTGGCCCACAGTGAGGCGGAGAGCGGGGTGAACTCGGCGGGCTTGAGGACCACGGTGTTGCCCGTGGCCAGCGCCGGTGCAAGCTTCCACGACTCCAGCATGAACGGGGTGTTCCACGGCGTGATCAGGCCGGCGACGCCGATTGGCTTGCGATTGACGTAGTTGATCTGGGAACCGGGGACCTTCATGGCGTCATCGAACTGGGCCACGATCAGGTCCGCGAAGAACCGGAAGTTCTCCGCCGCGCGGAGGGCTTGGCCCTTGGCCTGGGTGATCGGCAGGCCGGTGTCGAAGGTTTCGAGTTCGGCGAGCCGGCCCTCCTGGGCCTCGACGGCATCGGCGATCTTGTTCAGGACCCGGGCGCGCTCGCGGGGCTTCATCTTCGGCCACGGGCCGTTGACAAAGGCTTCGCGGGCGGCGGCCACGGCGAGGTCGATGTCCTCTTTCTGGCCGGCCGCAGCCGTGGCGTAGTTCCGGTTGGACACCGGATCCAGCACATCGAAGGTCTTGCCGCCCACGGAGTCAACGAACTGGCCGTTGATGAAGTGCTGGATATGGGTGGGAAGATCCTGGGGCACGTAGTGCTTGGCGGTTTCTGCAGAGGTCGTCATCGTTGAAGTCCTTACTGTGGTTGAGAGCAACGCGGGGTCACTTTTGGCCCTCCGGGGGCCTAATATTGGGCGTTTACTGACCCCGCGTTGCGTTCGGATGGGGATGCTTGGGCGAGGTAGGCGTCCAGGGTGGCGGAACGGTGCAGGCGGGCTGCCTTTTCGATCGAGTCGGCGTCGGATCCGGTTTCGATGAGCTGAAGCAGGGCTTCATGCTCCTCCACAGACGCTCGTGCGCGGCCGGGGACGAAACGGAACGTGGAGGACCTTAGTGCTGCGAGCCGGTTCCAGCCGCGGTGCACGAGGTCCAGGATGTGCGGGTTGGGGCAGTGTTCGAACAGGACGCTGTGGAAGTCCTGGTTGAGCCGGGTAAAACGGACGGGGTCAAAATGCTCCAGGCACTCGCGCATCTCCTCATTCACGGCGCGGGCCCGGGCAATGGCCACGGAATCGATGAGCGGGGCGGATAACGCTGTGGCGGCGCCTTCCACGATGCTCAAGGTCTGCATGGTGTAGAGGTATTCTGTGGGGTCGATCCCGGCCACGGTGGCGCCGACGTTGCGTTCGAACGTCACCAGGCCTTCGGCTTCCAGGCGGCGGATGGCTTCGCGGACCGGGACCACGCTGAATCCCAGGTCCTTGGCAATGCTGCCCAGGACCAGGCGGTACCCGGGAGTGTAGGTCCCCTCGATGATCCGTGCCTTCACGGCCTGGTAGGCCTGCTCCGACTTGCTGCCGGGGGCAGCGGCAAGCTCAGCCACTGCTTCAGTCATCAGCCTTGCCCGCCTTCCATTCCGCGTACTTGGCCTGCCACTCGGCGTTCATCGGGTAGAGGCCGTCCACGCTGTTGCCTTGCTTGACCATTTCGAAGATGAAGGTTTCTTCCTGCTCCTGGGTGATGCAGTCATCTACGAGTTCTTCGGCGATGGCCGGCGGGATGACCAGGATGCCGTCGGAATCGGCCACGATGATGTCGCCGGGCTGGACGGTGGCGCCGCCGCAGGCGATGGTGATGTCCGTGTCCCACGGGATGTGGCGGCGGCCCAGCACGGCCGGGTGCGGGTTGGCGAAATAGGTGGGCATGTCCAGCCCGGCCACGGCGGTGAAGTCGCGGACACCGCCGTCGGTGATGATCGCCGCAGCGCCGCGGACCTGGGCGCGCAGGGCCAGGATGTCGCCCACGGTGCCGGTGCCTTTTTCGCCGCGGGCTTCCATGACGAGGATTTCGCCCTCGTTCACGGAGTCGATGGCGCGTTTTTGGGCGTTGAACCCGCCGCCGTGGGTCTTGAAGAGGTCCTCGCGGTTGGGAACATAGCGCAGGGTCCGGGCCAGGCCCACCACTCGGCGGTCCGGGCGGGTGGACTGCAGCCCGTCGATGCTGACGTTATTAAGGCCGCGCTTGCGCAGCTGTGAGGACAGGGTGGCTGTGGCCACGCTCTCCAGCTTTGCCTTCAGCTCGGGGGAGAGGGAAGGCGCGACGGCGGATCCCGCCTCAGTCTCTTCGACGGCCGGGAGGCCGGCAGCTTCGCGTGAACCCCACGCCTCCTCCCGCTGCAGGTCATCAACCTTCGGTCCGGCACCAAAGTCCGCGAACGGCGTCGTGCCTTCCTCAACAGTGGTGACCAACCGGCCCGTGGTGAGCTCCCCTGTGGAGACTTCCACCTCGAGGACGTCTCCCGGCCGGGCAACGGACGCCCCGGCGGGGGTGCCGGTCAGGATGATGTCCCCCTCTTTGAGCGTGAGCAGCTGGGACAGGTCGGCGACCAGGCGGGCGAACGGGAAGAGCAGGTCCTCCGTGGTGTCGTCCTGGACCAGCTGCCCGTTGTGCCAGGTGCGGATGCGCAGGCCGGCGGGGTCCACGGCGTCGGCCGGGATCAGTGCCGGACCCACCGGGGTGAAACCGTCACCGCCCTTGGACCTGAGGTTGGAGCCCTTGTCCGCCCAGCGCAGGTCGTACACGCCAAGGTCATTGCTGGCCGTAACTGCGGCGACATGGCTCCACGCGTCATCGATCCCAACCCGGCGGGCCGCCTTGCCGATGACCAGGGCGATCTCACCCTCGTAGCCCAGCAGTTCACAGCCCGCGGGACGTTCGACGGCGTTCCCGGTCAGGGAAAGCGAGGACGACGGCTTGAGGAAGTAGGACGGCTGGGCCGGCGTGCGTCCCCGCTGCGCAGCACGGCTGGGGTAGTTGATATGCACCGCGATCACCTTCCGTGCCGCTGCGAGGGTGTCCCCGTTGACCTGCTCCAAAGCATCTCCTACTGAAGTACGAAATCGTATACGATCACTCTCGCGCTCGGGGCCGGTGTTTGTCAACCCCTTGGTGCCTGCCAATTCTGTCGCTCTTGTCGTCCGCATCACACCTGGCGTACAGTGTTGCTCCACAGCATTGGTTTTCTCATATGGAAACCCAAATTCTATTATCGAACATGTACCTTTGGCTCCCAGCCACACAACGAAGTGAGGAATCCCGTGCAGTTTCACCACCACGGTTACGTATCCGGAGACCCGCGGGTACAGCCGGCAGCCGGCGTCGGCCTCAACCGGCCCGATGAACTCCCGGATGAGGTTGACGTCCTGATCGTCGGCACCGGTCCGGCGGGAATGCTTGCCGCAGCACAGCTTTCAATGTTCCCCGACGTCACCACCCGGATCATCGAACGCCGCCCCGGACGGCTCGCCATCGGCCAGGCCGACGGTATCCAGGCGCGCAGCGTGGAGACTTTCCAGGCCTTCGGATTCGCGGAGCGGATCATCGCCGAGGCCTACCGCATCACCGAGATGGCGTTCTGGAAGCCGGACCCCGCCAACCGCGCCAACATCATCCGGACTGCCAGGGCAGTGGACGACGAAATGGGCATCAGCGAATTCCCCCACCTGATCGTCAACCAGGCCCGGGTGCTGGACTACTTCGCCGAGTTTGCTGCCAACTCCCCAACCCGCCTGAAGCCCGACTACGGCTACGAATTCCAGTCCCTGAGCGTCGCGAACGAAGGCGAATACCCCGTCACCGTCACGCTGCTCCACACCGCGGGTCCCAGCGAGGGACAGGAACGCGTGGTCCGGGCCAAATACGTGGTGGGTGCCGATGGCGCGCGCAGCAAAGTGCGCGCAGCGATCGGCTGCACCCTTGCCGGGGACCAGGCCAACCACGCCTGGGGAGTGATGGACACCCTCGCCGTCACCGACTTCCCCGACATCCGCACCAAGTGCGCCATCCAGGGCGAGAAGGGCAGCATCCTGCTGATACCGCGCGAGGGCGGCCACCTGTTCCGTATGTACGTGGACCTGGGCGAAGTGGACCCGGCCACCCACCACGCCGTGCGGAACACCAGCATCGAGCAGATCATTGAGAAGGCCAACGAGATCCTCCACCCCTACACCCTGGACGTGCGGAACGTGGCGTGGCACAGCGTCTATGAGGTGGGGCACCGGCTGACTGACAGGTTCGACGACGTCCTGCCGGAGGAGCGCGGCACGCGCACCCCGCGGGTGTTCATCACCGGCGACGCCTGCCACACGCACAGCGCCAAAGCAGGTCAGGGCATGAACGTCTCCATGCAGGACGGGTTCAACATCGCCTGGAAGCTCGGGCATGTGCTTGAGGGCCGCAGTCCGGAGAGCCTGCTGTCGACCTACTCCGCCGAACGGCAGGTGGTGGCGAAGAACCTCATCGACTTCGACAAGGAATGGTCCACCATGATGGCCAAGAAGCCCGAGGAGTTCGAAAACCCCTCGGACCTCGAGGATTTCTACGTGCGCACTGCCGAGTTCCCGGCCGGTTTCATGACCGAATACGCGCCGTCCATGCTGGTGGCCCCCGCCAAGCACCAGGCGCTGGCCACGGGCTTCCCGGTGGGCAAGCGCTTCAAATCGGCACCCGTGGTGCGCGTGGGCGACACCAACCCGCTCCACCTCGGCCACCACGCCACGGCCGACGGGCGCTGGCGCATCTACGTCTTCGCTGACGCGGCACCCGCAGGAGCGCACTCAGGGGTGGCCGACTTCGCCGAGTGGATCGCTAACTCGCCGGACTCGCCCCTGGCCGCAACGCCGTCGGACGCTGATCCGGACGCCTGGTTCGACCTGAAGGTGATTTACCAGCAGCCGCACACAGCCGTGGACATCGGAAAGGTTCCCGCCGTCTTCAAGCCGCAGGTGGGCCCGTTCAAGCTGACGGACTACGAGAAGGTGTACGCCGCCGATCCCGCTGCCGACATTTTTGACCAGCGCGGACTGGACCGCGGCGGCGTGGTGGTGGTGGTCCGCCCGGACCAGTACGTGGCGAATGTCCTGCCGCTCACGGCGACGGCCGAGATGGGAGAGTTCTTCTCCGCCCTGCTGAAGCCGCACCAGGCCTCGGGTCAGCCGTTGACGGTCTGAGCCGTCCTGTACTCCGCGGCGGCATAGACGCCGAGGATCCGCACCTCGGTGGTGAAGAAGTCCAGTTCCTCGAGGGCCAGCTTCAGCGGCAGGTCCTCGGGGTGGCCTTCGACGTCGGCCATAAACATGGTGGCTGCGAACTCGTTGCCCACCATGTAGCTTTCCAGGCGCGTCATGTTCACGCCGTTCGTCGCGAACCCGCCCAGTGCCTTGTACAGCGCTGACGGGACGTTGCGGACGCGGAACACAAAGCTGGTGACTGCCGGTCCGGGCAGTTCGTCCCGGGCCGGCAGCGCCGTTTCCCTGGCCAGGACCACAAAGCGGGTGGTGTTGGAGGGATCGTCCTCAACCCGGGAGGCCAGCACTTCGAGGCCATAGATCTGTGCGGCGAGCGGGGGAGCAAGGGAGAGCTTGCGGGAATCATTCCACTCCGCCACTTCCCGCGCCGATCCCGCGGTATCGCCGGCGATGACTGGCTTGAGCCCGTGCTCGCGGATCAGCTTCCGGCACTGGCCCAGGGCGTGAATGTGGCTGTGGACCTCGGTGGCCCCTTCGATGGTGCTGCCCGGGATGCCCAGCAGGTCGAAGTGGATGGGCAGGAAGAATTCGCCCACAATCTGCAGGTTGGACTGGGGCAGGAGGACATGGATATCCGCCACCCGGCCGGCAATCGAGTTCTCAATTGGAATCATGCCGAGGTCCGCTTCGCCGCTGGACACGAGTTCAAACGCGTCCTCGAAACTCGCGCACGGCACGCTTTCCATGTCCGGGAACATCTGCTGACACGCGATATTGGAGTTGGCGCCGGGCTCACCCTGGTACGCAATCTTGGAGGCCATGATCCGTATGGTTTCACGCGCGCGGGCCCGTTGGGAAAACAGGCCCGCGATGCTACGCGGGGGTGACACGCAGCCAGAGGTACTGGCGCGGGAGGAGCGTGACGCCCTCGTCCAACTGCAGGCCGGCTTCGGAGAGAAGGTCGACGGCGGCGCTTGAGTATCCGGAAAAGGTTTCGGCGGGCAGGGACTGCGGCTGGTCGCTGAAGTTGGCCAGTGCCAATATCCAGGATTGCCACCCGGGGCGCTGGTAGGCCAGGACGCTGCGGTTGTTGGTGGCGAAGTCGATGAGCCGGGTGCCGGCAAGTTCGGGCGTGGCTGCCCGGACCTCGGTCATCCGTTGTATGCCCGCAAAGACCGCGCCTTCGGGGGTGGAAGGATCCTGGTGGCGGGCGTACTGCTCCGCCGGGTAATGCGGCCGGTGGACCCAGCGGCTGTCCGCTTCGTGCCCCGGCTCGGAGGCGTAGCCGTAGTCGTTCACCTGGCCCACCTCGTCGCCGAGGTACAGCAGCGGAATGCCGCCGGTGCTGAAGGCAACCGAGTGGGCCAAGAGGATCCGCTCCACCGCCTCTGCGGGGTCGACTTCCATACCGCACAGGGACGCCGTCGTGCCGGAAATCCGGCAATCGCCGGTCTTGGGGTTGTCCTGGAACGGCACGCCACGGGCGAAACTCCCCGGGAAGCGGTTGACGTAGAACGAGTTCAGGAACCGGCGGTGGTCAAAGCCATTGATGCCCAGTTCGGCGGCATCCTCGTCGGCGAAGGTCCAGCCGATGTCGTCGTGGCTGCGGACGTAGTTCACCCACGACGTGCCCTCCGGGATGTTGTGCCGGCGCTCCAGCGCCTGGGCCAGGAGCGAGACATCGCGGGTGGCCAGCGATTCCCAGATCAGGGCCATCTGCAGCGGGTTGTAGGAGATTTGGCATTCAGCCGGATCGATGTAGAGCGCCACCTCGTCCGGATGCACGATGGCCTCGGACTTGAACAGCAGCGACGGCGCCGCCAGCCGGCACACCGCATTGAAGGCCTGCAGCAGGGTGTGGGCTTCGGGAAGGTTTTCACACGGGGTGCCCAGCTGTTTCCAGATGAAGGCCACCGCGTCCATCCGCAGGATGTCCACGCCCTGGTTGGCCAGGAACAGCATTTCGCCGGCCATGGCGCGGAACACGTCCGGGTTGGAGTAGTTCAGGTCCCACTGGTAGGTGTGGAAGGTGGCCCAGACCCAGCGGCCGTCCTCCATCCGGATAAAAGAACCGGGGTGGTTCTCGGGGAAGATCTCCCGTACGTTCTGTTCAAAGGCGTCCGGCATGGTGCGGTCCGGGAAGATCCAGTAGTAGTCGCTGAATTCGGGATCACCAGCGGCAGCGCGCCTGGCCCACTCATGCTCGTCCGAGGTGTGGTTGAAGATGAAGTCAACCACCAGGCTGATCCCGTTGGCCTTGAGCTCCGCGGCCAGATCCCTGAGCTGCTCCATGGTGCCGAGTTTCGGGTTGACCTGGCGGTAGCTGGAGACCGCGTAGCCGCCATCGGAGTGCGGCTCGGGTGCCAGGAACAGCGGCATCAGGTGCAGGTAGGTGAGGCCGAGTTCCTTGAAGTACGGTATACGGCTCCGGACTCGCTCCAGGTTCTCGGCGTACCGGTCAACGTAGCAAACGCCGCCCAGCATGGTGTTGGCCAGGAACCAGCCGGGGTTCGACTCCCGCTCGGCATCGATGGCCTTCAGCTCCGCCGGGCGTTCCTGCCAGGAACCGGCGCTTTGGACAACCAGCGCTGACAGTTGCTCCAGCCAGTCCGGCCGTGAGTCGTAGAGGGAGCCGAAGAGCTCAGTCAGGACAGGAAGGTACTGCTCCAGCCGCCGGTCAAAGTCCGGATCCGGTTTGAGTCCGGCTTTCCGTTCCCGGGACAACGCGGCCATCACTTTCTGCCGCGGCGTTTCGTCCACCCTGACGGATTCCTGCATGCCCACGGCCCCTTCCGAATTCCGCCGGCGTATCCGGCGGCACCTCTACGGAAGTATTCCACGTCACAATCGGCCGGGCGCGCCCGTTACACTGGCCTCCATGTCATGCCGCATCAGCGAATTGGTCCTTAATTGCGCCGATCCAGAACTACTGGCGAAGTTCTGGAGCGATGTCCTTGGCTATATCGAACTCGACCGCGAGGACGGCGCCATCGAGATAGGCCCGTCCGGCGCCGGTTTCGGCGGCCTGCAGCCCACCATCATCCTCAGCCCCAGCAGCAACCCGCGGACCGGCCGGCTTCCGCTGCACATCGATGTCAACCCCGTGGACCGGGACCAGGACGCTGAGCTCGAACGGTTGCTCGCCCTCGGTGCCCGGCCGGCCCACGTGGGACAGACCGGCAATGAGCAGTGGCATGTCCTGGAGGACCCGGAGGGCAACGAATTTTGCCTCCTGCGCAGGCGGCTCGAGGCCTGACCTGCGCCCACACGGTGCATTGCGCTTAGGTACAACAAGTGATCGCTGCGCGACAAAACCAGGCGGCCTGCCCCCTGCCATCCTGAATTCGATGGTGCAGAACCGATGAAACCGCACCTTCCCCAACGCTCATGACCGTTTAAGAAGGATCCAATGAGTATTTCGAATTCCGAGTCCCGGACTGCAGACGCAAAGCCCGCCCAAGAGCATTCCACCGCCCTCCGCGCCGGCAGCATCGGCGTGATGGGAATCCTGTTCTTTGTCCTGTCCGCCCAGGCACCCCTGACGGGAATTGCCGGCGCTTCCCCCTTGGCTGCTGCGCTTGGCAACGGTGCCGGCGCCCCGGGCGCCTACTTGATTGTCGGCGTCGTCATTGTCATTTTCGCCGTGGGGTTCGTGGCGATGAGCCGCAGGATCCGGGCCAACGGCGCGTTTTACGCGTACGTGACCGCGGCGTTCGGCCGGAAGGCCGGAGCCGGCGCGGCCTGGCTTGCGCTGCTCGCCTACAGCACGGTGCAGGCGGCGATGTACGGGCTCTACGGGGCAGCGTTTTCCGGCCTGCTCTCCTCCGTCGGCGCCGCTGTTCCCTGGTGGCTGCTGGCCTTGGCCACGATGGCGGGTGTGCAGCTACTGGGCTCCCTCAACATCGAACTCGGCGCCCGGGTCCTGGCCCTGCTGGTGGGCTTCGAAGTGGCCATCCTGCTGATGTTCGGCGTGACGGTGCTGTTAAGCGGCGGCGGTCCAGAAGGGATCAGCGTAGCGGCGTCCTTCTCGCCCGAAGCCATCGCCGCGGGCGCCCCCGGCGTGGCCATCATGTTTGCGGTGGCCTCCATGTTCGGCTTCGAATCCACCGCCATCTATTCGGCCGAAGCCAAGGATGCCCACCGTACGGTCGCGCGGGCCACGTACCTGTCCGTGGCGGTGATCGCTGCCTTCTTCTCCTTTATCTCCTGGATGCTGGTGAGCTACTACGGACCCAGCCGGGTTATGGATGCCGCCGGCGCGGCCCTTGAATCGGGCGATTCCACCAGCTTTGTGCTCAACCCGATGGTGGACCTTTTCGGGCCGTGGGCCGGCGTTACTACCGGGGTCCTGCTGGTGACGTCACTGCTGGCCGGAATCATCGCCTTCCACAACGGCATCAACCGGTACCTGCATTCGCTGGCACTCCAAGGCTCCATGCCCGCGGCCCTGGCAAGGACCAACCGCCACCGCGCACCCGCCGTGGCGGCCCGGATCCAGACGGGCACCGCCGTGGTGCTGGTGGTTCCGTTCGCGCTGCTGGCCCTGGATCCGGTCCTCACCCTGTTCTCCTGGTTCAGCGGTCTTGCCGTGGCCGCGCTGCTGGTGCTGTACATCCTGTGCTCAGTGGCCGTGGTGGGATTCTTCCGGCGGGAACGTGTGGAAGGCCAGCTCTGGCAGACCGTGATTGCGCCCGCGCTCGCCACGCTGCTGCTGGCCTGGGTGCTGTCCCTGGTGATCAGCAACTTCACTGCCCTGATCGGCGGCAGCGCGGAAACCGCCGCCGTCCTGCTGGCGGCTGTCCCGGTGATGTTCACCGCGGGCGTCCTCGTGGAGTCACGGATCGAACGCCGGCTGCGCACGGGTAGTTTAAAGCACGCCGGCTAAGGTGCCGCTTTCCCGCCCGAGGCGGCGATGGGGTGCGGGGTGGTCCGGTCCGGTGCGTATGCACCTGGCCGGGCCATTGCGTGTGTGGCCAGGGTCCGGCGGGCCAGGATCCCGGCAGCAACGAACAATCCCGCCAACAGGACGGCGGCAGCGGCCGCGATCGCGGGGCCTCGGGGCCAAAGCCCGGCCAGCCCCAGGAAAGCCGGGGCCGTGGCGGTCACCTGGCTGGTGAGGACAAGCGCCCAGCCGGTGAAGGTGTCCACGCGGGAAAAGTCCAGGGCCATCGACATGAAGAACAGCGCCCACAGTACTGACCAGCACAACCAGAGGACGGCCAGCAGCGGATCATCCTGGATCCATGCCGCGGCCAGGAGAATCCCCACAACTGCCACCATGCCGCAGAACCAGCCCAGACCCTTCGAACCGAGGTCCAGCAGGGCGTCGAGGCCCACCAGGACATATGTCAGGCCGAACAGGAACATCCCGGCAGCCGTCAGCGAGGCGGCTGCCGGAGCGCCCGGGGAAAGGACGACGACGCCGAGCACCACCTGGACGATCCCCACCGTGAGGCTTAGCACGGCTGCGTCGCGGCGGGGCACGTGCCCCAGTGCGGCCAGGCCGTTGATCAGCAGGGCGGCACCGGAAAGGAGGAGGCAGACATACGCCATCAGGCCACCTCGGAGCTCAATGAATCGAGTACAAAAGTTTTCGTAAAGCGGAATCGTTCTGTCACAATACGGAGATTAGTCCGAGTTCGGCGGCCCACCTAACGGTACGCAGTCGTAATCGGATAAGTTGAAACGTAAACCTTTTGGGCGGGGCCACCTCCGCGGAGCTGTCCCCTGCCCGGCTACGTAAGGAAGAATCATGGATGCACGGCTGGAGGCCATCAGGGACACTGTCCTGGCCCGGAACCCCGGCGAGGCGGAATTCCACCAAGCCATCACCGAGGTCTTCGAAAGCCTCGGCCCGGTCCACGACCGCCACCCCGAGTTCCTCGAAACAGCCATCCTCGAGCGGCTCTGCGAACCGGAGCGGCAGATCATCTTCCGCGTCCCCTGGACTGACGACCACGGCCGGGTGCAGATCAACCGCGGCTTCCGGGTGGAGTTCAACTCGGCACTGGGGCCCTACAAGGGCGGGCTGAGGTTTCATCCCTCGGTGAACCTGGGCATCGTGAAATTCTTGGGCTTTGAACAGATCTTCAAAAACGCCCTCACCGGCATGCCCATCGGCGGCGGCAAGGGCGGCTCCGACTTCGACCCCCGCGGCCGCAGCGATGCTGAGGTGATGCGGTTCTGCCAGTCGTTCATGACCGAGCTTTACCGCCATATCGGCGAATACACCGACGTGCCGGCCGGCGACATCGGCGTGGGCGGGCGGGAAATCGGCTACCTCTTTGGCCAGTACAAGCGCATCACCAACCGCTACGAATCCGGAGTCCTTACCGGCAAGGGCATCTCCTGGGGCGGCTCCCTGGTCCGGCCCGAAGCCACCGGATTCGGAACCGTCATCTTCACCAGCGAGATGCTCAAGACCCGCGGCCTCTCCTTCGACGGACAGCGCGTGGTGGTGTCCGGTTCCGGGAATGTGGCCATCAACGCCGTCGCGAAGGCGCAGGCGCTGGGCGCCACGGTGGTTGCCTGCTCGGACTCCAGCGGCTACATCATTGACGAGGCGGGAATAGACGTTCCGCTGCTGCGCCAGATCAAGGAAGTGGAGCGCGCCCGGCTCAAGGAGTACGGCGTCCGCAAGCCGGGCGCCACGTACGTTGACGGCGGCTCCGTCTGGGATGCCGGCGCCACAGTGGCGCTGCCCTGTGCAACGCAGAACGAGCTCGACGGCGATGCTGCCGCGGCCCTGGTGCGCGGCGGCCTGCTCGCCGTGGGTGAAGGCGCCAACATGCCGAGCACTCCCGAGGCAGTCTCCGTGTTCCAGCAGGCGGGGGTCCTGTTTGCCCCGGGCAAGGCAGCCAATGCCGGGGGAGTGGCCACCTCTGCCCTGGAGATGCAGCAGAATGCCAGCCGCGATTCCTGGTCCTTCGAGCACACCGAGCAGCGCCTGACGGACATTATGGTGGGAATCCATGATCTGTGCGCCGCCACCGCCGAGGAATACGGTGCCCCCGGGGACTACGTCCTGGGCGCGAACATCGGCGGGTTCGTCAAGGTTGCCGACGCCATGCTGGCGCAGGGGCTGATCTAGGCTCCCAAGCGCGCCAGACCGCCGTCGTAGGCCCTTGCCACTGCAACGCGGGGTCACTTAAGGCCCCTCCCGGCCACGCGGATGGGCGATAAGTGACCCCGCGTTGGGTTGTGTCAGGCCTGGCGGCGCCAGTCGGTGGGGGACAAGCCGAAGGCGTCGCGGAAGGTGCGGCTGAAGTGGGCCGCGTCCAGGAAGCCCCAGCGGGCTGCGACCGTACTGACGGATTTTCCGGCGTGGAGCGGATCGCGCAGGTCGCGGCGCGCGCCTTCAAGGCGCTGGCTCCTGATCCAGCTGGCCACCGTGGTGCCGGACTCGTGGAAGACGTTGTGCAGGTGCCTGGTGGAGATGAAGTGGGCGGCCGCGATGCTCGCCGGCGACAGCAGCGGATCGGACAGATTGGCCTCGATGTACTCACGGATGGACGCGGCCAGCAGCGCCTGCGGCTTCATCCGGTCCGGGGTAATGTCCATCTCCGCGTGCAGCATGGTGGACACCAGGTCCAGGGCGTTGGTTGCCAACCGTGAACCGCTGGGACCTCCCAGGACATCAAGGTTTTCGGAGAGCTGGCGGATGAACGGTCCCACGATCCCGCTCAATCCGGTACCCCCTGCCATCCTGACGGCGGCGAGCTGGCCGACGTAATCCGTGGGCAGGGTGAGGGCGTCGCAGGGAAACATCACCACCATCATCCGGGCCTGTTCCTCGAACGCCAGGGTGTAGGGGCGGTTGGTGTCGTAGATGGCCAGATCGCCGGGCTCAAGGAGCGCTTCGCGGGTGTCCTGGATCAGCAGGCCGGTTCCCTCAAGCTGGAGGTTGAGCTTGAAGTAGCGCTCACCGGCCTGGGCAATGAGCGCGGGCGTGCGGTGGACCTCGTGGGATGTGGCCGTGACTTCCACGATGGACATCCGGTCCAGCACGCGCGAGCGCAGTTGTCCGCGGAAGCCGTCCACGTCTGCCGTGCGCGCCGTGAGCGGCACAAAGGATTCGGCCACGAGGTGCTTCCAGTCGTCAAAAGTCCGGGCAACGCTTGTGGTGACGTCCTGGCTGGCGGGTACGGTAGCTGTGAGCATGGATGTTCCTGTCGACGGAGGGCCATCTGGCGTTCCCCAGGGACTGTGTCCTGGAACACAGTCATCTGAGGTTAGCTCCGGTTGATATCTTTTTTCAACACTTGGCGAAAAAAGACTTTTCAGCTGGCTACTTGTTCTTCCCCCGGGCGGCCACGGTCCAGCGGTCCACGAGCTCGCCCCGGCTGACCACCGCCACGTCATCCACGAGGTTCATCGCAAGGCAGACGTGATTGGGAATGACCCGCAGCTTTGTGCCAAGCGGCGGTGGCGTGCCGTCCCCGTGCCATTCCACCGTGGCGTGGTGCTCGGACAGGGCCGTGATCTTCGCGTCGGGGTGGTCCATCAGCCGGCCGAAGCCGCTCGCCCAGGCCGGCCGGTCGCTGCCCAGGATCTTACTTCCGGCGTCGAGGATAAACCGCGGCGGGGTGCCGGGAGCGGTGCTGTGGTGGCTGACCACCGTTGCCGCAACCGTCAAAGCGATGTCTTCAAGAGAACAACGGCCCAGTTCCAGCTGCTGGGCGTCGCCGAAGACGTAGACGCCGGGCCGCACTTCGGTTGCGGACGAGCCCTTGGTGAGGAGCGCGGTCGGGGTGGATCCTCCGCTTCGCACGGCTGCCTCGAAGCCTGCCGCGCTCAGCGTTTCCGCTGCGCGGTGCAGGGCCTCCTGCTCCTGGGCCGCCGCCTCAACCGGCATCCCCGGAGCATAGCTGTGGCCGGGAAAGGTGAAGACCCCGGCAACGTTGAGTCCGGCGTCGGACGCCGCCCAGGCTACGGCTGCTGCGGCTTCCGGATGGACGCCGCTGCGGTGGTGGCCGCTGTCGATCTCCACCAGCACGCTGATATCCCCGGCGGCATCACCAAGGCCTGCTCCCAGTGCGGCCGCGCCGGCTTCGGAGTCCACGCCCACCGAGATCCTCGCGGCTGCGGCCAGCCGGCGCAGCCGCTCCGCTTTCTGCGGCGAAATCCACAGGGGGTAGGCGATGAAGAGGTTCTGCACTCCGGATGCGGCGAACACTTCCGCCTCCCCGATGGTGGCAATGGTCAGCCCTGCTGCGCCGGCCGCGAGCTGCCGTGCCGCGATCTCCGGGATCTTGTGGGTCTTGGCGTGCGGGCGCAGGGCGAGCCCCTTCGCCTTCACGGCCTGTGCCATCCGCTCGATGTTCCGGTCCAGGATGTCCACGTCCACCAGGATTTCGGGCGTATCGACGTCGGCCGGAACAGGTGTGGCGGCACTCCCGGCGGTCACTGCTGCGTTCATCGGGCGGACGGCCGGGTCAGCAGGGCAAGGTAGCCCTCAAGCTGGCGGTCGTGGCCAAAGTCAGTGCGTCCCGCCGGAGCAAGGGCGGCTTCAATCTGGGCGCCGAGCAGCATGTTCAGGAGCTGGCCGGCAAGAACATTGTCGGTGACGGCGGTACTGACGTCGCCGGCGTCCCGCGCCTCTTTGAGGTGGCGCCGGATGGCGGTGAGCCACTCGTCCATGGACTGCTGGTGGATGGCGGCCTTTTGGGGATCGTTGACGGCTTTCTGCCAGAAGGGGATCACGACCCGTGCCTCGTTGATGCGCTCCTCATCGAGGGGGAGTACTTCAAGGCAAAAGGCCCGCAGCGCTGCCAGGCCGGCCTGGCCCGCGGTGACCTTGGCGATCCGCTGGTTGGTCCGGTTGAAGACGTGGCTGAAGGCGAACTCCAGCAGGGTGTCCTTGGTGGGGAAGTACGGCTTCAGTGCGCCGTTGGCGAAGCCCGCCTCCATGGCTATCTCGCGCATGGTGGCACCTTCAAGGCCGTTCCGCGCGATGATCCGCCACGTGGCATCGACGAGTTCCAGGCGCCGCTCGTCATGGTCAACAATCTTTGGCACCGCAGCTGCTCCCCAGAAAATATTTCGCCCAAACCCTTGTGAGCCATCTTACGTAAAGCTTATTCTCTACAACTATAGAAAATAAACGGCCGACCCTACACGGTCCGATCAAAGGTTCCACCATGACGCTTGCTCCAGTTGAAACAACCTCCGCGTTCCGCCTGGCCACCGCCGCCGAAATCCTCGAAGTCCGGTCAATCCTGCAGCGGGAGGACCTGCTCGGGCCCCAGCACCGCATCGCCTACCTGGGCCTCCTCGACCCGGCCCATGGCGGCAGGCCTGGCGCCGAAGGCGATGCGAACCAGGGCCGGCGCTTCCGCATCTTTATCCACGACGTCTCCGGGGCTGCGCCTACGGACGTCATCGTCTCGCTCACGCACCAAAAGGTGGAGTCCGCCGTCGTACTCGACACCGCCGTGACCGGCGAGCTTCCCGTCCTTGAGGAGGAGTTCGAGGTGGTGGAGGCGCTGCTGGCCACCGATGAGCGCTGGCTGGACGCCCTTGCCGCCCGGGATCTCGACGTTGCCAAGGTCCGCGTTGCCCCGCTGTCCGCCGGGGTGTTCGAGTACGCCGAGGAGAAGGGGCGCCGTATCCTCCGCGGGCTGGCTTTTGTCCAGGACTTCCCGGAAGACAGTGCCTGGGCGCACCCCGTGGACGGGCTGGTGGCCTACGTGGACGTGGTGAACAAGGAAGTCACCCAGGTCATCGACCTCGGCGTGATGCCCATCCCGGCCGAGCACGGCAACTACACCGACCCGGAGCTCACCGGGCCGCCCCGCACCACCCAGAAGCCCATTAGCATCACGCAGCCCGAAGGGCCCAGCTTCACCGTCACCGGCGGTAACCACGTGGAGTGGGAAAAGTGGAGCGTCGACGTCGGCTTTGATGTCCGGGAAGGCGTGGTCCTGCACAACCTCGGCTTCCGTGACGGGGACCGGGTGCGGCCCATCATCAACCGCGCCTCAATCGCCGAAATGGTGGTCCCCTACGGTGATCCGTCGCCCATCCGGTCCTGGCAGAACTACTTCGACACCGGCGAATACCTGGTAGGCCAGTACGCCAACTCCCTGGAATTGGGCTGCGACTGCCTGGGCGACATCACCTACCTCAGCCCCGTCATCTCGGACGCCTTCGGCAACCCGCGCGAGATCCGCAACGGCATCTGCATGCACGAGGAGGACTGGGGCATCCTCTCCAAGCACTCGGACCTCTGGACCGGGATCAACTACACCCGCCGCAACCGCCGCCTGGTGATCTCCTTCTTCACCACCATCGGCAACTACGACTACGGCTTCTACTGGTACCTGTACCTGGACGGCACCATCGAATTCGAAGCCAAGGCCACCGGCATCGTTTTCACCTCCGCCTTCCCCGAAGGCGGCTCGGACAACATCTCCCAGCTCGCGCCCGGCCTCGGCGCGCCCTTCCACCAGCACCTCTTCAGCGCCCGCCTGGACATGGCCATCGACGGCTTCACCAACCGCGTGGAGGAAGAGGACGTGGTCCGCCAGGTGATGGGACCGGGCAACGAGCGCGGCAACGCCTTCTCCCGCAAACGCACTGTACTGTCGCGGGAATCCCAGGCGGTCCGGGAAGCTGACGCGAGGGCCGGCCGGACCTGGATCATCTCCAACCCCGAATCCCGCAACCGGCTGGGCGAACCCGTGGGCTACAAACTGCACTTGCACAACCAGCCCACGCTGCTGGCCGACCCGGGCTCCTCCATCGCCAAGAGGGCAGCGTTCGCCACCAAGGACCTGTGGGTGACCCGGTACGCGGAGGACGAGCGGTACCCCACCGGCGACTTCGTCAACCAGCACTCCGGTGGTGCAGGTCTGCCCGCGTATGTGGCGCAGGACCGGGAGATCGACGGCCAGGACATCGTGGTGTGGCACACGTTCGGCCTGACCCACTTCCCGCGGGTGGAGGACTGGCCCATCATGCCCGTGGACACCGTAGGCTTCAAGCTCCGCCCCGAAGGGTTCTTCGACCGCAGCCCCGTCCTGGACGTTCCGGCCAACCCGAACCAGCAGGCCTCCTCCTGCCACAGCGAGGGAACCCCCGGTGGCTCCTGCCACTAGCCTGACGGCAGGAACCGGGGAGCGTACGCCGACGGCAGGGCGGGCCCGGGCCGGCGGTCCCGTCCTGCATCCCCGGCTGGTCGCCGTGGTCACCGCCGGGTCCTGCGTTGTGCACCTGGGGGCGGCCGCCGCCGGCCACCACGGTGTCTGGCTGGGCGTTCTGATGGTGGCGCTGGCGGCGATCTGTGTTCCCTGCACGGTCCATATCTGGCGGCACAGCCGGGTGGCCGCCCTGCATCAGGTGACTCTTTCGGCCTTGCTAATGGTTGGCGTGCACGCGGCGCTGCTGCTCGGCGCGGGAGGCGCGGGGCACGCCCACGGCGGCAGGCCGGCGTCGTCCGCTGCCCAGGCGGCCGGGAGCACCCAGCTGCTGCTGGTCATCGGCCTGGAACTGGCCACCGCCCTGCTCGCCGCCACCCTGGTGGCGCGGCTGCGCCCGGAGAACCGCACCACCGGGGCACGTCCCGGCGCATAGTCGCGCTACTTCTCGTCCGGCCCCAGGTCCGGACCGGCCGTGAAACTCACCTGATGGGTCGAGCTGCCTTGCAGTTCAAGAATGGCCAACTCGTTGATTCCTTGGCGGATTAGCGGGCCGGGTACGTAGAGTGTGCGTTGTGGTCCGCGGCTCCAGTAACGGCCCAGGTTGAAGCCGTTGATGAAGGCATTGCCCTTGGTCCAGCCGTCCAGCCGGAGATACCGGTCGCCGGGCCCGTCGGCGTCGAAGGAGCCGAAGGACAGCGAGGGGCCGGCCACTCCTCCCTTGTCCGGCAGTTCGATGGCGGCACGACGGACAACATCCAGTGAACCCAAATCCAGCGGCCGGATCGTCCAGCCCAGGACCTCCACGCCGTTCAACAGTGCAGGCCCGATGAGTCCCTTGGCTTCGCCGATCCGCGGCCCGTAATTGACCCGGCCCTGGTCCTCCACCAGAACCTGCAGCAACCCGCCCGTCGGAAGGAAGATCGAGCGTTCGCCGAGTTCACGGCTGAGGGTCCCCACCGGAAGCCCGTCCAGGAAGAATTGCGCGCGGTCGCGGACTTCGTTAAAGCTGAGGACGCCGCCGCTGGCCAACTGCCGTTCGTATAGATGGAACCCCCGGTAGTGTCCGGTGGCCTCGCTGACTGGCAGGGATCCGGGGACCGTCAAAGGGCTGCCGAAAGACTCCAAGGCCTTCAGCAGGGGCACAGAAGACACAACGGACACGGCGCACTCCGCGGCCCCGGCGCGGCGCGCGGGAACTTCGCCCGGTACGTCAAAATGCCGGGCGATGACGTCCCGGAAGGCAAAGTATTTGTCGGTGGGGAAGCCATCTTCGCTCAGCGGTGCGTCGTAGTCGTAGGACGTGATGGTGGGCTCGTAGATGCCCTTGTCATTGGCGCCGTTGGTGAAGCCGAAGTTGGTGCCGCCGTGGAACATGTAGATGTTGACGGAGGCCCCGGCGGACAGCAGGGCGTCGAGCTCGGCTGCGGAAGCGGCGGCGTCGGTGGTGTGATGGTGGGTGCCCCAGTTATCGAACCAGCCGTTCCAGAACTCCGCGCACATCAGCGGACCCGTGGGCTGGCGTTCGCGGAGGAACGCCAGGCGTTCGGCGGCGCGGGAACCAAAGGTTCCGGTCTTGTGCAGCTCAGGCAGCGAGCCATCCTCGATCATGGTGCCGAAGGGCTGGTCGCAGGTGAAGAGCGGGACGTCCACGCCGGCGCGTTTTGCAACGTCCACCAGGTGCTGGAGGTACGCCTTGTCCTTGCCGTACGCGCCGTACTCGTTCTCGACCTGGAACAGGATGACTGGTCCGCCCCGGGTGATTTGGCGTTCGACGACGATGGGCAGCAGGCTGCCGAGGAAGGAGTCGACGGCGGCAAGGTAGGCAGGTTCGCTGCTGCGCACACCCACTGTGGGATCACTGAACAGCCATGCGGGTAATCCGCCGTTGTCCCACTCGGCGCAGATGTAGGGGCCCGGCCGGACGATGGCCCGCATTCCTTCGGCTGCCACCAGATCAAGGAATCGGCCGAGGTCAAGGTTGCCGTCAGTACGAAAAGCCCCTGGGGTGGGGGAGTGTTCGTTCCATGGAACGTACGTCTCGATGGTGTTCAGCCCCATAAGCCGGGCCTTGTGGATCCGGTCCGCCCACTGGTCCGGGTGGACCCGGAAGTAGTGGATGGCGCCGGAGAGAATACGGAAGGGCTCCCCGTCCAGCAGGAAGTCGTGGTCGCCAATGGCGAAGGTGTTCAAGGAGATTCCTCCGTGGTTGTGTGACGTCTGCCCAGCACCGTGTGGAAGGCGTAGGCGGCGTTGCTCCAAACCACAAACAGAAGGGGCGCCGGCGCCAGGGCAACGCCCAGGACCGGCTGGAGGAGCGCGGCCGAGGCGATAATGCCGAGCAGCACCAGCATGGCAAGGCTGAGGTACCAGCGCTGGACGCAGAGGTAAAGGGACGCCTTCACCAAACTCTTGAGCCGGGCGTTCGGGAGCAGCACGGCCCCGGCGACGGACAGCACCGCCACACTCACCACCACAGCCGCCGCCACCACAATGACGGGAACCAGCACCGCCCCGGCGGGCAGCGACTGGACAATTGCGAGGTCCACGCCGAGGAACAGCAGCGCCGCGACGGCGGCCAGGCCCATCGGTGCCGTCCGCCGGAAACCGCGCCGGTAGCCCCGCAGGAAGGAGGCAACCGGCTTAACCGCAGTGCCGTCGTCGTTCAATGCCTGGAAGGCGGCGAACAGGCCCGCGAGCGACGGCGGGACTGTCACCGAGAGTGCGAGGAAAAACGGCCAGGCAGCGATGGGGTCTGCCACCAGGGCAAGGCACAGCACCAGGGGAGCGTTGGCCAGTGCCGTCAGCACGTTCCCGGCCAGGAAGGTGTAGACGAAGCCGAAGATGCCGCCGAACGTTTCGAACCCCGGGCTGGGGATGCGCCCGGCAAGGCCGCGCCGCCGCGAAGGGTGCTGTGCCACGGAGCTCATCCTTTCATGCCGCTCGTGGCGATGCCCTGGATGAAGTAGCGCTGGCCCAGCAGGAAGATGACCAGGATGGGGATCACCGAGATGACTGAGCCGGTCATGATCATGGCGTACTCGGCGTCGAACTGGCCCACAAAGGAGCGCAGGCCCAGCTGGACGGTCCACAGGCGGTTGGACGTGAGGTAGATGAACGGGCCCATGTAATCGTTCCAGGTGTTAACGAACGTCAGCAGTGCCAGGCTGGCCAGGGCCGGCTTGGACAGCGGCAGAATGACCCGGGCCCAGATGCCGTACTCGCTCAGGCCGTCGATGCGGGCCGCCTCGCACAGTTCGTCCGGGATGGTCATGTAGTACTGGCGCATCAGGAACACGCCGAACGCGCCGAACGCCTGCAGCAGGATCAGGGCGTTGAAGCTGTTGGTCAGGCCCAGGTTCTGCATCATGATGTACTGCGGCACCATGTAGGCCTGCCACGGCACGGCGATGGTGCCGATATAGGCCAGAAAGAGGACGTCGCGGCCGGGGAAACGGACCTTTGCGAACCCGTAGGCGGCCAGCGAGCCGGTAAGCACCTGCAGGCAGGTGATGATGACGGCAAGGTAGAGCGAGTTCTGCAGGTACCCCATCATGGGAATGCGGGTCCAGATGTCCGTGTAGTTGCTCCACACAAACTCGGTGGGGATCCACTGGATGGGAACCGTGAGCACCTGGTTGTTCTCCTTCAGGGAGGAGGACACCATCCAGATGAACGGCACCATCAGCGCCACCACCAGCACGGCCAGCACGGCGTAGATCACGGTGTCAGTGGTGCGCGCCTTGCGTTCGCGTGTGGAGCGTTTGCGCTCTGAACGACGGCGGTCGTCCGGAGCGGATGCCAGGCTGGTTCCGGCAAAGGGTGCCTCAGCCTTAAGGTCTTCGGCCATGTTGGTCATCAGCGTTCCCTCCGCTGTTGGATCTTGAACTGCAGGACGGTGACCGTCAGTACGATAAGGAACAGCACCAGCGAGATGGCCGACGAGTAGCCGAACTTACCTTCGCCGATGCCCTCCTGGTAGATGAGCTGGGACAGCACCGTGGTGGAGCGGCCCGGGCCGCCGTTGGTCATCACCACGATGAGGTCGAAGACCTTGAAGCTTGAGACTGTCAGCATCACCACAACGAAGAAGGTGGTGGGCCGCAGTGACGGGATGGTCACGTTCCAGAAGCGCTGCCAGGCGCTGGCGCCGTCCACTTCGGCCGCTTCGTAGAGCTCGTTGGGGATGGCCTGCAGGCCGGCCAGGTAGAGGACCATGTAGTAGCCCATGTCCCGCCAGACGCTGGTAATGATGACGGCCGGCATGGCCCAGTCGGAACTGGACGTCCAGCCGGGAGCTTCGGCGATGCCGATGGAGTGCAGGAACTGGTTGATGGGGCCGCTGTCCGGGCTGAAGAGCATGTTCCAGACGACGGCGACAGCCACCAGTGAGGTGATGTAGGGGAAGAAGATGGCCACCCGGAAGAAGCCGATGCCCTTGAGCTTGCGGTTCAGCAGCATGGCCAGGAGCAGTGCCAGCGCCATGGTGAGGGGGACGTGCCCCAGGGCGTAGGCCATCGTGTTGCGCAGCGCCACCCAGAAGGTGTCGCTGGCCAGCATGCGCTGGAAGTTGGCCAGGCCCACCCACTTCGGTGCCGTGAACGAGGTCCACTCCATAAAGGAGAGGGCGAATGCGGCCAGGACGGGGATGAGCGTGAAGGCCAGGAAGCCCAGGAAGTTCGGCAGGATGAACGTCCAGCCAATCAGGGTGTTCCGCCGGGCCTGCTTCCGGTTGCCCCGGCTGGCAGCCGGGGCAACGGGAGGAAGGGTTTTTGTTGTCATGATGGCTGTTACTGTCCGAGGACTTCGCTCTTGACGCGCTTGCCCATCTCGGCGATACCGTCCGCGACGGAGCGCTCGCCCACCATGATCAGGTCGTGCTCCTGGTTCAGGACCTTGTCCGTTGCGGCGGACTTGTCGCTGACCGGCATTTCCAGGGCGGTGTCGTCCGGGGTAAAGGCCTTCTTGGACAGCTCGTCTGTGGGCATGCCGTCCAGCTTGAAGTACTCGGCGGTGATGGCATCGTTCTGCAGGGCCGGGACAACACCGATCTTGGAGATGGCCTTGGCGCCCTCCTCGCCGGCGGCCCATTCAATGAACTTCTTGGCTTCGTCGGAGTGGGATGCGTTCTTGTTCACGGCGAAGGCGGTGGGGGAGCCGAACGTGGTGACCTTACCGTTGGAGTCCTTCTGCGGCAGGGGAGCCAGGCCCCAGTTGACGTTGGTCTTGCCATCCTTTTTAGCCTGGAGGATGCCGGCGATGTACCAGGTGCCCATCGGCATCATGGCAGCCTGACCGGATTCGAACATGGTGCGGTAGCTGGTTTTCTGGCTCTTGGCAGTGCCGAAATCCAGCGTGGAGCCGCTCTTCTGCAGGTCCAGCGCGGTGTTGTACTGGTCCGCCATGAAGCTGTAGTCGCCGCTGTTCTGGTCCGCGTCATTCTGTGCGGCGGCGATGGCCTGGACCACCGAGCGCCAGATGTGGTGGTAGGTGCCGTAAACCTTCTTGCCCTCGGCTTCTGTGGTGAGCTTCCGGGCCAGGGCGGTGTATTCGTCCCAGGTCAGGTCCTTGGGGTCCTCGATTCCGGCGGCCTTGAACAGGTCCTTGTTGTAGTACAACAGCCAGAAGTCCTGCCGGTACGGGGCGGCGAAGTACTTGCCGTCCATGTCGAAGGCGTCGATGCCGGCGAGGTTGTCCTTGCCCACCGAATCCACCACGCTGTTGATCTCCTGCAGCTGGCCGTTGTTCGCATAACGTGCGTAGTCGATGACGTTCTTCATGGTGAGGACGTCCGTGGTGTCGCCGCCTGCCAGCATGGTGGTGACTTTCTGCGGGTAGTCATCGGCGAGGATGTCCACCGGCTCGATGTCGACCTTGGGGTTGGCGGCCTCATAGGCATCAAAGAGTGCCTTGAACTCCGGGGTGCCTTCGTAGTTCCAGACGGACACCGTCAGGCGGGTTTTGCCGTCCTGGCTTTGGGGTTCGGCGGGGCCTGCGGCACCTGCGCAACCGGTCAGGCCAAGCCCGGCGGTCACTGCCAGGGCGATGGCGGCGAGGGTTGTGCGCTTCATTGCGATCTCCTTTGTAGGGTTTCAATTTTGCCGTAGCGGCGGCGGTGTTCTTTGGTCAGGCGCTGAGGGAGAGGTCCTCGTGGAGGACCTGGGCGAGGAGGTCCCGGCCGGTGAGGTACCGTTCCAGGTCGTCCAGCGCGGCGTCGGACATCCTCCGGGTTTCGGTGCCCAGTGATCCCGCGATGTGGGGGGTGATGATGACGTTGGGAAGGTCGTAGAGCTTCGAGTCCGCGGGCAATGGCTCCGGTTCGGTGACGTCCAGCAGGGCCACGATGCGGCCGGTGGCGCATTCTGCTTCCAAAGCCCTGGTGTCCACGAGCGAACCCCGGGCGGTGTTGATCAAGGTGGCATGGTCCTTCATGGCCTGCAGTTCCCGTGCCCCGATCATGTGCCGGGTTTCGGGCAGGGCGGGCGCGTGGACCGTGACGATGTCCGAGGCCGGCAGCAGCTCCGCCAGCGGAACAAGGCGTCCGCCGGCCGCAGCTACCGTTCGTGGATCGGCATGCGGATCGCTGACCAGGCACGTCACGTCCTGCAGCTGTTGTACGAGCTGCACCACCCGGCGTCCAATGCGGGAGAACCCGATGACGCCCACCACCCGGCCGATGTTGCCCAGCTCGCCACGCTGGGTGGTGTAGCTCCAGTCCTCGCGGAAGATACGGGCATCGTTGGACAGTACGTGCGCCTTCTTCCCTGCCAGGACGATGGAGGCGAAAGTGAACTCGGCCACCGGGATGGCGTTCGCGTCCGCACCGTTGGTTACCAGGATGCCCCGTTCCCACAGCTCCTCGCTGACGAAGCTGCGGACGGTGCCCGCGCAGTGGAACACTGCCCGAAGCTTGGGCATCCGCTCCAGGCGGGCGGCGTCAAGGCGGGGTACGCCCCAGCTGGTCAGGAGGATTTCGACGTCGGAAAGCCGCTCCGCGAGCTCCGCGCCATCCAGCGCATCGGTCCAGGGGTCCGCACCGAGGTCAACGACTTTTCCCAGCCGTTCCAGCCGGGTGGAATCAAATTGATCGGCAAAGGTTCCACTGTTCATGACCAGCAGCGCCTTGGGCTTTTGTGACATCAGGGATCCTCCTTTCGCATTCTGTGGTGCAACCCGTCGGGGCTGAATCATGTCTTGCATCACATTGAACATTCAGTAGATACTCATAAACAAGGCGGTTCATTCAAGCTGTTCTTACTCGTTCTAAAACGTTCAAACACGAACAAATGGAAGAAGTCCATGGGCTCCAACATCCTCACCGCGGCCACCCTGGAAACGCCCTTGGCCTCTGCCTGGAGCAGCAGGGCCGCGGCGCCTGAACTGGCGGAATTGCTTCGTGGTGCCAGCGAGCGCATGCGCGTGCGCCCGGCAGGGGAGAGGGCATGGGAAGCAGTTCCCGCTGATGCGCTTTCGGCACTGCGCCGGCAGGCAGGCGAGGAACGGGGCACTCCCTGGCCGCAGCCCCTCGTCTCGCACTACGCCCGCTACTTCCGGGACGGGAACCGCACCGCTTACGAGGGACTGGTGGCGGCACGTCAGCAGCGGCTCACCCGGGCAGTAGTGATGTGTTTGCTCCCGGACACGGACCCCACCCCGGCGGCGGATGCGGACCGGGAGGCCCCCGACTGGCTCGACGAAGTGATCGACGGCGCGTACCTCCTGTGCGAGCAAAGTTCCTGGAGCTGGGGCGCGCATGATGACGTCTTTTCACGCTCGGGAGAGGTGGTGCCGCGCAAGTCCCGGCCGTACCTGGACTTGGGTGCCGGGGAGGTTGCAGCCCAGCTTGCCTGGCTGGACCACGTCCTGGGCGACCGCCTGGACAACAGGGCTCCCGGCCTGCGGCGCCGCATCCGCGAGGAAACGGCAGAACGGGTCATCCGCCCCTTCCTGGAACGCGTCGACTGGCACTGGCTGGGGCTGGACGGCAACGTCCACAACTGGAATCCCTGGATCCACTCCAACCTCCTCGCGGCCGCGATTTTCCTGCTCGACGATCCAAACGAACAGGCTCGAACAGTGACCCGCTGCATCGAGGGGCTGGACCGCTTCCTGGGCTCCCTGCCGGCGGACGGTGCCATCGACGAGGGCTTCGCCTACTGGTGGAACGGCGCGGGGAGAATGCTGGAAGGCCTTGCCCTGCTGGCGGAAGCCACCGGCGGTGCGCTCGACGCCGACCTTCCGGTGATCCGCGAACTGGTGGCCTTCCCGCACCGGATGCACATCGGCGGGGACTGGTTCCTGAACGTCGCCGACGGTCCGGCGCGCGCAACGAAGGCCCTGCCGTGGGACATGCTGCACCGCTGGGCAGTGCGCCTGGATGACCAGGACACCGAACGCCATGCCGCAGCTTGTGCGTCGGCCCGGCCGGACGCGTCGGCGGGGCTGGGCCGGGTCCTCCACGCGCTCCTGAACGCCGCCGATGCCCCGAAGCCCGCGCACCTGCCGCTGGTTCCCTTCACCTACCTGCCGTCCGTGCAGATCATGGCGGCGCGCGAGCAGGGCGGCACGGAACAGGGCCTGTTCCTGGCGGCCAAGGGCGGACACAACGGCGAACACCATAACCACCGCGATGTGGGCTCGGTGGTGGTTGCGGTTGACGGAGTTCCGCTGCTGGTTGACGCCGGCCAGCCGACGTACACGGCGAAGACTTTCGGCCCGGACCGTTACGACATCCGGGCCATGCAGAGTGCCTGGCACAGCGTTCCGGCACCTTTTGGCCTGGAGCAGGGCGCCGGCGCAGAGTTTGCGGCCGAGGTGCTGCAGGCGCCCGAGTCCACGTCCCCCACGCTGCAGCTTGCGCTCGGGGCCGCCTATGGTTTTCGTCCAGACCAGTGGGTCCGCACAGCATCACTCGACCGGAAAGCCCGTGCAGTAATTGTCGAGGACCGCTGGGACCTTGGCCGTCCGCCGGAAAGCGGGAGGTCCGACGTCGATATCACCTACCTTGCTGCCGGCACCGTCACCGTGGGGCATGGCACAGCCACGGTTCGGCCCGCTGGCATCCCGGCCGCCGGGACCACCCGCGGGGCCGTCCTGCGCTGGGAGCCGGCCGCCGCCGTCGTCCTCGTTGACGAGTGGCTGCTGGACGATCCCCTTCTCGCGGACAGCTGGGGTGCGAAGCTCACCCGGCTGCGCTTCCGCCTGCCCGCCGCGGACCTGCCCGCGCACTCGACAAACGCCGACCATCCAAGCGCCGCCGGCGCATTCACCCTCACCGTGGAGGCTACGCCATGAGTCCTGAACAACCGCACGAAACCGCCGGCAAGGCGCTCTTTTCGCTTCAGCGGAGGGAACGGCTGATGGAGGAACTGCGGGCCCACGGCGCCATCACGGTCCGGGAGATTGCCGCGAAACTGGGAGTCAGCGAGCTGACCATCCGGCGCGACGTCAACCTCCTGGCCGACGAAGGACTTGTCTCCCGAGTCCACGGCGGAGCGACCCTGCCCAGCCGGCTGGACCGCTCAGCGGCGGCGGGCCGGCCCCAGCCGCACAGCTATGCCATCGGCATGGTGGTGCCGTCGCTGGACTACTACTGGCCGCAGGTCATCAGCGGGGCGCGCGCCGAGGCGGAGGAACAGAACCTGCGGATCATGGTGCGCGGTTCCGCCTATGACGCCGCGGACAACCGCCGGCAGGTGCAGGCGCTGCTGGACAACCAGAATGTAGACGGGCTGATCGTGGCGCCGGACATGACCGGGGACCAGGGCCAGGAGTTGCTGCGCTGGCTCAACGCGCTGCCCATTCCCGTGGTGCTGGCAGAACGCCGGTCGCCGATCGAAATCCCCGCCCACCGGCTGGAATGGGTGGCCACGGACCATGCGTTCGGCGCCGGCATGGCCGTCAGGCACCTGTGGCAGGAGGGGCACCGGCGGATCGGCTGCCTCACCGACTCCGCCAGCCCTACCAGTCCGCATGTGGTGCGCGGCTGGCGGCAGGCGCTCGCTGCCCTGAAGATTCCGCTGGAGGGATCCGTGCACGAGGACTCTGCCAAACAGGAGAACGGGGAACGCGCCCAACACTTCGACCACGTCCTGGAGTTGTGCGAAAAAACCGGGACCACCGCCATGCTGGTCCATTCCGACACCCAGGCGGTGGCGTTTGTGCAGCACTGCGTGGACCGGGGACGCTCGGTGCCGGGGGACATGGCCATCGTGGGGTACGACGACGAGGTGGCCTACCTCGCCGAGCCCGCCATCTCCGCCGTGCGGCCGCCGAAACAGTACGTGGGGAAAGTGGCAGTGCAGCTGATGGCGGCCCGCCTGGCCGAGGGCAGGATGCGGCCGGTGCACCGGATCGAGCTGAACCCGGAGCTGATCCTGCGCGAATCTTCCGTTGGCGCGCCGCGCGTGCCCAACGCCGACGTACTGCAGGAATCCCCGTGACGGCGGGACAGGCGCCGGAATCCGCTTCACCCGGTGCTGCCCTGCAGCCCAAAGCGCTGCTGCTCAGCGGCGTCGGCCGCTATGCCGACCCCTGGCATCCCTTCGCTGAGACGTCCGCGGCTTTGGCGGGCCTGCTCACAGAGGCGGGTTACGACGTCGACATTCCCGCTGACGTGGACACCGCCCTGGCCGGCCTCGCTGCCGATGACCCCGCCCTGCCCGACCTCCTGGTGATCAACGTGGGCCTGCCCCGTGACGGGCAACCGTCCCCCGGTACTCCTGACGCCGCGGCCGGGCTGACCCGCTGGCTCAGCTCAACCCGTCCTTTGCTGGCCAGCCACGTCAGCTCCACCAGTTTTGTGGACCTGCCGGAGTGGGAATCCGGGTTGGGCGGCCGCTGGGTGCGCGGCCAGTCCATGCATCCCGAGTACGGACCGGCCGCCATCCACGTCCTGCCCGGTTCCGGACCGCTCGTTGCCGGGATCGGCGACTTCAAGCTGCCGGATGAGCGGTACAGCTGGCTGCGGACCGCTCCGGGCATCACCGTCCATGCGACCCACACCCATGAGGGCGTGGAGCACCCGGTGATGTGGTCGTTCGAGCGGGGCAGTCAGCGCGGTACGTCCGGCCAGGAGACAGCCGGCCGGACCTTCTACGATGCCCTGGGCCATGACGCCGCCTCCTACGGATCGGCCGAACACCTCGAACTGCTCCGCCGCGCCCTTGCCTGGCTCACAGCCTGAATCCGCAAAAGCCCCTCTGCCCCTGACTATTGAGGAATCCATGCCAACCACCGCTCCTCCCGTTTCCCTGGTGCTGCCACCGCTGGACCGCCGGCTCTCGCCCTACACCGGCCTGACCCGGGAGCACTGGTCCGCCTACGCCGACTACCTGTTGCGCTCGGCCCACCGCCATGCCACCGATGACCACGCCAACATCCACCTGCCCGGAGCCAACAGCGCCTACGGCCCGGCCAGCGACTCGCTGGAAGCATTCGCGCGGACCTTCCTGCTGGCCTCCTTCCGGATCAAGGGGGATCCGGAAGGCACCGGCTGGATCGCCGACTGGTATGCCCGGGGGCTGGACGCCGGAACCAACCCGGCCAACCCGGACCGCTGGCCCACTCCGGGAGAGCTCGGGCAGGCCAAGGTGGAGGCAGCGTCCTTGGCCGTTGGCCTGGCATTGACCCGGGAGGTCCTGTGGGACAAGCTCCCGCAACGGGTCCAGGAGCAGCTCATTGCCTGGTTCGAGACCGTGATCGGCGAGGAGTATCCGCCCATCAACTGGGTCTGGTTCCAGATTGCGGTGGAAACCTTCCTGGCCTCCGTCGGCGGCAGGTACTCCGATGAGGACATCGACGCCGGATTGGCCATCCATGACTCCCTCTACCGGGGCCACGGCTGGTTTGCCGACGGGCCAGAACGCGCTTACGACCATTACGTGGGCTGGGCCTTCCAGGTCTACCCGCAGCTTTTGCAGCTTATGGCGCCGGAGGATCCGCGGGTCAAGGCCAGGGCTAAGCTCGACGGCGACCGGCTGGCCGATTTCCTCGACGACGCCGTGTACTTGGTGGGAGCCAACGGCGCCCCGCTGATTCAAGGCCGCAGCCTCATCTACCGCTTCGCGGCCGCGGCCCCGTTCTGGTCCGGCCAGTTGTTGGGCAACACCAGGCTGAGCGCGGGCCTCAGCCGCCGGGCAGCCTCCGGGATCCTGGACTATTTCATCAGGCGCGGCTCCATCACGGATGACGGCGTGGTCTCCATCGGCTTCCACGATGAGTTCCCGGGGATGAAGCAGTCCTATTCGGGCGCCGGCTCACCCTACTGGGCGGCCAAGGGCATGATGGGCCTTGCCCTGCCAGCCAACCACCCCGCCTGGACCGCCGTGGAGGAACCGCTTCCGGTAGAAGTCAGTGACACTCGCCGATTGCTGGCGGCACCTGGTTGGCAGGTGGACGGCACTGTTGCCGACGGTGTGGTCCGGATCCGCAACCACGGCACGGACCACGCCAACGCGGGAGTGAAGGTGGCGGACTCGCCCCTCTACGCCCGGTTCGGATACTCCACGTCCACCTTCCCGGACCTGGAACCGGAGTCCCTGGACAACGCCGTCGTCCTGGTGGACGGCGACGGCAGGCTCACGCACCGGACGGGCTTTGAGTACCTCGGGCAGCAGGACCTGGACGGCGTCTTGGTGGGTGTGTCCCGCGGAACCGTGAACTGGATTGCCGTTGACCCCGACGCCGGGCCGGACCACGGCAGCGGCGCCAAAGGCACCGCCGCCCCGGGCCCCGAGGTGACAGTGGTATCGGCGACCCGCGGCGCGGTGGAACTGCGGCTGGTCCGGGTGCGGGGCGCCGCGGCGGCACCGGCAGCCAGGCTCCGGATGGGCGGCTGGCCGGTGGACGCGCGCTCCGGGATGGTCAGCGAAATCCGTCCCGTGGCCGGTTTCGGCTCGTTGTCGGACGACGCCGGAACCTGGGGCCGGGACGAGCCGCACCCCATGGGGGAGCAGCTGACCATTCCCTGGATTGGCACCTCGGGCACGGCGCGCGACGGCGACTATGCCGCCGTCGTGGTCCTTACCGGCGACGGAAGCGCGGACGCCCATATTCGTTTTGTCCCGGGTGAGCAGGACGCCGGCGCGGCCCGGTTCGAATTCCCCGACGGTGCCACCCTCACCCTCGCCGCAGCCTTGGAGTTGCTGTCCAGATAAGCCGACTTAAAGGCCTCGGAAGTCTGCATATGTGGACAAAAACTCCTAGGCTCCCGCGAACCAGTTGCGCGACGGGTTGGTGACTTCCGGCGCCGCCCGGTGCAGTCCCGGCTGGGCGGCCCACTTCACGCCGTTGGCCAGGACCCGCTGGATCTGGGGGTGGTGGTACACCGGGTACTCCTGGTCGCCGGGGCTGAAGTAGAAGATGCGGCCCTTGCCCCGGGTGAAGGTGACGCCGGAGCGGAACACCTCGCCGCCCGCGAAGGAGCTGATGAAGATGAGGTCGTCCGGGTCCGGGATGTCGAACAGCTCGCCGTACATCTCCTGCTCGGGGATCACGATGGGGCTGTCGACGCCTTCGGCGATGGGATGCGAGGGCTTGACTGTCCATACGAGCTCGCGCTCGCCCTCGTTCCGCCAGGCCAGCGAGCAACTGGTGCCCAGCAGCTTGGTGAACACCTTCGCGAAGTGCCCCGAGTGGAGCACGATGAGTCCCATGCCGCCGAGCACGTGCCGGTGGACGCGTTCGACGACGGCGTCACTCACCTCGTGGTGGGCGATGTGTCCCCACCACAGCAGGACGTCCGTCTCCGCGAGCACCTCCTCGTCAAGGCCGTGCTCATCATCGGTGGCGAGCACCGCCGTCGTAATTTCGGCCTCCGGGTAGTAGGAGCGAAGGCCCGCGGCGATGGCGCCGTGGATGCCGTCGGGGTAGATCTCGCCGATGTGGGACGGCTCGTTGTTGGCCTCGTGGACGCCTTCGTTCCAGACCCGGATCCTGAGTTTGTCATTCATTAGAGACGAACCTCCCGCTGCTCCAGCGCGGACTGGTAGCACGCGTCGATGATCTGTGCCCGGTAGAGCGCCAGGGAGCCGTCATGTTCTCCCCAGACTGCCTCACCGCCGCGCACTGCCGTGATGAAGTCTTCCACCACGGCGTCATGGGCGCGGCCCGGCAGTACCGGCGGCACGTAGTCGGCCGACTCGCCTTCCTTATCCGTGAATACCCGGAGCTGGCCTACGGCCGGGAAGGGTGCGCCCTGTACTTTGAGTTCGGCGCCACCGTCGGTGCCGTAGACCGTGAAGTCGAGGAGATCATCCGTTTCCCGGTACGTGGCCCAGCTCGCCTCGATCAACAGGGTCCCGCCGCCCTCAAGGCGAAGGAACGCCGACGCGAAATCTTCCACCTCGAAGGCGTGGCTGGAGGCGAGGGCCGAGTACTCTTTGCTGCCGCCGCGCCCCTGCGGGCCCAACTCGGAGTGGGTGGCGGCGGAGACCGCCACCACCTTGGGTTCGCCGAGCAGGTGCAGTGCGTAGTCCAGGGCGTGGACGCCGATGTCGGCCAGCGGTCCGCCGCCGGCGAGCTCCGGGTTGGTGAACCAGCTGCCCAGCGTGGGGATGCCGGAGCGGCGCAGCCAGGACGCCTTGGCGTAGTACGGGCGGCCCAGGCCGCCCTCGTCGATGACCCCCTTGAGGGCCCGGATATCGCCGCGACGGCGGTGGTTGAAGGCAACGTCCAGAACGCGACCAGCCTTGCGTGCCGCGTCCACCATTGCCTGGCCTTCGACGGCGTTGCGCGCGATGGGCTTCTCGCTCAGCACGTGGATCCCGCGTTCCAGGGCGGCGACAGCGATGGGTGCGTGGAGGAACGTGGGTACCGCCACGCTGATGGCGTCCAGGCCGCCGTGCTCCAGCATCTCTTCCCAGTCGGCGAACGCGTTGGGAATGGAGTACTCGGCCTGCAGGGAGTCGCGCAGTTCCTGCTCCATCCCTGCAAGCGAAACGATGCTCACGCCGTCCAGGGCTTCGTAGGCCTTCAGGTGCTGCTGGCCGGCCCAGCCGATGCCAACGACGCCCACCCGCAACTCCTGCGGCGGAGCTGGTTCCTGGTGGACGGGCTGCGCTGAGGGCTGTTGCTCGTTGTTCAAGAGATGGTTCCTTAAGGGTTGCTGACGACCTTGGCCCGTGGTTTTGTCAGGCCCAACCACCGGCCGTGGAATCGATTCCAAAAAGTCTGTCAGCCGCCCTCGCACACTGTCAACCCCCTGCGCTAGCCCTTTGTCGAGTCGCGGACCACGAGCTCATGCGGCAGGAAGGTCCGGCCGCGGCGGTGTTCGCCCGGCTCCGTCATCCTGGCGAACAGTGCCTCAAACGCCACCTTGCCCATCTCGTAGGCGGGCTGCCGGATGGTGGTCAGTTCCGGGACGCACATCTCCGCCTGGATGGAGTCGTCAAAACCGGCCACCGCGATGTCTTCGGGGACCCGCAACCCGGCGTCGGTGATCTCCCGGACGCAGCCGGCGGCCACAGTATCGCTGCCGCAGAACACGGCGTCCGGCAGCGGGTCCAGCTGGAGAAGATCCTTGGTGAGGCGGCGCCCGGCGTGGAAGTCGAACTCACCGTCCGCCAGGAGAAGATGCTCCGGCGACAAACCCGCGTCGGCGGCAGCCTCCCGGAAGCCTTCCTCGCGCAGCCGGCCGGAGCGCGCCAGCCTGTTGCCGATCATCGCCAGGCGCCGGCTGCCCGTATCGATGAGATGCCGCGTGATGTCGAAGGCGGCCTGCCGGTCGTCGATGGAAACGCCAAACGCCGCCTCGGAATCAACGATTTCACAGACCTGCACAACACTCAGCTGCTCCGCCAAGGCTTCAACATCGGAGTCCGGCATGGCGGGCGAAAACAGGATCAGGCCATCCACCGAGCCGTTGCGCAGCATGTCCACCAGCTGCTGTTCGCGTTCAAGGTCCCCGGACGTCGGGGCGATGAGGCTGACGTAGCCGGACAGCGCCGCCGCGTCACCAAATCCCCGGAAAGCCTCGCTGATCACGGGGGAGTTGAGGTTTTTGGCGAGGGCCAGGATGCGCATGGTCCGGTCGCGGCGCAGGTCGCGGGCGGAGGCGAGGGGCCGGTAATTAAGCTTGCGGATGGCGCCGGTGACCTTTTCCTTGCTCGCTGCGCTGACGGCCGGGCTGCCGTTGAGAACGCGGGAGACGGTTCCGACCGACACTCCTGCCGTTTTCGCGACGTCCTGGACTGTCGCTCGCGCCATTCCCTATCCTTCCGCGACCAGTGACGTAGGTCCTCGCTGCCCTCCCGTGCCGGTCGGCTGCGGCGGGTTTTCCCAGCATAGCCCGGAGGTCACAGACCAAAACGGCCGTTGCAGCGCCAGTTGCCTGGCAGCTCCAACGGCCGTTCGCGTGGTGGCCCCTCAGCGGGGAAGGACGCGATCCCGGCTATTTCGAGGCGAAGTAGCTCACGCACTCGCCTTCATTCGCAAAGCCTGGTTCCACGTTGGTGGTCCAGCCTCCACCGGCACAGGCTGTCTTGCCTGTCACAAAGGTCACCGTGTACTCGCGGGTGGTACCGTCCGGGGCCGTCACGGTGACTGTCGCCGTCGGTTGCTCAGCCGTGGCCTGGGAAACCGCTACTTTCGCGTTGGTGTCCAGGGGGTAGCCAGCCACGGTCGGCGCCGCCGTCGACGTCGTGAGAACTGTGTAGCCGCCCGTGCCGGACGCGAAGGCCACCACGGACTTCTGGTCCATCAGCAGCCGGCCGAGGCCGGCGAGGCCAGCTTCGCCCAGGCGTGTGCCGGCAATGGCCACTTCGGCCACCTTGGTATAGGAACCAGGGGTCGCCAGGACAACCCTGATGCCGCGGGTGGTGACAGGGTTGAACGCCACCTTCACAGGGGCGGTGATGCTCAGTCCCGTGATGGTTACTGCCGAGGTGTCCTGCCACACCCCGGTGGCGTCCTGGTACTGGACTTTGAGGTTTTGCGCGGCTTTCTCGGCCAGGGTCACAGTGACAGAGTCCACGGTGTAGTCGCGGCTGAAGCCGTATGTAAGGGTGTCTCCGCCACGTCCGCCGCTGACCCAGTTGGACCACCGGGTGGAGGCGTTGCCGTCACAGGTGTTTTTCGCGACGTATGAACCCTCGGTGTAGGTGGCCGAAACCGTGGTGGCGGGATCGTCCTTGCAGATGTTGCTGCTCGGGAAACGGTCCACCACGAGTACTGTCAGCAGGGCATCGAGCGGCTTGCCGCCATCCACGCCGGTGCCGGCCTTGCCGCGGATGGTGGCGCTTCCCGGCGTTTGCAGCGAGGCCGGGTCCAGGGTGCTCCAGTCCCAGGTGACAGCGAGATCGTTGCGGGCTGCTGCCGCTCCCACCTGGCCGGGAACAGTGGCAGGCGCGGCCGCCTTCACCTCGTCCAGCGCTGCACCCGTTCCCACCGTTACCGAGACGGGGTCCGTCGCCGTGTACTTGCCAACGGTGACGGTGACCTTGGCGTCGGTGAAGGACTGGCCGTAGACATCGGTGCCTGAGCCGGTGATGGTCACGGTGCCGTGTTTCTTCCAGACCGCAGGATCCACAGCGTCCCACCGGACTGCTACCGGGCGCCCTTCACCCTTGGCGTACAGCGGGGTGACGGTGGCTGGCAAGGATGGTGCTGTGCCAACGGGAGTGCCTAATTCCACAGGCCCGGTGCCGAGCAGCTTGAGGTCAGCGAGGTCTGTGAAACCCCAGGCCTGATGCGGGTTGGCGGTTGCCGTTGCCGTGGTGCCGGTGGAGGATCCGAGGGATACTCCCGTTCCCGCAGCCGTCTGGTTGCCGGAGACCTGCAGGGCAATGGCGGCACCGGCATTGACCAGCGACCACTGCTTTCCGTTCTCAGTGGTGACGATCCACTGCGACACCGGATCAGACTTGGCCTGCTCCAGGGACATGGTGGCAACGGAAGCGCTGCCGGTTTGGCTGGCGTTGAGCACTCCACCGTTGCCGGTCAGCACGCGGCCGTCCTTGTTGGTGACCACCCAGCGGCGGTCGTTCGCGAATTCCTTGCCGCCCGCTGCGGTGAACGTCCACAGTTGCGGGGTGACCTCCGCCGTGGTGCTGCCGAGGTCCTGGATGGCAGCGGAGCCGTCGGATTTGCCGGTCAGGTACTTTCCGCTTGCCTCGCCGGTCAGATGGTAGGTGTGGCCGTCCTGCACGGGGGCGGCGTCACCCATCACTCCGCTGACGCCGTCGACGACGAACGTCACCACGGACGCGGCGGGAACATCCAGCGTCGCGGACCTGGCCGCGGTGTCGACGGCGACCGGCGCACCCTTGACGAGGGCGTTCCGTTCGATGTCGTCCAGCGGGGACTTGGTGGTGACCACCGGGGTGACGGTGGCGCCGGGAGTGATGCTGCCGAACCGGCTGAGGTCGATGGTGACCTTTTCCGGCGTCGGGGTGTCATTGAAATGGACCAGGGTGGCTCCGTTGCCGTCAGCGTCCAGGGCGCTCGCCGTCTTGGCGTTGTCGTTCTGGATGAGGAAGTCGCCGGGGCGGATGTAGTGCGTGAAATTCCGGGTGGTGTTGTATTTCTGGTTGGTCAGGACCTTGCACTTGGCGGCGTCGGCGCTGGCGCCGTCGTTGAGCCGGCGGTTGGAGAGACCTTCGCGGCCCTCGTAGTTGCAGTCGAAGTCCACGTAGATAGAGCCCCAGCCCTTGTCCGCCTTTTCCTGCTTGTAGGTGTCCTCCACCGGCTGCCAGAACACCCAGGCGTCCGGTTCGAGTTCGCGCAGGTCGTTGACCATGCGGCCGGCGATGCCCAGGCCGTTGGTGATATTGGAGCGGTCCCAGCCGCTGGTGGAGTCGCCGAGAGCCGGGTTCCCCGTCCAGAAGCCGCCCACTTCGCTCATCCAGAGCGGCTTGTCTGTGGAGTTGGCCAGGTCGCGGACCCGGCGGCGGTCGTTGGTGCCATAGGTATGTACGTTCAGCTGGGAGACGGCGTCCTTGGCCTGCTGGCTGTAGCCGTTCCAGTTGGTCATGAACTTGCTGGGGTCGGTTTCGTCCATGGCCGAGATGACGGCCTCCGTGGTGGTGGCGTCCTTGGCCAGTTCGGCGGCGAGCAGTCTGGTGACGCGGTCCTGCGCCGCGGGGTAGATCAGCGCGCCTTCCTGCTTCTGCGTGTAGGTGGTGGGCGGCTTGCCTGTGACGGCGTTGATGTCCGTGCCCCAGTAGCCGGAATTGGGCTCGTTGAACGGATCGATGGTGTCCACCGTGATGCCGCTGCCGTCTTCGAGGAGTTCCACGGCGTGCTTCATGTAGGCGGCGAACTTGGCTTCCGCCTGGGGCAGCAGGTTTTCCCCCTTGCTGGTGTTGACCTGGCCGGAGACGTAACCGCTTTTAGTCATGAACCAGGGCGGGGAGTTACTGAAGGCTTCCCAATGGGTGATCTGCTGGTCTGCCGCCAGGCGTTCAACCCACCAGCGCTGGTTCCGGTCCGCGTCCGGGTTGTAGGACGCGGGGTCGTCCGGATTCCACTGATTGAGGAACGCGAGTTTGTTGGCCTGCGCGGGGTCCACCGAGCCGTCCGGGTTGTACAGGTTGGACGGGACTTCGCCCGCACCGGGTTCCGTGACGGGTTTCCACCAGCCCTCCACCGCGCTGCCGTCGTTGAGGTAGTTGGCGACGTCGGAGGCATTCCCGCCGCCCACGTTGTAGCGGGCGATGTTGAGGTTGAGCCCGTCCTCACCGAACACCTTCTGGTAGAGCTCCTCCCGCAGTTCCGGCGAGTAGCCCGCCGTCGCGTTCGCAAACCAGACCAGGCTGGTGCCCCAGCCTTCGAAGGCCTCGCCGCGGCTCGCCGGGTTGGGGGTGATCGTCACCGGGGTGGCATCGGTTGCAGCCACCGGCCCGGCCGGCAGCAGCACCAGGCCGGCTGCTGCCGTGACCGCGGCTGCGAGGGCGGCCACCGGCCTTCGCAGCCTTCGTGGTGATCGGGCGGAGAACGTCATTGTTGTACCTCACTGTTCAGGAAGCGTTGCTGGTGCCGGCGCCGCTCCTGAGTTCCGGGGGAGCGGGAAAGCTGCGGCACAGTGAGACTATGGGTGGGAGCAGGCCTCAACAAGGCACTCGAACAGGATCAGTCGTGCTCGAACAGAGCTGCTCGCAGATGATGCAGCTCGGAATCGGCGGGGGCGGTTGCTGCAACCCCTTCGCCGCTGGACCGCGCCACCTATGATGGCTGCTATGACGGAACATGCCCGGGAAGAGGTTGCCGGAAAGCTCGAACAGGTGATCGCGGCCCAGCTGCGGCACTACCGCACCTCCCAGGGCCTGTCCTCTGCCGAGCTTGCTGCACGCACCGGGATGTCCAAGGCGATGATCTCCAAGATAGAAACAGCCAGTACGTCGTGTTCCCTGACCACACTGCAGCGCCTTGCCGACGGGCTCAAAATCCCGGTGACGGCGCTGTTCCGCGGCGCGGACACGGACCGGGATGCCACCTTCACCAAGAGCGGCGAGGGCAGCCTCACCGTACGCAGCGGCACCCAGCACGGGCACGAGTACCGTGTGCTGGGCACCTTGAAGGGCCGCACGGATGCGCTGGAGCCCACCCTGGTGACGTTGACGGACGCGTCCGACGTTTTCCCGCTCTTCCAGCACCCCGGCACGGAGTTCATCTACATGCTCGCCGGCCGGATGGTCTACGGCCACGGCCAGTACGAATACACCATGGAGCCCGGTGACTCGCTCCTGCTCGACGGCGAGGGGCCCCACGGCCCGCTCGAACTCCAGGAACTTCCCATCCGGTTCCTCGCCGTCGCCGCCAAGTAGGAACACTGTGGATCTCCGGAGCGACCGGGGACCGACCACCGTATCCGCGCGGTAGACCGTGGGCCGCTGGGATGCGCCCCTTTCCGCGGCTCTTTGCTGCCTGAACACTCCTGTCTAAGTGCGGATCTGTCCTTTCCAGCCGCACTGCGCGACATCCAAAGTTAACAATTCCTGCGCTCGCTTGAAACATGCTTTTGACTACTGTGGTTCAACAAGGTTTCATAAGAAGCAACAGCAAACGAACAGGACAGTTCCGATGACTAGTCTCGCGACACCTGAAGTTCCAACAGAAGCACCAGCGCCCCAAAGCACCGGCCGTATTTCCCTTGCAGACATCGCCAAGGCGCACGACGTCCGCTTCCTCCTGGCCACCTTCGTGGACATGACGGGGAAGCCCTGCGCGAAACTGGTCCCGGTGGAAGCCGCCGATGAACTGGAAAACGGCGCGATGGGATTCGCCGGTTACGCCGCCGGGCTCATGGGCCAGAAGCCGCAGGACCCGGACCTGATCGCCATCCCGGACCTCGCCTCCTTCACCCCGGTTCCCTTCATCAAGGAGGGCCTGGCCATCATCCACTGCGACCCGCACGTTGACGGAAAGCCCTGGCCGTACGCCCCCCGCGTGGTCCTGAAGAACACGCTCGCCCGCCTCGCAAACGAGGGCATGCAGGCAAAGGTGGGTGCTGAGGTTGAATACTTCCTGGTGAAAAAGAACGACGACGGGACGCTGAGCACCGCCGACGACAAGGACGATTCGCCCCGCCCCTGCTACGACGCCCGCGGCGTCACCCGCATGTACGACCACCTCACGTCCATCTCCGACGCAATGAACAGCCTGGGCTGGGGCAACTACGCCAACGACCACGAGGATGCCGCCGGCCAGTTCGAGCAGAACTTCAACTACGCCGATGCCCTCACCACGGCGGACCGTGTGGTCTCCCTCCGCTACATCCTGAACATCCTGGCCGGGCAGCGCGGCATGACTGCCACGTTCATGCCCAAGCCCTTCACGGACCGCACCGGCACCGGCCTGCACTTCCACCTGTCGCTGTGGTCAGGCTCCGAGGCACTGTTCCCCACCGAGGGAGCGGACGACGGCGGCCGCGGCCTTGGGCTTTCCGGCCTCGCCTACTCATTCATCGCCGGCATCCTGGACCACGCTCCTGCGCTGCAGGCCTTCCTCGCGCCCACCGTGAACTCCTACAAGAGGACCGGTGCCACCACCAGCTCCTCCGGTGCCACCTGGTCGCCGCGGAAGGCATCCTTCGGCGGCAACGACCGGACCCACATGATCCGCGTGCCGGACAACAAGCGGATCGAGCTGCGCTCCGGTGACGGTTCCGCGAACCCGTACCTCGCCATCGCCACGGCCATAGCGGCCGGGCTGGACGGGGTGGAGAAGTCCCTGGACCCGGGGCTGCCGTCAGGGCCGGGGGAGTCCAGGCCCGACGCGCACCTCTTGCCAGCCACCCTGCTCCACGCCGTGGAAGCGCTGCGGAAGGATTCCGTGATCCTGGCAAGCCTCAGCGGCGATCCGGCCATCGGCAGCTACTACGCGGACGCCAAGGAAGAGGAATTCCTCAGCTGGCACAACCAGGTCAGCGACTGGGAAATCCGCACCTACCTCACCTCCATCTGACCCACTACCCACCCAGCAAAGGACCACCATGTGCGGAATCGCCGCGCTGCAGCTGCGCAACCCCTCGCTGCATCCCCAGATGGGCAGCCTGCTGTCCTCGATGCTATGCCAGATCGTTGACCGCGGACCGGACTCCGCCGGCCTCGCCGTCTACAACACCCCCGGCCTCGTTTCCCCCGGGACGTCCACGCTGAGCCTGCTGGGCAAGGACCAGGGAATGACGACGGCGGCCATCACCGCAGGCGTCGCCGCCCTCCTTTCCTCCGAAGCAGCAGCATCCGTCAAAGTGGTGGGCGATACCACCCTGGTGAGTGCCGCCGTCGGGACTGACCTGCTGGTGAAAGCAGTCAGCGAAACCCTGCCGGACGCCACCATCATCGGACGCGGCGAGCACGTCGCCGTGATGAAGAGCGTGGGCCATCCGATGGAGATCGCCGCAGAGCACGGACTGGAAGCCATGGCCGGAAGCCAGGGCCTGTCCCACACCCGGATGGCCACCGAATCCGCCGTCACCGCGGGCGGCTCCCATCCCTTCTCGGTGGCCGACGACCTCTGCCTGGTCCACAACGGCTCCTTCTCCAACCACGCCACCGTCCGACGCGAACTCAAGCGCGAGGGCGTGGTGTTCGATTCCGAGAACGACACCGAAGTGGGCGCCCGCTACGTCGCCTCCCGGCTGAAGCAGGGCGACACCCTCGAGGAAGCACTGGTGAACCTGGGCAAAGTCCTGGACGGTTTCTACACCCTGGTGGTCACCACCGCGGACAGCATGGCCGTGGTCCGGGACCCCATCGCCTGCAAGCCGGCCATCATCGCCGAAACGGACGACTATGTGGCCATGGCCTCCGAATACCGCGCACTGGCCGGCCTGCCCGGCATCAACAACGCCCGCATCTTTGAACCGGAACCCGGAAAGGTCTACACATGGTCACTCTGACAGCCCCCGAAGCCCCCACCGTTGACGCGCTGAACGAAACCACGGTTGACCTGGCAGCCACCACCGTCCGCGAACTCAACCAGGCCATCCACAATGCCGTTGACGGGCAGGCCTGGACCGTCACCAACCCCGGCGGCAAGCACAGCCTGGCCGTCGGTATCAACGCGGACATCAACGTGACCATTGAAGGCCACGCCGGCTACTACGCAGCCGGGATGCACCAAAAAGGCAACGTGTCCATCAACGGCAATGCCGGCGTCGGACTGGCCGAGAACATCATGTCCGGCAGGGTCCACGTCACGGGTGACGCGTCCCAGTCGGCGGCGGCCACCGGCCACGGCGGCCTGGTGGTCATCGACGGCAACGCCGGTGCCCGCTGCGGGATCTCCATGAAGGGCGTGGACATCGTGGTGGGCGGCAACATCGGCCACATGTCCGCGTTCATGGCCCAGGCCGGCCGGCTGGTGGTCTGCGGTGACGCCGGCGACGCCCTGGGCGACTCCATCTACGAGGCGCGCCTTTACGTCAAGGGCACGGTGGCTTCCCTTGGCGCCGACTGCATCGAAAAGCCGCTGCGCGAAGGGCACCTCGCCGAACTCGGGGAGCTGCTGGCCGCCGCCGGACGCACCGACAATCCCGCCGACTTCAAGCGCTACGGCTCAGCCCGGAACCTTTACCACTTCCGCGTCGACAACTCGACGTCGTACTAGGAGCCCCCATGACCATCACCTCAGTACCGCTCCCCGCTGAAGCACCAACGGCAGCACCCGCGCAGGACTTGGCCGAATTGGGCCTGCGCGAGTCCGCCACCTTCGACCGGGCCACCATCTCCGACATCCAGCGTGCCGCCGCCACCGGCGTCTACGACATCCGCGGCTGGGGCGCCAAGCGCAAGGTCCCGCACTTTGACGACCTGCTCTTCCTCGGCGCCTCCATGTCCCGCTACCCGCTGGAGGGCTACCGCGAAAAGTGCGATACCGACGTGGTCCTCGGCGACCGGCACGCCACGCGCCCGCTGCACCTGCAGACCCCGGTGACCATCGCCGGCATGAGCTTCGGCGCCCTGTCCGCCAACGCGAAGGAAGCACTGGGCCGCGGCGCCAGCGAGGTGGGGACCTCCACGACCACGGGAGACGGCGGCATGACGCCTGAGGAGCGCGGCCAGTCCAAGCACCTCGTGTACCAGTACCTGCCGTCCCGGTACGGCATGAACCCGGACGACCTGCGCAAGGCCGACGCCATCGAAATCGTGCTGGGCCAGGGCGCCAAGCCCGGTGGAGGAGGCATGCTCCTCGGCCAGAAGATCACCGAACGCGTGGCCGGCATGCGCACGCTTCCCGTGGGGATCGACCAACGGTCCGCCAGCCGCCACCCGGACTGGACCGGCCCCGACGACCTTGAAATCAAGATCGGTGAGCTGCGCGAAATCACCGACTGGAAGACCCCCATCTACGTCAAAATCGGTGCCTCCCGGCCCTACTACGACACCGCTCTCGCCGTGAAGTCCGGTGCCGACGTGGTGGTGGTGGACGGCATGCAGGGCGGTACCGCGGCCACGCAGCAGGTGTTCATCGAAAACGTCGGCATCCCCACCCTCGCCGCCATCCCGCAGGCCGTCCAGGCCCTGCAGGAACTCGGGGTCCACCGTAAGGTCCAACTCATCGTCTCCGGCGGCATCCGGACCGGGGCGGACGTGGCCAAGGCCATGGCCCTCGGGGCGGACGCCGTTGCAATCGGCACCGCGGCGCTGATCGCGCTCGGCGACAACGATCCCCGCTACGCCGCGGAATACTCCGCCCTGGGCTCCGCCGCCGGGTTCTATGACGACTTCCAGGACGGCCGTGACCCGGCGGGCATCACCACGCAGGACCCGGAGCTGTCTTCCCGGCTGGACCCGGTAGCCGCAGGCAAACGCCTGGCCAACTACCTCCGCGTCCTCACCATGGAAGCCCAGACCATTGCCCGGGCCTGCGGAAAGTCCCACCTGCACAACCTGGAACCCGAGGACCTGGTGGCACTGACCATCGAGGCCTCCGCTATGGCCCGCGTGCCGCTGGCCGGCACCTCGTGGATCCCCGGCCAGGGAAGCTTCTGATGCCTGACGCCCCCTCTGAATCCTCCGACTATGTAGTGGTGGGCGCTGGCCTCGCCGGCGCCGCCACCGCGTGGCAGCTCGCCTCCCGCGGCCACCAGGTCACCCTTTTGGAGCGCAGTACCCCGGCCGCGCACGATGGCAGTTCCCACGGCTCCGCCCGGATCTTCCGCTACGCCTACCCGGACCCCTTTTATACCCGGGCGGTGGTGGAGTCGAAGTCGCTGTGGGACGGGCTGGCTACGGCCTCCGGAAACTCCCTGATCACTCCGTTCGGCGCCGTGGACTACGGCCCGGAGCGCAATCCCCGGCTGCTGGCCGCGGTGCTGGCCGATGAAGGAATCGAGCACGAACTCCTGAGCGCTGCCGAAGCCCGTACGCGGTGGCCGCAGATCGCCTTCGATACCGAGGTCCTCTGGCACCCCGGGGCGGGGGTGATCGACGCGGAAACCGCCGTGAACGCCATGGTGGGACTCGCCGTCGGGCACGGCGCCCGGCTGCAGACCGGCTGGGAGCTGCGCAGCGTGGAGCGGACCGGCAGCGGTTACCGGCTCCGTTCCTCGGCGGGCGAAACGGTAGACGCCGGCAACGTGGTGATCAGCGCTGGCGGCTGGTTGCCGGGGCTGCTGGGACAGCTGTCCCTTCCCGCCGGTTTCCTGGCCGGGCTACCGGAGATCACCGTCCGGCAGGAGCAGGCCTTCCACTTCAAGTACAGGGATTCCGGCGCCGGCGCTGCCGCTTCGGGTGCTGCGGCCTGGCCGACTTTCATCCACAAGGCCGCGGACATCCAGGCCTACGGGCTTCCCGGCGGACGCGACGCCGGCTTTGCCGGCCAGAAAGTGGCGGAGTACAACGGCGGGAAGCTGATCCCGTCCGCGTTTGACCAGACCGGTGAAGTAGACCCGGCCAACCGGCGCCGCGTAGTGGACTACGTCAGCCGCTACCTTCCCGGTCTGGACCCGGAACCGTACGCCGAAACCACCTGCCTGTTCACCAACACCCCCAATGAGGACTTCATCATCGACCGCGCGGAGAACCTCACCGTCCTCTCGCCCTGCTCGGGGCACGGCGCCAAGTTCGCGCCGCTGATTGGCCAATGGGCCGCGGACCTGGCCACCGGCACCGGGACAGTTCCCGGCCGGTTCCGGAGCGCCACTTCAACAGCCTTGACCACCTAGAACGGATACCAGTGAGCGTTCCACAGACCATCCCCCCAGCAGATGCCTTGCCTTCTGCCAGAATCAGCGCAGCCACTGTTACCAGCCTGCTGCAGGACATCTCCACCATCGGCAGGGACGCATCACGGGGCGGCTACTCCCGACCGGTGTTCTCCAGCGCCGAAACGGACCTGCGGACCTGGTTCATCGAGCAGGCCGAACGGCGCGGACTCGACGTTCACACCGACCACAACGGCATCATCTGGGCCTGGTGGGACACCTCCGCCGGCGGGCGCAGGGACGCCGTAGTCACGGGCAGCCACCTCGACTCGGTCCCGGGCGGAGGCGCGTATGACGGTCCGTTGGGGGTTGCCTCGGCCCTGGTCGCCGTCGACATCCTGAAAGCCCGCATGCTCCGTCCCCGCAGGCCGCTGGCCATCGCCGTCTTCCCCGAGGAGGAGGGCTCGCGGTTCGGCGTGGCCTGCCTGGGTTCCCGGCTCCTCACCGGCGAACTGGACCCGGACAAGGCACGCCGCCTGAAGGACCCGGACGGCAACACCTATGCGGACGTCGCGGCCGCGAACGGGCAGGACCCCCGGCTGATCGGCGCCGATTACAAGGCCCTCCAGCAGCTGGGCCTGTTCGTGGAACTGCACGTGGAACAGGGCAGGGGACTGATCGACCTGAACCAGCCAGTGGCCATCGGCTCCTCGATCCTGGGCCACGGCCGCTGGAAGCTCAGCATCAGCGGACAGGGAAACCATGCCGGCACTACTCTGATGGCGGGCCGCAAGGACCCGATGATCGCTGCTGCCAAAATCATGGTCAGCATCCGCGACACCGCCAGGAAATACCGGGACGCCCGCGCCACCGTCGGCAGGATCCAACCTGTCCCGGGCGGAACCAACGTCATCGCCTCCCGGGTGGACCTCTGGATCGACGTCCGCCACCCGGAGGACTCCGTCACCGCGGCGCTGGTGGAAGCCATCCGGCTGAATGCCGAAATCTTCGCCGCCGAGGAAGACTGCCACGCCAGCCTGACAACGGAATCGCTGAGTCCCACAGTGCATTTCGACGGCGGCCTGCGGGACCGGCTGCAGGAACTGCTTCCCGCCGCGCCGGTCCTGGACACCGGGGCGGGGCACGACGCCGGCGTGCTGGGTGCACACATCCCCACCGCCATGCTGTTCGTACGGAACCCCACCGGCATCTCGCACTCCCCGGACGAACTGGTGGAGGACTGGGACGCGGAGGAAGGCGCCGTGGCGCTGGCGGACTCCCTCGTGGGGCTGCTCGGTGAGGCCCGCGCCATCGGCTAGGGCCGCCGTCGTCCGTCCCGCGTGGATTCCCGCCGCAGCTGTTCCCCCGGCGGCTTCCGGTCCCGCCCCGCATGCTGCTGATGCGGGTAGGACAGTTGCTCTTTGCGGGACTGCTGAAACTGGTGTGTGAACGACTGAAACCATCATTTAACACACCGGAAACCTAGCCCAAAATCGCCGCCATACAGTTGGAGCACGACGGCAATAGCCATCCTCTGCTGAACGCGGTACCTACCCCGCGTCCCTCCCGACGGAGCGGCTCTGACGGCAATTTACCGTTCTCTCTTCGCATCACGAAAGGGGTTTCCCATGGATTCGGGAAATGTCGCTTGGATTCTGGCCAGCTCCGCGCTGGTTTGTATGATGATCCCCGCCCTGGCCCTGTTTTACGGGGGCATGGTGGGGTCGCGCCGCATCCTCAACATGATGATGATGTGCTTCGGCGGCGCCAGCCTGGTGGCCGTCCTGTGGGCCCTCTTCGGCTACTCCATGGCCTTCGGAAACTCGGTAGCGGGCATGGGGCTCATCGGGGACGTCACCGAGTTCCCCGGCATGGCGCAGCTGCTGCCCGCGGATGAGGGGGCGTCTATCCCGGTGATTCTCTTCGCCGCCTTCCAGCTGTTCTTCGCCTGCGTCACCACAGCACTGGTTGCCGGAGCCGCAGCCGGCCGGATGAAGTTCGGCGCGTGGATGCTGTTTGCCGGCATCTGGGCCACCATCGTCTACTTCCCCATCGCGCACTGGGTGTTCGCCTTCTCCTCCGCTGACGGCAGCGTGACCGGTGGCTGGATCGCCAGCGGCATCAAGGCCATCGACTTCGCCGGCGGCACCGCGGTGCACATGAACGCCGGCGCTGCGGCCCTGGCCCTGGCCCTGGTCCTGGGCAAGAGCTCCGGCTGGCCCAAGGTGGAACATGCCAAGCCGCACAGCCGCCCGCTGGTGCTGGTGGGCGCAGGCCTGCTGTGGGTGGGCTGGTTCGGCTTCAACGCCGGCTCGGCACTCTCCGCCGGCCAGTCGGCGTCGGTGGTCTTCCTGAACACCGCTGTTGCTGCTTCCGCAGGCCTCCTCGCCTGGGCACTTGTTGAGCGGGTCCGCCACGGGGCTGCCACCAGCATGGGCGCGGCATCCGGCCTGATCTCGGCACTGGTTGCCATCACCCCGGCCTGTGGCGCCGTCAGCCCGCTCGGTGCGGTTGCCATCGGCGCGATCGCCGGGGCCGTGTGCTCCCTCGCCATTGAGCTCAAGTTCCGCCTCGGCTTCGACGATTCGCTCGACGTGGTGGGCGTCCACCTCGTGGGCGGCATCCTCGGAACCCTGCTGATCGGCCTGTTCGCCACCGATGCTGCACCCAACGGGGTCAGCGGCCTCTTCTACGGCGGCGGCGTCGAACTGCTGGGTGTCCAGGCGCTGGCAACCGTCTCCGTGCTGGTCTACTCGTTCGGTATCACCTGGGTCCTGGCCAAGATCCTGGACAAGACGATTGGCCTGCGCATCAAGCCGGAAGACGAGCTGCGCGGCATCGACCTCGCGGCCCACTCGGAGCTGGCCTACCTGACGGACGAGGATCCGGTGGAGCTTGGTTCACCGCAGCGGGCCTAGCCTGCAGTAAAGAATTCCGGGTGGGGGCGCCCGGGATACGAGTCAGGCAGAGGGCCAAGCCTTGGACCGGTGCCAGCAGCAGCTGGCTTATAGTTCCAAGGTTTGGCCCTTTGTCGTGCCTGCTGCCTTTACTCGTTACGGCTCACTGCTGGTTACGGCTCGCTGCAGACCAGGATGCCGTCGCGCACCTTGAGCACCGCCGCCCGTACGTGGCTGAGGCGGGTCTTCGGGCCAGGTGCCATGGTGTCGATGTCCTCGCCGCCCCAGTGCGGGTGGGTGAAATAAACCAGCAGCGCCCGTTCAGTGCCGTCCTCCTGCGGGGGAAGCGGGACCACATCAGCGTGGCGTCCGACGACGGGCCTCCCGTCCACCGACTCCGGCGCCGTGAGGATGAGCCCGCCCAGGTGGTCCTGCCGGACCCAGCCACCCGCGCCGTCTTCCGAACGGTACACGCCCTGGCCGCGCCACTCGTCCACAATCATCCAGAACGTCCCGTCCATCCGGAAGACCTTCGGCCCTTCGTGTGGACGACCCGGGATGGTGACTCCTTCAAGAACCCATGACGACGGATCCTCCGGGGTATCGCTGACCGCGCTGTAAGTGTTCGATCCGCGGGCTTCATCCTTGTACCAGAGCCGGTACCTGCCGTCCCCGCACCGGGCGACGGCGGCGTCGATGGCACGGGGCGAGTCCAGGCCGATGGCGCCCAGGTACTCCCAGTTGGCCAGGTCCCGGCTGGCGAACTGGACGATGGACGCGGTCCCGGTCCAGTCCGTCCGTACCCCGCCGAGCACCGTCAGGTACATGATCCACTGGCCGCCGATCCGTACGACGTCGGGAGCCCACAGGGTGGCGGGCAGTGCAGTGTGCGGCGGGACCAGTCCGTCCGCGGTGCCTTGGTAGGTCCAGTTGAGTCCGCCGTCGGAGGACCTTGCCATGCCGATCGCGGTGCCGTGCACCCACTTCACGCCCGTGAGGCCAAGAGCTGTGGCCCGGCGCTGGGTGTAGAACAGCACCCACTCGCCGGTCAGGTGGTCCGGCACCAGGACGGGATCGGTGGGGCCGTCCCACACTGGGTCACGGTACGGAGTGCTGAAGGCGTCCGGGCGCAGGGGAGGAAGGGCCGGGGGTGCGGAGGTCTGCTTGGCGGCCTGCTGGCACACGGTTTCTCCAACGTTGTAGTTTTGCCTTGGAGACCAGCATATGTCCATGTTCACGACGCGCAAACGCCTTCTCGCTGCGCAGATTCCCGGACGCTACCTGTATATGGGCCGCGCCAGGGAATATGCGCCTCGAAATTGAACGTGCGCCTCGAACATGCCGATCCCTGTCGAAATCACGCCGGCCGCAAGCGCTACTCCTGGAACAGCCCTGCCAGGTCTTCGGCGGTGATGGCGCCGCCGGCCAGGGCATCGCCCTCCATCACGTCGGCGAACAGCTGCGACTTCCGGGCCTTCAGCGCCATGACCTTTTCCTCGATGGTGTCCTTGGCCACGAGCCGGTAGACCATGACGTTCCGCGCCTGGCCGATCCGGTGTGTCCGGTCCACCGCCTGCGCCTCGGAGGCCGGGTTCCACCAGGGATCCAGCAGGAACACGTAGTCGGCTTCGGTGAGGTTGAGGCCGAAACCGCCGGCCTTCAGTGAGATCAGGAACACGGGGGCGCTGCCGTTTTTGAACTCGCTGACGACGTCGGCACGGTTCCGGGTGCCGCCGTCGAGGTAGCAGTACTCGATCTTCTCCTCGTCCAGCCGCTCGCGGACCTTGCCCAGGAACCCGGTGAACTGGCTGAAGATCAGGGCGCGGTGCCCCTCGGCCACCAGGTCCTCCAGCTGCTCGAACAAAACGTCCAGCTTGCTGGAACGGACCGACGTCAGTGCAGGGTCCACGAGGGAGGCGTCCAGGCTGAGCTGCCGCAGCAGGGTCAGCGACTGGAAGATCGTGAACCGGTTTTTGTTGACGTCCTCGATCAGGCCCAGGATCTTCTGCCGTTCCCGCTGCAGGTGCGTCTGGTACACCTTCTGGTGACGCGGGTTCAGCACCACTTCCAGGATTTGCTCCTGCTTGGGCGGCAGGTCCTTGATGACCTGATCCTTGGTGCGGCGCATCATCAGCGGACGGACCCGACGGCGGAGCTTGTCCAGCTGCCCCTTGTCGCCGTTTTTCTCCACCGGCTTCTGGTAATACTCCGCGAAGCGCTTGGGGCTGGAGAACAGGCCGGGCGCGACGATGGAGGTGAGGGCCCAGAACTCCATCAGGTTGTTTTCCAGCGGCGTGCCCGTGATAGCCAGCTTGAAGGCGGCCGGCAGTTTCCGGGCGCACTGGTACGCCTTGGACTGGTGGTTCTTTACGAACTGGGCCTCGTCCAGCACCAGGCCCGCCCAGGTATGGGACGCGTAGGCCTCGTAGTCGATCCGGAACAGGGCGTAGGACGTGATCACGATGTCGGCGCCGGCGAGGGCTTCGGCCGGGACCTGGCTGCTCTTGGCGAAGGTCTCGCTGATGGCGTGGACTTTCAGGCCGGGCGCGAAGCGCGCGGCTTCCAGGGCCCAGTTGCCCACGACGCTGGTGGGGGCCACCACCAAAAAGGGAGCGCCGGCGTCGGACGCTGTAGCGCCGGCACCCTCCGCAGCGGCACCAAGGGCCAGCTCCTTCGCCGCGCACATCAGTGCGAGCGCCTGCACGGTCTTGCCCAGGCCCATATCGTCGGCGAGGATGCCGCCCAGGCTGTGCTTGTACAGGAAGGTGAGCCAGTTGAAGCCTTCCAGCTGGTACGGACGGAGCTCCGCGTTGAGGGTGCCTGGAAGGGGCAGGCCGTCCACGCCGCCTTCCAGCAAACCGCCCACGGCCGACCGCCAGGCCGCCGCCTGCTCGTCCACGATCCCCAGCTGTGCCAGCTCATCCCACAGGCCGGCCTGGAAGCGGCTGATCTGCAGCGGCGCATCCTTGTTGTCCTGCAGCGAGCGCGCCTCCTCGATCAGCGCGCGGAGCTGGTGGAGCTCGGGCAGGTCCAGGGAGAAGTAGGCGCCGCTGGGCAGCAGCATCTTGGTCTGGCCCGCGGCGAGCGCCGAGAACACTGCGGCGAAGGACACCGGCTGGCCCTCGAGCGAAATCTGGATGCCGAGGTCGAACCAGTCGCGCTGCTCCGTTGCCTTGGTGGAGATGGAAACCACCGGCGCTTCCTCGGCCTCGCGGTAGTCGGCGATCTCGCCCACCGTATCCACGTCGACGTCGGAAGCCTCGCGCAGGCGGGGGAGGACCTCCTCGGTGAACGCCAGAGTGTCGAGGCCTTTCAGCTCCACGGATGCCGCAAGCCGGGGAGTTCCCCAGCCGCCGGTGGCGGATTCACCCAGGGCAGGAACCACTTCCCACGGCTGGCCGACGCCCTCAAGGATGCGTGCTTCGGCGGTGTCGTCACGGTAGCCATGGTCGCCGGGGTGCCGCCACAGCGGCTGGGCGGTGACCAGGTTCCCCGTTTTGTAGTGCCACTCCCAGTGCAGCCGGAGCCTGTGATCGGCCCCGTAGTTGGCGAGCAGCGACAACGTGGGGACGGCCAGTGCGGGCAGCGCAACGGACTCGTCGCGGGCCGTGACCCGGGCAGTCTGCTTGAGCTTGGGATAGAAGCCGGTGAGGAAGCGCGTCTCGTCCTTGGCGGGGATGTGCAGGGTGCTTCCGGCCGTGACGAACGCCAGCAGCTCCTCGCTCAGGCCGCCCTCGAGTGGTGCCAGCGTGATGAGGCCGTCCGGGTCCGGAATTCCCGGCAGGGCGGCCTCACCCGAGGTGAAAAAGATGCCGTGCGCAGGCCGGCCGATGGTTCCCACGGCGGCGGGATCAACGTCTTCGCCCTCGACGGTGATGGTGGGGGCGAGCTCCAGCCCGCCGTCGGGTGCTTGGTGCTTGGCTGGTGTGCCCTGGTCCTCTGCGCGTTCACCCGCCGGGCTTTCGTTCGCGGGGTTGTCATTCACCGGCGCGCCGTACCGGCCCAGGTTAAGGCCGACGGCGGCGGGGGACTCCGCGAGCCGCACCGGTTCACTGTTCTTGGAGTGGACCAGGGCAAGCCCGATCTTCCGGGCATCGGCGAGCAGGCTCCACAGGTTCTTTCCGGAGTAAGTGTTCAGGCCCAGCCACAGGCCGGTGGAGTTCTGCATCCGGCTGGCAGAGGCGGAATGGGCAGCCAGGAACTCCTGCATCCATTCCACGTGCGCTTCATTGCATTCGCGGCGGAAGTTCAGGTAGCTCAGGGTGTTCCAGGAGACGTCGCCGCGGATCCACTTGCCCTTGGTGCCCATGATGACGGGGCGTGCCTTGAGCTGGCGGACGCTGCGGAGGGGGTCCCGCCGTCCTGTGTAGGAAAAGTGCGGGGCCGGTTCCTCCACCTCGAACTGGAGTGCCAGCGGAACACCACCGGTGGAGGGTGCGGCCCCGGGCTGGGAGATCAGGGGGCTGAGCGCCTTCTCCCAATCCGAAACGGCCACGAACGGCTCACGCGAGACCTGGGTGGCGGTGGCCGGCGACAGGAGCTGGACACGGGTGGCCGGGTTGTCCTCGGCGGCAAAGAGCAAGGCTGCAACGTGCTTGCAGTCCTTCCGGACCGGGCAGCTGCACACGCCCACGGTGCAGCTCCAGCCGCCGGCCTTGCGGACCAGTTTGGCAGTGGTGGAATAGGGCACGTCCGCGCCGCCGCGGACCTTGCCCAGCATGAGGCCTGTGGCGGGGTCGAACGAGATGCCAGAGACACGGCTGCCCATGGCATACGCCAGTCCGGCCGCCAGGGAACGGTCGTTAATGGCGGGGGTCTGTATTGCCAGTGCCGTACTTTCGTCCGGGTGGGATGGAATGGTGCGCGCTACTTTCAACACGCCGCGGCGGGGCCGGGGCCGGTGGTTGGTTATCTGATCCATCTTAGTTCGCCGGCGGGGGAGGGCGTGCCGCGGTTCGCCGAGGGCGGGAGGCAGGTGAGGAGGGCAGGACGCGGAAAGGGCGGCTGGCTGTTCTTTCGTGGTACCTCTTGCTGCCTCCGGTCGCAGTCCCTAGGATTGAGACCGGACTCACATTCATAAGCACCGTAGGGCGGCGTACGCCCACAGGAAAGGCCGATATGAGCACTGACGCGTCACGGCGGCGCGACGTCACGGTGGCCGACGTCGCCAAGGCCGCCCAGGTATCCAAAGCCCAGGCAGCCCGGGCACTGGGAAATTACGGCGCGGTCAGCGACGACGTGCGTGAACGTGTGCTGGCTGCCGCAGAAGAGCTGAATTACCGGCCGAACGAGCTCGCGCGCAGCATGAACACGGGGAAGTCGAACACTATCGGCGTGGTGGTGGGCGACATCGAAAACCCGCACTTCGGCCTCGCCACCCGGGGGATCACGGATACCGCAAAAAAGAGCGGCTTCAATGTCATCCTGGTCAACACGGATGAGGACACTGCAGCGGAAGTGGACGCGGTCAAGGTGCTGCTGGACAAGCGTGTGGACGGGCTGATCATCGCTCCGGCGTCATCAGTGGATACTGCGCACCTGGAAGATGTCCACAAGTCCGGCCGCCCGTTGGTGCTCCTTGACCGCAAGGCCCCGGGGCTGGATGTGGAAACAGTGGCGGTGGAAATGGAGGGAATTTCTTACGAGTCCACCACCCATCTGATCCAGGAGGGGCACCACCGGATAGCCTTCATTTCCACCCTCCGGATGGACGAGCTGTACTTCGCAGGCCTGCCGCTGGATTCTTCACAGATCGCCGACCGGCGGGACGGCATGAAGCGTGCCTTTGAGGAAGCGGGACTTCCCCAGCCCGAGGACCTGGTCCGGCTCAACGCCGGAGGCCCGGAATCCATCAAAAAAATCACCCGCGAGCTGCTGCAGCAGCCTGATCCGGCAACGGCGATCATAGCCTCGGACGGGCTCATCGGACTCAGCGTGGTTGAGGCAATCCAGGACCTGGGCCTTTCGATCCCGGGCGATGTCTCGTTCCTGATGTACGACGACTTTGCCTGGACCCGCCTCACCACCCCTCCGCTGACGGTCATCGCCCAGCCCGTGTACGAGATGGGTGTTGCCGCAGCTGATGCCCTTATCCGCCAGATCCAGGGAAGGAAAGCGCCGGCCGCCACACCGAAATTTGCCGCGACACTGGTGAAGCGGGGATCAGTGGGGCCGGCACCTCACGGACGGCCCGGCCTGCCCGTCACGTAGCGGACATATCCAGGTTGCGCGCGGCGTCGACGAATGCGTCCAAGCACAGCACGCACGAGACGCCGAATTTCGAGGCCCACTCTTCCGCCGCCCGGAGGATGAGCTGCAGGCTGGCCTCCCTCAGCGGGTCCGCCCCTGACGCGATATTGACCGGATAGGCAACCTGCTCAGGGGTCAGGCACGCCACAGTCAGCCCGCGTTCCCGCAACAGCTTCCGCACCTTCATGACCTCGACGTTGCTTATCTTCGGGATGTACAGGTGTGGAGCTACGCCCCACAGCTCCACCTCCCTGCGTCCCAGTTCCACCATGTTGTCGAGGCAGCGCTCAAGCGTGTGGTGCTGGTACGCCAAGTTGGAGCCGTACACCTGGTCCAAGGCGGGGTGGCCCATCATTACTTCCCTACGCCATCGGCCAGGCCTCGTATGAAATATCGTTGCCCGGCGAAGAAGAGCACGATCACGGGAACGGCGGCGATGGCCATTCCGGCGAACACCACCGGGTAGTCCGTGCCGTGTTTGGCCATGAGGTTGGTGAGTCCCACAGGCAACGTCTGCAGTGCCCCGCCGCTGGTAAATATCATGGCGAAAAGGTACTCATTCCAGGTGAAGAGAACATTGAGCAGGATGGTGGAGATGATGATCGGCCGGCACATGGGCAGGATGACCTGCCAAAAGGCTCGTGCTTTGGACGCCCCGTCCACGGCTGCTGCCTCATCCACCTCGAGGGGCAAATCCAGCATGTAGGCCCGGATCAGGAAGGTGGTGAAGGGAACCCGGAAGGCCGTGTACAGAATCAGGAGGGCCCAAAAGCTGTTGTAAAGACCCAGCGCCTGGAACATCTTAACCAAAGGAATGAGGGCAACGGTGGGCGCCAGCATCAGCCCCGCCAGGATCAGAATAAGGATGGTCCGGTTGAAGGGAATGTTTACTCTGGTCAGACCGTAGGCGGCCCACGCACTGATCAGCACAGTGGCGATGGTGGATGCCACTGTGACGAGGACGCTCGTGGTGAGGTAATCACCTACTCCGCGGTTCCAGGCAGTCACATAGTTTTCCCATCGCCAGGTCTGCGGAAGAGCGAACGGATCGGCGAACAGTTCCGAGTTCGTTTTCACGCCGTTCAGCAGCATCCACAGCAGGGGATAGACAACAACGATGGCCAGGGCCACGAGGATGGCTTGGACAAATACCCGGCCCAGGAGCATCAGCACGGAAGAGCGTGTCACCATTCCACCCTCCTGCGCTTGGCCAGCCTGAGCTGAACCACCGCGAGAACCAGCGTTATAACGAAAACAGCCGTGGCAATGGCCGCAGCGTAGCCGAAGTCATTGCGGACAAAACCGCTGCGGTAGAGCCATGTGCCCAAAACCTGGCTGGAATTGTTCGGACCGCCAGTGGTCATTACCATCACCTCGTTGAATACCTGGAAGGCTCCAGAGACTGTCACGATCATCATCAAGCTGCTCATTTCACGCACCAGGGGCAGGGAGATAGAGAAGAACCGGCGGATGGGACCAACGCCGTCAATTGATGCTGCCTCAAACAATTCGGAGGGGATTCGTTGCAGCGCCACGGCAAAAAGCAGGGTGCAGTAGCCGAATCCCTGCCACTGGCTCATGGCGATGATGCCGAAGATCGCCGTGTTTTCCTGACCAAGCCAGGCTTGGGCAAAATTTCCCAGCCCCAAATTTTCGAGCGCGGCGTTCAGGATGCCCATCCGCGGCTCGTAGATGAAGTAGAACAGAAGCCCGGCCACCGTGAGGGATATTGCCGAGGGGATGAAGTAGATCGCCCGGAGAGTACCCCGCCAGCGCGGACCGGGCAGTCCCTCTACCAGTGCGGCTAGAACCAGCGCTCCGAACACCTGGAAGACGATGGAGATTCCGGCGTAAAGGGTGTTGTTCAGGAGTGATTTCCAGAAGATGGGGTCATGGAACATCTTGAGGTAGTTGTCGGCACCAACAAATGTCTGCCGTCCGCTGTAAATGTCCCACTTGAGGAGGCTGAAGCCCAGGTTCTGTACCAGCGGCAGGTAACAAAAGGCGCAAAGCAGCAAAACTGCCGGCAGGACCCAAACAACATTTCGCCATCGGGCACCCTTCCTCCTGCTGGACCCCTTCCGGCCATCAGAAACGTCCATGCTGTCATCTCCGGAGGCCGCGGGTGCCGGCCTCCGGATCGCGTTCGAAACGGTCATGGCAGGATCCACTACTACTTGGCTGCGTTGGAAGCGGAACGCACCGTGTCCAGGACTTGTTGCGGGGACTGGGTCCCGGCAACAAGGGCTTCGCCCCCTGCCAGCCAAGCGTCGGCCACATCCGGAACGGTGACGGAGTCCAACCAGATAATGGCTTCCGACGCGTCGTTCACCTGCTTAATCCCTTCCACCACCGGGCCGCTTGAGTTCTGTTCGGAGACCACGCCTTTGACCGCGCTGGGCTGGCCGTAGGGGGACGATGAAAGCTTCGTGGCGTTAACGGTGTTCGTGGCAAACTTCATGAAGTCAACCGCCAGTGCCGCGTTCTCTGACCGGGGGTTGATCAGATACCCCTCGGGAGAACCTTCTATGGCTTTCGGGTCGCCCTTCGCCGCAGCCGAGGCGGGAAGTTTGAAAATGCCCAGGCCGTCGGTCTTTAGCTGGGAGCCCTCCGCCGCAGTGGTATCGAATTCGAGGACCTCCTGGTAGTACATGCCGGCGGTACCCGTAGCCAGCGCCTGCTGCGCAGTGGTGTAGAGGACGCCGTTCGAGTCCGTGGCGCTCCCGGTGCACTTATTGATCAGCTCGGTGAACATTTCCATGGCCCGGACGTACCCCGGGTCGTCCAGTTTCGCCGTCTGGGGATCGAAGTCAGCTTTTAGCGACTCAGCCGGGACTTCATAGGCGAATAGTTGCTGCAGGTAGTGCAGCCCCGGCCAGCCGTCCTTGTTGCCAAAGGCAATGGGCTCGTACCCGGCCGCCCTGAGTACCGAGCACGAGGAGATCAGCTCCTCGAAGCTGGACGGCGGGGTGAGGCCCAGGTCCTTAAAGATCCTTTGGTTGTAGCCCATGAATTTGCCGTTGTTGTACAGGGGGACAGCAAAGTACTTTCCGTCCTTTTCGAAGGCCTTGAGCGACGATTCGCCGAAAGTGCTTCCCCACTCCGTGCCGGGGGCTATGACGGGCGTCAGATCTGCAGCCAGGCCGCCGTCGATGAAGTTATTTGCCCAGTTTCCCGCCCAGGTGAAGTAGATGTCCGGCAAGGCCTGGGAAGCAGTCAGGGTTTTGGTTTTGTCCTTGATGCTTTGGTCGGTCTCCTGGATGAGTTCAAAGGAGACCCCCGGATGGAGTTTGGTGTACTCCGCGGCAAGGTCCTTAAAGTAGGGCTCAAGAGGATCTCCACCGAATTTCGTGAGAATACTAAGCGTTCCTGAATACTCCGGTTCTTTCTCCAGGTCCAGGGGAGCAGCGGACTGGCTTCCACCGGCGCAACCCGCCAATGCAAGGGCCGTACCCACCAGTAGGGCTGTCATCATGTGCGTGCTTTTTCGCATTGTCTTCTACTTTCGCTCGGTTGGCTGGATAGCCGAGTCTCCGCGGGCGGGGTGCCGGCCCTTCGTTGGGCCACACCGGACGCAGGGAGCAGTTTGAGAATGGCTGATACCGGTACCACAGTGAATCATGATTAGCCTTCCGCGGGGAAGGGGTTTTGGCGGAAATACTTTCCGGGGCGGCTAAAGTGTTGCGCGCGAAGGAACGGGTCCGTCGGAAGAGCGGGTTATAAGGGTGGACGGCAGAACGTGCTTCTTGGGTTCCGATGTATCGCCACTGATGCGCGCCAGGAGCTGCTGTGCAGCAGTGGCACCGAGTTGGCGCATGGGCTGCTCGATCATGGTCAGGGGAGGTTCCATGACGGCAGCCCACGGGCTGTCGTCGAAGCCGATCAGGGACACGTCCTTGAGGATCTGAAGGTTGTGCGTCTGCAATGCGCGCAGGGCTCCCACGGTGGCCTCGGTTTCCGTGGTGAATATGGCAGTTGGCGGGTCGGCCAAAGACAACATCCCACCAATGGCCCTGGTTGCCTGTTTTTCATTTTTCAGGACATGAGTCACCAGGGCAGTGTCGAACGGTATCCCTGCTTCTTCCAGGGCATCGAGATAACCGCGAAGGCGTTCACCGTCGCTCCAGAGCGCTTCGTCAAGAATGCTGTGCATCTGCTGGAGGTCAGTTGCGGGACTGAGAGTCACCGGACCCCAGGCAAAGGCTATTCGGCGGTGTCCATTCTGGATCATTGATGAGACCGCGGCGCGCGAGGCCTCACGGTTGTCAATGACCACCGAGTCGATGTCCAGGCCATCAACAAGGCGGTCAATGAGGACCACCGGTATCCCCCTTTCGATGGCGTTGGAAAGATGGGAGACGTCATCGCTCCTGCCCGCCGCCGACGCGACAACAAGGCCATCAACCTGTTTGGCCAGCAGGACCCTGATGGCGTCGCGCTCCAGTTCCAGTTTCTCGTCCGTGCTCAGGATGATGGCATCGTAACCGGCCTGCCTGGCCGCCTCGGAGATGCCCCTGAGAACCCCCGAAAAGAAGGGGTTGGCCACGTCTGCCAGGACAATTCCCAGGGTTTTGGTGATGCCCGTGCTCATGCTCCGTGCCAAGGTGTTGGCCTGATACCCCAAACGCTCCGCCGCCCGCAACACTTTGGCACGGGTGGCGTCGCTGACGGAACCGTAGTTGCCCAGAGTACGTGCCACAGTCGCCCTGCCAACTCCAGCGGCAGCGGCCACCTCGGAAATGGTCGGAGCACCCGTGTGCTGATGATCCGGCGACATCCGGTCCCCTTCTGGTCTTGGAATCGCGCTGGCGCGGCTCCGATGCATGGACAACCCCAGCTTCAGATCCTAGTTGCTGCAGCGACCGGGCGGCCGTGACCAAAGGCAGCTTCCACATAGCACTGCTCAGCGGCCGTTTCTGCGGCGAAAGCGAGGGCTGAGCGCAGGGACCCCGGGTTGGGAAGGAAGTCCCGCGACCATCCGGACCGCAGCAGACTTACTGCCAGACCGGTGACGAACGCATCTCCGCAGCCCATGGTATCCGCGAATTTATGCCCAACCGTTGGTGCCGCGGGTTGGGTGAAGAACCGCCCGCCGTCGTACATTACTGCCCCGACGGCCCCTCTCGTGGCAACGGCGAGCGACGCGCCTGCAGCTGTTACCCGGGTGAGCTCATCCTCTACGGCCTCCAAAGGTGCGTCCCCCGCGGACAGGAGGGCCAGATCGACGAAGGGCGCGGTGCGCCGCAAATAGGAGTCAGTCCTGCGCTCCGGCTCCCAGGAATAATCGAAGCTCACCAGGGGTCCCGCCGCCCGCAGTGACGGGAGTTGGTCTTCAGAGGCGGAGTAGACGCTTGAATGGACAATGGCAGCGGCAGCGAGATACTCCCGGTGTTCCGGCCCCAGCACAAAGGGTTGACTGATGGTAACGCCTCCTTCGTTCCAGCCCAGGAAGATTCGATCCCCGTCGATAACCTTGATCTCCGTGACGCCATTCGGTCCTGGACGGGTCTGGCACCTGCTGATGTCCACGCCTTCCGCTTCAATCGCCGAACGGACAAAGGCACCCAGCTCATCAGAACCGAAGACACCCATGTAGGCGGACTCCAGGCCAAGGCGGCGTGCCAGGACCGCAAAGTTAACACAGTTTCCCCCCGGGTACATGACTTCCCGGTCCAGGAACCGGTCCACGATGTTGTCCCCGAACCCAATTACTTTCATGCTCATCCTGTCTCAACGGCGGTGTCTCCGGCAGGCAGCCGGGTGAAGCTGCCGCGCCCCCGGGAAGGGGCGCGGCAGAGGTCTGTCAGTATTCAACGACCCGGTAGTACCGGCGCAGGTCCAGCGAGTGGTTGCGGACCCGCTCCAAGTGCTTGCTGATCCGGTCCGCCACAGTGTCCAGAACCAGTGGTGCCAGCAGCCCCCGGAACCGTGCACTGATTCCCGCCAGCTCGTAGTCCTTGGTGTCCAGGATGGTGGTGTTTCTGTTGTAGTTCTCAGCGAACTTGACCACCCGTTCCATCAGTGGCCTGCTTTCATCTTCGCCCAGGAAGAGCACGAGGCTGGTGTCTTCCTCGATCAGCTCCAGTGACCCGTGGAAAAATTCAGCACCATGCACTCGCGTGGTGCGCAACCACTGCATTTCCTCGAGAATGCACATCGAGTACAGATAGGTGAAGCCCCAGAGATTGCCGGCACCGACCAGGAAGTGGTAGCCGGCCTCCTTGTTTCGTTCCGCGAAGGCTGCCGCCACGGGTTCCGCTTGTCGTGCAACTTCCATGAGGACTTCGGGGATGCTCTGGAGTTCACCCGCAAATTCCTCGTAGCCCTCAAACTCTCCCCGCGCGGCCAGAAGACGCGTGGCCAGAAGCAGCAGCGGGATGTCAAACGGCCAGGTCTTGGGTTCGGTGATCAGGGCGACGTCCAAAGACCTGGCAAAAGGACTGTCGCCGAAGCCGGTGAAACCTACCGTGTAGGCACCTTTGGCTTTCGCGAATTCGATCGCTTCGAGGATGTCTTCCGTAGTCCCGGACACGGAAGCAAAAACTGCGATAGAGCCGGGCCCGAAGGCGGGGTCGCCCGTCAGCATCAGCTCTTTGCCGATTGCGGCCCGTACGGGAAGGGTGGAACGTGAGCGGATCAGGTGTTCGTAGGGCAGCATCGCGGCGTAGGTGCCGCCCGCGCCGATGAGGAAAAGGTTGTCGAAATCCCGTTCCTGAACGGCATCCACGAACTGTTCGATCTGTCCTTGCAGCGCGAGTGCACTGCGGGTCTGGGCGAGGAATTCCTCTTCTTTGAAGCCGAGCACGAGCGGTCCTTTCGTTTATGGATTAGTTGCATTGGTATATATTTGATACCGGTATCACAACTGCTCATTATGGTTTCATGCAGGCCGGACCTGGTCAATAGGTCGCTCGAAGAAATCGGGAAGAACCCGGATTCCGGCGGGCAGGGACGAAACTGGGGAAAGCCGCGTCATAAACTTCGCCTGACGTTCATTTCGCCCTCAACGCCGGAGGTACCTTGCGCACGTAGCGTGAAAAGCGTTCGAGCACCACCCGCGAAAGCAGTGAGGATTGCCATGATCGCCAGCCAGCAGCCCGTCGTCCTGACCAGCAGCAGCATCGCGTCACATGATGAGGACGTGGTGGAAGCCAATGTCACCATCGTGGATGCCATGCATACCGCCCTGCTCCACACGGAGGAGATGTCACCTGTCGCGGTGCGCAGCTACTACGTGGACTTCTACCTCAGCCAGGCACTCGAGGGCGGCTTTGCGCAGTACGTGTTCACCGCCGTCGACCGGTCCGAAACGGACACCCTGATCCGCGAAGGAATGGCGGGAATGGGCGCAACGGCGCACCTCAGCCTCTTCAACCGCGCCGTTGAAGCCTTCGATGACCTGTCCGAGGAAGACGAGGAGCACTACCTCGACGGCGGCCTTGAAGAAACCGGTGAAACGCCCGACGGCGTCCTCCGGATGGAGGAGCTCGACGGCGAGTTCGAGGAGCTGCTGGAGAGCGAAAACATCACGGCCCTTAACGGGGCATGGCTCCGTGGCCAGGCCGACCTGCTGGTGCTGGACGACGAGGAGATCGGCGCCTACATCGAGCGTCTCGCCAGCCAGATCCCGGACCTGCCGGAACGCCAGGCGCAGGCCGACGCCGAGGCCCTGGAAGATGCCCCGGACTTCGAGATCATCATCCGCGAACTCTGCAGCATCGCCGGATACGAGCTCATCAAAATCACCATGGGCGATCCCAACTACGTGCACGACGGCGACAAGACCATCGCTTGGTACTTCTCCACCAGCCACGGCGACTTCCTCATGGTCGAGGACGACGACGAGGCCTTTATGATCAACCCCGAAACCCAGGAGATCGTGGCGGCGGTGGAGTTCGAGGAAGCCGACGCAGCAATGATCGACGCGTAGCCGGGCCAGGCGGGGCGCCGGCAGCGCCCCGCCTGCTTGCCCGGCAGTGCCTGCTGGCAACGCCTGTCTGAAGGGCCCCGAAAAAAAGATTCTGCGTTCCGTAACCTTTCCGCCGTCCTCGGCGATGTAGGAGGTGATGGGCCTGCCCGCCGGGCCCGAATCGAACGTGTTGTCTAGGTTTTGGAGTTCTTATGTCGTTGTTCACCGTTCTCGCCACCAGCAAAGTCGCTGCCGGAGTACTGGCAGCCGGCACCATCGCCGTCGGCGGCACCGGAGCCGCTGCTGTAACCGGCGTTCTGCCCACCGAAGCGCAGCAGAGCGCCCACGACCTCTTCGGCGCCCCGGCCCCGAAGCTTGCCGCAGAAGCAGCCGAGGGCCAGGCAGCCGCCGACGCCGCTGCAGACGCTGCAGCCAACGCCTCCACCGACGCTGATGCCGAAGCCGCCGGCGACGCCGCTGTTTCGGACGAGAACGTTGCTGCCCGCGCCTCTGTTTCCGCTGCGGCCGGCACCGCTGTTGACGCAGCCGGCGCCGCATCCCTCGGCCTTTGCACCGCCTTCGCCAACGGCGGCCTGAACGCTTCCTCCGAAGGCTTCTCTTCGCTGGCCATTGCCGCGCAGGGCGAAGCGAACATCGGAAGCTTCTGCGACGACGTCGTGGCCCAGGCTGACGCCGCCGCAACGGCAGGCGCTGAAGCAGCCGGCTCCGCCGCTGTTGAAGTAGAGCGTCCCGAGCTGCCCGCCGTTCCGGCAATCCCCGCCGTTCCTGGTGTCGACGGCGAGCCCGCGGTTCCTGCCGTGCCTGCAGTTCCCGGCGACGCCGGCGACGTGGTGGACGCACCCTCCGTTTCCATCCGCTAAGCGGGCTTGGCTAGTGTGTACTGCGGGAAACGGGACAGACTCCGTTTCCCGCAGTACGCCAGTCCCGCAGACCGCAGCCTAAACCGGGACGCGCATGGCCCCGCCCCGGGACGGAGGAGCCGCTGGTGCCAGACACTTTGGCCCAAGAAGAGACCGACATATTCGATGACGCCGCCGGAACCGACCCGGCAGCGCTCTTCGGCGTGGCCTACCGGACCTTCGCCGGTCCGGTGCTGGGCTATCTCAAGGCACGGGGTGTGGACGATCCCGAAGCGGTCACCCAGGACGTGTTCCTGGCCTTTTTCCCAAAAATCAGCGGCCTCGCCGGCGGACTGCAGGGCGCAAAGTCACTGCTGTTCTCGATTGCGCATGCACGGATGGTTGACCACTACCGGCGGCTGGAACGCCGGCCCCAGCTGAGCCCCTATGACCCGCAGGAGGACAGCCGCAGCACACCCTCCGCGGAAGATCACGCGGTAGGGCTGAACGGCGGTGCCGAAGCAATGCTGCAAGGCCTCAGCGACGAACACCAGGAAGTGCTGGCCCTGCGCGTGGTGGCGGACCTTTCGATTGAACAGGTGGCCGGCATCATGGGCAAAAGCGAAGGGGCCATCAAGCAGCTTCAACGCAGGGCCCTTCACAACCTCAAGGCACAGACGCTCAAAAGAAACCAGGCAAACCATGAGTGACACCGCAGGATTCCGCCGTGACGGGACAGTGGACCAGCTGCTGTTGGAAGCAGACCTGGGAGGCGACAGCCAGCTCCGTCCTGTCCTTCTGGAGCTCCAGGCACTGGGCACCGTTGCCCCGCAGCCTTCCGCCGAACTGCTGGCGCTTATGGCCGGCGCGCCTGGCGCTGAAGCACCAGCGGTCCCCACCGTGGAAGCATCGGCAGTCCCAGCTGCCGAAGCCCCTGCGGCTCCCGTTGACGAGCTCGCGGCCCGCCGCCGGGCCAAGCGCCGGATCGCCCTCGCCACCTTGTCGGTGGCCGTATCACTCGGTGCCGGCGGGGCCGTTGCCGCGGCTTCGGACCAGGGCGTCCGCCACTCGTTCACGCAGCTCAACCAGGCCGTGACCGCCTTTATCACCGGTTCCGCCGGAGCCGCCGGGGATCAGGCGGGCAAGCCCGCCACCCCTGCGCCCACGGCTCCCGCTGCAGTGCCCGACGGCACTCCAGCCGTGGACCCGGCTTCGATCCCGGCGGACCCCGCCGCAGCGCACCCGACGGCCACGCCGCCGTCGGGCGGTCCTGCGGCGGCGGAGACCGCCAATGGCCAGCGAACTTCCCCGGGAGCGCCCGGGGAAGTTCCCGCTTCAGAAACCCTGCCCGGAGCAATTCCCGGGCAGATCGCCAACGGCCTGGGCAAGCAACCGGAGGTGCCGGTCCCCTCGCAGGTTCCCCTGCCGGGGACGCTGCCGGCTGTCCCGCTTCCCTGACATGATTCGGCCCGGTGCCTCCGGTCAGTACCCGGAAGCGCCCATCTTGATCATTTCGCCGGACGGATCCGCCAGGTACCAGACGTCGTTGACGCCCTGTCCCACGATGTCGCCGGCCTTGGTGTCTTTGGCGTAGTAGTACAGCGGCATGCCGTTCAGGGTGACCTGCTTTGCGCCTTCCGGCGTGGTGATGGTGCCTACGGTCCCGGTGACCCCTTCGACCTTGGGTGTATCAGAGGTGGTGAGGAGGGGCGGCCAGGCCGTCAGGCATGCGCCGGTGCAGGCACTGGTGCCCGAGTCCTTCACGTCCTTGGTGAAGAAATAGAGGCTCATACCTTTGGCGTCCACCACGATGGTGCCCGCGCTGGAGGATGCAGTCTTCAGGTCAACGCCGGCACTCGCCGCTGAGGATGACGTTGCGGAGGGCGGGGACACGGAGGCAGCCGGGGCGGTCGCCGAGGCCGGGGGTGAGCCTGCAGTGACAGCCGGACTGGTGGCCGCAGGAGTGGTTCCGCTGCCGCCGGCACACCCGGTCAGGGCCGCCGTCAGGGCCAGGATTGCGAGGCCTGCCCCCAGCACATGCTGTTTCATGGATTGCTCCTTTGGTGGTGCCCGGCGCCGGTCGCCGGACGCTAACCTGTACGACGCACCTGGGTGAAGAATGGTTCACGTTGAACCAGATCCCGCCCGGGGACGTTGTACCAGCCGGGGAGCGCGGAAGGGCCGTGCCGGAGGCCGGGACAGGAGGTCCGCCGAATGCCGCTAGACGACGACGTCGTGGAGTCCATTTACCGCGAACACGGCCCGGCCCTCCGCCGCTTTGTGCTCAGCGCCTCCCGCGACCCCCAGCTTGCCGAGGACGTGGTCCAGGAAACCGTGCTCCGGGTCTGGCAGCACGCCCCTGAGGTCACCGGCAGCCTCCGCAGCTATCTGTTCCGGACCGCGAGGAATATCATGATCGACAATTACCGCCGTGCCCAACGCCGCCCGGCGGAAGCGCTGGACGACGGGCTCAGCGGTCACGCCGAAGCCGTGGAGCGGGTGGACGAACTCTTGAACCGGGTGCTGATCGAAGAGGCGCTGCTCCGCCTCAGCAGTGAACACCGGGATGTCCTGGTGGCCCTGCACTACAGGCGCTTCACCGTCAACGAGGCAGCCGTGCAGCTGAACATCCCCAGTGGAACGGTGAAATCCCGCGCCTATTACGCCGTGCGGGCCCTGCGGACCATCCTGGATGAAATGGGGGTGGAACGGTGAACGCCTCCGGGCTCCACCAACTGCTGGGCGCCTACCTGCTGGGCGGGCTGGATCGCGCTGACCTGAAGAGCTTTGAAGACCACCTCCAGGAGTGTGCGCAATGCCGGGAGGAACTGTCCCGGCTGGAGAAGGTGCCCGTCCTGCTGGACGCCGTTCCCGTGCCGGACGCCGTGGCGCTGACCGCTGTTCCGTCCGCTGCGGCTCCGGCCTCCGCCTCAGTCCCGGTGACCCTCCTCGCCAAACTTGCCAGCCGCCGTCGTAAAGTACGACGGCGGTGGGCAGCGCTGGCGGCCGCCGTCGCCGCCGCCTGCCTCGCCGTGGGACTGGCCGTAGGTCCGCTTCTGGGCCGGGCACCCCAGCCCGATGCCACCTACTCCGTGCAGTCCAGCGGCGGACTGCAGTTCAGCATCGATTTGGCCCGCAAGACCTGGGGAACGGAGCTGGCGGTGAACGGCAGCAGCCTCCCGGCCGACGGCACGTTGTCGCTGTGGGTCCGGGACCGCGCCGGCGGGGAGGACCGCGCCTGCGCCTGGACGGCCACCCCCAGCGGCCGGGTCAAGGTCACCGGGGCAACGCCCATCCAGCTGGGCAGCATCTCCAGTGTGGAACTGCGGGACGGCACACAGCACGCGGTTGCGGTGATCACCGTACCGTGAGTGCTTCGCCGGGAGCTAGTGCTGCTGCCCGTTCGTGGTTCTTGGTTCCAGCGCGCGGAACTCCGCCAACAGGGCCGGGTTTTCGCAGGCCCGCGCAAAGGCTTCGATCCGTTTCTCGATTTCCCGACCCAGCAGCCAGGTGCCGATCCGCTCCATCACCGGCCGCAGCAGGGCCGGGCGGCAGGAAAAGGTGTACTTCCAGACTGCCCGCGTGCCGCTGCCGTCCGCGGTGAACCGCCAGCCGCCGCCGAAGTTTTCGAAGAACCAGGGGCGGACACCATGGTCATGCCAACGTTTTTGGGCGGGGCGTAGGAGATATACTCGCTCACCATTCCCAGGCCGAGGCGCGAGCGGGTGCGGGTGCGAACACCCTTGCCTGCGGTGACGGCTCCGCCCAGGAAGTGTTGTCCGGCGATGAACGGATCCCACTTGAGCCGGAAGGCGCCGGTGGTCTGGGAGAAGGCGAAAGCGGTGTCCGGGTCAATGCGGATGAAGCGTTCGGCGCGTACCTGGGGCATGGTCCAACCCTATGCGCACCTGTTGGCCCGACCCGGACCGGGGCGCGGCGGGTTACCGGTATTGCCTGCTTCAGGCGACCCTACTGGACCATCTTCGCCAAGCGCGCCCGGACCACCATGTAGACGCCGTAACAGATCAGTCCCGCGCCCACGGCCGCCAGGACATATAAGCCGAAGGGCTGGTCCCGCAGTGCCCTCAGGGCGCCATCCAATCCCGTGGATTCTTCGGGATGTGCCTCGAGGGTGGCAATGGCAATCAGCAGGCCGGTCAGCAGCAACACCGTCCCTTTGGCTACATACCCAGTCACGCCCAGCACGGTGACGGCCTTCCTTGCCGTGGGGTTTGCGGGCATGGCCAGCTGCTTCTGGAACGATTTCCGCGCGCCGCGGATGCCGTAAGCCACCCCGGTCACGGCGATGCCGGCGCCCAGCAGGACCAGCAGGGCCACCCCGCCGGGAGCCTTCATCAGTGAGGCAGTCAAGTCGCTTGCTGTCTGCTGGTTGTCCCCGCTCGAACCCGTGCCGCGCGCGAAGGACATCAGCGTCAGCGCAAGGCCTGCGTACACGAGGGCCTGCGCTGCTGCCTTGGCCTTCTTCCCTGCCTTTTCCTTGGTTGGGAGACGGTTGTAGTCGAATATGGCGTCGCTGGCCTGCCACAGCGCCAGGGCCGCGCAGGCGGCGAAGCTGGCCCACAGCAGGAAGGGCCCCGCGGGTTGGGTGGCCAGCTCGGCCACGGCGCCGCTGAAATCGGCATTTCCTGTGCCGCCCATGGCGAGCCGGATGGAGATGGCTCCCACCAGCAGGTGCAGGATGCCGCTGGCCGCAAAGCCGGCCCTCGCCAGCAGCTCCAGGGTGCGGGAGTTGGTGACGTTCTCGGCCGCGTCCGCGGCCTGCTTCAGTTCTCTTTTGATGGCTGTTCCTTTGTGCCGGCGCCGAAGCGCGAACGGTGCATGCACCTCACACCGCCATCGTGCCACGCGGACGTGGTCCCGGCCCAGTCAGCGGGAGAAACTATGTGGAAGAGCGTCGCCGGCATGTGGATTCCGTGGCACGCCCCGTTCCGTGGCACGCTTCGGCACTGAGGCCGGGCTGAACCTTCCCGGCAAAGCCGAGGCCTGGGCGTTGGGTTACCGCCGGCGGTAGCAGAGGTCGAAGATCAGCCGCCCGGCTTCGTGCGCCTTGGCCTCGAAGCTGGTCCGGATCCGGCCCTCGAACCGCGGCGCCCAGCCGCCCGTCTCATCCACGCCCTCGTTGGGCCCGGTGTGTTCGGTACTGACCGGTGCGCGGCCCTCCCGGACCGGCGCTCCTCCCACCACTGACTCCACACCCGACTGCCACACCTGCGTCAGCGGGCTTGCGGGTCCGCCGCGCTCGCCGGTGTGCAGGTTCTCGAAATCCTTGGAATCTGCCAGCACGTCGCGGACGTGGACTGCATAGTTGGACCAGTCAGTGGCGATCCGCCAAAGCCCGCCCTTTTTGAGCGCCCGCGCGGCCAGGTCCGCGAACTCGGGCTGGATAAGGCGCCGCTTATGGTGCCGCGACTTGTGCCAGGGGTCGGGGAAAAAGACCCAGAGTTCGCTGACCGATCCTTCCGGAAGCATGGTGGCAAGTACTTCCGGAGCGTTGGCTTCCACCACGCGCACGTTGCTCAGGCCGCGGCTGTTGATCTTGATGAGGGTGTTTGCGAGTCCCGGGGTATAGACCTCCACGGCGAGGAAGTCGGTGTCCGGATTCTGCTCGGCGGCGTGGCAAATGGCGTCACCCAGGCCGGAACCGATTTCGACGATGAGGGGCGCCTTCCGGCCGAATTCCGACTCGGCATCGAACGTGTAGTCCGGATGGACGGAGGTGTTGGCCACATGGCGGGGGACGTTCACGGCCCACCGCTCGGCGTGCAGTTCCCAGGCCGCCTGCCGGCGCCCCTGAAGGCGGGTTCCGCGGCGGACGAAGCTGACCGGCCGGCCGCCGTACGTGCCATAGGAAGCCTGCGTGCCGGGGGTCACCGGCCTCGGGACATGCTGCGGCTGGGGGGATTCTGGGGATTCGCTCATCCCTTCCAGAATACCGGCGGCCGGAGGGCGGAATCATATGTTCCCCAGTTGGTCCAGTGCAGGCCCCAAAGCCAGCGCAAAGACCAGCCCCGAGATGCATAAGGCAAATGCTGCCGATGACCGCGCGGGCGAAGTGTCCGGGGAGTTCCTAATGACCGAAATTGCCAGCGCCAGGGAGGGTAATGCAAACAGGAGGGGCAGGCTGAAGAACACCAACGGCGTTACCCAAGGCGTCGGTGACGGGCCGTCGGATGGATAGGTGCCGAGCATCGCAAACATGGCCAGCGGAGCAGTGATGATCATGCTGAAAATGGCAAGGACCCCCAACAGCACGCCCGCTGATGCCTGGCGCTCGTAATGGATACGCCGGGCATTCCGGCTTTCCACTACAGGGGATGCTTCGGCCGGCGCCGTGGCATCTTTTGGCAGGGCCTCTTCTGGCGGCGGGACACCCATGTTTCTCCTCTGATCGGGCCGGTCGTTACGGTTCCAACCTATGGAGGCGGCCGGATGCCCGGCAGGCGCCACTTGCCCTATGTGGATAACCTGGTCCCCCGGCCGTCCTGCAAGAATGGGCAGGTGACGGAAGCTACAGACGCGGCGGCCAAAAAGCGGCGGTCCGGGGACCATGTGCCGGGGCCCCGGGCACACCAGCCCCGGCCGGACAACCTGGTGGACGCCGAGTTTGATGAACTGCCGGCGCCGGAACCAACCCGGACAGGAAGCAAAAGGGCCCTCGTGTATCTCGGCCTGTGCCTGGTCCTGATCGGGCTGAACCTGCGCACTGTCTTCTCCAGTTTCTCGGCGGTGCTGCCCGAAATCACGTCGCAGGCAGCCTTGCCCGGCTGGGCCGTGGTAGTCCTGACCACCGTCCCGGTGACACTGCTGGGCCTGTTTGCGCCCCTCGCCCCGGTGCTGGCACGACGCTTCGGCGCCGAACGCGTCCTCCTCGGCGCCATGGCGGTCCTCACGGCAGGGCTCCTGCTCCGTCCTGCCGGACCGCCGCACCTGCCGGCGCTGCTGGGCGGAACCGCTGCCTGCGGTGCCGCCATCGCCCTGTGCAACGTGCTCCTGCCCGGGCTCGTCAAACGCGACTTCCCCCACCGGCTGGGCCTGATGGGTGGGCTCTACACCACAGCTATCTGTGCCTCCGCCGCCCTCGGAGCCGGCTGCACCTACCCCGTCTACGCGGCGACGGGGGAGTGGACGCAGGCGCTGTGGTTCTGGGCGCTGCCCGCCGCCGTCGTCCTTTTCCTGTTCCTCCCCGTGGCTGTCCGGCAACGCGCCGTGCGGCACCAGGCAGTGAAGGACGGCGTGAACGTGTGGCGCTCGCCGGTAGCCTGGCAGGTCACCATTTTTATGGTGCTGCAGGCCATGATGTCCTTCAGCGGGTTCGCCTGGCTGGCGCCCATCCTGCGCGAACGGGGCGTGGACGGGGCCACGGCGGGGCTGATCGTGGCGGTGAGCATCGTGCTGCAGATGCTCGGCTCGCTCTTTGCACCAGCCCTGGCTGCGCGGTTCCGGGACCAGCGGGCCATCAACACGGTGGTGGCGCTGATGACCGGCGGCGGCTTCGCGCTGAGCATCTTCGGGCCGCTGGAGCTGGTCTGGGTCTGGGCAGGACTTTTGGGACTGGGCCAAGGCAGCCTGACGGCGGTGGCGCTGACCATGATCATGCTGCGGACCCGGGACGGGCACACGGCAGCCCACCTTTCGGGCATGATGCAGGGCGTCGGCTACGGCCTGGGTTCCACAGGGACCCTGATGGTGGGGCAGCTGCACCAGGCCACCGGATCATTCACCCCCGCCGGCGTCCTCTTCCTTGCCGTGGGGCTGCTCGCGGCCGTGTTCGGCTACCGCGCCGGACGGAACCGCTTCGTCGGTGACAAAAACGGGTAGCAGTAAGCGTCGCGGTCACAACGGCGCTTACTGCTACCCGGGTGAAGGAATCAGTGGGCGAGGTCCTTGCCCTTCGTCTCCGGGATGGTGAAGACGAACGCTGCGCTGACCACCAGCAGCAGGACGGCATAAACGTTGAACAGGTCCGGCATGTGCAGGGTGGTGCCGAGCCACTGCTGCAGGTACGGGGCAGTGCCGCCGAACAGCGCCACGCAGATGGAGTACGGGACGCCCACGCCCACGGTGCGGATGCTGGTGGGGAAGAGTTCGGCGTACACGGCCGGGACAATCGCGGCGCTCGCGGCGATGAAGATGAGCATCACCGACATGCTGACGGCCAGCTGCCATGCCGAATCCTTGAGCAGCCAGGTCATCGGGAAGTGCATCAGGGCGGAGCCGACGGCGCCGGACCACAGCACCTTCTTGCGGCCGATCCTGTCGGACAGCCTGCCCCACACCGGCAGTGCTGCGATGAACACGATGTTCCCCACGACGCCGGCCCACAAGGCTTCGCCGCGGTCGATCTTCAGCGCGGTGGTGGCGTAACTGGGGGCCACAACGCCCCAGATGTAGTAGATCACCGTGAGCCCGACGGTCAGGCCGATGACCTGCAGGGCCTGCTTCCGGTGGCGGACAATCTGCGGCCAGATCGGGGCACGCTTTGCCTGGCCGGACTCGCTCTCGAAAGCCTCGGTTTCGTGTAGCCGGGACCGCATGATCAGGGCGTACAGGCCCAGTGCGGCGCCGATCAGGAACGGGATGCGCCAGCCCCAGGCGTTCATGGCCTCAGTGCTCAGTGCCATGTTCAGGACGGCACCGAGCAGCGTGCCGAAGAGGATGCCCACAGTTCCGGAGGTGTAGATCAGGGTGGCCCAGAAGCCGCGTTTCTCCTTCGGTGCCATCTCGGAGAGGTACGTCTGCGACGACGGCAGCTCGCCGCCGTGCGCCAGGCCCTGCACCAGCCGGGCCACCAGCAGCATCAGTGACGCCCAGGCGCCGATGCTGGCGAACGTGGGCGCGATGCCGATCATGAGGCTGCCGAGCGATGCCAGCCCCACCGCGAGGGTCATGGAGGTCTTGCGGCCCACGCGGTCGCCGATCCAGCCGAACAGGAAGCCGCCGAAGGGCCGGGCGACGAAGCCGACGGCGAAGATCGCCAGGGTGGACAGAACGGCCGACGCCGGGTCGGCCTTGCTGAACAACTGGCTGGCTATGAAGGGGGTGAAGGTTGCGTAAATTGCCCAGTCGTACCACTCGACGGCGTTGCCGATCCCGGTGCCAACGATGGTTTTCCGCATTGCTGTGCGCGCGCTGCGCTGCGGGTTGACGGTAGTGGTCATCTTCGTTCTCTTCCTGGAAGGGTGGATCAGGAGCTGGTGCGGGCCGCGGACAGTGCGGCCAGGCGCTGGATGGCCAGTTCCGCGTAGAGGGCGGCGCCGTCAGCCAGCACGCCGTCGTCAAACGTTGCGTACGGTGAGTGGTTGAAAGGGGACACGGCATGGTCGGCCCCGCGGGGTACGGCGCTCAGGCCGATGAAGGTCCCGGGCACCTCGGCCAGCACCCGGGAGAAGTCCTCCGAGCCGCTCAGGGGAGTGGCCCAGCGGGAAAGCCGGGAATCGCCGAACATTTCGGTGATGACGTTCTCCGCAGTTCGGGTCTCATCCTCGTCGGTGATGGTGAGGGGATATTCCTGCTGGTAGTCGACGTCCACCTCCAGGCCATGGGCGGACGCGATGCCCTGCAGGAGGCGGGGAATCGAGTCCATCAGCTTCTCGCGGGAGGCTTCGGAGAACGTCCGGATGGTGGCTTCGATCCGTGCCGTTTCCGGGATGACATTCCGCTTGGTGCCGGCATGGAGGACACCGACGGACAGGACCACGGGATCGAACATGTTGAACTGGCGGGTGATCATCACCTGCAGAGCGGTGACCATCTCGGCAGCTGCCGTCACGGGATCTTTGGCCGCGTGCGGGGCAGAGCCGTGGCCGCCGGCGCCAAGCACGGTGACTACGAGGCCGTCGGAGGCGCTGAGCATCACGCCGGGCTTGGTGGCGAAGGTGCCGTGCGGTTCGAGCGAGGAGAACACGTGCATGCCGTAGGCGGCGTCCACGCGCCGGCCGGGCGCGTCCAGGACACCTTCGCGGATCATGTAGCTGGCGCCGTCGAAGCCTTCCTCGCCGGGCTGGAACATCAGGACCACATCGCCGGCCAGGCGGTGCCGGTTCTCGGCCAACAGGGTGGCGGCGCCCGTGAGCATGGCGGTGTGGAGGTCGTGGCCGCAGGCGTGCATGGCGCCGTCCAGCCGGGAGGTGTAGTCGACGCCGGTTTTCTCCTGCACGGGCAGCCCGTCCATGTCGGCACGCAAAAGGACCGACGGCGTCACGCGCCGCCCCCGCCCGGCTTCCCCGGATGCGTCGCCGCTGCCTGCGGTGCCGCGAAGGACTGCAGTGACGGACGTCGTCTCCTTGCCCAGGGTGATTTGGTAGGGCAGGCCGTCCAATGCCTGGAGGACTTTTTCCTGCGTCCGTGGCAGGTCAAGGCCGATTTCCGGCTCCTGGTGCATGGCGTGGCGGAACCGGATCAGTTCGGGCTGGAGCTCCCTGGCCGCGGATGTGATGGTCATGCTTCTCCTCCAAGGAATGGGCTGAGTCCAGTGTGTGGTGACTTGGTTCACATTCTTTGAAAGTCCTCGAAACATGCACTTCTTCTCGTGATATTCCATGTTTTGTGCACCAGCGCGGACAATGAGGAGTATGGAACTGAGCGAGGAGGACCTGGCCCTGATCAATGCGCTGGAGATCGCGCCCCGGATCAGCTGGGCCGACGCCGGCGAAATCCTTGGCGTTCACGCCACCACACTGGCGGCCAGGTGGGAACGGATCCGGGGGGCAGGTGCCGCGTGGGTGACGGCGCACCTGATGGGGGACCCCAAACAGATGTGCCTGGCGCTGGTGGACGTTGACTGCGACATGCACCGCCGCGTCGAGGTGACAGAAGCGCTGGCCGCCGTCCCGGAGATCGTCACCATCGAGGAGGCCGCCAGCAACCGCGATTTGATGCTGACGGTCCTCACCCAGTCCCTTGAGGAGTTCACCACGGCCGTGGCTTCCCGGCTCCAGGACATCGGGGGGCTGCTGAAGTACCAGACCGCCCTGTGCACCAGGCTGCACTCCGGCGGCTACGCCTGGCGCCTGAACGTGCTGGACCGCTCCCAGATCGCGGCGCTGCAGGCCAAGGCCGGCCCGGAGGCGGCAGGCTCCGCACCCCCGGAAGCCGTCGTCGAGCCCCTGCCCGAAAGCCACCTGGCCCTTCTTCCCTTCCTGGCGAGGGACGGGCGGGCGACGGCGGCCGATATCGCCCGGGCGCTCGGCCGACACCCCGCAACCGTGCAGCGGCAGCTGAACCGGGTCCTCGCCAGCCGGCTCCTGTCCTTCCGCTGCGAAGTGGCGCAGAAGTTTTCCGGCTACCCCGTCACCTGCCAGTGGTTCGCGAACGTCCCGCCAGGTCAGCATGAAGCGGCTGCGGCCGAGCTCCGCGGCCTCCGCAACGTCCGGCTCAGCGCCTCCACCACGGGCCGCACCAACTTTGTGATCATCATGTGGCTGCAGTCGCTGGCCGACGTGATGAACGCCGAGCTGGCGCTGCAGCAGCGGATCCCGGGTATCGACCTCGTGGAGAGTGTGGTGATGCTGAGTACCGTGAAACGGGTGGGCTGGATGCTGAACCGGGATTCCACCACCACGGGGCGGGTGATCGTCCCGGCGGCGGTGGCAGGCGCCGGATAGGCCTGCGGACCCGGCCGCTAAGCTGGCACGAAAGACAAACAACCGATCGGCCCAACAGCGTGCGCGACACCACCCTTTCACCGGCAGACACCCATTCCGCCATCCTGCGGCGGCCATACCTGTGGGTGACCATCGGCACCTGCGCGCTCGTGTTCCTGGCCGCGTTCGAGTCCCTGGCGGTGACCACCATCATGCCGGTGGTGAGCCGGGAACTGCAGGGCGCGGACCTCTACGCCCTGGCCTTCGCCGGGCCGCTGGCCACCGGGGTGATCGGCATGGTGGCAGCCGGGAACTGGTCCGACCGCCGCGGTCCAGCCATTCCGCTCTACGCCTCCGTGGCGCTGTTCGTGGCGGGCCTGCTGATCGCGGGCACCGCCGTCTCCATGCCGCTGCTCGTGGCCGGCCGGTTGGTGCAGGGCCTGGGCGGCGGCGCCCTGACCGTGGCCCTGTACGTGCTGGTGGCCCGCATCTACCCGGGAAACCTGCACCCCAAGATCTTCGCGGCGTTCTCCGCGGCCTGGGTGATCCCCTCCCTGGTGGGACCCTTTGCCGCCGGGGTGGTGGCGCAGGTATTCAGCTGGCACTGGGTTTTCCTGGGCGTGGTGGGACTGGTCATCCCTGCCCTGGTGATGATCGTGCCCGTGCTGCGGAACATGGCGCCCGGCCCATCATCGCGGGGCCAGGAGCAGGGCCACGAGCAGGGCGGTGTTTTGGAACAGGCACCCCCGCCGTGGGCCGTGGGCCGGCTCGCCTGGGCCACCTTGGCCGCGCTCGCGGTACTGGGGCTCAACCTCTCGCGGGAAGTCCGCCTCCCAGGCTTCGTTGCAGCGCCGGCACTCCTGGCGGTGGCCGCCGTCGTCATTGCGCTGGTGGCCGTCCGGCCTTTGGTGCCGCGGGGCACGCTCGCCGCCCGCCGCGGCCTTCCCAGTGTGATCCTGGTGCGGGGCCTGGCGTCAGCCGGCTTCTTCGGCGCAGAGGTCTACCTGCCATACCTGCTGATTGAGCAGTACGCGTTTTCACCCACCTTTGCGGGCCTTACCCTGACCTTCGGTGCCGTTGCGTGGGCGGGCGCTGCGGCAGTCCAGGGGCGGCTTGGTGCCCGGTTGCCCCACCGGAGTGCCGTCCGGATCGGCTCCTGTATGGTCCTCGCGGCTGTACTCCTCGCGTTGGCGACCGCCGCGCTGAACTGGCCGCCCGCCGTCGTCATTGCCGGGTGGATCCTCGCGGGCGGCGGCATGGGCCTGCTCTATCCGCGGCTGAGCGTGATGACGCTGGCGCTGTCGAGCAAGGACAACGAGGGCTTCAACAGCTCGGCCATGTCCATCTCCGACTCACTGGGCGGCGCGCTGGCGCTGGCCACCACGGGCATCGTCTTCGCGGCCTTTACGACGACGGCCGGGTCCTTCGCCGGGGTCTTTGCACTGTGCGCCGTGCTCGCCGCAGCCGCGGTGGCAGTTGCGCCGCGGGTCACCACCACCCCCTGAGTTTGTCCACATATGCAGACTTAAAGGCCCTCAAAGTCTGCATATGTGGACAAAAACTCCCAAGGGGGGAGTCAGGCGAGTCTGCTAGCCCGGACCACCACGTCCGCGATGGTGGCCTGCTGGCCCTCCGGCCCGGTCACCGGCCGCTCCCGGCTGGTCTGCACTTCCAGCTGCCACCCGGGGCTGTCCAGTTCCAGCTCCCGGACCAGCTCGTCAGCCGTGTAGAACATGTTGTGGTGGGTGTGGGCCCCTCCCCACGGCGGCAACCGGTCCGGATGGTGGCCCACCACCAGCAGGGTCCCGCCGGGTTTCACGGCCGACGCCGCAGCGCGCAGCGGCCCCTGCCAGGCCAGCTCCTGCGAATGGAGGAACTGCGAGGTCACCAGGTCATACAAGTCCGCCGGTTGCCACTGTTCGAGGTCGGCCTGCTGCCAATGGATCCGGCTGGCGATGGCGCCCTCGGCCGCGTGCACGCTTTCGCGCGCCAGGGCCGCCTTCTCATGTCCCTGCGCCCGTTCCAGGGCGACGGCGGAAACGTCGACGGCGGTGACGGTCCAGCCGTGCTGGGCCAGCCAGATGGCGTCCGCACCTTCGCCGCAGCCCAGGTCCAGCGCATGCCCCGGCCGGAGCCCGCCGGCCTCCCGCACGAGCTGTGGGTTCGGCTTTCCGCTCCAGATCTGGGGTTTGCTGCGGTACCGCTCGTCCCACAGGGCGGCCGCGTCCCTGATTCCTTGACCGCCCTCGGTGTCAGCGTGTCCCGAAAGGCCTTGGCCGGCGTCGTGCGGTGCCTGGTGTTCGTGGTGTTCCTGCTGGTGGGGCGCGTGTTCCGTCATGCCTCAACCCTGCCCCGCGACTGCGGTGTTGGCAACGCCTTTGGGAGGGGCGTACAGGGGGAGTGGGCCGGGGATGCTAGACTGGTGGAACTTGATGTGCAGTGATGCCCATGTGCCCCTTCATTTAGGGGACAGGGCTTTTTTCATGTGAGAGGCACATCCTGCGTCGATGAACGCGTTCCATTTGGTCCCGGCCGTCGCTTTGAATAAGCGGCAGCAGGCTGGTTGATCACCTGACTTTTCTTCGGCGAACCCCCTGGGCCAACCGGCGCCGGGGGCCGATATCCGCACGGATACCGCCTGAAAGACCTTTGACTTTGACTACTTTTGCTGCCCTCGGCACGCCCAAGGCCCTTGCCGACACCCTCACCGCCCAGGGAATCGAAACCCCGTTCCCGATCCAGGTGAAGACCCTCCCTGACACGCTGGCAGGACGCGACGTCCTGGGCCGCGGCCGCACCGGCTCCGGCAAGACCATCGCCTTCGCCATCCCGCTGGTGGCACGCCTCGCCGAGCGTGAAGCCCCCTACTTCCGCAAGCCCGGCCGCCCCATGGGCCTGGTGCTGGCACCCACCCGTGAACTGGCCACCCAGATCAACGCCACCATCGAGCCGCTGGCCAAGGCCGCCGGCCTGAACACCACCGTCATCTACGGCGGCATCTCCCAGGCGCGCCAGGAGAAGGCACTGCGCGCCGGCGTCGACATTGTTATCGCCTGCCCGGGCCGCCTGGAGGACCTGATCCGCCAGCGCATCCTCACCCTCGAGGCAGTGGAAATCACCGTTCTGGACGAGGCCGACCACATGGCCGACCTCGGCTTCCTGCCCGTGGTGAAGAAGCTCATGGACATGACCCCCAGCCAGGGCCAGCGCCTGCTCTTCTCCGCCACCCTGGACAACGGCGTGGACAAGATCGTCCAGCGCTACCTGTCCAACCCGCTGACCCACTCGGTGGACGATCCGCAGGCCGCGGTGACCACCATGGAGCACCACGTGCTGGTGGTCAATGACCAGACCGTGAAGAAGCAGCTGATCGTGGAGCTCGCCTCAGGCGCCGGCCGCCGCGTCCTCTTTATGCGGACCAAGCACCACGCCCGCAAGCTGGCCAAGACCCTGACCGACGCCGGGATCCCCGCCGTGGACCTGCACGGCAACCTCTCGCAGAACGCCCGTGACCGCAACCTCGCCGAGTTCTCCTCCGGCGACGTCCGCGTCCTGGTGGCCACCGACGTCGCTGCCCGCGGTGTGCACGTGGACGACGTCGAACTGGTCATCCACGTTGATCCGCCCACCGAACACAAGGCCTACCTGCACCGCTCAGGCCGTACAGCCCGTGCCGGTTCCGACGGCACCGTGGTAACCATCACCCTGCCCGAGCAGCAGACCGACGTGAAGAAGCTGATGAAGGCCGCCGGCGTTGACGTCAGCTTCGAGCGCGTCACCGCCACGTCCCCCATCGTCGGCGAGCTCGTGGGTGAAATCGCTGACAAGATTGACCCGCGGACCCGCGCTGCGCTGCTGGCTGCCAAGGCCGCCAAGCAGGGCGGCGGTACCTCCACCGGTGCCAACGCCGAGCGCAAGCGCGCCCGCCGCCAGGCTTCGCCGGTTGCCGGTGGACGCGGCGGCCGTGGTGGACGCGGCAAGGTTTCTGCTGAAGCTCCCCGCACCGATGTTCCCCGTGCCGAGCGCCGGGCAGCAGCTTTTGAAGGCCGCACGGAAGCCCGTGCAGCGTTCGACAAGGTTGCCGAGCAGAACGAGGACCGCGCCATTGCCGCAGCAGCGGCACGCCGCAACGCCCGTGGCCGCGGCACCGCTTCGACACACCGCAACGACGTCCCCGCGGCAGGTGGCCGTGCATCGGCCGGCCGCGGTTCAGACGGCCGTGCAGAGTCACGCGTTACCCGCAGCGACGCTCCCCGCGGCGGCACCGGCCGGCCCGCATCCTCAGGCCGTCCGGCTTCCTCCGCCGGCCAGCGCAACGGCCGCCCGGCGACCGGCCAGCGCGCAGCAGCAGCCGGCGCAGGTGCCCGTACGGGTGGCCAGCGCAGTGCAGGTGCAGGCGCGACCGGCGGCAACAAGGCCGTCTGGTCCTCCAACACCGGTGGAACGTCCGGCGGATCCTACGGTGCAGGCAACGGCGGCGGCTCCGGCCGTCCCGCCCGCAGCGGCCCGCGCCGTGCCTCGGCTCCGGCGTCGAACGAACGCCGCAGCCGCTAATCCCCACCGGGTTTCGACGGGCTCAACCGCCGTCGAAACCCGGCTCAACCAGCGTTTTGGTTCACCAGCCGCGGGCGCCCCACTCTTTCAGGTGCGGGCGCTCGGCGCCAAGGGTGGTGGGCTTGCCATGGCCCGGGTGCACAATGGCCGAGTCCGGGTAGGCGCCAAACAGCCGCTGGGTGACGTCGGTGAGCAGCTGGCTGAACCGTTCCGGATCCTTCTGCGTATTGCCCACGCCGCCCGGGAACAGCGAGTCTCCCGAGAAAATGTGGGTGGGACCTTCCGGGTCCTCGTACACGAAGGCGATTGAGCCCGGCGTGTGCCCTCGCAGGTGGACGGCCGTCAGGTCGAAGCCGTCGAAGTGGGCCACGTCCGCGTGCTCCAACGGCACATCGACGGTCACGGGCAGATGCTCTGCATCCTCTGTTCCGGCTGCGGTCCTGGCACCGGTGGCCTCCACCAGTTCCTTCAGCGCCCGGACGTGGTCCCAGTGCTGGTGGGTGGTGGCGATCAGCGCCAGCCTCGGTTCAGCCGAAGTATCCGCTGCACCGTCCTGCAGCAGCTGCCGGATGGCCGGCAGGTCGTCCGCGGCGTCGATCAGCACTTGCGTACCGCTGGCTTTAGCGGTCAGCAGGTACACGTTGTTGTCCATCTCGCTGACGGAAATCCGGCGGATGGTCAGCGCAGGCAGGTCATAGATCAGTGAGTCCATGGGCTTCAGTCTAGGCACGCCCGGTCGCAGCCCTGGCTACTCGCGGCCTTCTGACACCCAGTTGGGATCCGCCGAGCGGGAGCCGACGACGGCGTCCGAGGCTTCGGCCAGCGCGTCCAGCTGCGCCGGGGTCAGGTCCAAGGCCAACGCGCCAAGGTTTTCATCGATCCGGTGCGGTTTGCGCGTGCCGGGGATCGGGACGACAGGCAGGCCCAGCCGCCTGCCTTGGGCGATCAGCCAGGCCAGGGCAACCTGGGCAGGCGTGGCATCCAGTTCGTCAGCCACGGCCCGTACGGTTTCCACCACTGCCTGGTTGGCAGTGGCCGCGTCCGGGGCGAAGCGGGGGATCCGGCGTCGGAAGTCCTTCTCGCCCAGGCTCGAGGCGTCAACGGTGCCGGTGAGGAATCCCCGGCCCAGCGGTGAATAGGGCACAAAACCAACCCCTAGGGCGGCCGCGGCAGGAACAACGTTGCGTTCCACGTCGCGGCTCCAGATGGACCATTCGCTCTGGACCGCCGCAATGGGGTGGACTGCGGAAGCTTCTTCCAGTTCCTGGGCGGTCACCTCCGACAGTCCCAGGTGCCTGACCTTGCCCTGCTGCACAAGCCCCGCCATGGCCTCCACGGTTTCCACAATCGGAACGCGGAGGTCACGGCGGTGCATGTAGTAAAGGTCGATCACGTCAGTGCCCAGCCGTTGCAGGCTGCGGTCAACTGCCTGCCGGATGTACCCGGCGTCGCCCCGGATGTCCGTGTACCCGTCCGCCGGCGAGCCCACCAGTCCGAACTTGGTGGCCAGCTGGACCTCGTCCCGCCGCTCCTTCAGCAGCGGGGCGATCAGTTCCTCGTTGCTGCCTCCGCCGTAGATATCCGCGGTGTCAATAAAGCTGACACCGGAGTCGACGGCGTGATGCAGCGTCCGGAGCGCGTCCTCCGGATCCACCTCCCCGTAAACCGGTGTGAGGGCCATTCCGCCGAAACCGAGCGCGCTGACATCGAGGCCATCGCCGAGCCGGACTGTTGCTGCCATGGGTTCTCCCGTTCTTTTAATACTTGTTTCAGGACGCGTCAGTCCCAGGGGATGATCCGGTCCGCCGCCGGCCGGGTCGCCTGGATCAGTACCGCATTCGCCTCGTCCGGGCCGTTGGCCCAGGCAACGGCTGCGGCCCGGTCCATCCCAAACGACGTATGCCGTTCCACCAGGCGGCTGAGCCGCAGGGCTTGCGGCGTGTCCACAAACCACACCTCGTCCAGCTGTGCCCGGACCTCTTTCCACGGCTCCTGCTCCGCCAGCAGGTAGTTTCCCTCGGTGATGACGAGCGGAACATCCGCGGGGATGGCGATGGACGCGGCCACGGGCTCGTCGATGGTGCGCCGGAACTCCGGCGCGTAAACCACCGGCTCGTCGCGGCGCACCAGGCGGCGCAGCAGCGAAAGGTACCCGCCGGCGTCGAACGTGTCGATAGCCCCCTTGCGCTGCCGCAACGGCGTGGCGTCAATGATGGCGTTGCCGAGGTGGAAGCCGTCCATGGGCACCACCACGGCCAGGCCGGGCTCAAACTGCTGCCGGATCCAGGCGGCGAAGGTGGATTTCCCGGAACCGGGCGCGCCTGCGATGCCAAGGATAGTCCGCTTTCCGGGGACCATCCTCGCCCTCAGGGCATCCATTGCCTCTGTGATCTCGGGGGTGTCCATGGCAAAAGCCTAGACTGCCCGTTGGTTGGGCCGCCGAACCTCCCCACCTTTCGCTTTCAGGAAGGCGCGGCCGACGGCGGTTTGCCGGGACACGCCGTCGGCCGCCCTAAAAGGTGGGGAGACTCAGCGGGCGGAGGCGGAAGCGGCGGCAGGTTCAGGTTCCAGGGTGTCGGCTCCGCCGGGCAAAGCCTTGAGCCCGGCCGCGCAGGCCACGATCCCGGCGATAAACACCACCTTCAGCACGCTGAAGGTCTCCACGCCGGTGGCCATGGCCCAGCCCACGGTCAGCGCTGCCCCGATCCCGACCCAGACGGCATACGCGGTGCCTAAAGGTATGTGCCGGATGGACACGCCAAGGCCCAGCATGCTGAGGGCTGCCGTCACGGCAAAAACGAGGGTGGGCAGGGGCTTGCTGAAGCCGTCGGACAGGCCCAGGGCGGTGGCCCACACGGCTTCCAGGACGGCCGAGGCCAGCAGCACCAGCCAGGGAATCGATCGCCGCAGCATTACGCCACCACCTTCAAGCCAACAACGCACGCGGCGATGCCGGACAGCAGGAGGAGCCGTGCCGCCGTCGGGCGCTCCACCTTGGTGACGATGGCATACGCGGAGGTCAGCACCACGCCCACACCCACCCAAACGGCATAGGCCGTACCTGTGGGAATGGACTGCATGGCGATGGCCAGGCCGGCGGTGCTGGCCGCAACGGAAACGAGGAACAGCACAGCTGGCGCGATGCGGCGGCGGCCGGAAACCTGGAACGTGCGGTGCAGGGCTGCGGCCCACACGGCTTCAAGGGCCCCGGAAAGAAGAAGGATTAACCACGACATGACAGATCCTTTGGCCAGTCTTGTCGCGTGCCGGGTACTGAACCGTCGTCCGGAGGCTCCCGTACGGAGCCTTGGCTTCCAGCGTAGCAACGCCCGACGCCGGGCGGCCACCGATGGTGCCCAACCTCACCACCCTTCGGCAACCGGCGCCGGGAGGAAGCTACAGGGTGCCGCCGGCAGCGACCGGGGCGGCGGCGTCCCGGCCGCCGTCACCAACGGTTTCGCGGGCGATGAAGTTCTCGATGTCGAACAGGTTGTCCGCGCGCTCGGCGATGTTCAACAGTGTGGTCATGGAGGCGACTTCCTCCACCTGCTCCTTCAGGAACCAGAGCATAAACTGCTCGCCCAGGGCATCGTTTTCGCCGCGGGCAGCCCGGAACAGGTCCTCGATGTTTCTGGTGACCTCCTTTTCCTGCTGGAGGGCAAGGGCCAGCGGTTCGGTGACGGAGGCGAAGTCGTTGCGGACGGCAGGAACACCCGGAATGGTGAACGCAATGTCCCGGTCCAGCATGTACTGCACCATCATCATGGCGTGGTTCCGTTCCTCCACCGACTGCCGGTAGAAGTAGCGGGCCAGCTGGGGGAGGTCCTGGTTGGCGAACCAGGTGGCCACCGCAATGTACTGCTGCGATGCCGTGAATTCGTTGCCGATCTGGGTGGACAGGAGCGCATTGAACGATGATGTGGTCATAGCCCGAGTCTAGGTTCGGTCCCAGGCAGTGGCCAGTGTGGAAAGGCTCTGCTACTAAGAGGCGAGGCTGGCCTACTCCAGCCCGCCGGGTTCGTCCTCAACGGGGTCGATCGAGACCACCGCCAGGAAGCCGCGGCCCAGGACGTCGGGGGTGTCCGCGTCGGAGCCCACCACGGCGTCGTACCGCGCCAACGGTTCGGGTTCGTCCGTCCCCACGGCAACCGTGGCTTGGCCCTGCAGCAGGATTCCGATCGAGCCCTCGAAGATGGGCTTCGCGCGCTTTTTGGACAGTTCAATGATGGACGTGTAGCCCTTGAAACTTCCGGCGCGTGTGATGACGTTGAGGTCCCGGATATCGCCGGTTGGAAGCGACGCATGGGTGCTCGCCCCGCCCGGGAAGCGGAACGGACGGTACTTTTCCAGCGGGCGTTCGGCCCCGTCCACGCTCAGCAGCAAAAGTTCGCCCTCCACCACGGTGAGCACCCGCTCCATCCCGGGGAAAGCGGAGAAGTCACCGGCCTTGGTGACGTCCGCGATGCTGATCCGCCAATCCCAGCTCCCGTCCGGCGCCGATCCGGGCTGGCTGGCCAGTTGGCGGGTGGTGCCGCCGCCATTGCGCCACGGCTCGGGCTTGAGGTCTGCAAAGCGGATAATTTCCATGCGCCCAAGCCTAGTTCCCGGCAGGCGGTCCCGGCGTCGCAGGTTGGGCCCTTCCCTGCTACTCTCCTCCGGGGGGACAACACGAAAACAGCCTGAAGGAGCCGGGAATGTTCGTCAAAGTGTGTGGTCTCAGCACGCCTGAATCAGTCCGCGAAGCAGTTGATGCCGGGGCTGACGCCGTCGGTTTCGTGCTGACAGCCAGTCCCCGCGTGGTAACGCCGTCGCAGGCGTCCTCCTTGCTGGCAGGCGTCCCCGCAGGGGTTGCACCGATCGGCGTGTTCCGCCACGAGCCCGTAGCCGACGCCGTCGCGATCGCCCGCGCCGCAGGGCTGGAATGGATCCAGCTGCACGGCCCGCGGTCCCGTGAGGACGTGGCAATGGTGCACGACGCCGGCATGAAGCTGATCAGGGCGATCACCATGGGTGCCACTGCAGAGGAGTTTGAGGACTGGGGCGAGGACCTCCTGCTGATCGACGCCGCGGTGCCCGGTTCGGGTGAAGCCTGGGACTACACCTCCGTTGCCGCGCTGCCGGTCCTCCAAGGGCGCCACTGGCTCCTTGCCGGGGGACTGGATTCGGCCAACGTGGGCGGCGCGTCAACGGCAGCCCACGCCTGGGGTGTGGATGTGTCCTCGGGTGTTGAGGCGTCCCGGGGCGTGAAGGACCTTGCGAAGATCCGCTCGTTTGTGCAGGCGGCAAAGGGTGCCGCCGTGCGGGTCAAGGCTTAGTTCACCCGGTCCGGGCAGAGTTCAGGGGCCGGTCAGGGCAGACCCCCATCCTTTTGTCAGAGCCTGCGGGGCACAATGGGTGAATGAAGACACTCCTCAACATCATCTGGCTGGTTTTCGGCGGTTTCTGGCTTGCGCTGGGCTATTTCGCGGCCGGTGTGATCTGCTGCCTGCTGATTGTCACCATCCCCTGGGGTATTGCCTCGTTCAGGATCGCGGCCTACACGCTGTGGCCGTTCGGCCGGACGGTGGTGGACAAGCCGGGCGGCACGGGAGTGTTCTCGCTGCTGGGCAACGTCATCTGGCTGCTGGTGGCCGGCATCTGGATCGCGATCGGCCACGTGGTCACCGCGTTCGCCATGGCCGTCACCATCATCGGCATCCCGCTGGCCATCGCCAACCTGAAGCTCATCCCGGTGTCGCTGATGCCGCTGGGCAAGCAAATCGTCCCCACCAGCGCGCCGTTTGTGTCAACGTACCGGTAACCAGCAGGGGTGTTCATCCCGGGCTGAACACCCCGTCCTTCAAGATGGCCACGGCGTCACTGTCGTCCAGCTCCGCCGCGATGTCGACGTCGCCCGCATAGCCTGCCCCAGTCAACTCCAGTCCACTGGAACATCCGTGCAGCATCTCCCGGAGCCGCGGCTCGGCGGCCTCGAACACCGCGGCTGCGGCCATGGCCTCCGGCGAATAGCCGTGCCTGCCCACATCTGCCTCGTAACCGCCCTTGCCCGCGGCCGCGAGGCCGGCGATGAACGCTCCCGCCCCGATCTGGTCCTCCACGGCAGCGCGTAGGGTACCGTCGGGCCATCGTTCCCCGGCGGCGACCACGGCGATCACCGCGTCGGGCGGGAGGTTCGCTGCCACCCAGTCCGCTGTCGCTCCCGCGTTGCGCAGGCATACGGCGGCCACCAGCGGGACGTCGCCGGCCAGCTCATGGCAGAGTGCGGAACCGTTCGGCGAGGGCAGCACCACACGTTCGAGCGACCCCGCAGCCCGGAGGCTCGCGGGGGAGAGGCTGAGCCCGCCGCCGTTGCGGGGACCTGCCAGCTCGGCCTTGTGGTGGGCGGCGAAATCCTCCGCCCGGGTGTCCTTCCAGGGGAAGGGGAAAACCTCGGCGCCCCGATCCAGTGCAACGCTCACGCAGGTGCTGAAGGACAGGACGTCAACCACCACGGCGAGGTCCGCCCCGGACGTTACTGCCCTGGCGCCGTCGAGCCCCCATTCCAGCCGGACCGTGTAGGCCAGCTGCCGGTGGGCGGCATTCGCGGTGACCGTGTGGCGGGGGTTGGACGTGGGTGCGTTCACGCGAGTTCCCCCAACAGGTTCCGGTGTGCGGCCGCCAGCCACAGCGCTTTCCCCCGCTGCGTGTGGAACAGTGGGTCAAGTTCCAGCAGCTGGCGGACGACGGCGGCGCGTCCGGCCGCGAAGTCGGCGTCGCCGATGTGCGCATAATCCTGGCGGACGTCCGCCACGTACCGGGCATACTCGCCCGGTTCCCCGCCGAGGACGGAAAGGTCCGCGTCACAAAGGAGGGCGCCGCCGTGGTCCCCTGGCTCCGGACGATGGTCGGACGTCAGCCGCACCAGCCGTGCCACCTCGGCAACATCGGTCTCGGGAAGGCCTGCGTCCTCCAGCCGCTCCTCCGCGAGGCGTGCAGACTCCTCCTCATCCTGGCCAGCCACACCGCGGTAGACGGCGTCGTGGAACCAGGCCGCCAGCAGTACGGTGCGGGGCGGGTCGGCGGGATCCGCCAGCAGATCGAGGGCTTCCAGTACCGAGAGCAGGTGCGTGCAGCCGTGGTACTTGCGGTGGGGTTCGCTCCAGCGGTCCAGGAGGTCCAGGAAGAGCGCGTCGTGGCCCGGCATGATGGCTTCCCACCGGTTGAACAACGGCACCTTGAGTGACTTGTTCCGCTGCCGGGCCGGAATGCGCAGGCCACTGCCAATCAGCTTCCGGACCAGGACCCGGGCCTCAACGGGTACCGCTCCGGCCGCCACGAGGTCGTCGTAGCGGCGCTCCGCGACGTCGTAGTGGTCACCGTCAAAGGCCCGCTCGGGAATCCCCGCGGCCGCAGCGAAACCGTGCAGTTCCTCCAGCGAGGAATCGGAGACCAGGTGCGAAAAGTGTGTTCCATGGGCAGGCCAGAGCGGCGGATCGATGTAGACGGCCATGGAGGAAGTCTAGTGCTGTCCCTTCCGGCGGCGGCCCAGGAAGATGACATCGCCGAAAATACGGAGTCTTCCTGCTCAATCAACCGCAGATGCGCCTTAGGATAAGGAAATGACAATCATCCGCGTTTCCGAGGCCGCCCGGTTCCTGGGCGTCAGCGATGACACGGTGCGCCGCTGGATGGACAACGGATCGCTCACGCCGGTCAAGGACGACGCCGGCCGCCTGGCCGTGGATGGCCTGGAACTCGCCCGGCATGCACGCAAACTCGCCCAGTTGCCCGACGATCCGCACCGCACCGGCAGCTCCGCGCGGAACCGGTTTGTGGGCCTGGTGACCGGCATTACCGCGGACAAGGTGATGGCCCAGGTGGAACTCCAGTGCGGGCCCTTCCGGGTGGTATCCCTGATGAGCAGCGAGGCCGTCCGGGACCTTGGACTGGAACTCGGCTCAGTGGCCACCGCCGTAGTTAAGGCCACCACCGTGATCATCGAGACGCCGCAGGGGAAGGCGCTGTGAAGAAGGGCGCTGCGAAAATGGCAGGCGGGAGAAAACTGACGACGCTGTTGGCGGCCGCCGCATTGGGGCTGGGGCTGGGCGGGTGCTCCACTGCCACCGGGTCATCCGCTGCAAGCAGCGCCGGGGACACCTTGACCGTGTTCGCCGCGGCCTCCCTCAAAGCCAGTTTCACCGAGCTGGCAAAGACCTACGAAGCCGAGCACCCGGGCAGCAACGTCGTCCTCAGTTTCGCCGGCTCGGCGGACCTGGCAACGCAGATCAGCCAGGGTGCCCCGGCGGATGTCTTTGCCTCGGCGGACAGCAGGAACATGGACAAGCTGCAGCAGGCGGGGCTGCTGGACGGTGAGCCGCGCGTTTTTGCCACCAATACCCTGGCCATTGCCGTCCCGGCCGGCAACCCGGCAGGCATCCGTTCCTTTCCTGACCTGGCGAAACGGGGGACACGGCTGGTGCAGTGCGCCCGGCAGGTCCCCTGCGGGGCAGCCGCGGCCGCCGTCGAAACACAAACAGGAACGGATTTGGCCCCGGCCAGCGAGGAAAACTCCGTGACGGACGTGCTGGGAAAGGTCATCTCCGGGGAAGCGGACGCCGGGCTGGTCTATGTCACCGACGTCAAGGCTGCAGCAGGCAAAGTGGAAGGCATTCCATTTCCTGAAGCGGCTGCCGCGGTCAACAGCTACCCCATCGCGGCGCTGGCCAACACCAGGAACAGTACGGCCGCACAGGCTTTCCTCGACCTCGTAGGCAGTCCCACAGGCCAACAGGTGCTGGCAGACGCCGGCTTTGGCAGCAGCCGGCAGTGAGGCAGCCGGACGTGCGCCACGCCTACCGCGGCGTTCCCCGCTGGATCTACGGGGTGGCCGTCCTGGCCGCTTTGCTGGTAATCCTGCCGCTGCTCGCCATGGTTGCCAGGGTCAACTGGGCGAACTTCCTTCCCCTGGTTTCCTCCGATTCGGCGTTGTCGGCCCTTGGCCTGAGCCTGCGCACATCCGCGGCCAGCACGGTTCTCTGCATCTTGCTCGGGGTGCCGCTGGCCCTGGTCCTGGCCCGCGGCAGGTTCCGGCTGCAGGGGCTCCTGCGCTCGCTGGTGCTGCTCCCGCTGGTGCTGCCGCCGGTGGTTGGCGGCATTGCGCTCCTCTACACCTTCGGCCGCCAAGGCCTCCTGGGCCGGAGCCTTGAGGTTCTGGGGCTGCAGATTGCCTTCTCCACCACGGCCGTGGTCCTGGCCCAGACCTTTGTGGCATTGCCGTTCCTGGTGGTCAGCCTGGAGGGTGCGCTGCGGACCGGCGGCGAACGGTACGAGGCCGTCGCGGCAACCCTCGGCGCCTCGCCCGGACGGGTTTTCCGCCGCGTCACGCTGCCGCTGGTGCTGCCCGGGCTGGCGTCCGGTGCGGTACTGTCCTTCGCGCGCAGCCTCGGCGAGTTCGGTGCCACGCTGACGTTCGCGGGCAGCCTCCAGGGGGTGACCCGGACCCTGCCGCTGGAAATCTACCTGCAGCGCGAAACGGACCCGGATGCCGCCGTCGCACTTTCCCTGGTGTTGGTGGCCGTGGCCGTCGCCGTGGTGGCACTCGCCTACCGGCGGCCCGCCGGCCAAGGGGTTGCGTTCTGGAAACAGCGGACGACGACGTCTGCCGCAGCGGGCAGGGACGTCCCGTGACATTCGTACTTGAGGCAGCCGTAGCCGGGCGGGGATTCGACGTGTCACTGACGGTGGGGCCTACGGAGACGGTGGCCGTGATGGGCCCGAACGGCGCCGGCAAATCCACCCTCTTGTCCGTGATCGCGGGCCTGCTCCGGCCGGACAGCGGCCGGGGTGAGCTCAACGGGCGGGCGCTCTTCGAGCTCTCGGCCGGCCGGGGCACGTGGATGCCGCCGCACCACCGGGGCACTGCGCTGCTCGCCCAGGAACCCCTGCTGTTCCCGCACCTGACCGCCCTGGACAACGTGGCTTTCGGGCCGCGAAGCGCAGGTGCATCCAGGAAAGAGGCCAAGGATGAGGCGCTGCGCTGGCTCGCCGAGGTGGAAGCCCTTGATCTCCAGGCCAGGCGTCCCGCCGAACTTTCCGGCGGCCAGGCCCAGCGCATTGCCGTTGCCCGGGCGCTGGCCGCGAGCCCGGGGCTTCTTCTCCTGGACGAGCCCATGGCGGCGCTGGACATCCACTCGGCACCACTTCTGCGCCGCCTGCTCAAGCGGGTCCTGGCCGGACGGCAGGCCATCATCATCACCCATGACGTCCTGGACGCGCTGATGTTGGCCGACCGGGTTGTCATCCTCGAGAACGGCAGGATCTCGGAGGACGGCCCCACCCGCGATGTCCTCCAGCGGCCGCGCAGCGCGTTCGCGGCCGGGCTGGCAGGGCTGAACCTGATGACCGGGACTTTCACCGGCAGCGGGATCGAGACCGCCGAGGGCTGGGCGGTGGCCGGCCATGTGGAGGACCCGCCGCTGGAGGACCTGCATGGCCGGCACCTGGCTGACCGGTCGCGCGCCGAAGGGAACACCGCCGCGGTAGCCGTGTTCCCGCCGTCGGCCGTTTCCGTCTTCCTCGATGACGCGCACGGCAGCCCGCGCAACTCTTTTGAGGTGGCCATCACGGACCTCGAACCGCACGGCGACTTCGTCCGGGTCAGGGCGGGAAGCCTCGCGGCCGACATCACTCCTGCCGCGTCGGCAGACCTGGGACTGGTCCCCGGCCTGACGGTGCACTTCGTGGTCAAGGCAACCTCAGTTGCGGTGTACCCGGCCTGATACTGCTTCACTGCCACAGGGCATTACAGAATTAGTCACACTTGGTGACAGTCATCACAAAGGCCGGTAAACTCGGCAAAGGGCGGATAAGCAACCGGCGGGCGGCTTCTGGGGGGAATCACCCGCCGGTTGCTTTGCGGTCCTGGTCAGTGATGTGCCGCGGGCCTACATGCCCGGAAGATCGAGCGTCTCGTACACCTGGATGCTGGCGCCCGGCATCATGAGGTGGGGATGGCCCTCCAGCAGCTTCTCGGCTCCGGCGAGATCCTCCGCCTGGAGGATCGTGTAGCCGCCCAGCCCGGTGTTGGTGTCTGACGAACCGGTTGCGGTGATCTCCTTGCCGGCCCCGAGCGGAGTCCCGAGGTCCACGATGCCATCGCCGGCCCGTTCGGCCCAGGCCATCCAGGCCTTCATCCCCTCCTGGGCGGCTTCCGGCGTGCTCTCGGCCATCTGCGCCTGGGCAGATTGGGGTGCGATGTAGAGAACAACAAACTTTTTCATTGCCTGTCCCGTCTGCAATGCGCCGGCGGCACCGTCCGCCCCGGTCACACGCCCGATCCTAGGGGCATCTTAAGGTCAGGGGAACAGCCAGATCGAGGAGCGTCCCGGCCGGTCAAAAAATTGGTTGTGAGTTCGGAAATAATCTGCACCAAACCAAAGTTGAGCGTAGTAGACTCAAGTTAGACCAACTGCCCCTGAAAGGAGCTCTCTTTGGACGTCAAGTTCACCACCAAGAGCCAGGAGGCTCTTTCGGCTGCCGCCATGAACGCCTCCACCATTGGCAATCCCCAGGTGGAGCCCGCCCACCTGCTCAAGGCCCTCATGGACCAGCGCGAAGGCGTCGCCGTGGCACTTCTGCGCGCCACCGGCGCGGACCCGGACGCCGTCAGCGTCCAGGCGAGCAGCGCCATCAAGGCCTTGCCCGCCACCTCCGGCGGTTCCAGCCAGCAGGCCCAGCTGTCCCGTCCGGCCCTGCAGGCCATCCAAAACGCCAAGGAGGAAGCGGACCGCCTGGGCGATACCTTCGTCTCCACCGAAGTGCTTCTCCTGGGGCTCTCGGCCGGAAATGATGCGGCAGGGCGCTTGCTGCGCGACGCCGGTGCCTCCCATGAGGCTTTGCTCGCCGCCCTGCCGGGTGTCCGCGGCGACCGGAAGGTCACCAACCCGGACCCGGAGAACACCTTCCAGTCGCTGGAGAAGTTCGGCACCGACCTCACTGCGATGGCCCGGGCCGGGAAGCTGGACCCCGTCATCGGCCGTGACACGGAAATCCGCCGGATCGTCCAGGTCCTGAGCCGCCGTACCAAGAACAACCCCGTGATCATCGGCGAGCCCGGCGTGGGCAAAACTGCCGTGGTGGAAGGCCTGGCACAGCGCATTGTGGCCGGTGACGTACCGGAAAGCCTTCGCGGCAAAACCCTGATCGCCCTGGACCTCGCGTCCATGGTGGCCGGCGCCAAGTACCGCGGCGAGTTCGAGGAGCGGCTCAAGGCTGTCCTTGAGGAGATCAAGAACTCCGAGGGCCAGGTCGTCACCTTCATTGACGAGATCCACACAGTGGTGGGCGCCGGGGCAACCGGGGATTCCTCCATGGATGCGGGCAATATGCTCAAGCCCATGCTGGCGCGCGGCGAGCTGCGGCTGATCGGTGCCACCACGCTGGATGAGTACCGCGAGAACATCGAAAAGGACCCGGCCCTGGAGCGCCGTTTCCAGCAGGTGTACGTGGGGGAGCCCAGCGTCGAGGACACCATCGGTATCCTGCGCGGCCTGAAGGAGCGCTACGAGGCGCACCACAAGGTGGCCATTGCCGACTCCGCCCTGGTTGCCGCCGCCACCTTGTCCAACCGCTACATTTCCGGCCGCCAGCTGCCGGACAAGGCCATCGACCTCGTGGACGAGGCCGCGTCCCGGCTCCGGATGGAGATCGACTCCGCCCCCGAGGAGATCGACCAGCTCCGCCGCGCCGTGGACCGGCTCACCATGGAGGAGCTGGCCCTGGAAGGGGAAACGGACGCCGCCTCCGTGGAACGCCTCGCGGCGCTCCGCGCGGACAAAGCGGACAAGGAAGAGGAACTCGCTGCCCTGAACGCCCGCTGGGAGGCCGAAAAGGCCGGCCTCAACCGGGTGGGCGACCTGAAGGCGAAGCTGGACGAACTCCGCAGCGCCGCTGACAAGGCCTACCGCGAAGGTGACCTGGAGACGACGTCGCGCATCCAGTACGGCGAAATCCCGGCGCTCGAGCGCGAGCTGAACGCTGCGGCGGAAGCCGAAGCCGCCGTCGCCGATAAATCCTCACAGATGGTGGCCGAACAGGTGACCGCGGACGATATCGCCGAGGTCATTTCCGCCTGGACCGGCATCCCGGCCGGCCGCATGCTGCAGGGTGAAAGCCAGAAGCTGCTGCACATGGAGGAGGAGCTCGGGAAGCGGCTGATTGGCCAGAAGAAGGCCGTCACCGCGGTGTCCGACGCCGTGCGGCGCGCCCGGGCCGGCATCAGCGATCCCAACCGGCCCACCGGCTCGTTCCTGTTCCTGGGTCCCACCGGCGTCGGCAAGACCGAGCTGGCCAAGGCCCTGGCGGACTTCCTGTTCGACGACGAACGCGCCATGGTGCGGATCGACATGTCCGAGTACGGCGAGAAGCACTCGGTGGCCCGGCTCGTGGGTGCCCCTCCGGGATACGTGGGCTACGAGGAGGGCGGCCAGCTCACCGAAGCCGTCCGCCGGCGCCCCTACTCGGTCATTCTGCTGGACGAGGTGGAGAAGGCCCACCCTGAGGTCTTCGATATCCTCCTGCAGGTGCTCGACGACGGCCGCCTCACCGACGGCCAGGGCCGCACCGTGGACTTCCGGAATGCCATCCTGGTGCTGACCTCCAACCTGGGCAGCCAGTTCCTGGTGGACCCGTCGCTGGATTCCGAGGCCAAGCGGAACGCCGTGATGGCCACCGTGAACGCTTCCTTCAAGCCGGAGTTCCTCAACCGGCTGGACGAGGTGGTGCTGTTCGATCCGCTGTCAGTGGAAGACCTGGCCCACATCGTGGAGCTTCAGGTGGCTGAGCTGGGCCGGAGGCTGCACGAGCGCCGGCTCACCCTTGACGTCACCGAAGGCGCCCGCGCCTGGCTGGCCATGTCCGGATTCGATTCCGCCTACGGCGCCCGGCCGCTGCGCCGGCTGGTCCAGCGGGAGATCGGCGACCGCCTGGCCAAGGCCATCCTGTCCGGCGACATCGCCGACGGGGACACGGTGGTGGTGGACACGGCCACGGACGTGGACGAGCTCACTATCGAAGGACTCGAGGCGCTGTCCGGTCCGGGCGGCGGCCCGGTTCCGGGAACAGGGCTGGTGGTCCGCCGAAAAGACTAGGTGTACTTAGCCCGCAAGGCCTGCGTGCTGTCCTGGTGCTGTGAAGCGCTAGGGCAGCACGCTCGCGTTAACGTTGTTCCCGCCGGGGGAGGTTACGTAGCAGTCCAGCCTTCGGTCCCCTGACTCCCAGCTGGTGGAGCTGGGAAAGCTTCGCTCGTAATTCAGTGTGAACTGGTCTGCGGCAGGCCCCAGTTTTGCCGCCTGGCAGGTTTCCAGGGCCTTGGCCTTGAGGGCCTCGGCGCCTGGGTAGTCGGTTTTTTCGGGGTAGCGGAACACCGCCACCAGCTGGGCGGAGTGGCCGGTGTCGCACGGCACTGCCGTGGATCTCAGCGCCTCCGGGTCGAAATCCGTGAAGCAGTCGCCCAGCGCATAATTGGCAGGCTCCACCTCGCGGGGCAGTGGCAACGGGGTTGCCGGAGGCGTGACGGTTGTCTCCAGCACTCCCAGGGCGGCGGTATCGGTTGTTTCAGGGCCGCCATTGGAGTTCAGCCACAGGGTGAGCCACACCAGCGATCCAATCACCGCGAGCAGCACGACGACGAAGAATGCCTTCCAGAGTCTCCTTCGGTTTTCCTGCTTCCGGCCATCGTCCGGTCCACCGGGATGGTTTGCCTGGCCTTGGTCCTTTATGGTCGGTTCTGCCGCCGGTACGCCATACTCAGCGGCGGGGACCTTGGGGAGGCCTGCGGTAGGCGGCGAGCTGGGCTTGGGCGGGACGTCCTGGTGGTTCACGGGGTGGATCCTCCTGCGATTTCTCCGCGCGGGCAGTCTGTTTGCCGGCCGGCACCAGCAGTTGCTGAATCGACTCTACCGAAGAAAAAAGCCGAATACCGGCCGTGTTTGGGCCGGAATGGTACTGCATGTGACCGGCGTGGCCAGCAAGTGGCAAGCAGGGCCAGCCGAAAGCATGTAATCTAGGTGTACGACAAATTGACCAAACATTCCGGGGCCTCACCTACGCCAAGGTGACCACCTCCGGTCCAAGTACAAAAGGGGGTCACGCCATGGGGCGCGGCCGTCAAAAGGCAAAAGCTACCAAGCAGGCTCGGGATATCAAGTACTACTCCCCGAACACTGACTACTCGGCACTTCAGCGTGAGCTGACGGGTCCAGGCAGTCGTGCCACGAGCCATTATGCGAATGAGCCGGTTGAACCGGATTATTCGGCTTATGTGGATAAGTACGCGGATGATTTGGAAGAAGACGACGACGAGGTAGACACCCGTCGGATCGGCTAGTTGTCGCAATGTGCTGTTGCCGTACTTGGCAGCCCTGTGACGCCGTCGCACGAACGGATCCAAGTCTTTGATCCGGGTCTGTTCATTGGACCAGTGCAACGCTTCTTTTTTGGTACCCGGGTCCGGGCGGATCCCGGGTGCTGACCTCAGTTATAGAGCCCGCTGCCCGCGCCGAAACACCGGCGCAGGCAGCGGGCTTTTGCTATTCCTGGGTTAGCGGCCAAGATGCCGGGGCCAGGGGAACGCCCCGTCACCTCCCGCATTAAATTGGCAGACGCCCCGTCACCTCCTGTGGGAAGCTGGGCAACGCCCCATCACCTCCGGCTTGCGCCGCCACCACAGCTCCGCTTCCGATACCAGCCAGCCCCACCGCCGGCACCGAAGCGAGGACCAGGGTTGCCGCCGGTGCCAGCACGGCCCACGGTGCGCGTTCGACGTAGCCGATCCCTTCTGCCAGGATCAGGCCCCATTCCGGCGACGGCGGCTGCGGACCCAGGCCAAGGAATCCGAGCGCAGCCAGGGCCAGGGCGATACCCGGCAGGCGCAGCATCGCGTGGCGCACCAATGGCCGGATCACGGCCGGCAGGATATAGCGGAGCATGATCCGGGTCCGGCCCACCCCCAGCACCGGGAGGACCTGCACGTATGGCTGTGCGCGGGCTTCCTGGGCCAGGGCAGCGGTGTGCGCCGCCAGCGGCGCCCAGCTTACGGCAGCTACAGCCAGCGCAGCTCCCTGCGCGGAGGGGCCGGTAATTGCTGCAACCACCAGGCCGGCGAGGATGGGCGGCGCCGCGTTGGTGACCTCGAGGGGGCCGGTGGCCGCGCGCGGGAACAGGCCGACGGCGATTCCCACGGCCAGGCAGACCAAGGCGACTGCCATCGCGGTCCCCAGGGTTCCCAATGCGCCGTGACCAACCCGGGCCAGCAAGTCGCGGCCGCTTGCATCCGCTCCAAACGGCAATGCCCATGCGGGCGCGGCCAGGCGGGGATGGGCAGAGGTGTAGGGATCGCGGAGCAGCCCGGCCCCGATGATCAACAGCAAGGCGGCGGCAGCGGCCGCCGGCCCGACGAGCTGCCCGCGGTGCCGTGCCTGGGGCGGTGCAGGAAGCGCAAGTGTGCCGAAGCGGACCGCAGGGCCGATCAGAAGGTACCGCGCCGCCGTCGTCAATGTTCCCACCAGCAGTGCGAGCCCCATCAGCGCCAGCATCCCCGCCTGAAGCGTGGGGATGTCCTGGGCGCTGGCGGCTCCGAGGAGCGCGCGCCCCAGGCCCGGGATGGCGTATACCTTTTCCACCGCAACTGCCCCGCCGGTCAGGCCGATGAGGACCAGCCCCACCTGGGGCAGCACGGCCGGCAGCGCGCGCCGAAGCACTGCCGCGGCCAACGTGAGGCTGCCAGCACCGGCGAGGCGCCAGGTGATCACCCATTTCTCGCCGAATCCGGCACGCAGCGCGTCGGCCAGGAGCAGGCCGATCAGGCCGCCCGCGGGAATCCCCAGCGAGAGGGCGGGCAGGATGGCGTATTCGGGGCCCTGCCAGCCGTACGGAGGGAACCATCTGAGCCAGACGGCATCTGCCACAAGCAACATGGATGCGAGGAGGAACTCCGGCAGTGACGTGAGCGCGGCGGCCAAAGCCCCCGGCGCCGGCCGGTGCCGCTGCCGGAGGCCTTGCATCACGGCAGGTCCGCAGATCAGCAGGGCGATGAGTACGGCCGCAGTGATGGCAAACCCCATCAGCGTCACCGACACACCCAAGGCGGCTGCTACTCCGGGCAGCACCGGCATGTTGCTGATCCAGGAGCTGCCGAAGTCACCGGCGAGGATCGCTTGGACCCACGCCAGCAGCATGGCGACAGGGCCTTGGTCGAGGCCCAGTTCGCTGCGGATGGCGGCCAAGGCCTCGGGTGTGGGCTCCCGGTCCGCATACCTCGCACGGAGGATGGTGTATTCGGCGCCGCGGCCGGACAGCCACGGCAGCATGCCGATCAGTGCCACCAGGCCGAGCAGGGCTGCGGCCCGCGAGGCAGTAGTTTTTAGGGAGCCGGTGGCGGGCATCAGTCCGTGACCCCGGTCCTGCCGGTGATCAGGGCACGCTCCCGGGGGTCCCGCTCCACTCCTTGCACGCGGATGGATTCGCCTTGGAGGACACGTTCGTGGAGCAGCGGGATGGCGGCGTCGCGGGCCAGGATGAGGCTTTCCGCCGCGGCGATGGCGGTCCGGCGCCCCGGCCCGGCGGGCATACCGGCGGCTTTGGCCAGGGCGGCATCAACCGCGGGATCGCAGAACTGGGAGATGTTGAAGGAGCCGGCGCAGGAGAAATCGCTGTAGAGGTAGGCAACGGGGTCCCCGGAATCCAGGACCGTGGCGCGGGAGAGGATGAACGCATCGAATGAGCCCGCAAGAGCATCTGCCTCGATGTGCTGGTACTCGCGGACATCCTGCTCCACGACAAATCCTGCGGCTTCAAGCTGCTGCTCCAGCTGGACGGCCACCTCGGGCAGTTCTGCACGGTCCGTGAAGGTGCCGAGCCTTATGGCGGTCCCCTTCACAGCGGTGGCGGCAACCCGGCCGGCCAACGCTGCGGCGTAGACTTCACTGTTCCGCTCCCCGGCTGCCCAGGGGAGGGCCGGGCCGAGCAATCCGGCAGCTTGGTCTGCCCGGCCTTCATAAACCCGGTCCACGATGGTGCCGGCGTCGATTGCCTGCCTTGCTGCGGCGCGGACGGCCGGGTCGGCAAAGGGACCGGAGGACGTATTGAGGTACAGCGTGTTAGTGCGTGGCGTGGGAACCTCGTGCACCAGTGCGGGGTCGATTTGGGCGACCTGGCCCACGGGGATGGCTTCCACGATGTCCGCATCACCGGTCCGCAGTGCGGCTGCCCGGGCTGTTCCGTCCGGAACGAACTGCACGTCCACGCCATCGGCTTCCGCCTGCTCGCCCCAATAGCCGTCGAAGCGGTCCAGCCTCGCAGACGAGGTGCCGTCCACTGAAACCAGCCGGAAGGGCCCGGTACCGGCGTTCACCGGATTGACTACGCCATCCTTGTAGGCTGAGCCCGCCAGGATGGCCAGCTGGGGGCTGGACAGCCGCTGGGGCAGCAAAGGATCGGGAACCGCCGTCGTGATGGTCACGGCGGCTGGACCATCCGCCCGGGCTGTGAGCTCCACCCCATCCAGGATCCTCGGCTTGGGGCTCGCCTGTGCTGCAGCAGTCAGCGAAGCAACAACTTCCGCGGATGTCATGGCCGATCCGTCGTGGAACTGCACACCGTCCCGCAGCGTGAAGCGCCACGAAATCTCATCAATCTGCTCCCATCCGGTCGCCAGCGAGGGCACGGCTTCGCCCAGATCATCGAGCACCACCAGGGTTTCGGCGGTCTTCCAGCGGGAAAGCTTAAAGGCGTCGTCGCTCAGGGGTGACAAGCCGGAACGGGGTGGCTGGAGCATGGCCAGCTTAATCCGGTCCTCCCCGTTTCTGCTGTCCGCAGCCTGGTTGGTTCCGGCGAAGCATCCGGTCAAGCTTGTGGCCAGCAGGAGGGTTGCAAGTGTGGCTAGGCACGTTTTGGATCGTCTTTTGGGCACGTTGATTACCTGTTCCGCAGATTGAAGGTGCAGTGGAGAGGCAGGTGCTGGATGCCCCTGGCCTTGAGTTTGAGGGTTCAGCGTTGTGGGGGCAGGAGCCTGGAAAGTCCGACGGCGGGAATCGCCGTGAGTGCCGCCATCACCGCCCAGGGCCAAACGGCGTCGGGGCCCGGCTGGGTGGCGCCCGAGTAAAGCGGTCCGAGGACGAAGTTGCCCAACAGCACCGCACAGCCGCCCATGCTGGCCAGGAGTCCGTAGTAGATGCCGGAGCTTCGGCCGCGGGCAAAGTCCAGGACCAGCGGCATGGCCACCGGTCCGATGCACATGTGCCCCAGGCAGAGCCCCGCCACCAGCAGCAACGGCGGAAGCAGTTGCAGCGGGCCGGTGGCCGGATACTGGGCGAGCACTGCCATGGTGGCGAACGCCAGGCCCTTGAGCGTGAAGCCCACGGTGAGCGCACGCCCTGGACCCAGCCGGTGCGTCAGCCGGGAAATGGGCCACTGCAGCGCCACGGTCATAAGGGACGCGACGGCGAACAGGCCGGCAAGTGCCTCCGGTCCTGCGCCGCTCCGGGTCAGCTCGATGGGAAGGCCGAAGTAGAGCTGGTTGTAGGCCAGGAGGTTCACGCTGTAGAGGGCTGCGAAGGTTACGAAGCGTTTGTCCCGCAGCATCGCCGGGACGCCATCACCGTGCATGCTGCCAGCACCCTGCGGCCCCCCGGTGCCCTGGGACGCGGTGTCACCTTGCGGCCCGCCGTCACTCTGTGCGGCGGCGGCAAGGGGGGTGGCGGAATCCAAGGGGGCGGAATCCAGGTTGCCGGGAGCGGGTTTTACTGCTCCCGCAGGGATGCCCTGCCATAGAACGCCGGTCATCACGGCAAAGACCGCGGCCCCGGCCAGCGCTGCCCAGCTGAAGGACAGGCCCAACAGCAGGGCGCCTGCCAGCGGGCCGGCAACGGCGCCGATTTCCCCGCAGATGGCGAGGAGCGCAAAAAGTCCCGGTGCCTTCCCGCTGGTGTTCCGCCGTCGTTCTTCTGCCCCGCCCACCAGGGACTCCAGCGCCGGTGAGAACAATGCGCCGCCCATTCCGGTGAGGACAGCGCCGAGGAGGAACAGCGGAAAGCTGCCGGCCAGGGCCAGGGTGAGGTAGCCGCAGATGCGGACCAGGCAGCCCACCAGCATGACGCGGCGAGGGCCCCACCGGTCCGTGATCATCCCGCCCACCAGGAAAAGTCCTTGCTGGCTGAAGACCCTGGCGCCCAGCACCACGCCCACGGCAGTGGCGGTCATACCGAAGTCCCGGGTCATCACCAGTGCCAGGAACGGCACCACTGCGTAGAAGCCGATATTAAAGATGAGCTGGCTGGCGAGAAGCAGGCCGGGGGCCGGCCGCAGCTTTGTTGTTGCCGCCTTGCCGGCAGTGCCGAGGGCGGTCACAGGGCAGCCGCCGGGACAGCTGATGGAAGGTTCATGGCAGCGGCCGCCTGCACCAGGGCGTGGGCGGCGGGACTTGAGGGATGTGCCAGCACGTGGTCCGTTGGTCCTTCTTCAACGATGCTGCCCTTGGACAGGACGGCCGTGCTCCCGCACATCCTGGCGGCGGTGGCAAGGTCATGGGTGACCAGGAGCAGGCCCAGGCCTTCGTGCACCAGTCGGTCGAGGAGCTCGAGGACGGCATCGCGCAGGGGCAGGTCCAGGCCGCTGACGGGTTCGTCAGCCAGCAGGTACGCGGGTTTCACCGCCAGGGCGCGGGCGATCGCCACCCGCTGGTTCTGGCCGCCGGACAGCTCGCCCGGCCGGTGGTTCATTACCCGGGCGGGCAACTCCACGCGTTCCAGCGCCTGGCCGGCGAGGTCCCGGTGGTTGCCCTCCACCCGCAACTGCCGCAGTGGTTCGCGCAGCAGTTGCGATACGGTCATCCTCGGGTCCAGGCTGCCGGCCGGATTCTGCGGGACGTACTGCACCGAGCGCCGGTACCAGCGAAGGCTTCGGGCCGGTCCGGGCCTTACTGCACGCCCGCCAAGGGTGACGGTGCCGCTGGATGGCTTTGCCAGGCCGAGCATGACCCGGACCAGCGTGGACTTTCCGGAGCCCGAGCTTCCCACCAGCGCGGTACCCGCTCCAGGAGTGAGGCTCAGGGTGACGTTGTGGAGGGTATGGGCTGCTTGGCTGCCGCGGAGCCTGCGGCTGGGGTACTCGAAGGACTTGGGGTACCTGAAGGAGATGCCATCCGCGCTGAGGGCCCCGGTCATGCTGCCACAGCCGTTCCTGCATGCGGCGGCGTTGTCATGGCGGCCCGCACCAGGCGCTTGGTGTAGGCATGCCGGGGGTTCCGCAGTAGCTCGGCCATCGGGGCATCTTCGACGACGTGCCCGTCTTCCATCACGAGGGCTCGGCTGCACACGGCTGCCGCTGCTGCCAGATTGTGCGTGATGAAGAGCAGGCTGCGGCCCTCGGACACCCAGGCGCGGAGGCTCGCGAGGACAGCCTGCGTGGTGACCGCGTCCAGGGCTGTGGTGGGTTCGTCCGCCACCAGGACCTCCGTGCGGCAGGCCAACGCCAGGGCGATGCATACCCTCTGCAGCTGCCCGCCCGACAGCTCGCCGGTATAGCGCCGCATGATCTCCGTCGGCTGCGGGAGCCCGGCCCGGGCCAGCAGGAGCGCCGCCTCACGCCGCGCTTCGGTACGGCTGAGACCCCGCTGCAGGGGGATCATCAACTGTTTGCCCACCGGCACCAGCGGATTCAGGGAGGTCTGCGGATCCTGGCTGATCAAGGCTGCGCCTGTTTTGCCCGCCGCGCTTCCGCGGTCCTCTGGCCCGGAGGCCGTCCCAAAGGAAATTTCCCCGCTTGCCGTGATTCCTTCCGGCACTGTCCGGGTGAGGGCTGAGGCTGTCAGTGACTTCCCGGATCCTGAGGCTCCCAGCAGGGCAACGCTCTCAGCCCGCTGGATGGAGAACGTCAGGGGATGCACCAGCCGGCGCCCGGCGTGCGAGAGCGCGAGGTTCTTCACGGACAGGGCGGGTGCAGGCATCGGAACGTCGTTTCGTGGCAGGGTTTCGGGAACGACTTCATCCTAACAAGAATGGTTCTCAATTACGCAACCGTGCATTAGGTTCATGTAGCTCTGGCAGAGCCAAGGTGGTGGCGGGTTGGGCGGTGTGCTGCGGGAGGTGATGGCGGGTTGCGGAATCCGGCACAAAAAATGCGGGCGGCTGCTCGAAGCAACCGCCCGCATTATTGGGAAATCTAGGCGTAGGCGTTGACCAGGCGGACGGCGCCGCCGTCTACGCCCTTGGCGCCCTGCACGTAATCCGGGCCGGACTTGAGGATGGAATCCGAGTCCTCGGTGACCGTGCCCATGATCCAGGACGGCAGGCCGCGGTCGTTGAGGCGGGACACCGCGGCGTCGGCGGCGTCGGCGGACACGATGGCCACCATGCCCACACCCAGGTTCAGGGTGCGTTCGAGGTCTGCCAGCGGGACGTTGCCCAGCTCGGATACCAGCTTGAAGATGGCCGGCAGTTCCCAGGTGGCACGGTCCACTGTGGCCACCAGGCCCTGGGGGAGGACGCGTGCCAGGTTGGCGGCGAGGCCGCCGCCGGTGACGTGGCTGAAGCCGTGAACAGCGGAAGTTCCGGTGACGGGGAAGGCGCGGGCAAGGTCGAGGCAGTCGGCAGCGTAGACGCGGGTGGGCTCGAGGAGCTCCTCGCCCAGGGTGCGGCCGAGTTCGGATACCTGGCGGTCCAGTGCCCAGCCGGCGTGGTTGATCACGCGGCGGACCAGGGAGTAGCCGTTGGAGTGCAGGCCGGAGGATGCCATGCCGATGACAACATCCCCGGCGCGGACGCGGTCCGGTCCCAGGAGCTGGTCGGCTTCAACCACGCCCGTGGCTGCGCCCGCGACGTCGTATTCGTGCTCGCCCAGCAGGCCGGGGTGCTCGGCGGTTTCGCCGCCCACCAGTGCCGTGCCGGCAACGGAGCAGGCGGCGGCGATGCCGCGGACAATATCGGCGATGCGCTCGGGCACCACCTTGCCGCAGGCAATGTAGTCAGTCATGTACAGCGGCTCTGCACCCACCACCACGATGTCGTCCACCACCATGCCCACGAGGTCGAACCCGATGGTGTCGTGGATGTCCATGGCCTGGGCGATGGCAACCTTGGTGCCCACGCCGTCAGTGGAGGTGGCCAGCAGCGGCTTCTTGTAGGTCAGGAGCCGGGAGACGTCGTAGAGGCCTGCGAAGCCGCCCACCCCACCGATCACCGAGGAGTTGTGGGTGGCCTTGACGGCGCCCTTCATCAGCTCGACGGCGCGGTCGCCGGCTTCAACGTCAACGCCTGCGGAGGCGTAGGTGATGCCGGAGGTGTTGCCGGAGGCGGGGGCAGCGGAAGTCATACGGACTCTTTCTTGTCAGCGCCGGTGGTGGCGGCGTGCACGTCTGGCACAAGGTCGGCTTCGGTCAGCAGATTCTCGAATTCGGAGTCCGGCCCGGGATCGCAGCCGGTGGCGCCGGCCTTCTCGGCCGGGTCCTCTTCGGAATCCACGGCGAGGGCGGCGGTTTGGCCCGGAAGCGCGGACGGCGAGGGCTTCAAGCCGCCGAGGTCCGTGCGCTCCAGCAGGTTCTTGCCCAGCTTGTCCGAGCCTGGCAGTTCGATGGGGTACTTGCCCGTGAAGCAGGCGGTGCAGAGGCGCTCCCGCGGCTGGCGGGTGGCGCCGATCATGCCGTCCTCGGAGATGTAGGCCAGCGAATCGGCGCCGATGGCCTGGGAGATCTCTTCGATGGTGGCGCCGTTGGCGATCAGCTCGGCACGCGAGGCGAAGTCGATGCCGTAGAAGCAGGGCCACTGCACCGGCGGGGAGGAAATCTTGACGTGGACGGCGGCGGCACCGGCTTCGCGGAGCATCCGGACGATGGCGCGCTGGGTGTTGCCGCGGACGATCGAGTCATCCACCACCACCACGCGCTTGCCGCGGATCACGGACTCGAGGGCGTTGAGCTTGAGCCGGATACCCAGCTGGCGGAGGGTCTGCGAGGGCTGGATGAAGGTCCGGCCCACGTAGGAGTTTTTGACGAAGCCGTGGGCGAAGGGGATGCCGGATTCTTCGGCGTAGCCCACCGCGGCGGGGGTGCCGGATTCCGGGACGGGGATCACGATGTCCGCGACCTGCGTGTTCTCGCGGGCCAGCTGGCGGCCCATTTCCACGCGGGACTCGTACACGGAACGGCCGGCGATGGCGGCATCCGGGCGGGCAAGGTAGACGTACTCGAAAACGCAACCGGCCGGCGTCGGCTCGGCGAAGCGCTTGGACCGTACGCCCTGCTCGTCGATGGCGATGAACTCGCCCGGCTCGATCTCGCGGATAAAGCTCGCACCCACGGTGGCCAGCGCGGACTGCTCCGAGGCGACCACCCAGCCGCGCTCCAGCCGGCCCAGGACCAGCGGGCGGATGCCGTAGGTGTCGCGGGCGGCGTACAGGGTGCCCTCGTCCATAAAGACGAAGCAGAAGCCGCCCTTGATCTTGGGCAGGAGTTCGATGGCGGTCTCTTCGAGGGTCTTGCCCGGCTCGCCTTCGAGGAGGGCCGTGACCAAGGCGGTGTCCGAAGTGTTGCCCTGCTTCATTTCGCCGGTGAGCTGGCCGCCGTTGCGTTCCTGGATCATGGCGTTAAGCTCGGCGGTGTTGGTGAGGTTGCCGTTGTGGGCCAGGGCCACGGTGCCGGTGCTGGTGGCGCCGAGCGTGGGCTGGGCGTTGGCCCAGTGGCTGGCTCCGGTGGTGGAGTAGCGGCAGTGCCCCACGGCGAGGTGCCCGGTGAGGGTGTTCAGGGTGGTCTCGTCGAAGACCTGGGAGACGAGCCCCATGTCCTTATAGACGTTGATCCGGTTGCCGTCGCTGGTGGCTATACCAGCCGACTCCTGACCGCGGTGCTGCAGTGCATACAGCCCGTAATAGGTTAGTTTTGCTACTTCTTCGCCTGGTGCCCAGACCCCAAAAACGCCGCAGGCGTCCTGCGGGCCTTTTTCGCCAGGGAGAAGATCATGAGAAAGTTTTCCATCGCCGCGTGCCACTGGTCGATTATCTCACGAGATGCGGTAGGACTTTTCCGGCCGTCCGTTTGTGACCGGGCTACTGCCCGTTGTCCGGATCCGGTTCGGAGTCGGGAACCGCTTCCACCACTGCCCGCTGCTGCCGTTTGACACTGCGGCGGTCCAGGACCAGCGCCAGCGCGGCGCCCAGGATGGCGCCGGCGCCCGCGAAGAGCACCAGGAAGAACCCGAACACCGAGCCGGGGTCGAACTCCGGGGTTGCGGGCAGGCCGTATGCTACCGCGGCCGCAACCGCCGCGCCCACCAGTGCGCCCAGGATCAGGAACGGCACATATTTGGGTGCGCGGCGGACGGTGACCTCGCGGCGCTCGGCGGCGGGTTGTTCAGAAGGCATGCATCAAGCCTACATTTCCGTGTTGCCCCATCACTTACGGCTGCCAAAACCCCGGAATGGGAACCGTAAGTGATAGCGCAAAGCGGGGGTCAGCTGCCGCGGTACGTGGAGTAGGCGAACGGGCTGAGCAGGAGCGGAACGTGGTAGTGCTCGGGGCCGGTGACTTCGAACACCAGGTCCACCTCGGGGAAGAACGTTGCGGTCTGCAGCCCGGCGTAGTAGCTGCCGGTGGCGAAGTTCAGCTTGTAGTGCCCCGCCTCCAGCTGCTCCGGGCCCAGGTCCTTCGCCCGCCCGTCCGCGTCGGTGGTGGAGCCGGCCAGCTTCTGCCAGCTGCCGCCGTCGTTTTTGTAAAGCACGACGGCGACCCCCGCCGCCGGACGTCCGGCCCCGGTGTCGAGGATGTGGGTGGTGACGTGGGAAACGCTCATTCGGTGATCAGTCCTTCGAGCCGCAGAACGGCAATCTCACGCAGCTGCTGTGCCACGATGGTGTCTTCTTCGGCGGGGGAGTTGGCAAGCCGTTCTTTCAGGGCCTGCAGGATTTCCGGGGCGGTGCGTCCGGCGGCGCGGATCAGGAAGACCCGGCCGAACTTCTCCTCGTAGTCCTTGTTGCCCTGGGCCAATGCCTGCGCAACGCCGGCGTCCGCGGGGTCTACGCCTGCCTGCTCGGAACGGGACATGGACGCTTCGGTGGTGGCCGCCGTCGGACGTTCCCCGATCCGCGGATGGTGCGCCATGGCGGACTCAACCTCGGCCGGTGTGAACGGCTCAGCTGCTTCCGCGGCAAAGGCCAGGAGAGCTTCCCTTGAGGGGAAGGGCCGGGCGGCGGCTACGGTGTCCACCCAGCGCTGGACGTCGACGCAGGGCCTGAGGGTTTCCGCGGCCCGTGCCGGGTCCGCAGTGTTGAATTCGGCAAGCTTCATGCTGGCTGCTTCCTCGGTAACAAATGCTGGCATCCATGGTGACGGCTATGCGGAGGCCGGACTTCCGGCACCTTGCCGCGGCAGAACCCGTCAGGGTTAGCGCAGTAAAGGCTTCCGCATCATGGAACTGTTATTTCAGCATACGTAATATTGAAGTCGAGCGTCCCGGTGGTGTCAAGAGACTACAGCAGCCGTCAGGCCAAGCCGGTATTATCGCGGGAGAGCCGCAGGCTCGACCAGTTTTTACTGGGGGGACACTAAATGAATACGGACGGGACGGCTATGCAAACGCTGACCGATCAGGATTCCGCGCGTGAGCTGGGGCTGCGGGAATACGGGCTGATACCCAGTGACGGCGAGACGCCGGCACTCAGGGATGCCAGGGCAAGGAGGGCGCTGGACAACCTGGTCCGGCTGGCCGCCTCGTTATGCGGCGTGCCTTACAGCGTGGTCAACATCATCACCTCGAGCCAGCAGTTGCAGATCGCCGCCGCCGGCATCGATCCAGGGATCTGCTCCCGCGAGGATTCCATGTGCGCAAACGTGTTCCTGGACCCCGGCACCACCGTGGTCCGGGACGCCTCCCTGGACCCTCGCTTTGCCGCCAACCCGTTTGTGACAGGGGAAATCGCGGAAGTCCGCTTCTACGCGTCGGTCCCGCTGAAGACTTCCGCCGGCCTGGTGCTGGGCTCGCTGTGCGTGTTTTCCGATACCGCTGAACTTCCCACGCGCGGGCAGATCGAACTGGTGGAAGTGCTGGCGCATCAGGTGGTGGAAGTTCTGGAGCTCCAGCACCGCACACTGCAGCTCAACGAGGCCCTCGCCGAGCTCGAGCGCAGCAACGCCATGCTGTCCGAATTTGCCGGCCGGGTCAGCCATGACCTCCGCGCACCCCTCACCACCATCCTTGGCTACGTGGAGTTGGCCGAAGATGACCCGGGGATTCCCCATAACCACCCGGCCAAGGAGTACCTGGAACACATCGGCAGCGGCGGCCAGCGCATGCTGGGCACCCTGGAGGACGTGCTGGACTACGCCAGGGCGGACGGGCAGCTGAACCGTGAGCGGGTATCCCTGCTTGCCGTGACCGCGGACGCAGCGCAGGACCTCGGTTTGGACCTCGGCCTGAGCAGCGGGATTTTGTGCGAGGACGCGGAGCTGTACGCGGACCGCGCCCAGCTGCGCACCCTGGTCCAGAACCTGCTGGCCAACTCCGTGAACTACCGGGACCTGCAGCGGGACCTCAAGGTCACAGTCACGGCCACCAGATGCCCCCGCGGGGTCACCATCCACGTGGCCGATAACGGCAAGGGCATCCTGCCGTCCGAGCGGAGTAAAGCCGTGGAACCCCTGGTGCGGCTGAACCGGCCCGGCGACGGCCCCGGAACAGGGCTGGGCCTGGCCACCTGCCGCCGGATCGCCCAGGCACACGGCGGCGAACTCTCCATCGGCGATACCCCGGGCGGCGGGGCAACGGTGTCGGTGTCTTTCCCCGACGAGCCCTGATTCTCAGGAGTCTTAGGACAGATACCGGGACCTAGCCAGGCTTCAGGCCCCCGTATCTGTCCGACAACTCAGCTGGGTCTAGCCCTGCGACGTCCGGGACAGGACCCACGTGTTCGTGCCGTCCTGCCGTTCGAAGGTGACGGTGGTGACCAGCGCCCGGATCAGCGCCAGGCCCCGGCCGGACTCGGCGTCCTCGTCCGCTGGTGCCGGTTCCATGGTCCCGAACGGGGGCTTGGCGTGGTACGCACTGACCCGGGCCTGCAGCAGCGTGGGCCGGACGGTGATGTCCACGCCGAGCTCCACGGGTTCCTGGCCCGCGGGCTCCGCGTGCTGGACAATGTTCGACGCCGACTCGATGACCGCCGTCGTAAACGTCATCTGGTCCATGTCCTGCACAAAGGGGACGTCGAGCCAGAGGCTGTCCAGGTCATTGTGGACGGAATCGATGGCGTCCTCTGCCGCGAGCCCCCGGAAGCTGCGGGACGCCAGGACCTCAGTCATTGCTGAACGCCTCTTCGGCCGTGCCGTAGGCCGTCAGGACCTTGTCCATGCTGGTGAGCTGCAGGACCATCTTCACCTGCGGCTGCACCGATGCGATCCGAAGGTCCCCGCCGGCCTGCCGGGCCGCTTTGAGGCAGCCGATCAGCGCACCGAGGCCGGAAGAGTCCATAAACGCGGTGTTCTCCAGGTTCACCACGATCCGGTTGGATCCGCCGGCGATCACGTCGGTGACAAACTCGCGCAGCTTCGGCGCCGAGACCATGTTCAGCCGCCCGTCCGCCTTGACCTCCGCATACGAGTCCTTGACCTCATAGCTAAACTCCATCTGGATTCCTCTCTGTAACTACCGGATCAGCGGCCGGTTCATAACCCTTGTAAAGCACTGCGCGCACCAGGATGCTCATGACCACCAGGTCGAAGATGACCCAGGCGACGTTCACCAGGGTGCCGAGCGGTTCGGCCAGGCCGGCGGCCAGGCGGATGATTCCGACGACGGCTGCCACCGCGAGCAGCACCGACACCACGATCTGTGGCTGGATCAGGCTCCAGCTGGGTCCGCCGCTCTGGCGGGCTTTGGGGGTGACGGCAAAGCCGAGGGGGCGGCCGAACCAGACGTTCCGGGCCGCCGTCGAGCACGCCTTGATCCAGGTGGGGAAAAGGGCCAGGCTGTACTGCTGGCCGCGCCAGGTGGGGATGCCCCGGCCGGCAACAGCGAACAGCAGCTGGTTGACCACCATAAACGGGATGAACCGGATGAAGAAGTCCCAGCTCAGGCTCGTTACCGGCAGGATGCCCAGGAGCAGGTAGATGATGGGCGCGGCGAAGTAGATGACTGCCGCGTAGCCGCTCAGGTAGGTCCACATGGTGGCGAAGTACATGAGGCGCTGGCCGAGCCTGAGGCCCTTCTGGACCAGCGGGTTTTCGCGCAGCAGCACCTGGATGGTGCCCTGGGCCCAGCGCAGGCGCTGGGTGAGCATGGTTTTCAGGTCCTCCGGCGCCAGCCCGTAGGCCAGGACCTCGTGGTGGTAGACGCTCTCCCAGCCCATCGCGTGCATGCGCATGGCCGTGGCCATGTCCTCGGTCACGGAGATGGTGGCCAGCGGCATCACCGGCTGGGCTTCGTCGTTGCGCTCCACAGACAGGGCGTCCAGGACGGCCTGCACGGATTCCAAAGCACCCAGCGGCGACCAGTCACGGGCGGACATGCGCTGGACGGCGTCGTCAGCCACCACGGGAACGCCGGACTCGCCCACATGGGCCAGCTCCATGGCGGCGATCTCTTCGAGGTCGGCCTGGAGGGCCTCGACGTCGGCCGTCACCAGGGTCTGCACGGCGGCATCCACGCGGCGCCGCACCCGGTAGGTGATCTCGCTGAGGGCGCCGCCGGCTTCGAGCTCCTTCTGGGCTTCGCGGGTTGCTGCCTCCACCTCGTCCAGCACCTGGGCCACCAGCGGAGTTTCCATGTCCGCGGACTTCCGGGCCTGCTTGATGGCTGAGCGGGAGGCGGCCAAAGCACGGCGGATGCTCTTCTCGGTTTCCTTCACATAGCCCACCAGGCCCAGCTGCATCAGGGCCTCGCGGCGCAGGATGGCATTGGAGCCGCAGAAGAAGGCAGCGTTCCAGCCGTCCTTGCCCTGCTGGATGGGGCCGTAGAAGAGGGGTGCCTGGCTGCCCAGGGGATCATCCGCGGGGACGTTGCTGAAGTACTGCGGCGTCTGCACCAGGGCCACACGGCGGTTGTTGAAGTAGCCCAGGGTCTTTTCGAGGATGTCCGGCTCGGGGATCTGGTCCGCGTCCAGGATCAGCAGGAATTCGCCGTGCGTCTGCATCAGGGCGTTGTTCAGGTTTCCGGCCTTGGCGTGCCGGGGCAGGTTTGCGGTCCAGTCCTCGCTGCGGGTGACGTAGCCCAGGCCGTGCTCTTCCGCGAGGGCCTTCAGCTCGGGCCGCGCGCCGTCGTCCAGAATCCAGGTGCTGTGGGGATGCCGGATCTTCTGGGCGGCCAAGGCTGTGGTCATCACCATGTCCAGGTCTTCGTTGTACGTGGTGATGAAGACGTCCACGGTGGCGTCAGGCGGTGGCGGCGGGGCGCCCTTGCGGATCTTCAGCTTCCACACCGTCATGCCGAACAACATCACGTCGATCAGGCTGTAGGTTTCGGCGATCACCAGGGGCAGGGCGATCCACCAGGCTTCCCAGTTCAGCGACGCGGCCCAGCGCCAGGCGATGTAGTTGACGCCGGTGATAACGGTCAGCACCACCACCAGCCTGGTTAAGAAGCGGGTCATGCTGCTGCCTCCTCAGGCAGCCGGCGGACCACCACCACCGTGACGTCGTCCTCCGCGGTCTCGGCCGGAGCCAGGGCGAGGATGGCGCTGCTTGCTGCCTGGGCCGAATCCTGGCCTTGGGCGGCCCTGCGGACGGCCTCGGTGAAATCCTCCACCGAGTCGAAGACGTCCAGCACGCCGTCGCTGACCACCACCAGGGAATCCCCCGGTGCGAGTTCCAGGCTGGACTGCGGCCACTGGGACCCTGCCCAGGCACCCACCGGCGGTCCGGCGGAGGGGAGCCGGTCAGCAGCCCCGCCGGACCGGACGTGCAGCGCAAGCCCGTGCCCGGCGTCGACATAGTTGACGGTTCCGGACGCCGCGTCCAAGCGCGCGTGAAACAACGTGACGAAGGAGTTGGAGGAGTCCAGGTCCGTGGCGATCGCCTTGCTGGCGGAGGCGAAAGCACCGTCCAGGTCCTGCCGCCGACCGGTGGAGCGCATCACCGCGCGGACCGTTGCCGCGATGAGCGCCGCGCCCATGCCCTTGCCCATGGCATCGGCGAAGGTGAGGTGGAGCCCCTCGGGCGTCTGGTACCAGTCGTAGAAGTCCCCGCCGACGCTGCGGGAGGGGCGGAAGACGCCGGCGACGTCGTAGCCCTCCACGCGGATGTCCTCCTTGGGCAGGAGGCTTTGCTGGACCTCCGTGGCGCGTTCCAGTTCACTCCGTGCGGCCGAATCCGCGGCCTGGGAGGGCCGGCGGCGGAAGAGGGCGTTGATGCGGGACTGCAGCTCACGCGGGCTGAACGGCTTGCTGATGTACTCGTCCGCGCCGTTGTCCAGTCCGGTCAGCTTGTCCAGTTCGTCGGCGCGGGCCGTGAGCATCACGATGAAGGCGTCCGAGAATTCCCGGAGCCGTTTGCAGACTTCGAGGCCGTCAATGTCCGGCAGGTTCAGGTCCAGCGTGACCAGGTCGGGCTGGCGGCGGCGGACTTCCTCCACACCGGGCAGGCCGGCGGCGGCCTCCGTCACGTCGAAGCCTTGCTTGGCCAGGACGCGGACCAGCAGGCCGCGGATGTCCGGGTCATCCTCAATGACAACGGCACGGCGGGATTCGGGGGCAGAGACCATAAGTCTACTTCTACAGTATTAAGCGCAACGAGGCATGTCGCAGGCTCCACGCGTGGTGAATTCATTCCTGCTGATTTCCAGGCTGCGGCAGGACATTCCATGCCTTTGGTGCCGCCTCGCCGGATCTTGCGCAAATCTTGGGACGTGCTTGCCCGGACGTTGAGGAAGGCCCGGGACACTCGTGGGTAGGGACCGGCTTCGCGAGGACGAGGGTCAAGGACGACCCGTCCGGGGGCTGGCTTGCTTGCAGGAAGGCGGAGCCAATGGAACAGCTCAACTCCACAAACCATACGACGGCGGCTCCCGCCGTCTGCGCGGAAGCGGCCTGCGCGGAACCGGCCTGCTCGGAACATGCCGCCGTGAAACCAGCGGCGCCGCGCGACCTGCTGCGCGCGGCCCTGCACAAGGGCAGGGCGCTGCTGCGGGTCTACTTCCACTCACGCAAGGTACGGGCCGCAGCCAATGCCCTGGCCCAGGCGCTGGCCGAGTCGCGGGAGTCGTCCAGCTGGCCCGGGGACCGCCTCCCCGTGGGTGAGGAGATGTCCGCACAGGTGGAGAAGCTGACGCGCCGCCTGAAACTGGAGACCGAAGCGCAGACCAGGTTGGCGGCACTTTTCAAGAGTGTGGATTTGGGGCGTTCCGCCGCGGCGGTTTAGGTGCCACACTTAGGAGCAATCGAGTGGCTGGGGGATACAGTCAGGAGATTGCAATGGCTTGGTATACGGGGTGGGCGTACCTCATCGCGGGGCTTATGACAGTGGATTCCCTGCTCCTGGCCTTGTGGGCCATTGACGAGGGATGGCCGGGCAGTTGGTGGAAGAAGCCCTGACTCCTGGTTCTGCCAAACCGGCTAGCGCTGCAGATCCAGCCGCATCAGTACCCGCGGGAAGCCGTTCAGTACCGACTCCGTGTCCGCCGCTTTGGTGAAGCCGGCGTCCTCGAAGAGCTTCCTGGTGCCCACGTAGGCCATGGTGAGATCCACCTTCTGCCCGTGATTGTCCACTGGGTAACCCTCGATGGCAGGCGCCCCATAGCTCCTGGCCAGGTCCACGGCGCCCTTCAGGAGCTCGTGCGAAATGCCCTTGCCCCGGTGCCCTGGCCGTACCCGGATGCACCACACGGACCAGACGTCCAGATCGTCCACGTGCGGGATCCTCCGGTTGCCGGCGAAACTGGTGTCCGCACGGGGGTGGACCCCTGCCCACCCCACCGGCTCGCCGCCGTCGTACGCCAAAACCCCCGGCGGCGGATTCTGCGCGACCAATTGCCTCACGAGGTCCCCGCGCTCCGTGCCGTGCAGCGCCTGGTTCTGTTTTGAGGGGATGCGGTAGCTCAGGCACCAGCAGACGTTGGCGTCGGGGCGCTTAGGCCCCACCAGCGCGCGGACGTCCTCGAAGCTGGTAGCCGGACGGACCTCGATCACCATGCGGCCATCCTGCCACACGCCGCGGAACCCGGCGGGCGTTCTCCCGCAGCTTGTTCCCCTCAGCGGTTCCTTCAGTCGAGGCTGATCCGTCCGATGCTCCACGCCCCCACTTTGCGGAGGTCCACCCGGGTGGCCGGCAGGCGTACGTGGACTCCGCCGGACAGCAGCACCGGAGCAAGGAAATGAAGGTACCGGTCTTGTCTTTGCGCGCGGTCTGCCCCGGTGCTTTCTGCTGCCTCCAGCGCCTGTTCCTCCCTCTGCGACTTCTCAGCAGCGAGGGCATGGGCCACTGCCGGGCTGCCGACGCGGATCTGGTCATTCTGCCGCTGCGTCCAGGCCTGCTCCGAGACCACCGAGCCCGAGATAAGGGTGCCGGAATACCTGGGCTCTCTATGTTTTCCACCCTGTCGGCTTCTGCCCGCCGTCACTACACTGGGACGCATGACCGAGCAGGAACCGGTCCGGGGAAGGGCTGCTGCCGCTCCGGACGGCGGGACCCGAGCCGACGAAGACGCCACTCCGCCAACGGACGGTGAACCGGCGCGCCCGGCTGATCCCGCCGTCGACACGTCCCTGCGCACCCCGGCGGAACGGTCCCGGACCTTCGCCGGGATCCTGGTGAATACTGCCCTGGCCAACATCACCACCAGCTATCTGTGGTTCGCCCTGACGTTCTGGGTGTACCTGGAGACCCGCAACGTGATCGCCACCGGTGTGGTGGGCGGTGCGTACATGCTGCTGATCGCCCTGTCCAGCATCAGCTTCGGCACCTTCGTGGACCGCTACCGCAAGCTGGCCGTGATGCGCTTCGCGGCCGGCTTCACCCTGGTGATGTTTGTGCTGTCCGGCGTGATGTTCCTCCTGACGCCCGCGTCGTCGCTGCTGGACCTGGCGCAGCCGTCGTTCTGGATTTTCACTGTGGTCATCCTGATCGGCGCGGTGGTGGAGAACCTGCGGAATATCGCGCTGTCCACTACCGTCACGATTCTCATTGAGCCGGACCGGCGGGCCAACGCCAACGGGCTGGTGGGGATGGTGCAGGGGCTGATGTTCCTCATCACCTCCGTACTCTCGGGGCTGTCGGTGGGGCTGCTGGGCATGGGCTGGACCATCGTGGTGGCGCTCGTTCTCACCGCGCTCGCCTTTGCGCACCTGCTCACCCTCCGCATGCCTGAGGAAACGCGTGTGGCGGCCACCGATGCGCATGGCGGATTCGACCTTCGCGGCTCCTACGCCGCTGTGCTGGCCATTTCCGGGCTGTTCGCCCTGATCCTGTTCTCCACGTTCAACAATTTCATAGGCGGCGTCTACATGGCGCTGATGGACCCCTACGGCCTGGAGATGTTCCCCGTGGAACTGTGGGGCATTTTCCTGGCGGTAGGCTCCAGCGGGTTCCTGATCGGTGGGGCGCTGATCAGCAAGTTTGGACTCGGGGCCAACCCGCTGCGCACCCTGCTTATGGCAGTGGTGGCCATGGGTGTCCTCGGCGCGGTGTTCACCCTGCGGGAGTGGGCCTGGCTGTACGTCGTCGGGATCTGGCTGTACCTGACGCTGGTGCCCGTTGTGGAGGCCGCCGAGCAGACCGTTATCCAGCAGGTGGTTCCGCTGCCACGGCAGGGCCGGGTGTTCGGCTTCGCCATGGCGTTTGAGTCTGCGGCGGCGCCCATCACGTCATTCCTGATTGCGCCGATCGCCCAGTTCTGGATCATCCCCTATGCACGGTCGGTCGACGGCGCGGCCCAGTTGGCCCCGCTGCTGGGCGAGGGCACCTCCCCCGGCATCGCCCTGGTGTTCCTGATCGCAGGGCTCATCATGGTGGCCGCCGCGCTGCTGGCGTTCCTGACCCCGGTGTACCGAAGGGTCTCGGCCGAATATCAGCAGGCGGCCGCAGAGGCGAAGGTGGACACCACAGCTGGATGAGGTGCCGCGCGACGGTACCGTGTGCGGTTAAATGCCGGACGCTCCCGCCGTATGAACTGCTCCCCGGAAGTTGGACTGAGAAATTCAGTTTCGACTCCCGGGGAGCAGTTTTATGCGTGCACGTAGTTC
>NZ_JBDGJZ010000011.1:0-148711 GCF_057656635.1 Arthrobacter sp. Soil_C_49
GAACTACGTGCACGCATAAAACTGCTCCCCGGGAGTCGAAACTGAATTTCTCAGTCCAACTTCCGGGGAGCAGTTCACTCAGGAGAGAGCGTTAGGAATTTCCCGACATTAAGTGAGAGAGGGTCTGGGTAGGGTTGAAGGCATGCCTTCGTTCCAGACCCGCCTGAAGATCACCGGGCTGCGCCCCGGCAACCCTCCCGAAGCCGTGATGGACGCGGCGGTGGAGGCCTTGGGAACCCGGCACCATGTGGAAGCGAACCAGCTCCAGATAGCAGGCGGGGTGCCGCAGCTGAACCTGCGCTTTCTCGTGGAGGCAACCGAATACAGTGGCGAGAACCGCCAGGCGGTCGAGTCGGCAGGCATGATGCGTGACGCCGTCGAACGTGTTGCGCTGACAGGTTCCCTCACGGTCCTGCGGCGCAACCGCGGGCGCTGGATGCCGATCTAGAACCGTTACGGCAGGGGCGGTTCGGTTTCTTCGACGACGGGGGACCGGTTGCCGCGGCGCCGCGTAACAATAATGCCGACGACGACGCCGATCACCAGCCCCAGCGCCACCCCGATCAGCGAGCTGGCCCAGAACGGCAGGCGGGTGGCGGAGCCGGTGAAGTAGCCCAGGCCCACCAGCCAGCATGCCCAGAGGAGCGCCCCGAGCCCGGCGCACAGGCTGAAGCCGCGGACCGAAACGTTGGCGATCCCGGCGGCAGCCGAGGTGGCCAGCCGTCCGCCGGGAATGAACCTGGCTCCGATAATGGCGCCGTAAGTGGACGAGCGGCCGGCCTTGGCAAGGGCCTCGTGGATCCCGGAATGGACACGGCGGCCCCACTTCCAGCGGTCAAGGACGTGGCTCAGCCGGCGCCGGAACAGCTGGAACACCATCATGTCGCCCAGCCAGGATGCCAGCGCGGACAATGCGGCCACCAGGAACACGTTGGCCCTGCCGTCCGCGGACAGCGCTCCACCGGTGATCACCACCATCTCGGACGGGATGGGCGGGAAGATGGCGTCGCCCAGCACGATGGGGATGATCCAGAAATAGATGGCCGCCCCCCAGCTGTCAGCGCTGCCAAAGTCCATGGGCACAAGGTATCGCAGATTGGTCCTGCTGGGACCACAGGTTAACCACAGGGGTGCCCCCAGGGGGACTTTCCGCAGGTCAGGAGCCGGCGGCCTCGCTGAGCTTCAGGCCGCTGCGGTACTCCACCGGCTTCCCGGAGATGGGATCCACAAACCGGATCCCCCGGGCGAGGAGCTGCAGGGGTTTGCTGTAATCGTCCGGAGCCTTGTCCAGCAAGTCCGGGTAGAAAGCATCGTTGATGATGCCGAGCCCCAGCGAGGCCATGTGCACCCGCAGCTGGTGGGTCTTTCCGGTGTGCGGTTCCAGCCGGTACAGCGCACGGCGGGCGCTGTAAACCGGTCCGGCAGTGGCGGTGCCCGCGCCACGAGCTGCAGGTCCGCCGTCGAACGTTGCCAGCTGCTCAATGCGCGTCTCCGCGTTGGGTTGGCCCTCGACGACTTCGGCGAGCAGATAGCTGCGCGACTTGGTCATCCGGTTGCGCACCACCACGGGAAACTCGACGGCCGGATACCCCTCCGCGGGCTCGGCCGCGGACACGCACTCGTATTCCTTCTGGACCTGGCGCTTCTCAAAGAGGACCTGGTACATGCCGCGGGTGGCCGGGTTTGTGGAAAACAGCAGCACCCCTGCGGTCATGCGGTCCAGCCGGTGCATGGGAATCAGGTCCGGCAGGTCCAGCTGGTTGCGCAGGCGCACCAGCGCGGATTCCTGGATGTAGGTCCCGCCCGGGGTGGTGGGCAGGAAGTGCGGCTTGTCCACCACGAGCAGGTGCCCGTCCTGGTACAGGATGTCCAGCTCCACGGGAATGCGGGTCTCCGGCGGCAGCGTCCGGTAGTACCAAATGAACGTGTGGTCCGTCAGGGGAGTACCCCGGTCCAGGGGAATCCCGCCCTCGCCCACGATCTCACCGGCGTCGAACCTGTCCTCAATGCCCTGCGGATCAATGTGGCCCCAACGGTGCATCATGTAGTCCATCGCGGTGTCCCACGGTCCCTCACCGGGCAGGCGCAAACGGGTGGCATTCACGCCGTCGCGTACGGGGAGGGGGGATTGCATCACCGGACAATTCTACGTGGCCCTGTAGTAGGAGTCGGCGCCTGGCGGTACCTTACCGATGATAAAAAAGTTCTTGACAATAAAAGTTGTCGGTAGGCACACTTGAAGCATGTTGGACATAGCAGTTATCGAGGACCCGGCGGCCGCAGAAGCTTCCCTGGATCCTGTGCGCACGCGGATCCTGCACGAGCTGTCCCATCCGGGCTCGGCAACGCAGATTGCCGTCAAGGTGGGGCTGCCCCGGCAGAAGGTCAACTACCACCTCAAGGCCCTCGAGCGGCATGGCCTGGTGGAGCTGGTGGAGGAGCGTCGGAAGGGCAACGTGACCGAGCGGGTGCTTCAGGCCACCGCGGCCTCCTACCTGATTTCACCGCAGGCCCTGTCCTCGGTGTCGCCGGATCCGCACCGGTTCTCAGACCGCTTCTCCGCCTTCTGGCTGCTGGCACTTGCCGGCCGGATGGTCCAGGAGATGGGCAAGCTGATCGCCGGCGCCGCCGCTGCCCGGCAAAAGCTGGCCACCTTCGCCATTGACGGCGAGATTACCTTCCGGACCGCAGCTGACCGGGCCGCTTTCGCGGAGGAGCTGGGCGTGGTGGTCACGCGGCTGGTGGACAAGTATCACGACGGCGGTGCCCGGCCAGGTCCCGGGGCGTCAGGCGGCAGGCGGCACCGGCTGGTGGTGGCACTGCATCCCGTCCTCAAGGCAGCCGACCCCAAGACAACCAACCCCAAGACAACCAAGGAGACCCCGGAGAGTCCGGAAATCCCTACAGCAAAGGAGCAGGACAATGACTGACAAGCGCGAATTCGAAATCGTCTACGACACCGAGCTGCCCGGCACGCCGGAGCGGGTGTGGGAGGCGGTCACTGCCGGGACGCCGGCCTGGATGTTCCCCACGGATCAGTGGCCGGACGTCAAAATGGTCCAGGAATACCCCACCCACCTCGTGTCCCGGATGGACGGCCCGGGTGGCTGGTTCAACCAGCTCGAGCACGTCCTGGAGCCCCTCGAGGGCGGCCGCGCCCGCCTGCACTACGTGCACAGCGGCATCTTCGTGGACAACTGGGACGGGCAGTACGACGGCGCTTCCCGCCACACCGAGTTCTACCTGCACACCCTGGGCCAGTACCTGCAGTACTTCGACGGACGCCCCGTGGTCTTCACGGATATCCAGGCACCCGCGGCGTCGCAGGCTGCCGACGGTTTTGCCCAGCTGCGCCGGGCCCTGGGCGTGGAATCCTCCGGCCAGGGATCGCCGGTGGAGCTGGAGCTCGACGGCGTGGGCCGGCTGAGCGGTGAAGTGGACTTCTCGAATGAACACTTCCTGGGGATCCGCACCTCCGATGCGCTGTACCGGTTCTTCGGCCGCAACGCCTTTGGTGCGCCGGTGGGAATGACTGTCCACGATTTCAGCGGGGCCGGCGATGCCGAAACCACGGCCAAGGCCTGGGGCAACTTCCTGGAAAAGGTATACGCCTAAACGGCCTTTGGCGGCAGCGGCGAGCTTTGTCCGGGCAGCGACGCGCAAAATACAGATCGACTCGCAAAATACCTGGCGCTGCGGATATATCCACTGCGCCAGGTATTTTGCGTATCGCGCGGGAACACGCGCCCCGAAAAAGCGGTGGTGTCAGGCGGCCCAGCCACGGGCGATCGCGTCCAAGGCGGAGTTGTAGGCGGCGGCCCAGTCAGAGTCGGGCGGGCCAACCTGCGCAAGTTCCAGGCTCACCAGCCCGTGCACCTGGCCCCAGATGGCGAAGGCCACCACTTCCACAGGTTCAGCCCGCAGGGCGCCCGACGCCTGGGCGGAAGCCACCGCTGCCATCAGCGGCTCCATGGCCCCGGCAGAAACCTCCGGGCTGGGCTGGCAGTCCACGTAGGCGGCCAGTGCCCCGCCGAACATGAGGCGGTAGAGCGCCCGGTGCTCGAGCGCCCAGGCCCGGTAGGCCACGCCGAGTTCCTGGAGTCCTCCCGTGGCCGCAGCCACCTGGGAGTCCCGGAAGGATTCGAAGCCGTGGTCCACCACGGCGGTGAGGAGCTGGGATTTCCCGCCGAAGAGGGAGTAAACGGCCGTGGTGGACGTCCCCGCTGCCGATGCCACATCCCGCAGGGTCACTTTGGCCGGTCCGTCCCGGTCCACCAGCTCGGCGGTCACCGCCAGCAGTTCCTGCCGCAGGGAGTCGTTATGGATTACAGGTCTTGCCATGGGCTTCATTGTTTCATAACCTTGTTTCGTAACGCTGTTACAAAACATCGTTTCGAAACCAACCAAGGAGCTTCCCATGACGCACAGTGTCTTTCCGGGCCGGTTCACCGCCGATCCCGGCCGGGAATCAGTGACCGTCTTCCTGATCGGCATGAGGGCCAACAGGTGGTGGAAGCTGGGAACGGTGGGCAAGGTGGCAAGCGCCATGCCCCGGATGCTCCAGCACCTGGCCGCGGACCCCGCGTCAGGGATGCTGGGGTACGAGCAGTGGTTCGGCCGGACCACCATGCTGCTCAGCTACTGGGAAAGCCCGGAGCACCTGCGGAAATTCGCCGCGGACCGGGAGTCCCCCCACCTGGAGCCGTGGCGGCGGTTTATGAAGGAGACTGCGGGCAGTGGCGACGTGGGCGTCTGGCATGAGACGTACCAGGTGCCTGCCGCCGGGATTGAAGTCGTTTACAACGGGATGCCGCTGTTTGGGCTGGCCAAGGCGACTGCCCACGTTCCGGTGGGGGCCGGAACCAATACCGCCAAGCAGCGCATGGGCCGGTTTGGCGGGCAGTCATCGCCCGTCAGGCAATAGCAACAGCGGGCGCGTTCTTGAGGCTCCGCCGCAGCTGTGGGGCTGCATCCAGCCTGTCCTGGGCTGATCGCAGTGCCAGGACCGCGGTTTCCAGCTTTTCCGGGGGCAGGGTGAACGGCACCCGGAGGTAGCGTTCGAACGCGCCGCCAACGCCGAACCGCGGCCCTGCCGCCAGCCGGATGCCGAAGTCCGGGGCGATGACCGTCAGGGCGGTGCTGATGGGGGCCGGAAGTTTGCACCACGCGGACAAGCCGCCGGAGGGGTAGAGCGTTTCCCATTCCGGCAAGTGTCCGGCGAGGAGTTCCAGCAGGGCTTCCCGGTTGTCCCGGAGGGCGTCAAGCCGTGCGTGGAGCGGCTCGTCCATGGCCCGGACCAGATGCGCGGCGGCCAGTTGTTCCATCACCGGCCCGCCAAGATCCAGGGACGTCCGGGCCGCCGCGAACTGCTGGACCAGCTCCTGCGAAGCGCGGATCCACCCCGTGCGCAGGCCGCCCCAGTGGGACTTGCTGAGCGTGCCGATGGTGACCACCGAGGGGCCGAACGCAGCCACCGGAGTGGTGCCGGCGCCGTCGAGATTCAGCTCCCGCAGCGTCTCGTCCACCACCAGGATGGTCCCGGCCGCCGCGGCAGCCCTGACCAGCTGGCGGCGCTGGAGGTCGGGCATCAGCTGGCCCGTCGGGTTGTGGAAGTCCGGCACCAGATACGCCAGCCTGGGCCGCTGCTGCGCCAGTGCGGCCTGAAGCCCGTGCATATCCCAGGCAACGGTTGTCCGGCCCTCCGGTTTGCCGACGACGGGCGCTGCGAAAGCCACCGGAACCGCGCGGCAACCCGCCGCACGGATCGCGTCCAGGGCGTTGGGGTAGCTCGGGTGCTCTACCAGCACCTTGTCATGCCGGCCGGTGAGGGCCCGGAGGACGATGTTCAGGGCGTGCTGTGCCCCGGAGGTCACCAGGACCTGGTCCGCCGTGGTGGGTACACCGGCTGCTGAGTAGCGTGCTGCCACCGCTTCCCGCAGGGGCAGCAGGCCCATCGCGTCGTACCCGAAGCCGGGGAGCAGGGCGGGAAGCTCGGTGAGGGCCGCGGCAAACGCCCGGTGTACCAGTTCACCGCTGGCCGGCAGCGACGAATACGCGAGGTCGATCAGTCCCGCCGGTGCTGCCAGGCCGGGCGCGGTGAGTCCCGGTTCCAGCCCCGCCCCCGCAAGTCCTGTTCCGGCCAGGTCTAAGCCACTCGGCAGGGGCCCCCTTGAGATTGTGATGCCTGCCGCCGTCGGGCGCGGGATCCTGGTCCGGCTCCTGCTGCCCTGCCCGCTGCTGAGGAATCCCTGGTCGCGGAGCAGGCCGTAGGCCGCCGTGACGGTGGTCCGGCTGACGGCCAGGGCTTCGGCCAGGGCGCGCTCACTGGGCAGTGCGGTATCCAGCGCCACCCTGCCGTCCAGCACCAGCAGACGTACGACGTCGGCCAGCTCGCGGTAGGCGGGCGAGGCGCCGAGGTTCCATGTGCCCAGGAGGCGGGCAAGGGCTGAAGCGGTTAGCGGGGACATCAGGCCAGTATCTCAAACTGGCTATGTATTTCAAGGCCAGTTCTCCGGCAAAGTTAAGGGCATGTTGACCCGCAGACTCCTCCAGCTCTTTATCGGCCTCGCCATGTACGGCCTGTCCCTTGCGATGTTTATCCGTGCCGGACTCGGCCTGGACCCGTGGGATGTCTTCCACCAGGGTGTGGCCGGCAGGACCGGGCTCAGCATCGGTGTGGTGGTGATTATCGTAAGCTTCCTGGTGCTGCTGCTGTGGATCCCGCTGCGCCAGCGGCCAGGATTCGGCACGCTCTGCAATGCTGTGCTGGTGGGCGTCTTCGCGGACATCGGACTCGCCCTGATCCCGGCGTTCCCGCACCTGGGTGGCCAGATCGGCATGCTGGCGGGCGCCGTCCTGCTCAACGGAATCGCCTCGGCCTGCTACATCGGCGCCCGGTTCGGTCCCGGCGCCCGGGACGGACTGATGACCGGGCTGGCCCGGCGGACCGGGTGGTCTGTGAGGGTATCCCGGACCCTGATTGAGGTTGTTGTGCTCGGGGCAGGCTGGCTCCTGGGCGGGTCCGTGGGGGTGGGCACCGTTGTTTACGCCCTGGCCATTGGCCCGCTGGTCCAGTTGCTGCTCCCGTTGTTTATGGTGCCGGCGGCCCTGCCCGCCGACGCCGACGCGCTGGAGCGCAAGCCCGCTGCCGCCGGCGCTGCTTCGACTGCGCAGAACGGGGCTTAGCCTGGCAACGGCTGGCAGTGCGGGCAGAAGTAGATGTCTCTTTCCTCCTCGCCGTTGGGCTTGCCGAGGGTGCCGCGCCGGATGGGGGTTCCGCACTTGAGGCAGGGCTGGTGCTCCCTGCGGTAAACCCAGTAGCCCGGGCGCCCGGCCATCCTGCCCACCGGCATCCCTTGGGGGTTGAGGATGGTGACGCGGCGGCCCGGGCCCAGGTTGACTTCGAGCAGCTGCTTGGCGTCGGTCATCAGGGTGCGGACATCCTCCACGGCAGAAACGGGCGACGCCGGATGCACGCCGGACAGGAAACAGGTTTCGCAGCGGTAGATGTTGCCGATCCCGGCCAGGTTTCGCTGGTCCAGGAGTGCCACCCCGATGGGGACGTCCGGGGCCGCCCGGACCCGCCGCTCCGCTTCGTCCAGGTCCCAGTCCGGGCCCAGCAGGTCCGGGCCGAGGAACCCGACAATGGAGTCTTCGTCTGCCGTGGCCACGACCTCGACGATCCCCAGGGAAAAGCCGACGGCGTCCGCTACCGGGGTGCGCAGCACGCAGCGGGCGGTATAGCCCGGTTTCCGCCACCTGCCGCCCGGCGGATAAACCTGCCAGGTGCCCTCCATTTTCAGGTGCGAGTGGATGGTGAGCTTTTTGTCCTCCGGCCCCACCACCCGCATCAGCAGGTGCTTGCCGCGGGGGACCACTTCGGCCACAGTCCAGCCGGCAAGGTTCAGGGTGGCGAAGCGGGGGACACGGAAGTCCGAGGCAATCAGCTTATGCCCGGCCAGGGCCTGATGCAGCTGGTTGGCCGCCCGCCAGACGGAATCCCCCTCAGGCACGGATCCTCAATCCTTTGGGTGTGGAGTAGGCGCCCGCGGCGCTGAGCGCGGCGGCGACCGGCGTATCGAGGATCTCGTGGCCGTTCACTTTCTCCATAATCAACTTGTCCACCGCGCCGCGCGTCACCACGCCCACCAGGGCGGAACCCGCTGCGGCCAGGATGCCCTCATCGTCGCTGAAGGCAAGCAGGGTTTTGCCGCCCCGTTCCACATAGAGGACCAGTGCCCCGTCCACCAGCACCACCAGGGCGCCGGCCTTGCGCCCGGGCCGGTGCCCGGTTCCGGCGTCGTCGTGCAGGGAGGGCCAGGGGAGGGCGGCACCGTACGGGTTGGCAGGATCGGTGGCAGCCAGGGCGAGGGCAACAGGTTCCGGCTTGGCGAGCTGGGTGTCCTCCGAATACGACCGCAGCCGGTCCACCGTTGCGGGAACGGCGAACTGGGCGGCGCCAAGGTGTTCGATGAAGTAGCCGCGGCGGCAGCGGCCGGCTTCCTCCAGCCGGGCCAGGACTTTGTACATCAGGCCGAAACCGCCCAGGATCTGTTCCGCCATCACCGAACCGCGGGTGACCACGCCGTAACGGTCCAGCAAAAGCTCTGCCGTGGCGCGGGCGTGGATCGTGGCGTCCAGCTCGGGCTGCGGAAGTGCGGACCAGCGGCCTGCCGCCAGGGGAGGCGTGGCTGCTGCAGCCGGGGAGCCGCCATACCGGCCGCTGCCCAGACCGGCTGACCCCATCAGTCCCGTCCCATGCGAACGGCCCAGCCGGCTCAGGCGCGGGGCCCGGGCCCGCGGAGCGCGGGCAACCTGCCGGTGGGCGGTGTGGCCCCCGGCGATCAGTGCCCTCACCGGCGCGAAGGTGTCACCGGTGATCCGGCCCGCCCAGGCCAGGTCCCACAGGGCAGTCACCACTTCCTGGTCGCTGAGGACGGAGTCCATGCCGCCGGCCACGTCCGTCAGTTGCCGGAAGAAGTAGCCGCCGCCGTTGGTGCGCAGGTGCTCCAGGAGGCGCAGCTGGGCATCGCCGGGTTCGTAGTCGATGGCCGGGTTCAGGGTGAGCTCCGCCGAGTCGGCAAGGTGAAGGCTGATCCAGCCGTCATTCCCGGGCAAGGCTCCCGCCCCGGACCAGAGCACCTCCCCGGCGGCCATCAGCTCGTCGAGCATGGCGGGCTGGTAGTTGGACACGCGGCTGGCCAGGACCAGGGGTTCCCAGGCCGAGGCCGGAACGGGCACCCCGGAGAGCTGGTCGATGGCAGTGACGATGCCGTCCAGTCCCCGCAGCGACGGCTGGCCGCGGCCGCCGCCGGGGGTCCGGACGTGCTGCCAGGCCGGCAGGAACCGGCCATAGGCGGATGCGTCCACCGGTTCCACTTCGGCGCGGAGCGCAGCCAGCGACCGGCGTCGCAGCTTGCGGAGCACCTCCGCATCACACCACTCACTGACGGGGAGATGGTTCTGGGCTTCGGGGGTTGGAGCGGCCGGTTGCTCTGCCTCAGGTGCCGCTGCATCCACGGCCGGTAGGTCGGGTGCCGCTGGTTCGACGGCGTGCGGCCTGAATTCACCTTCCACCACCCGGCCGTCCGCAGCCAGCCGTTTCAAGGCAGTGGTTACCACGGCCACCCCCAGACCCAGGCGCGCTGCAGCTTCGGCCGCCGTGAAAGGCCCGTGCGTCCGGGCGTACCGGGAGACAAGGTCGCCCAAAGGATCCGCCACCGGCTCGATGAACGCGAGCGGGACCCCCATGGGCAGGGGCACGCCGATAGCATCGCGAAGGCGGGCGGCATCCTCAACCGCGGCGTACCGTTCCACGCCGCCGATGTTCACCTTGATGGCGCGGTTGGCCCGCTGCAGGGCCACCAGGTGGGCGATGGCGGTTTCGGCGCTGGCATGGAGGGTTTCGGCAGGCTCAACCACCGCGGTTTCGGCGGGCCCGGTTTCGACAGGCTCAACCACCGGCGGATCCAACCTCGCGGCAGCTTCTTCGGGCGCCAGCGGTCCGAGGAGACGCAGCAGGTCCGCCACGCCCTCAAGCCCGCGTGCACGCCGGTCCGGCGCCAGGCGCTGCAACTCCCGCTCGGTGGCCTCGATGACCTTCGCATCCAGCAGTTCCCGGAGTTCAACGCGGCCCAGCAATTCGTTCAGGAGCGTGGAGTCCAGGGCCAGCGCCGCAGCCCGCCGCTCCGCGAGCGGTGAATCACCCTCGTACAGGAACTGGGCAACGTATCCGAACAGAAGGGACTTGGCGAACGGCGACGGCTGCGACGTGGTGGTCTGCACGATTCGCAGCTCGCGCCGCTCCACGGACGCCGCGATGTCCTTCAACGCCGGCAAATCGTAGACGTCCTGCAGGCATTCCCGCACCGTTTCCAGCACGATGGGGAACGTGGGGTACTTCCGGGCTACATCCAGCAACTGGGCGGACCTCTGCCGCTGCTGCCATAACGGCTGCCGCTTGCCGGGAGTCTGCCGCGGCAGCAGCAGGGCGCGCGCCGCACACTCGCGGAAGCGGGAGGCGAACAGCGCACTGCCGCCCACTTCCGCCGCGACGATCTGCTCCAGTTCCTCCGGATCGAACAGGAACAGTTCGGCGCCGGGCGGCTCGTCCTCCATCATGGGCACCCGCAGCACGATGCCGTCGTCGGCCGCCATGGCCGAGCCATCCAGGCCGTACCGCTGGTGCAGCCGCTGGCCCACCGCCAGCGCCCACGGCGCGTGGACGGGCATGCCGAAGGGGCTGTGGAGGATCACCCGCCAGTCGCCCAGTTCGTCGTGGAAGCGCTCCACCACCAGCGTGGTGTCGTTGGGCACCACCTCGGTGGCCAGTTTCTGTTCGCTTAGGTATTGGATGAGGTTGTTGGCGGCGAAGTCGTCCAGGCCGCTGGCCTTGCAGCGCTCGGTGGCAGGCCCGACGTCGGACGCTGACAGTTCGCGGACGAACGCGCCCAGGGCGCGGCCCAGGTCCACGGGGCGGCCGAGGGAGTCGCCCTTCCAGAAGGGCAGCTTTCCGGGCTGGCCGAACGCGGGGGAGACCAGCACCCGGTCGTGCGTGATGTCCTCGATTTTCCAGCTCGTGGCACCCAGGGCGAAGACGTCGCCAACACGGGATTCGTACACCATCTCCTCGTCCAGTTCGCCCACCCGCCGGCCGCCCTTGGGCGCAGGCGCGGGTTTACCGTCCGTTGAAGGGGACGTGGTTCCCTCCACCTCGGTGCCGATGATGTAGACGCCGAAGAGGCCGCGGTCCGGAATGGTGCCGCCCGAGGTGACCGCCAAACGTTGGGCCCCCGGCCGCCCTTCGATGGTGCCGGCATTGCGGTCCCAGATAATCCGGGGGCGCAGCTCGGCAAACTCGTCCGACGGATAGCGGCCGGCCAGCAGGTCCAGCGTGGCCTCGAAGGCTGACCGGGGGAGGGACGCGAACGGGGCTGAACGGCGGACGGTAGCGAACCACTCCTCAACATCGATGCTGCCCAGGGCCGTGGCGGCCACGGTCTGCTGGGCAAGGATGTCCAACGGGTTGGCCGGAATGCTGAGGCGCTCGATTTTTCCCGTCAGCATACGCTCCACCGTGATGGCCGTGTGCACCAGGTCCGCCCGGTGCTTCGGGAAGAGGACACCTTGGGAAACTTCGCCCACCTGGTGGCCGGCGCGGCCCACGCGCTGCAGCCCGCTGGCCACGGACGGCGGCGACTCCACCTGCACCACCAGGTCCACGGCACCCATGTCGATGCCGAGTTCCAGTGAGGACGTGGCCACAACGCAGCGCAGCCGGCCGGACTTGAGGTCGTCCTCGATCAGTGCACGCTGGTCTTTCGAGACGGAACCGTGGTGGGCGCGGGCCAGCACCGGGTCCGCCCCGGCTGAGCTTCCGGCCTGCGCCATCATGTGCGCCGGAGTGGCTGTGGAAGCGGGAACGCCGGCCTGCGGCCCGGGATCGTCCCAGCCGCCGCCGGCAGCCACCAGTTGGCGTTCCGCGTAGATTTCGTTGAGCCGGGCCGTGAGCCGTTCGGAGAGGCGGCGGGAGTTGGCAAAAACGATGGTGGACTGGTTGGCCAGCACCAGGTCCACGATCTTTTCCTCCACGTGCGGCCAGATGGAGGCCTGGGGCTGCAGCCCGGACGCGGGACCGGAATCGAAGGCCCCGGCGGCACCCTGGAGGTCCGACATGTCCTCGACCGGGACGGAAACGGTGAGGTCCCAGTTCTTCTTCGCCGGCGGCGCAACGATCTCCACCGGCGCGGTGCCGGCCAGGAATTGGGCCACCAGTTCCCGGGGCTCAACGGTGGCGGAGAGCCCGATCCGCTGTGCCGGTTTGGGCAGCAGCGCATCCAGCCGTTCCAGTGAGACGGCCAGGTGGGCGCCGCGCTTGGTTCCGGCCACCGCGTGGACTTCATCGATGATGATGGTGTCCACCTCGGTGAGCGTTTCGCGGGCGCGGGAGGTGAGCATCAGGAACAGTGATTCCGGCGTGGTGATCAGGATGTCGGGCGGGTTGCTCAGCAGCGCACGCCGGTCCGCGGTTGTGGTGTCACCGGACCGGACGCCCACGGTGATCAGCGGGGCGGGCAGCCCGAGCCGCTTGGCGGTCTGGGTGATGCCGATGAGCGGCGAGCGCAGATTCCGCTCCACGTCCACGCCGAGCGCTTTCAGGGGTGAAATGTACAGGACACGGGTTTTGCGTTTGGGCGCCCGGGGACGCCTTCCCTTGGCGGGGGCCTCCGGCGCCGGAACCGGGGTTTCCTGTGCAGCGGAGCCCGACACCAGCAACCGGTCCAGCGCCCAGAGGAACGCGGCCAGTGTTTTGCCCGAGCCGGTGGGCGCGACCACCAGGGCGTGCGAGCCGGACGAAATGGCCTGCCACGCGCCGTCCTGGGCGGGAGTCGGCTCCGAAAAGGCACCGAGGAACCACTCCCGGGTTGGGCTGCTGAACTGCCCCATGGCCGTGGTGGAGACTGACGTCCCGCCCGGGGCGGAGCCCTGTTCCTGCTGCATGCCTCCATCATGCCCTAACCCACTGACAGCCCACCCGGGCTTAGGCTGGCCCTGGCGCGGGCGGCCGCTCAAGCCTTCCCTGCAGCGGGAAGGTTCCTGGTGGCCGGGCCCTCCAGGAGCACTCCCTCATTGGTGAAGCGGGAGCCGTGGAGCGGGCAGTCCCAAGTCTTTTCGTTGTCGTTCCAGTGCACGATGCCGCCCAGGTGGGTGCAGACGGCGGACAGCTTGCAGGTGGATCCGTCCACGGTTGAGGCGGCGACCGGGCGGCTGCCCTCACGGTACACCTGCCCTTGGCCTTCGTCCGGGACCACAGGGGCGGCCGGTGCGGGCAGCTGGTCCCTGTCCTTTCCCAGTACCTTGGCGCCTTCGGTTTTCAGCCCTTCGGCGGCAAGCTGCCCCCAGCCGGAAGCCAGCTTGGCCGCCACCCCGGCGTTGAGCGACACGGCCGAGAAGGCACCGGACGGAGACGTGACGCGGTGGTGGATGGTGTCCGCCCAAGGCACCTGCCCGCCCAGGATGTCCGCGGCAATCCCCAAGGACGCGGCGACGGCGTTGGTCATGCCCCACTTGTTGTAGCCGGTGCCGAAGTAGACGTGGCCCCTGCCCCGCGGCAGCTTGCCGAAGAAGGGCATCAGGTTGACGGCCATGTAGTCCTGCGCAGACCAGGTGTGCGTCACTTGCGAGCCGGGGTACTGCTGGGCGGCCCAGTCCAGAAGGCTCCCAAGGTGGTGTTTTTCCGACCTTGCCCGGCCCACGTGGTGGCCGTGGCCGCCCACCAGCAACAACCGGTGGCCGTCCTTCTCGTAGTCCCGCAGTGAGTGCGTGGGCTGTTCCACCGAGATGTACATGCCCGGGGGCGGGGCCTGGTCCTCCTGCAGCTGCAATGCTGCCGCGTAGGACCGGCTGGGCTTCAGCTTGGCGAAGTACAACCCGCGGTCCAAAACGGGGATGCCGGTGGCGAGCACCACGTTGTTTGCGGTGACGTTGCCGCGGTCCGTGTGGACCGTGGCCGGGCGGCCGCCGGTGACGTCCTGCAGCCGGACCCCGCCCACCACGGATCCGCCGCGGCTGCGGAGGTCGGCCACCAGCGTGTCCAGCACATCGACAGGGTGGATCTGCGCCTGGCCGGCCAGGCGTATGGCGCCGTGCACGGGGAAGGGCAGGCCGGCGTCGCGCACGTATTCCACGTCCAGCCCCGCGGTGGTGGCGGCGCTGACCTCCTCGCGGAGCTTCTCGGTCCCCTGCGCGGAAGCTGCATAGGTATACGCATCCCGCGTCTGGTACGGCACGCTGTGCTCGTCGAGGTACCGCAGGAGCCACGCCTGGCCCTCGCGGTTCCCGTCCACGTACGCCTGCACCTGCTTCTGCGAGTACTGGCGGGACAGCTGGGACAGGAAAGTGCCCTGCAGCAGCGTCACTTTGGCGGTGGTGTTGCCGGTAGTCACCGCACCGGGGAACCTTGCCTCCAGCACCAGGACGTTCTGACCGGAGCGGGCCAGCAGCAACGCAGTGACCAAACCTGTGAGCCCGGCCCCTGCCACCACGGTGTCGTAGGTGCCTCCGGGCTCGAACGGATCAGAAGCAAACGCTTCGCGGCTGTCCAACCAAATCGACGTCATCCCAGTTCAGCCTGCCTTTGGTCCGGGCCCTGGCGGGCCGTTTGTGATGGGTCCGTTATAGACCCTGATCTATGCGTGGCGTAGGTGATAAGTATACTTATCATGTCGGTGTTTAAGTCTATGGTCAGGCGCAACCCGGCAGCCATGATGTAAACGGAACGACAACAGCAGGAGTGATCATGACAAGCACAAGTCCGAACGGTCGCACCGTGGGCCGTACTAATATCCAGAAAGCCGCGCTCGCGGTGGGTGCGGTCTTCCTCCTGGTGGGCGTCCTGGGGTTCATCCCGGGCATCACCAGCAACTACGAAACCCTGGGATTCGCCGGTCACGAATCTGAGGCCCTGCTCCTGGGCATCTTCCAGGTATCCGTACTTCACAACATCGTCCACCTGCTGTTTGGCGCAGCCGGAATCGCCCTGGCCCGCGACGCCGGACAGTCGCGGAACTACCTGATCGTCGGTGGCGCCATTTACCTTGTCCTCTGGCTCTACGGCCTGCTGATCGGCCACGACACCCCGGCCAACTTTGTCCCGGTGAACACTGCGGACAACTGGCTGCACTTTGTCCTGGGCGTGGGCATGATCGGCCTGGGCGTGGCACTGTCCCGCGGCACCGCGGGTGCCGGGCGTACCACCACCGCCCACTAGCAACCGCAAACGAAACTGCAGGCGGTCCGGCACCTTGCCGGACCGCCTGCAGTTGTCTGTGGCGAAGTCCGCGGCCCTATGCGGGCTGGAACGCCCCGATGGTGAGCAGCGTGATCTCGGCGTTGCTGCAGGCCTTGGTGGGCTGGGGCAGGAACAGCGACGCAGTGTCCTCCGGCGGATAAACGCGGTAACCGGCGGCGTCCACCATGGCGCAATCGGGGTAGTTGCCGGCCTGGGTGTAGCGCAGGACGGCTGCCCCGGTTTGCCCGGGTGCCAGCAGGACGTCCGCCGGTGCGGTGCTTTCGTCGCGGGTGGCCGGAGCTCCGATGGGGGCACCGGCGGCATCGGCGGCCAGTGATACGCCGGCGAAGCCCCGCAGCAGGCAGGGTTGGGAACCGGTGTTGGTGAGGTTGAGCTTCATGTAGACGCTTCCCGCGGCCCCGCCCCCGGAAGCATCCGTGGCGGCGGAGAGGCCGGCCGCCTTGCACAGCGCCGGCCCCGCCGGGGCAGCGGTTGCCGGAGCGGACGCCGACGCCGACGGCGACTCCGACGCCGAACCGGACGGGCTGGGCGACGCGGACGTTGCGCCGGGGCTGGCAGAACCGGTGCCCGGTGGTGTCGTCGAAGATGATTGCGGCTGGCTGGGGCCGCACCCGCTAAGCAGCAGTGCGGCGGCCGCAGCCGCCGTCGTAATGGCAAACCCGTGTGAAATTCGCTGAGACCTCATGGCACCACCTTCGTGGCAGCGGTGGGCCGCGTCAACGATGCGGCGAGGTGGCGCGGCAATTTGATGCCCGGATCGTGATGATCCGGGCATCAAAGCCTTGCCCTACTTTGCCGCCTGGTCCGTCCCGGGCTTGCCGCGTCCGCTGCGGAAGAACGCCGCGCCGCCGAGCACCAGGCCACCGATGCCTGCCGCCAGGCCGGCCCAGCTGCGGGCGTCCGCCCCGCTGTCCGTCACCGAGGCCTGTTCGGTGGACGTGGCAGTGCTGTGAGCATCCGGCGCTGCTGCAGTATCGCCGTGCCCGGTACCGGCTGCCGCGGTAACGGTGATCGAGGGGGCCGGAGCATTCAATGAATGCGGATCCTGGCCGTCCCTGGCGATCTCCGACCAATCCGTCTGCCCGGTTTCGCAGCTCTGGAGGGTGGGGAAGTACAGCGTGCTGCCGGCGGCGTCCGGGAGCTTCACGGAGAGCACCAGGGCATCGCGCAGCTCATGGTCCAGCGGCGCTTTGGCGGTATAGACGATCTGGCTGGTCCGCTTGGTGATGGACGTACCGTCGGCCAGTTTCTTCGGCTCGGCGAGCTGTTCCGTTACCTTCTCCACCGTCCAGTTGGGATTGACGGTGGGCTGGGCATCGTTGAGTTCCTGCGGCAGCGTGATGGCCACCTTGGTGGTGCCCGAGGTGTCGCAGCCGTGCGGAACCGCGAAGGTGAGCAGGGCGTACGAGTTGGCATCGGTCTTGTCCGGCGTCACGCCGACATGCGCCGACGCTCCGCCGGCAACGGCGAGCAGCAGGGCTGCAGCGCCTCCGGTGGCGGCGGTTGCCTGCAGGGTACGGCGGAGTGCTGAAGTGTTCATGAGGTTGCCTTTCCGGCGCGCGCCCTCCGGAAACCGGAGTCGGGCGCGCAAAAGTATGGGGGCCGCAGATACGGCGCGGTTCTAGCGGAAAAGAACGACGGCGGGCGGCGGGCCGCGGCGGCTGTCCTGCCGGAGGTTCCGCCAGGGACGCCGCGGTGCAGCGGCGGTGGGGATGGAAACGAAAGCCGGCGGAACGGCGTCGACCGCCACCGCGCGGGGGAGGGCAGCCAGCGGCCGCAGCCAGGCCGCGAGTGCCCACAGGGCTGCCTCGCCTTTTGCCAGCAGGAGTGCGCAGGCCAGCGTTGCCAGGGTGTGTGCGGCCAGCATCAGGGGTCCGGAAGCGGCACCTGGCGAGTGCAGGTGGCCCACCGCCGGGGCCAGCAGGTCAGCACCCGCCAGGTGTCCGGTATGAGGTGATGCTGCACCTGGAGCCGCGGCGCCGGCGGAACCAAAGGCGGTAAACACCTCGTGCAACGCCAGCTGCCCGCCGCCCAGCAGGGCTGCCATGGCGGGAAAATTCAGCCGCAGGCGCGTGGCCGTCGTGCTGCCGAGCGTGGTCAGTGCCAGGACCGCCAGCAGGATGGCCGGGGCCGGCAGCTGCCCGCCGCCGGCAAGGTGGGCTCCGGAGGCAAGCGTGAGGATGACGGTGGCCACGGAGGATGCCCGGAGGAAGTGGAAGGGCGCGCGTGGACGGTGCGTTGGCACAGACCCTCCCTTCCCGGTTCCGCAACCGGGCGCGGGCAGGAGGCGCCGGTCGGATAACGTTCAGATTCTACCGGTGATCCAGGCCCGGTCAGGCTCCGGCCAGCAGCTCGGCAAGCACCTCTGCCGCAGTGTGGTGCCGGAGCAGCGGCGCCGACTGGCCTGCCCACAGGGACATCAGGTCCGTGTTTCCCCGGGCGGCTGCCTGTGGCCGGAACCTGCCGGTCAGCCAGTTCTGCACTGGGAACGGGGCCGCCGTGCCGGCTTCTTCAAGCTCGGCAATGATGCGGTTGGGTATGCCGCGGGCCAGGCGGCCGCTGAGGGTGCGGGTGAGCACGGTGTGGGCGGCGGCGGGGCTGTGCAGCACCTCACGATAGGCCGGCACGGCGGCGGATTCACGGGTGGCCAGGAATGCCGTGCCCACCTGCACACCATCGGCGCCCAGCACCATGGCGGCAGCGAAACCCCGGCGGTCCGCGATGCCGCCGGCGGCGATCACCGGGACGGACACGGCGTCGGCCACCTGGGGGACCAGCGCGAACGTACCCACCAGCGATTCTTCGGCGGGCTTCAGGAAGGACACCCGGTGGCCGCCGGACTCCATCCCGCTGGCCACCACCGCATCAACACCGCCTGCCTCCAGCGCCACTGCTTCGGCCACGGTGGTGGCAGTACCCACGACCTTGATGCCGCGGCGGTGGGCTTCCTCCACGACGTCGGCCGCCGGCACACCGAACACAAAGCTGACGACGGCGGGACGCGCCTCGAGCGCGGCCTCCACCTGCTCGCCGTAGTCGGGCATGTACCGGTCCGGCATGCCGGGCAGGGGAATGCCCAGTTCCTCGAAATACGGCTTCAGGGCAGCGGTGTATTTTTCGTAGTCCTCCGTCGGGAGGAGCGCGGTTTCCGTGCCGTTGGGCACCCACAGGTTGAGGGCGAACGGCTTGGCTGTTGCTCCACGCAGTTCGGCTGCCGTCTTCCTGATGGCGCCGCCTTCGTACCCGTACAGGCCGAAGGAACCCAGCCCGCCGCCGTCGCTCACTGCCGCGGTCAGAGCCACGGACGAGACGCCGCCGAACGGTCCAAGCACCACCGGTACGTCTATGCCCAAGAGATCGGTGAGCCTGTTGGAGTGGGCGGACGGGAACTGATCGGTCATGGCAGGCTCCTGGTGGTGTTACTGCTGGCTGGCACCCAGTCTTGCAGCCCGCGGCGCGGCGCCCAAGCCGTTATGACCCCGCTGCGGCGAGGTCGTACCCGTCCGAGATATGGAAGAGGCGGCGGCCGCCAATGGGTGTGGTGACCCATACGACTTCACCGTCAGCGGTGCGGTCGTCCACCAGGCCCGCATAGGCAGTCTTGCCGTTCCTGCTCAGCTCCACGGTCTCGCCCACCTGCACGTCTTCCCAGCTGCCCGGGCCCTTGACGCGATTCTTCATCGAAGTCACGCTACTTTCTGAGGTTGAGAATCCTGGATGCTCCGGCCGGTTGTGCCGGTCCCTCCATCAAACCCGGCCGGGGCGGCGCCGCTCAATGGAGGAGTGGCCACGGCCTGCACCCGGACTTTGTGCAGCGCTCCAACTCTTCACTCCCGGCCGGGAGGTGTACCGGGCCGTTCGGGCGGCGCTAGACTGCAGGCGTAGATGCCAGGCGACCCTGAGGAGTAGTTGTGGAATACACCGGAAGCCAGTCAGAAAAGGCTGTTCCCGCTGGAGAACTTGGCCGCAGCCATATCGGCCAGACCATCAGCTTCCAGCCCAACGAGTTCACCACCGTCTTTGGAAAGCTGGCCGGAGTCGCCCGCACCGAGGCCATGGTCTATCTGTCGCTGACGGGGGTGGGAAACGGCACGCACCTGAAGGACGAATACGATCTGCCGATCACACACGATGTCTACGTGCCGGTGGACGTGATCACCAATGCGGAGTCCACCATCAAGGACCTGTTCGGCAAAGTCCAGGAGAATCTGCGCGGAGCGGGCCACAAGGGCGAGGACAAGACGGACCGGCTCTAACAGCACTCATCGACTGCTCCGCTCCTGCCTTTTAGACCCCCGAAAACGGCAGCTACGGAGCAGTCGATGAGGCGGGCGCCGCAGCCGTGGAGCCCCGCACTGTCAGGTGCGTGGGCATCACGGAACGGGTGCGGATGCCGCCTCCGGCCAGCGGGTTCAGTTTGGCCAGCAGCATGGAAACTGCCACCCGGCCGGCCTGTTCAATCGGTGAAGCCATGGTGGTCAGCGGGGGATTGCAAAAGTCGGCGCCAAAAATGTCGTCGCACCCGACGATGCTCATCTCTTCCGGCACGCGGATGCCGCGTTCCCGCAGGCGCTGGAGCATCCCGATGGCGATCAGGTCGTTGAAGGCAATGCAGGCAGTGACACCACTGTGTACTGCGGCGTCGGCGGCAGCTGCGCCGGACTGGGTCTTGGGGGCAAACGGGCCCAGGCTGCGCACCTCGACGCCACGGTCCTGGGCTGCCTCGGACAAGGCAGTCCAGCGCCGTTCGCTGGATTGGGACGTCAGCGGCCCGGCGATGTAGGCAACGCGTGTATGGCCCAGTGAAATGAGGTGGTCAAGCGCCTGGCTCGTAGCGGACGGGGTATCGATGATGACGGCGGGAACACCGGCAACGTCACGATTAATGGTCACGAGAGGCGCCTTGCCGGCAGCTGCCAGCAGCGCGTCATCGGTGAGCCGGGACGCTGCGACGATGACGCCGTCGGCCGTCTTGCGCAGCTGTTCCAGCGTGCTGGCCTCAACCTCGTCTGATTCCTCGGTGTCCACCAGCAACTGGGTGTAACCCGCCGCCTTGAGCTGGAGCTGGGTTCCCCGGATCAAGTCAAAGTAGAACGGGTTGGTGATGTCGGGAACCAGCACTCCCACTGCTCCCGTACGCCCCGAACTCAAAGCCTTTGCCTGGCTGTTGGGCAGATAGTTCAGCTCTGCGGCGGCCGCCTGGATACGCTGCCGGGTGCGGATGTTGACCCGGTCAGGCGTTGACAGGGCGCGTGAAACAGTGGAAGCGGCAACTCCGCACATGGCGGCGATGTCGTGGATGGTGGCAGGACGGTCTGTTCCTGCCGCTTGCGTCGCCATGGCGCTCCTCTCTGAACGGAATGACCGGCAGCTGTGACCGTTGCCACAGCTGCATCACCCAAGGATGCCACAATCGGCGAATTTATGGCAACCGATTGTCAAAAGTTGGCAGGCTGCCTAGACTTGCCGGAGTACTTTTTCTGTGAACCAAGTCACCCACGCGACGTAGCTGGAATCGAAGGCTGCCGTGCCGCGGGGTCCTAGCAAGGAGATTCCGTTGACCCACGCACCACAAACAAGCTGGCAACTTTCGGGATTCGGCGACGAAATCGATCCCGACCCAGCCATCCAGGCCGCGGTGCTGTTGGCATTGGGCGCCAGCCACATTGAAGTCAGGAGCGCCTGGGGAACGAACGTCTCCGAACTTGCCCCCTCTCAGGTGGCCGACCTCAAGGTCATCCTGGACGCCAACGGCCTGAAGGTCTCCGCTGTTGCCAGCCCTATCGGCAAGGTGGACGTCAGCCTGCCCGTTGAGCATGAACTGGACCGCCTGCGCCAGATCATCTCCGTGGCGAACGGCTTGGACACAAAGTACGTCCGGATCTTTTCCTTCTACCGGGCCGACGGCCAAACTCCCGAGGACGTCCGCGACGACGTCCTGGTCCGCATGCGTGCACTGGCGGCGCTCGCCGAGGAATCCGGCGTCGTGCTGCTGCATGAAAACGAAAAGGACATCTACGGTGACACGCCCCAGCGCGTGCTGGACATCATGGAGTCCGTCAACTCCCCGGCCCTGCGCGTTGCCTGGGACAATGCCAACTTTGTGCAGGTAGGCGTGAAGCCGTACACGGACGGGTACGCCATGCTGCGCCCGTACCTTGAGTACTTCCAGGTCAAGGATGCGCTGTCCACCACGGGGGAAGTGGTTCCCTCCGGTGAGGGCGACGGCGAACTGGACGCCACCATCGCCGCACTCAAGGCTGACGGGTACGGCGGTTTTGCCTCCCTGGAACCCCACCTTGCCAGCGCCCACGAGCTCGGCGGCTTTTCCGGGCCGGTGGCCTTCGGGGTCGCAGCGCGCGCCTTCGCGGCACTGGCTGCTAAAAACGGGGTTGAGCTCTCTTGAGCATCCGGGCTGCCGTGATCGGCTGCGGCGACGTCTCCACCGTCCACTTCGAGGCGGTGGCAAAGCTCGACGGCGCCGAGCTGGTTGGCGTCTGCGACCCCCATCCTGAGCGGCTGGCTGCCGCTGCCGAACTTTACGGTGTGCCAGGCTTTGCTGACCATCAAAGCCTGCTTGAGGCCGTCCGGCCCGAGGTGGTGCATATCTGCACGCCGCACAACCAGCATGCCTCGATAGCCGTTGACTGCCTGGAACGGGGCGTCAACGTCATCGTGGAAAAGCCGCTGGCCCATACGCTGGCGGAAGGGCGGCGCCTGGTTGACGCAGCATCCAGGGGCAACGCGAAAATCGCCGTCTGCTTCCAGAACCGTTACAACGCGACGTCCCAGGCCATGCACTCCCTGCTGGCAAGCGGTGAGCTCGGCGCGGTGGTGGGAGCGGCCGCAAGTGTCATGTGGCAGCGTTCCCCGGACTACTACCGCGGCCGGCCGTGGCGTGGTTCCTGGGAAGGCGGCGGGGGCGGGCTCCTGATGAACCAGGCCATCCACACCGTGGACCTGCTGCAATGGCTGGTGGGCGACGTCGTCCAGGTGCGCGGCAATGCCGCCACCCGCTTCCTGGGCGGGGCCATCGAGGTGGAAGACACCGCGGAGTTCGTTGCCGAACATGCCGGCGGTGCCAGGAGCGTTTTCTACGCCACGCTCGGCCATGCTTGCAACGCGCCGGTGACCCTCGAAGTGGTCACCGAAAAAGCTGTCCTGACTCTGCGCGGGGACCTTACCGTCACTTACGAAGATGGGCGGGTGGATGTGATCCCCGAACGCAGGAGTGACACGGGCGGCAGGTCCTACTGGGGCGTCTCGCACGAACTGCTGATCAAGGATTTTTACGGCCGGTTGGATGAACCCGAGCCGTTCTGGATCAGTCCCCTGGAAGCTGAGAAGTCACTGCGCATCATCAAGGACGTCTACCGGCAGAGCTATCCGGACGCCGTTTCCCGCGTCTCATAACAGTTGTGGCAACCGATTGTGTATCCCGGACTTCGCAACGTTTGCTGACTATTTTGCAGCGCTAGGCAGCATTGCAACAATTTTAGACAACCGGTTGCCAAAGATGCCCGCAGTGCGTACTGTGAACGTCACAGGATAAATGTGGCCCACGCCACAACGCTTTCCCTCCCAACTCCCACGTTCCACAAGGTTTCAAGGAGCCGACAATGAAGTTAGGTCCCAAAGCGGCAGCTGCCGCCCTCGTTCTGAGCGCCTCGCTGGCCCTCACCGCCTGTGGCGGTGGCGGCGCCGGTGCAGGATCCACCGCCGCCGGCGGAAAAACCGTCACCGCGCTGACCCTCGGCACCCTCCGGGACATCACGTCGTGGGATCCGGCGCAGGCCCACGTGGGCCACGCCCTCCAGCCGTACCAGGCCGCCTATGACAGCCTGATCCTGCGGGAACCCGACGGCAAGCTCAGCCCGATGCTGGCCACGGACTGGAAGTACAACGACACCAATACCAAACTCACCGTGGACCTTAGGACGGACGTCACCTTCAGCGACGGCGCCAAATTCGATGCCGAAGCAGCCAAGGCCAACCTGGACCACTTCAAGAAGGCCAACGGCCCGCAGATGGCCCAACTGGCTTCCGTCTCCGACGTCGCCGTGGTGGACGCGGACACCATCGACATCAACCTCAGCGCCGCTGAGCCTGCGCTCGAATACTTCCTGAGCCAGGCGGCCGGCCTCATGGGAAGCCCCAAGGCCCTGGGCACTGATGCCATCAAGACCGAGCCCGTTGGTTCCGGCCCGTACGTGATGGACAAGGCCGCAACGGTCAAGGACAGCCAGACAGTCTTTAATGCCCGCAAGGACTACTGGAACAAGGACCTCCAGAAGTACCAGAAGCTGACCCTTAAAATCCTCACCGATCCGACGGCGCGCACCAACGCCCTGGTCTCCGGCCAGATCGATGCCACGCTCCTGGATCCCAAGAACGGCAAGCAGGCCGAGGGCGCCAAGATGAAACTGGAAACCAACCAGGTTGACTGGTCCGGACTGCTCCTGCTGGACCGCGACGGCACCAAGAACCCAGCCCTCGCCGACGTCAAGGTCCGCCAGGCCATCAACTACGCCTTCGACCGCAAGACCATCCTGGACCAGGTCATGCTGGGCCAGGGCACACCCACCTCCCAGCCGTTCGGCAAGGACAGCGGCGCCTGGACCGAAGAGCTGGAAAACTACTACAGCTACGACCCCGCCAAAGCCAAACAGCTCCTCAAGGAATCCGGCTTTGAAGGCAACGTGACCATCGACGTTCCCACGCTCCCCGGAGCGGAAACCCTGATCTCGGTTCTCCAGCAGCAGCTGGCTGACGTCGGCATTACCCTGAAGCCCGGCGCCGCGATCACCAACACGTTCACGTCCGACGTTGCAGCCCAGAAGTACCACGCCCTGTTCTTCAACCTCTTCCAGGGCGAGCCCACCGTGGCGATTGACCAGATTGTCTCCACCAAGGCCCTGTACAACCCCTTCAAGAACACCAACCCCGAGCTCGAGGCCAAGATCCAGGCCGTGCGGACCGGCGGCGAAGATGCAGGCAAACTGGCACAGGAGGTCAACAAGTACGTTGTCGAACAGGCCTGGTTCGCACCCCTGTTCCGCGTGAACCAGATGTACTACCACAACGACAAAGTGAACGTCTCGCCGCAGGCCCAGCAGGCCGTCCCGTCCATCTATAACTACTCGCCTGCCAAGTAGGACTCCATGATCAGGTTCATTGCGAAAAGGCTGGGCAGCGGGCTGGTGGTGTTGTTCGTTGTCTCGGCACTCACCTTCACCCTGCTGTACACGTCCAGCGGAAGCATCGCCCGGAACATCCTGGGCGACCAGGCCACGCCTGAACAGGTTGCGCTGAAGGAACAGGAGCTGGGACTCGACCAGCCCCTCATCGGCCGCTACTTCACCTGGCTGGCAGACGCCCTCGGTGGTGATCTGGGAGCTTCCTGGTTCACCTCGGAGCCCGTGGCCAATTCCCTCGCAACCCGTATCCCGGTGACCATGACGATGGTTTTCGCCGCAATGATCCTGATCGCCATTTGCGCCACGCTGATCGGCGTTGCCGCGGCAGTGAAGCGCGGCTGGGTGGACAGGGCGGTCCAGGTGGGTGCAATCCTTGGCGACTCCGTCCCGGGATACGTCATCGGCGTGTTCCTGGTGACCCTCCTGGCCATCCAACTGGGCTTCTTCCCGGCCACCAGCACCATCTCTCCCGGGGTGGGTGCCGAAGCCTGGGTCTACTCGATGACCCTTCCCGTGATCGCCCTGCTGATCAACGGCGTGACGGGCGGCGCGCAGCAGATCCGCAGTGCCGTCATCAAGCAACTAGAGCGGGACTACGTCCGGACGCTGCGCAGCCGTGGCATCGGGGAGCGGGAGATCCTCTTCAAGCATGTGCTGCGCAGTGCCGCTCCCGCAGGCCTCACCGTACTGAGCCTGCAGCTGATCGGCATGCTGGGCGGCGTGGTGATCATCGAGCAGATCTTCGCGCTGCCAGGCATGGGCCCGCTGGCCGTCACCGCCACCGGCCAAACGGACCTTCCCGTAGTCATGGGAGTGGTGATGTACACCGTTGTGGTGGTCATCGTGGTGAACCTCCTGGTGGACATCCTCAATGGTTGGCTCAACCCGAAAGTGCGTGTGTCATGAGCGATTCCGTAGAAACTGCGGCGGTAGCCGCCCCCGTTCCCGCCGGACAGAGCGGCACGGTGGTCCGCTCCACCGTTATCCGTCGCCTCCTCAAGAACCCCCTCGGCATCGCGTCCATAGTGATCCTGGGGAGCATCGCGCTGCTGGCCATTTTCGCCCCGGTCCTGGCGCCCTTCGAGGAGAACTTCGCCAACATCGCCAAGACCCTCGCAGCGCCGGACTCAGTGAATATCCTCGGCACGGACAGCGCCGGGCGGGACACCTGGAGCCGCCTGCTCTTCGGCGCGCAGCTCACCCTCCTCTCCGCCTTGCTCTGCGCCGGTGTGGCCATTGCCATCGGCCTTCCCGCAGGCCTGATCGCCGGCTATTACGGCGGAAAGTTCGAGGGAGTATCCAACTGGGTGGTCAGCATCCTCATGAGCCTGCCCGGCCTGATCGTGCTGCTCACCATCCGGGCCGCCTTCGGACCCTCCGTATGGATTTCCATGATCGCCTTCGGTGTCCTGATCAGCCCGTCCTACTTCCGGTTGACCCGAACCGCGGTCCAGTCCGTGCGCAACGAGCTCTACGTTGACGCCGCAAGGGTTTCGGGCCTGTCGGACCTGAGCATCATCGCCCGCCACATCTTCTCCGTGGTCCGAGCGCCCATCATCATCCAGACCGCAGCCATCGCCGGCGTGGCCATCGCCATCCAGTCCGGCCTGGAGTTCCTGGGCCTGGGCGATCCCACCAGGGCAACCTGGGGCGTGATGCTCTCGGAAGGCTTCAAGAACGTCTACCTGACGCCCACCCTGCTGCTCTGGCCCGCCCTTGCCATGGCCCTGACCATCGGCGGCCTGGTCCTCCTGGGCAACGCCATCCGCGACGCCCTGGAGGACGGCGAAAAGATCAAGCACCGCCGCCAGCGGACCCCTGTTGCGGGTACTTCCGCGGAACGCACGACGGCGGAACGCGCCAAGGCGCGCCAGGCCCGTAAGACAGTGGCCGCCGTCGACATCGGCACCGAGCACCACCTCGTGAAGGTGACCCACCTCGGCGTCGGCTACCCGCAGGCGGACGGTTCGGTCAAGAAGGTGGTGGACGACGTCTCCTTCCACGTGGACCGAGGCGAGATCCTGGGGATCGTGGGTGAATCGGGCTCGGGCAAGTCCCAGACCGCGTTCTCCATCCTGGGACTGCTGCCGGACAACGCCCGCATTGTGGCAGGTTCCATCCAGTTCGACGGCAACTACACTGTGGCGCCGGGGGAGGACCGCGTGAACCAGGACAGGCTGTCCAGGCTGCGCGGCAAGCGGATTTCCTACATCCCGCAGGAGCCCATGAGCAACCTTGACCCGGCCTTCACCATCGGCTACCAGCTGGTGACGCCCATGGTCCGGGTCCTGGGCATCACCAAGGCAGAGGCCCGGAAGCGTGCGCTGAAGCTGCTGGCCGACGTCGGGATCGCCAACCCGGAGCGGACCTTCCAGGCCTACCCGCACGAGGTCTCCGGCGGCATGGCCCAGCGCGTGCTGATTGCCGGTGCCATCAGCTGCGAACCGGACCTGGTGATCGCGGACGAACCCACCACGGCGCTCGATGTCACAGTGCAGGCCGATGTGCTGGACCTGCTGCGTGAACTCCAGCAGCGCCTGAACATCGGCGTCATCCTCGTGACTCACAACTTCGGTGTTGTCGCCGACCTTTGCGACCGCGTGGTGGTCATGCAGAACGGCCGGCTCGTCGAAGAAGGAACAGTCCGCGAGATCCTCCGCAGCCCGAAAGAGAAGTACACCCAAACCCTCCTTGGCTCCATGCTGGAAGGAAAGACCCCCATGACCATGCTGGTTTCCCCGCCGGAGGGACCCGTTCCCCACGAATCCGGAAGCACTGCTCCGGCAGGACAGGATGCAGCCGCAGAAAAGGAACCGGTGGCATGAGCGCGGTCGAGAACGCCCCGCTGCTGTCGGTGCAGGACCTGGTGGTGGAGTACCCCAGCAAGAGGTTCCGCGCCAAGCCCTTCCGGGCGCTGACGGACATCAACATCACCATCGGCCAGGGCGAAACGCTGGGCCTGGTGGGGGAGTCCGGTTCCGGCAAGACCACGCTGGGCCGCGCTGTCCTGGGCCTGGCCCCTGTGACCAAGGGCAGGATCATCTTCGAGGGCAACGACATCAGCAATGCCAGCCGCAGGGAGCGCCGGACGCTGAGCCGGGACCTGCAGGTGGTGTTCCAGGACCCGTACACGTCCCTGAACCCGGCACTGGAAATCGGCGACATCCTCGCCGAGCCGCTGGGCGTGCAGGGCATGGACGCCACGGCCGCCAGGAAACGCGTCAAGGAACTGCTGGACCAGGTGGGGCTGCCGTCTGACGCGATCCACCGGCTGCCGCGGGAGTTCAGCGGAGGCCAGAGGCAGCGCGTCGCGATTGCCCGGGCCCTTGCCCTGTCGCCCAAGCTGATCGTCTGCGACGAACCGGTGAGTGCGCTGGACCTCTCGACCCAGGCCCGCGTCCTTGACCTGTTCCTGCAGATCCAGAAGGACACCGGGGTTTCGTACCTCTTTGTCTCGCATGACTTGGACGTGGTCCGGCACATCAGCCACCGGGTGGCAGTGATGTACCGGGGCGAAATCGTGGAACAAGGCTCTGCCGACGTGGTCACCACCGACCCCGAACACCCGTACACCCAACGCCTCCTGCTCGCTTCCCCGGTGCCGGATCCGGACCGGCAGGAACAGCGCCGTGCGGAACGGCACCGGCTCCTGGAAGCACAGCGGCAACAGACTGAACAGGCCGGCGCCGCGGCGTAACTGCCCCATAAGCACACACCCAATGGCCGTCACCGGCCGGAACACCACGGAGGAAACCAGTGGCCAAAATAGGCGTACAAGCGATGATGCTCAAGGACAGCTTCGCCGAAGTGGGGGCGTTTGAAACGCTCCGCAAGGTTAACGCGATCGGTTACAACGCCGTCGAAATTTCCCAGTTTCCCATGTCCCCGGAGAACGTGGCAGAGCTGGACCGCTCCCGCACGGAACTGGGCATGGACATCGCCGCTCTCTCCGTCAATATTGAGGGCCGGAAGGGAATGCCGGTGGAATCACTGGCGGACAACTTCGACAAGATCGTGGACGATGCCAAGCGGCTGGACACGTCACTGCTGCGGATCGGGATGCTGCCGTTCCCAGCCATGAAGTCCATTGACGCCGTGATCGACTTCGCGAAGCAGGCCAACGGGTACGCCGAGCGGCTGCAGGAACACGGGATCAGCCTGTACTACCACAACCACCACATCGAGTTCGCCAAGTTCGACGGCACCTACATGCTGGACATCATCGCGGACAACTCGCCGGCCATGGGCATGGAAATCGACGTGCACTGGGTCCAGCGCGGCGGCCTGGACCCTGTCCGGACCCTGCAGAAGTACGCGGGACGGACCGCCATGGTGCACCTGAAGGACTACCGGATCGGACAGATGCCGGCATCCTCGTTCAGCCTCCTGGAGTCCGGTGATTTCGCTGGATTCATGGCCGAATTCAAGAACGTGGTGCAGTTCGCCGAAGTGGGCGAGGGCAACCTGGACTTCCCCTCCATCATCCCTGCCGCCCAGGCCGCCGGTGCCCAATACCTCCTCGTGGAGCAGGACGAACTGTACGGCCGCACGGTATGGGACGCACTGCAGACGTCCTACGACAACCTTGTGGCCATGGGCCACGGCGACCTCTTTTAGGTTTCGACAAGCTCAACCAACCGGCTTCGACAAGCTCAATCAACTTCGAAGGATAAACAACTGTGAGTCAGAAAGTACGCCTGGGCATCATCGGCCTGGGGCAGCAGGGCGGCGCCTACGCCAAGTTCATCACCGACGGCCTCGTCCCGAATATGGAGATCGGCGCCATCACCGATATCGATCCCGCGAAAAGGGAACTGGCCGCTGCCTCGTATCCTGACGTGCCGTTCTACGACGACTACATCGCCATGCTCGAAAGCGGCCACATCGACGCCGTGGTCACCTGTGTACCGCACTACCTCCACCCGGAAATGGGCATCGAATCGCTCAAGCGCAACATCCACGCGCTCGTGGAAAAGCCGGCGGGTGTCTACACCCGGCAGGTCAAGGAACTGAACGAGTTCGCGGCGTCCAAGCCCGGGCTTTCGTTCGGCATCATGTTCAACCAGCGCAACAACCCGCTGTACAAAAAGCTCAAGGAAATCGTCGACAACGGCGAGATCGGCGCCATCCGCCGCACCAACTGGATCATCACCAACTGGTGGCGGCCGCAGGGCTACTACAACTCCAGCGAGTGGCGCGCCACGTGGGGCGGCGAAGGCGGCGGCGTGCTGGTCAACCAGGCCCCGCACCAGCTGGACCTGTGGCAGTGGATCTGCGGCGCGCCGAAGTCGGTGTACTCCAAGGTGGCGTACGGCTTCCGCCGGGACATCGCCGTCGAGGATGAGGTCACCGCCGTAGTGGATTATGGCGACGGAGCCACGGGCGTTTTCGTGACGGCCACCCACGACATCGTGGGCACCGACAGGTTTGAGATCCTCGGTGACCAGGGCAAGATCGTCGTCGAAAATTCCAAGACCGCCATCGTAACCCGCCTGACCCGGCCGGAGCGTGAACTCAGCGACTCCATGGACATGGACGACGTCCGCAAGCTCTTTATGGGACAACTGAAGCCGGAGCAGTACTACAGCACCGAGGTTATCGAGTTCGAGTCCGCCTGGGGCAGCCAGCACGCAGGCGTTCTGGAGAATTTCGCGGCGAACATTCTGGACGGCACCCCGCTGCTGGCCCCGGGCTCGGACGGCATCAACGGTGTCCGCCTGGCCAACGCCATCCACCTCTCCAGCTGGACCGGGCGCGAAGTTCCGCTCGACTTCGACGAAGACGAGTACATGCGGGAGCTGAACAAGCGCATCAGCGAAGAGGGCAAGTTCCCCGAGCGCTCCTAGGGACCATGGTGGCCGGGCGCCCCACGGGGCGCCCGGCAACCGCTGGCCACTTCTTGCCTGATGCTCGTTAGGATGGGGCGGTGACCGAACCCAAGACGCAGGGCCCTGCCGCAACTACTGAGGCCGCCAAAAAACACGCCCGGGCCGGCAAGGGCAATGCCACCATCTACGACATCGCCAAGGTGGCCGGCGTCAACCCGTCCACTGTCTCGCGGGCCTTGAGCAAGCCGGGCCGCGTCAGCGCCAAGACCCAGAAGCTGATCGAGGACGCGGCCGCCGAGCTGAACTACCAGGTCAACCCGTTCGCCCGGGCGCTGCCCACCGGCAGGACCAACACGTTCGGCCTGATCGTCGCGGACATCACCAACCCCACCTTCTTTGACATCATCCGCGGCGCCGAAACGACGGGCACAGCCAGGGACTACACATTGGTCCTGGCCGAATCCGCCGAGTCGGCAGCCACCGAACTCACGGCGGCCCGCCGCATGATGAGCACGGCCGACGGCCTTATCCTGGCCAGCCCGCGCATGGATGACGACGACATCCGCGCCCTCGCCCGTGACAAGCCGGTGGTGGTCATCAACCGCGAGGTGGAGGGCGTGCCGTGCGTGATCCCCGACGTCCGGAAGGGCATAGGGGAAGCGGTACGCAGCCTCGCGGCGAACGGCCACAAAAAGCTCGCCTACGTAGCCGGCCCCGCGCGCTCCTGGATGTCCGCCCGGCGCTGGGAAGGCGTCCAGGCAGCCTGTGAGTGGTCCAAGCTGGAGCCGGTGCGGGTGGAGTCCACCAAACCAACGGTCGACGGCGGCAGGCAGGTGGCGCGCGACGTGCTGGCCACAAAGGCCACGGCCGTGTTGACATATAACGACCTTCTGGCGATCGGCCTGATGCAGGAGCTGCAGGCCGGCGGCATGGTGGTGCCGGACCAGATCAGTATCGTGGGCTTCGACGACATCTTCGGTGCGGACTTCACCACACCGCCGCTGACCACCGTGCGCTCGCCGCTGGGGGAGTGCGGCTCGGGAGCTGCGGCCCTGCTGCTCGAACTGCTCCACGGCAGCGGGGATCCGGCGGGCATCCTCCGGGTGGAGACCGAGCTGGTTCTGCGGGGTTCCAGCGGCCGGCTCCTGCCCAAGGGCTAGCAGCGCCCGAAATTCCTTGCTCCACTACCGGCGCCAACGGGTAGCGGAAACTGAGTGGCAAGTTTTGGCAACCGGTTGACAAGACTGGCATGCAGCCCGGACCATTGACGTATGTCACAGTCGATTGCCGCCAACCCAGACAGGCTCCTGCCCGCTGATCCCGGAACCCGCCGCATAGCCCGGGAGCTCCTGCAGCGCGTTGAGGACCTCCCGATCATTTCCCCGCACGGGCACGTTGACGCCGCAGTCATCGAGCAGAACACGCCTTTCCCGGATCCGGCAGCGCTGCTGGTGAGCCCGGACCACTACGTCACCCGGCTGATCCACGCCAGCGGTGTTCCGCTGGACCGGCTTCGGGAATCGACAACATCGCAGCCGGACAGCCGTTCGGTGTGGCGTGAGTTCTGCAAGGCCTGGCCTTTGTTCGAAGGCACGGCCTCGGGCTACTGGCTCCGCACGCAGTTCCACAGCGTTTTCGGCCTGCAGGGCGAGCTGAGCGAGGCCACGGCCGATGCCAGCTACGACGCGATCTCCGCCAAGCTGCAGGAGCCGGGATTCCGGCCGAGGGAGCTTTTCAAGGACTTCAACATCGAAGTCCTGGCCACCACTGACGATCCCCTTGATTCCTTGGCGAGCCACCAGGCCATCGCGCAGGACCCCACCTTCCACGGCCGCGTCCTGCCCACCTTCCGCCCTGACGCCTACCTGAACATCGCCCACCCGTCGTGGTCGGAGAACGTGGACAGACTTCTCGCGGCAGCGGGCGACGGCGGCACCGGCTATGGTGCGTACCTCACGGCGCTGGAGAGCCGGCGTCGTTATTTTGTGGAGCACGGCGCGGTTTCCGCCGACCACGGCGTCCGCACCCCGGCCACCCTTAAACTGGACGCCGCCGACGCAGCCAGGCTGTTTGAGCGCGCCCGTTCCGGCAAGGCCACGGCGCAGGACCGGGACGATTTCGAAGCGCACATGATGTACCAAATGGCGCGCATGTCCGTGGAGGACGGTCTGGTGATGACCATCCATCCGGGCTCGTACCGCAACCACCACGAGCCCACCTTCAATACCTTCGGCGCGGACACCGGGCATGACATCCCATTCGCCATCAACTACACCGAGGCCATCCGGCCGGTCCTGCAGGACTTCGGCACCGCCAAGGACTTCCACCTGGTGCTCTTCACCCTGGACGAGACCGTGTTCTCCCGCGAACTGGCCCCGCTGGCCGGCTTCTACCCGTCCGTGTACCTGGGCGCGCCGTGGTGGTTCCTGGATGCCCCGGATGCGATGCTGCGGTTCCGCTCCGCGGTCACCGAAACGGCGGGCTTCTCCCGTTCTTCAGGGTTCATCGACGACACCCGCGCCTTCTGTTCCATCCCGGCCCGGCACGACGCCTCCCGCCGGATCGAGGCCTCGTTCCTGGCCCGCCTGGTGGCCGAGCACCGGGTCAGCGAGGACCGAGCCCACGAACTGATTGTGGACATCGTGGACGGGTCGCCGCGCCGGGTGTTCAAGCTGTGAGCACCGAAGTGCGTGCGCCAGTTGTTCCTGCCACGGACCTTCCGCGGCTGAACCGTATCCTGCGCCCGTTGCCCAAAGCCCCGGTCCGGATAGTCCACCTGGGCCTGGGCGCCTTCCACCGCTCGCACCAGGCCTGGTACACCCAGCAGGCCGGCGATGCCGCGGAGTGGGGGATTGCCGCGTTCACCGGCCGCCGCCCCGACGCCGCGGTGGCCCTGGCGGAACAGGACGGGCTGTACACGGTGGTGGAACGGGCTGACACCGGCGACTCCTTCACCGTGGTGGGGAGCATCGTGGAGGCCGTGGACGGCGCGGACCTGCAGCGGCTCACCGGGCTGGTGGCCGCGCCCGGGACTGCCGTGGTCACCCTCACCATCACGGAGGCGGCTTACGGGCTGGGTGCCGACGGCACGCTGGACATCACCGCGCCCGACGTCGCCACCGACCTTGCGCTGTTGGGTTCCGGCAGCGGGCGTCCGGCCACGCCGCTGGGGCGCCTGGCGCTGGCCCTTGCCGCCCGCAGGGACGCAGGCTCCGGGCCGATTGCCGTTGTCTGCTGCGACAACCTGTCCAACAACGGAGCAGTTGCGCGGCAAGCTGTTGCCGGGTTCGCCGGCGCCTGGGATTCCGGGCTCGCTGCCTGGATTGATGCCAACGTCAGCTTCGTCAGCACGTCGGTGGACCGTATTACGCCGCGGACCACGGACCAGGACCTTGCTGACGTGAGGGAGGCCTGCGGGTACCGCGACACTTCGCCGGTGGTGGCCGAGCCCTTCTCCAGCTGGGTACTCAGCGGGGACTTCCCTGCCGGCCGGCCCCGCTGGGAAGACGCCGGCGCCCTGTTTGTGGACGACATCGAGCCGTACGAAAACCGCAAGCTGTGGCTGCTCAACGGCGCACACTCGCTGCTCGCCTACGCCGGGCAGCTGCGCGGCCATTCCACCGTGGCCGAGGCTCTCGGAGACGCCGGATGCCTCCGCGCGGTGCAGGCCTTCTGGGATGAAGCTGAGGCGAACCTGCCTGTTGATCTGGAGATCCCGTCCTACCGGGCCGCCCTGCTCGCCCGATTCAGCAACGCCAGGATCGCCCACAACCTGGCCCAGATCGCCCTGGACGGCAGCACCAAACTCCGGATGCGCGCCGTCCCCGTCCTGCAAGCAGAACGTGCAGCCGGCAGGACAGGAGCAGCCGCCGCACTCATGATCGCCGCGTGGATGGATTACAGCATGGCCGCGACCTTCCAGGACCCCCTGGGGGAAGAAGTGGCTGCTGCCAACCGGCTGTCCGGCACTGATCGCATCAAGGCGCTGCTGGCCGTCGTCGACCCGCTATTGGCCGAGGACGCGGCCGTTGTGGGCCTGGTGGAAGGCCTCTGCGGCACGATGGCCGGCAGCTCTGCTTCCCGCTAGACGCTGGTCCGCCAACCTGCTGACGTTGGGCTGTCCGGCACCTCGAAGGTGCCGGACGGCCCTCTTTCTTGAAAGTTCTATGAGTTTTTGGCAACCGCTTGCCATTTGTTTGCCACGTGATTAGGATTACAGGCAGAGAAACCCCTGCCGGCCGCCCCGGCCCCTTGACGCTGTACTTTTTGGCCGCCCCAGGCCGCCCCGGGTAAAGGAGCCCGCATCATGAAAAAGCTGAGCAAAATGAGCATCGCCGGCTATGGCGCCGGTGACGCCGCCAACAACCTGGCCTTTACCACGGCTACCATGTTCCTGCTGGTCTACTACACCGACGTTGCCGGCATCTCCGCGGCCGCGGCAGGAACCCTGCTGCTGGCAGTCCGGATTTTCGACGCCTTCGCTGACGTCTTCGCCGGCCGCGTGGTGGACCGCACCTTCAGCAAGCGGTTCGGCAAGTTCCGCCCGTTCATCATGTTCGGCTCCTTACCGCTGCTCCTGCTGAGCGTGGCCACCTTCTCCGTCCCGCAGATCGGCGAATCCGGCACCCTGCTGTACGCCTACGTCACCTACGCAGCGCTGGGCCTGGCCTACAGCCTGGTCAACATCCCCTACGGATCCCTGGCCGGTGCCATGACGCAGGACCCGGGGGATCGCGCCAAGCTGGGGGCGGCCCGAATGATCGGCGCCGCGCTGGTGGGTTCATCGCTGGGCATTTTTGTGGCACCGCTGATCAAGCCCGGAGCTGACCTGCAGGCCACCTTCACCGGCATCACACTGGCCTTTGTGGTGATCGGCGCCGCCCTCTATTTCTTCACGGTTTTCACCGCCAAGGAACGCGTCCACCGTGCCGTGCCCAACGTAACCCTCAAGCAGAGCCTGGACACCCTGAAGGGCAACAAGCCGTTGCTGATGCTGTGCTTGAGCTCCTTCCTGTTCCTCTCCGGCTACCTGGCCCTCACCTCGGTCCAGCTGTACTACCTGCGCGACGTGCTGGGGCGGCTGGACCTGTACCCGGTGCTGTCCATCATCCAACTGGTCCTGACCTTCGTCCTGGCCGCCATCATGCCCCGGCTGGTGCGCGCCGTGGGTAAAAAGAACGTCTACATCTACGCCTCCGTGGTCACGGTGATCGGCGGCATCATCGTCTTCCTGACGCCCGCCAGCCAGACCTGGATCGGGTTCGGCGGCCTCCTGCTCAGCCTGGTGGGCGTTATGGCGGTCAGCATCGTGGTGTGGGCCCTGGAAGCGGACACCGTTGAGTACGGCGAATGGAAGACCGGTGTCCGCACCGAGGGCATTACCTACGCCCTCTTCTCCTTCACCCGCAAGACCGGCCAGGCCGTGGGCGGCGCCCTTGCCGCCTATGCCCTCGCCCTGGGCGGCTACAAGTCCGGCGCCGTCCAAAGCGCCGATGCCGTCTTCGGAATCCAGGTTGCTGCCGGTGCTATCCCCGCCGTCCTTGCGCTGCTGGCCCTGCTGGTGATGTCCAAGTACAAGCTCACCGATGCCCTGCATGCCGAGATCCTGTCCGAGATCCGGGCCCGCCGCACCAGCAGCGCTGCCGACGCCGATCCAACCGGCAATGCCGCCGGGACCGCCAGTCGTGTTTCAGGCGAGCATGCTGCCGCCACAAAGCCCGCGGCGCCGACCTTCAACTAAGCCCTCCGCCCCAACCTTCCGCCTCCAGCCCAGCCCCTGAAAGGACTTGCTGTGAAAATCATTGCTGCCGACGTCTTTGTGACCAGTCCCTCCCGGAATTTCGTGACGCTTCGGATCACCACTGAGGATGGTGTGACCGGTATTGGTGACGCCACGTTGAACGGGCGTGAGCTTGCCGTTGCGGCGTACTTGAAGGAGCATGTGGCGCAGCTGTTGATCGGGAAGGACCCGCACCGGATCGAGGACACCTGGCAGTTCCTGTACCGGTCCTCGTACTGGCGCCGCGGGCCGGTGACCATGGCCGCGATCGCCGCGGTGGACATGGCGTTGTGGGACATCAAGGGCAAGATGGCGGGCATGCCGGTGTACCAGCTGCTGGGCGGGGCGTCCCGGAACGGGCTGCGCGCGTACGGGCACGCTTCCGGCGCGGACCTGCCCTCGCTGTTCGACTCCGTGCGGGAGCACCTGGAGCTCGGGTACAAGTCCATCAGGATCCAGACCGCCGTGCCGGGGATCAAGGCCGTGTACGGGGTGGCGGCTCAGGCGCAGGCGTCGGGGGAGCGGTACGACTACGAACCCGCCGGGCGGGGTGCGTTCCCGGTGGAGGAGGACTGGGACACCCGGGCCTACCTGCGCCACCTGCCGACCGTGTTCGAGGCGGTGCGGAACGAGTTCGGCCCCGAAATCCCTTTGCTGCATGACGGGCACCACCGGATGACCCCTATCCAGGCGGCGAAGCTTGGCAAGGCCCTGGAGCCGTATGACCTGTTCTGGCTTGAGGACTGCACCCCGGCCGAAAACCAGGAGGGCCTGCGCCTGGTCCGCCAGCACACCACCACCCCGCTGGCGATCGGCGAAATCTTCAATACGGTGTGGGACTACCAGACCCTGATCAAGGAACAGCTGATCGACTACGTCCGGGCCGCGTCCACCCACTTTGGCGGGATCAGCCCGTTGAAGAAGGTGATGGACTTCGCCGCGCAGTACCAGATCAAGTCCGGCTTCCACGGCCCCACCGACATTTCCCCGGTGGGCTTCGCCGCGCAGCTGCACGTGGGCCTGGCGATCCATAACTACGGGATCCAGGAATACATGCAGCACTCGGACAGGACCAACGAGGTCTTCGAGCAGTCCATGACGTTCATTGATGGCTACCTGCATCCGGGCGACAAGCCCGGCATCGGCGTCGAATTCAACGAAGAAGCCGCCGCGGCCTACCCGTACCAGCAGGCCTACCTTCCCTACAACCGCCTCATCGACGGAACGGTCCACGACTGGTGAACACTGCCCAACCCAACACAGGCCAGCCCAAGCTTCGCATCATCGTGATGGGTGTGTCCGGCTGCGGCAAGACCACCATCGGCGACCTCGTCGCGCGGGAACTTGGCGTCCCGTTCCTGGACGGTGATTCCCTCCATCCCGTGGAGAACGTCGCCAAGATGGCCGCCGGCACACCCCTGACCGACGAGGACCGCTGGCCCTGGCTCGCCACAGTGGGCACCGAACTGGCCAACGCGGCCGACGGCGGCCTGGTCCTGGCGTGCTCCGCGCTGCGCCGCAGCTACCGCGACGCCATCCGGGCGCAGGCGCCGGACACCCTCTTCCTGCACCTGCACGGCAGCAAAGAGGTCTTGCGGGCACGCACCGAAGGCCGCACCGGGCACTTTATGCCGCCCGCCCTCCTTGAGTCCCAGCTCGCCACGCTGGAACCGCTCGGCGCCGACGAAGCCGGCGTTGTCGTCGACATTGCCGCTCCCGTGGAGCAGGTTGTGCGGGAGGCACTCTCCGGGATTACCGCCGTCGGACGTCCCGCTGATGTTGCCGGCACTGCGGGTGACTCAGGCACCCGGCCGCGGCAGTTCGACGTCGACCTCCAGGCTGCGCCGTTTAGTCTCGACGCCGATGCGGTCGCCTGGGTGGAGTCCACCCTCGCCGGGATGAGCCTCGAGGAGAAGATCGGCCAGCTGTTCATCAACCACAACAACGACTACTCCCCGGAGTACCTCGACGGCGTGCTGGAGAACTTACACGTGGGCGGCATGCGCTACCGGCCCGGGCCCGCGGCCGCGGTGCAGGAGCACATCCGCTATGCGCAGGCCAAGACCCGGATTCCCCTGCTGGTGGCGTCCAACCCGGAAATGGGGGGAGCCGGAAGCTGCGACGACGGAACCTTTGTGTCCACGCACCTGCAGGCCGGCTCGCATCCGGACAAGGGCATAGCCCGCCAGATGGGACAGGTGGCCGGTGTGGAAACCGCGGCGCTGGGCTGCAACTGGGCCTTTGCCCCGATCGTGGACGTCCACTACAACTGGCGGAACACGGTCATCTCCACACGGTCCTTTGGCAACACCCCGGAGATTGTAGTGGAGCGGGCCAAGGAGTACTTCGACGGCATCAGTGAGTCCCCCACGGTGTGCGCCATGAAGCATTTCCCTGGGGACGGCGTGGACGAGCGCGACCAGCACGTGGTCACTTCCTACAACACGTTCAGCTATGAAGAGTGGAACCGCACCTACGGGCATGTTTACCGGGAAATGATCGGCCACGGCGTGCAGTCCATCATGGTGGGGCACATCGGCGCGCCGGAACTGTCCCGGCACTTCCGGCCAGGCCTGGCCGATGCGGACATCCGTCCCGCGACGCTCGCACCGGAGCTGCTGCAGGACCTGCTCCGCGGCGAACTCGGCTTCAACGGGCTGGTGCTGACCGACGCCTCGCTGATGGTGGGCCTCACGCAGGCCATGAAGCGCAAGGATCTGGTGCCGGCCACCATCGCGGCCGGCTGCGACATGTTCCTGTTCTTCCGCAACCCCGCTGAGGACTTCCAGTACATGCTGGACGGGTACAAGTCCGGTGTCATCACCGAGCAGCGCCTGCACGACGCGCTGCGCCGGATCCTGGGGCTGAAAGCGTCCCTGGGGCTGCACCGCAAGCCCGCATCGGAACTGGTGCCCGCGCCTGACTCACTTGAGGTGATCGGCAGCGAAGCGCACCGCGCCATTGCGGCGGACATCGCGGACAAGACCGTCACCCTGGTCAAGGACACGGCCAACAACCTGCCCATCACGCCCCAGACGCATCCCCGGATCCGCCTGTACGGCATTTCCGGCGGCGCTGACTTCACCCGGGCCGACCCGCTGGCCTACCTGGACACAGTCAAGGAAGAGCTCGAAGCTGCCGGGTTTGAGGTGCATGTCTTCAAGACTGCCGAGCAGCGGGAAGCGGCGGGGGAGATTGGGATGAACTTCATGCGGGTCCTGTCCGAGGAAGCCACCGGTGATTACGCGGACCGGTATGACGCCGCTTTTGTGTTCGCCAATGTTAAGGGCTTCGCTCAGGAGGCAGCCATCCGGATCAAGTGGTCCTCGCCCATGGCCGCGGAGATCCCGTGGTACGTCACCGAGGTGCCCACGGTGTTTGTGTCGCTCAACCAGCCAAACCACCTGATTGACGTCCCCATGGTGAAGACGGCCATCCATGCCCATGCGGGGTCCCGGGAAGCCATCCGGGCCACCATCGACAAGATCCAGGGCAAGTCCGCGTTCCAGGGAACGTTCAACGACAACGTGTTCTGCGGATCCTTCGACACCCGGCTGTAGGCGGAACTCCTCACACAACAGCAGCGGACGACGGCGGGACCTCCCGCCGTCGTCCGCTGCTGTTTGTCACTTAATCTCAGTACGCCTTCACGCGCTGTTCGACGATGAGGTGGATCAGGGCGAAGACGCCGACCTGGTCGATGGCGGCGAACGCTGCATTAAGGGCGGCCGGAATGTCCTTGTCCTCGGTGACCGTGATTCCAAAACCGCCGAAGGCCTTGGCCATCAGAGCGAAGTCGGGGTTCTGCAGTTGGGTACCCGACACGCGCTGTGGATAGTGCCGTTCCTGGTGGGTCCGGATGGTGCCGTATTCCTGGTTGTCCATCACCACCACCAAGGGAGTGGCGCCGTACTGGGCGGCGGTGGCGAGTTCCTGGCCGTTCATCAGAAACTCCCCGTCCCCGGCGATGGTGACCACCCGGCGCTCCGGGTCTGCCAGGGAAGCCGCGATGGCTGACGGCACCGAATACCCCATGGAGCCGTTGCGGGCACTGATCATGGAGGCGTAGCGGCGGGTGGGGAAGTAGCGGTGGGCCCAGTTGGTGTGTTCCCCGGCGCCGAAGGTCACCATGGCATCCTCGGGCAGCCTCGGCACGAGATTCGCCATCAGGGTGTCCATCCTGGCCTGCCCCGCTGCCGGGACAGCCGAAGGCAACGCGGCGAAGTGCTCCTGCTCGCCCCGCATCCGCTCCGTCCACGCCTTCCACTCTTCCTTCACCGGCAGGTCAATGCCGGCCAGGTCCTGCACAAAAGCCTCCGGCTTGGAGAGGATCTGCCGCGATACCGGACCGGAGCGCCCGCGGAGCGACGGGTCCACGGTCACCAGGAAGTTCTTTTTGTTCCAGTCCTGGCGGCAGACGAACCCGTCCGTGATGACGTCCCCCGGCACCGTTCCCACAAACACCAGCAGATCGGTTTCCTCCAGCAGGTCGTACGTGGGGCGGGGCCGGCCGTAGCCGATGGGGCCCACGTAGGAGGGCGAATCGAAGGACACTGTTCCCTGCGTCCGCCACTCGGCGACTGCCGGGATCTGGTGCCGTTCCAGCCAGCCGGTCAGCTGGTCCGCCGCTTCCTGGGTCCAGTCATTGCCGCCGGTGACGAACAATGGCTTGCGCGATTCCGCCAGTGCAGCGCGGAGGGCCGTGGCGTCCGTGCTGCTCATGCCGCCGGCGGCCACGGGAATGGCGGGATGCAGCGCCGGCTCGATCTGCTGGCGGATGATGTCCTCCGGCAGGCCCACCACTACCGGGCCGGGGCGGCCGCTCATGGCGGCGAACATCGCCTCGGCCACGATCTCGGACGCCCGCTCCGCGTGGTCCAGGACCATGACGCGCTTGGCACCGGTATCGAACCAGGCCTTGATGTCGAACTCCTGGAAGGCCTCCCGGTCGCGGTGGGCGAACGGGATCAGGCCCACAAACAGCAGCATGGGAGTGGAGTCCTGCCACGCGGTGTGCAGACCAACGTGCGCGTTGGCAGCGCCCGGCCCGCGCGTCACCATGGCCACTCCGGGGCGCTGGTTCATCTTGCCGTCGGCCTCGGCCATGTAGGCCGCACCGCCTTCATGCCTGCACACGATGGTTTCGATGTCCGAAGCATGCAGGCCGTCCAGCACGTCCAGGAAGCTTTCGCCCGGCACCACGTACGTGCGTTCCACGCCGTGCGCCAGCAGCGAATCAACTATGACGTGCCCCGCGGACTTGGTTGCCGGTGGTGCCTTCTCTTCCTGGGCGTGGTGCTGCCGGGAAGGCTCGACGGCGGCAGGCCGGGTGGGTGATGCGGTCAGGGTTGCTGCGGGTTCGGTTGTCATGGTCTTTCTTTGTTGTTCGGGTTCTTGGATGGCTGTTGTTGTTTTCCGGATTACCTGAAGGTCTCGGCGGGTGGGTTGGCGATGACGGGGGAGAGGCCGGTGTGGCCTTCGCGGGTTTCGGCGATTTCGCGGATGCGTTTGCGGCAGGCGTACCAGCCGAAGACCATGAGGGCGGATGCGATGGCGGTGACGAGCATGGTCAGGGGTGAGTCGATGAAGACCATGGTGAGGACGCCGGCGAGGAAGAGCAGGGAGAGGTAGCCGGTGTAGGGGGCGCCGAACATGCGGAAGGAGGGGCGTTCGAGCCAGCCTTTGTCGGCCCAGCGTTTGAGTTGGATCTGGCACAGGACGATGGTGGCCCAGGTCATGATGATGCCGACGGAGGCGATGTTCAGGACGATTTCGAAGGCTTGGGCGGGGACGAGGTAGTTCAGTGGGACGCCCAGGAGGGAGACGCCGGCGGTGATGGCGATGCCGCCGTAGGGGACGCCTGCTTTGTTCATCCGGGAGGCGAATTTGGGGGCGGAGCCGTTGACGGACATGGAGCGCAGGATCCGGCCGGTGGAGTAGAGCCCGGCGTTGAGAGAGGACAGGGCGGCGGTGAGGACGACGAGGTTCATGATGACGTCCACGCCTTGGATGCCGATGGAGCCGAAGAACGTTACGAAGGGGCTGACGCCTTTTTCGTAGGAGGTGTAGGGCAGCAGCAGGGCCAGGAGGATGACGGAGCCGACGTAGAACACGGCGATGCGGAAGACCACGGAGTTGATGGCTTTGGGCATGATTTTTTCGGGGTTTTCGGTTTCGCCGGCGGCGGTGCCGACGAGTTCGATGGAGGCGTAGGCGAACAGGACGCCTTGCATGAGGATGATCATGGGCAGCAGGCCGTTGGGGAAGATCCCGCCGTTATCACTCAGGAGGCTGAGGCCGACTTGTTGGCCGTCGACGGGGGTGCCGAAGATGACGAAGTAGGTGCCTACGAGCAGGAAGATGACCAGGGCGGCGACTTTGATCAGGGCGAACCAGAATTCCATTTCGCCAAAGACCTTGACCGAGACGAGGTTCAGGGCCAGGACGACCAGCAGGGCGGTCAGGGCCCAGGCCCACTGCGGGACGTTGGCCATCCAGGGGATGTAGTTGCCGAAGAAGTGCATGTAGAGGGCGGCGGCGGTGATGTCCACGATGGTGGTGGTGGCCCAGTTGATCCAGTAGAACCAGCCGGAGACGAACGCGGCTTTTTCGCCGAAGAATTCGCGGGCGTAGGAGACGAACGAGCCCGATGAGGGCCGGTGCAGGACCAGTTCGCCCAGGGCGCGCAGGATCAGGAACGCGAAGAACCCGCAGACCGCGTAGGCGATGACCAGGGACGGGCCGGCCGCGTTGAGGCGGCCGCCGGCACCGAGGAACAGGCCGGTGCCGATCGCACCGCCGATCGCGATCATCTGGATCTGCCGGGGCTTCAAATTCTTGTGGTAGCCCTTGTCCTCGGCATGCAGGGCAGTCTCGGAGGCATGCGCATGCCCACCGTCTATCTCGTGTGCTGCAACCTCGTCATTGGGGTTGTTGGGCATGGGTGATCCTTTCGATCTGTTGAGATCTAACTGGGTTGTGGGGAGGTGCGCTCACATGGCAGGCAAGGAAACGCAGGTCAGAAAACGGACCAGCCGGTGCGGTCGGAAAGGTCGGCGAGGGCGGCTGTTCCGGCCAGGGAATTGCCCTTGGCGTCCAGCCGGGGGCTCCAGACGCAGATGGCGCACTCACCCGGAACGATGACCAGGATGCCGCCGCCCACTCCGCTTTTACCGGGAAGGCCCACCCGGTAGGCGAACTCGCCGGCGGCGTCGTACATGCCGCACGTCAGCATAATGGAGCCCACGCGTTTGGCATCGCTTGGCGACAGGACCGGCCCCAGCCTTCCCTGGCCTTCCCGGGCCAGGAAGAGTCCGGCTTTGGCGAGCTCAACGCAGCTCATCATGATGGAGCATTGGCGGACGTAGTTCTCCACCACTGATTCCGCCGTCTGCTTCAGGTTGCCGAAATCCTTCAGGAAGTGCGCCAGGGCCAGGTTGCGGCTGCTGCCGGACAGCTCGCTGGACGCTGCCGCCTCATCGATGAACGGCCCGGGGCTGCCCGCTTCTGCGGTGAGGAACCGCAGAAGCTGCGTGGCGGCGTCGGACGTTTCTTCCATCAGGTGGTCCGTGACCACCAGCGCGCCGGCGTTGATGAAGGGGTTGCGCGGGATCCCGTGTTCCACCTCCAGCTGGACCAGCGAGTTGAACGCGGTTCCGGAAGGTTCACGCAGGACGCGGGTCCATAGTGTCCCGGTGGTGTCACCCCGGAGCGCCATGGCCAGGGTGAAGACTTTGGAGATGCTCTGGATGGAGAAGGGGACGTCCGCGTCACCGGAGCTGAAAACCTGGCCCGACGTGGTGGCGACCGCAATCCCGAACGAGTTGTACGGAACTTTTGCCAGGAAGGGGATGTTTGCCGGAACGGAGCCGGTCTCGTGCCGCGGCCGGTGGCTGAGGACAAGATCGTCAAGGAGGGGGCCGAGCGGCGGTGCCTGGAGTGCCGTTGTCATTTCCTGCCTTGATGTTCTGTGGAGGTAGCCGTTTGTTCCTGGATATGGAGCAAGGCCACCAGGGAGTCTCGGGGGTTGCCGAAGTCCAGGCCGGTCACCCTGGATGCCTTGCTGATCCGGTAGTAGACCGTGTTCTTGTGCAGCTTCATCCGCTGGGCGCATTCGGCGACGTCAAGGGATGATTCGAAGTAGACCCGGAGGGTTTCCGCCAGTTCAAGGTCCTTCCGCAGGAGGGCCGAGAGGCTGCGGTGGCGGAAGCCCGAGGCCGCGAAATTCTGCACGGCCTCGCGGAAAAGGATCTCTCCTTCGAAATCGTCGACGGTGGCAACGGCCGTTTGCGCGGACCCGGCAACGCAGCTCAGGAGCGCCTCCGCGATCCGCGTGACGGAATGGATGGACAACAGGTCGGGGACAACGGGTCCCACTGCCGCAAAGGGGGTGATGCCCAGGTGCTTGCGCGCATCGCGCACGATGGACTCGGCGAGGGCCCGGAGCCCCGGTTCCTTTGCTGCGGACTGCAGGCCTGGAACGATCACCGCGGTGTCCCCCTTGAACTGCCCCACAATGGCCGACGCCTTGTAGGCAGCCGCGTGGATGGACGCAAGGTTGGCAAGCTCGCCGTGCTTCAGGGCGGCGTCATCCGCTTGGGCTTCGGCATCCGATATTCCGATCAGGATCAGCGCGGCCGGGCGTTCTGCGGGGATCTTCTCGCTGTGTGCGCTGGCTGCTGCCTCCGCCGGGCCTGAGAGGATCCGGGCAATCCGGTCTTCGCGCATGTGCACTGACTGTTGGTTGCGGTAACGGATCAGCTCGGCCGAGGTCCGGGCGGCGGAGCCTTTCAGCACATGGTCGACGTCGGGGCCGAAGCCGCCGCCGGTCTCCTGCAGCCAGATGTAGCCCATGATCCGGTCCCCGGCGAAGAGAGTGATGGCCACCCGCTCGCGCAGCCCGTCCTGGGGCCTCGCCGGCACGCGGACCGGGAGCCGTGTGCCGTGCAGTTCCCGGTAGGCACCGAGGTCCTTCAGCAGCAGCTCGTATTTCCGGGGACCCCGGCGGGCCAGGATGGAGGCTTTGCGAAGCTCATCGATGTCGTTGGAGACGGTGGAGTATGCCAGAACCTTGTTGGCGGCGTCCTCGATCACCACATGGCTCGAGGTGAGCCGGGCGGTGGTCTGGGCGATGGCAAAAAGGTCTTCTTCCAGGAGCGTCAGCACTTCGCTCTGGTAGCTGCGCGGCTGGATTCTGTCCTTGGCGATGGAGAGCAGACGGTCCCAGTCGGCGGCAGGGTTCACGAGGAGCAGGCCGGTGCCTGCGTCACGGAGCAGTTCCTCAGCCTCGGAGAGCTCTTCAATACTTCCTTTGACGGCGACCACCGGGGGCGGGTTCTGAAGGAGCCGCCGCAACGCGGGCAAAGCCGACCGCCCGCGGACCCCAATCAACAGGACAAAGGCGCCGGCGCCGTCGGGCATCTCGTCCTCAGCGTCTGCGATCAGGAAACGTTCGATCGCGGAACCGTTCGCCGGGCGGAGGATGAGGCTTGCAAACCCCAGGGGAAGATCCGAGAGGATGTCGTCCACCGTAACCGCGGTCATGGGTTCCTTCTGCGTCGATCGGTTCCGGACGGCTCTGTCCGGTCAGCCCATGGTATCCAGCCATGGTCCGCCGGAATTTGTGAGGGAACCCCAATTCAGCGGTTCTTTTTCGGTTCGTTGTCCAAGCCTGGGCGCTTGCTCTTCCCCTATGCCGGTGAACGGCCTTGCGGTCCCCGCGATGAGGAGCCTCAGCGCGGGGACCGGGACTCAGCGCCAGAACCCGGTCAGCTGCCCGGCCAGGGCCTTACCTTGTTCATAACCGGCCTGGGCGGCGGGCGGACGAAGTGTGAAATCCATCGCGTTGGCGCCGAACATATGTTCCGAGCTGCTGTCCGGGAAAATCGTCTCGATCCAGCTGCCGTGCACACGGAGCTCATCCACCTGGGTTGCCAGCTGCACGCCCCAGTGCAGCGGCGCCAGCGATCTTCCGCCGAAGGGGGAGAGCACCAGCACCCTGCTGTACCCGGCAGCCAGGTCGGCATTTTCGGCGTTGGACCGGTAGCCGCCGTCGATGTAGGGGGTTCCGCCGATCCTGTAGGGAAGGCCGCTGGAACAGCTCGCGGCGACGGCGTCCACCAGGTCGATTCCGCTGTGGCTGTCGAACACCGCCGGTTCACCGGTCCGGGCATTGACCGCCGTGATGAGGACCCTTCGTTGGGGCCAGTGCTGATTCGGCAGCCGCGAGGCGACGATGGTGCGCCATTGTGCCTGCCAGGTACCGTCCGACGCCGCCTCCATCTCCAGTGCTGCGGCGCCCATTTTTCGTCGCATGTCAGCCGCACTCTCGGAGGAGGCGATGATTTTGTTGATCCTCTCCAGGTGGTCAACTACGGGCTTGGTGCGAGCGCTTTGCGGGGCGGCTCCAGCCGGAACGGGCCGTTGTGGCGGCGCGGTGGCAAGGATTGCGTCGAACAGTTCGGCGGGGGTCGCGCCCGAGATCTGGGCTGCGGCTGTGGAACCGGCAGAAGTTCCGATGGTCAGATCGGCTGTGGTGACGTCCAGCCCGGCATCGGACAGCCCGGCCATAATGCCGACTAGCCAGGCGTTTCCTGTTGATCCGCCGCCGCCGAGGACCAGTGCCCGACCCTGGCTTGGCTTTTGCGGCTTGGAAGCCGTCTTCAAAACGGTGTTTCGAGGGGAAGAAGATGTTTCATTCATGGGAGTCGCCTTTCGCGAATTGCCTGTTACGGCGCTCCCGGCGGCGACTATTTGTGTCGCGCGATCATGGACTCCAGGGGAGCGCCCAATATGGATACTGCGTTCATGGGACTCACCTCCTGTTGAAAGATCACGATCACGGGAAAACTACCACGCCCCCATGTTCCTGTCGACGGGCAACGACTGATGCGCGCCTCCCCTGGATCAACCGGACCGGGTTATGACAGAACGTGTGTAGGGGAGGGGCCTTCTTGCCAGTAAACGCGCGGAAAATCGGCGATGGCTAAGCTTCTGAAGCTGAGGGCGGCCGGGGTGTTTGCGGAGCTGTAGTTCGTGAACGCAAACGCGCCATCAGCTCCTGCCGCTCCTCGGGCAACGCGCCACCACCTCCTGCGCTTTCCGGTCAACGCTCTATCAGCTTTTGTTGCTTTTCGCGCATGGCTCCACCATCTTCTGATGAAGTCCGACGGCGGTGCTGCCGCCGCCGGATGCCTTCACCCCTCCGTAAGGCCCTCTTTCTGATGGAGGATTGGCCGATTAATGCCAGAGACGATGGAGGGTTTTGTATCGGGGCCTGGAGCTTGGGCTGGCTGTTGGCCGGTACCAGGTACAGCAAAGGCCCTGACTCCCCTTCTTAGAAGGGAAGCAGGGCCTCGCTAATTGGCGGTGACGGTGGGATTTGAACCCACGTTGGCTTTTACACCAAACAACATTTCGAGTGTTGCACCTTCGGCCGCTCGGACACGTCACCAACCTCAATAGGGTACCGGAGCGAGGCGCCCAACCCCAAAACGGGCGCACTCGATAGGCCCTTGCCCCCTTGTCAGTCCTTGCTCGATCGCCTTCCCTACTGCATGCGACGGTGGCATGTGCGGTGTGTGCGAGGCCTGGCCGTTGGTACATGAAAGGAGTCTCAAAGCTGGGTGAAACATCCATGCTTGTGAATGTTGGCGGTAAAGGGCTTGCGGCGCTAAATGTCGCCGTGCTGGTTCATGAGTGCTCGTGACCGCCTGTAGAAGGTTGCCCGGGACATTCCGAAGTCGCGGGCGACCTGCGCCGCGGGCTCACCGCCTTCGACCAGGCGGAGTGCGTTTCGAATCTGGCTGTCGTGACCGGAGGGGTCTGCCGCCGAGGTCCTTTCCAGCTTCCCTGCGTTTGGCGATCGAATCCGTGATGCGTTCGCGCTTGATCTCGTGTTCCATCTGCGCAAGGGCGGCCATAATGGTGAACAGCATCGACCCCATGGGTGTCGTTGTGTCGACGTCACCTCCGCCGAGATTCAGGACACGAAGACCCCCACCCCTGCCGCGGAGTTCATCGGCAAAAGTGAGCATGTTTTGAGTGGATCGCCCGAGCCGGTCCAAAATCGTGATGACGAGGATGTCACCCTCCATGAGCGCGTCAAGTGCTTGATCGAACTGGGGTCGTGAAGAGCGTGCTCCGGAGACTCCGTGGTCGATGTAGAGGTCATCGCGTCGGACGCCGGCGGCAAGTAGATCCGTCCGCTGCCGGTTGGCGGACTGCTGCCGTGTCGAAACTCGTGCGTATCCAATAAGTTTCGTCATGGCTATCTTGAAGTGTCTTATAACTGATGGTTAGTACGGCAATCTAAGCAGCAAGTTTCGAGACGTAGTTATGAGAATGGCCGCGGTCAAAGAAAGTAGCGTGATTGCACTGGAACCCAGGTCTTGACCGCGCGGGTTCTTGTTCGCCGGATGGGCGGTCTCGTTTCCTAAGGGTTTTGAGACGCTTGGGTGTGTAGCGTTTAGGGCGCCTTCACCGGGCAGTTTTGCGGGCAGGGTATACGGGACACCTTGATTAGCGGCTTTGCGAGGGCGCAGCTCAGCACCGGATTGTCCCGATGGAGGACCGACTTACGGGCGCAGGTCTGGGCTGGATGTGATGATAAGCCGATGAATCATGAGATGTTTCAGTATTTGCCTTGGCCCTTCCCTAATAATGAGTTTCCTGCCGATCTGGGCGCTGTGGTCATGCGTTCAGTTCTTGACGGCGTTATGCCGGCACTTCAGGTCCTTCACGATCCAGAGGGCGGGTGGGCTGTTGCTGACGGCGTGGGGGATCCGAACGATCAAAGGGCTTTGGTGGTTACGCATATCCGGCATGTGACTGATCATGATCCTTCCCTGAATGAGCTGGCGACGATGCCTCCAGGAACAGAGGCCAACCGCGAGAGCGTCAACGGCGATTGGGAGCTTTCCAGATTCACCTGGGACGACTAGCAAGGTAACGGATGCTGGCACATGAGACGCACCGTAGCGCAGCGGCCGCGGAACCAAGCTCTTAAGTGTTCGGTGAAGAATGTGTTTCGGAGAGTCTGAGACGATGCCGCTATGACAATTAGCAGCGCGAACGCAATTGCATTCTTCGAGGAAGTCGTCCGCGAACAGCAAGTCTGGACGATCAGGGACGCTCACGGTTTTCCATCCCCGCTCGGAAGCGATGGACTTCGTAGCATGCCCTTTTGGTCTCTGAGTTCACGAGCAGAGCGGATCGTCTCTAATGTCCAGGACTATGCCGGCTTCGAGAAAGTCATGATCCCTCTCAGTGAGTGGCGATCAAGGTGGTTGACCGGTCTGGAACGAGATGGGCTACGTGTGGGGCTCAACTGGTCCGGCCCTCGGGCAACAGGCTACGACGTGGAGCCAGGTGAGGCCCTCGCATCCTTGACCGCTCGCGAAGCATCGGAATAAGTGCCCGTGGAGGATCCCTCAAGGGCGCCCACGCGCGCTCTGGTGCTTCAAACGCCTGCCGGCGCCGGCGAACTGCGGTTGCCTGCCCCGACTCCGCAACATCGCGACGCTCGTTGACAGTTTCAGATGTCAGCGGCGCATATGCCAGGAGCTGTCCGCACACCTGGTTGCCGTGGGCAGCGTAGGCTTCCTGCATGTTCAATGGCATCAATGATGACGGCAAAGTCCTTGGGGTGACCGTTCTAGACATCAAAGAGCTTCCAGCCGAGAACTCGGTCATTGTCCTCCTGGACTACATGGAGATGGGCGAGGGTCCCGCCCGCAATCTAGCAAAATTCAGGGAACAAGGAGCACTAGTCTGGATCGCAGACCTTCCGGAGGCAGATTCTCGGGAATGCTACGTCTCTATGGACCTATCTGTTGACGGCGCAGTTTTCGCGAATACCTGGAATGGGTACCGCGTGACTATCGATGGCGAAACCGGCAAAGTACTAGACCACGAATTCACTAAGTAACCCGCGAGCACGACGACTCAAAACCCTGACCACAAAAAGTCGGCCAGCTTGCAACGCTCCGACGTCCGGTAAGGGATCCACATATAGGATGAGCGGCTCACGAATCCGTTACGGCTCGCAGAAGCTTCCGGAAATCATCAAGGGCGACCTTGCTTTGGCGATCGACGTCAAGCTCGTCTTCAACAGTTGCTGTGCCCGATTCCACGTCGAGCAGCACATTGAATGTGTTGTACGTAAAGTAGCGCTGGCCGTTCTGTAACTGTTCGATTGTGGCGAGAAGCTGAGCCCGGATGAAGTCGTTGAGCTCCCGGGTTAGAAACTCGTCAAGGGGTGAAACATTCATTCTTCTCCGTCACCCACCTGTGGTCTTTTGGCGTCAGGATCACCGCCTAGATTCAATCACAGACGACCGCGGAAATTGGTCGGTCAGTCGGGCTCAGCTGCTGGCGGCAAGAATGCACGCTGAAGGTTCGCACACGATAAGGGATTGCCTCACCGGACGCACAGTCGGTGAACTGTTAGGTTCCTACCATGAGCGAGAGCCTAAACGAGTCCCTGCAGATTATCGCCAGACATCTGTCCTATATGCAGCGCCCGGTACTTCAAGTACTGCAAGGAGGCATTGCCGGATCTGACGTTTGCCGACAACTAAGCACAGCCGGCTTAGCCGCTCCGGACGGCCTGGCAACACTCTATGAGTGGCATAACGGAACCCTGGACTACCCTGGCGCAAAGCTTGATGACATGCACATAGTGCCTGGCTTCTACTTCCCTGACCTTAATGAGGCGCTCACCAACTATGCCACGTTCAAATCGGATCCCCGATGGAGGGAGGATTGGCTTCCCTTGCTGGCAAATGGAGGAGGCGATTTTTATGCCGTTGATTGCTCAGACAATGCAGCCACCCAAGGTCACGTTCATCACTTCATGCTGGACGAGATAGAGCATCCTCTCGAATACCTCTCGATCTCTGCTATGTTCTCCACTTTTGCAGCGGCATATGACCGGCAAATCTACTTCCTTCACCCTTCCGGGTACTTGGACGCCAACGATGAAGCCTTTGTGGATATGGCGAGAACGATGAACCCTGCTGCCCCTGGCTGGGCTCTGTACTGACTCGACACGATTGGAACAACAGGCCAGCGCGGCCCGTGGCTGCACTTGAAAACGCTGCCCTGGCGGGTGACACCTGCGCGTCCGTTGGAGGATCCCCTTACGCGACAGTTGACTCCTGCGCCACAAACGCGGGGCATCAACTCCCTAGAGTTAGTAGACGCCCAGGACGAGATTTGCTGGGCATACCGCACGGCGGTCCTTCGGCTGGGATTTCCTATCCGGGGAGCGCTCCGCCTGCAATCAGGATTCCTTCCGCCATGATCCACTGGCCCCATGCACAGCCAATAGCCACAGCAGGTATGAGGATGTAGGTCGCAATGCGTGAACCTTTGCCCATCTGATATGCATCGGTATTCCTTCCCGAACGCAGGAATCCGACAAGCACAGCCGGAGCGGGAAACATCGCAACCTGCATGGGGAGCCCCTTGCCGCTCCTGTCGTACTTTCCGTCGTACGGCATCCTGGTTTCCCAGGGAACACTCGTGAACGTGTAGATGGCAATGCCGATGCAGAGTGCCAGGGCGATCCATTTGACGACTTCGACCCGCCGGCAAGCTACCTTGCCCAGCCTGAGGTCCTCTTCCGTCAACCCCTCCGGAATGGCTGTCTGCTCCGCATCTGAGCTAGCGCCATCCTTCATGGTGTATTCACCCTCTTTTGGCGCAACACCCAATGGCCGAGCTGTTCATAATTCTTCTCCCCCATGGCTTCAACCCTACCGACCGCCACAGCTGTCGCCCGCTGAAGGATCCCTCTACGAGCTGCCCCAAAGGGCCAGCTCACCTCCGGGCGTGGACACGATCAGTAGTCCGTCTGGACCAGTGACGTTCCACGCTTCGTACGCCGACTCGGATTCCGGCACCACGCTCAGCCGGAAGCCGTCCTGGATGACAATTTCAAGCCGTCCGTCGTCGAAGGCTCTTGCCTCAGCAACCACCTTGGAGCGCGAGAGCGGCAGAACGGGACTGAGCTGGTCGAAACCGCCGCCCGGTTCGACTACATGTGAAGTGCCATCGGGGTGCTCAAGAACGAAGCTCTCCTCGATGGTGATTCTGAAATGTCCGAGAACCAGAGTCACCTGGAAATCCAGGACGAGTTGCAGGATGAGTTGCCCACTCACCTCGAGAAGCCAGTAACCCTCGAATCTTTGAGCCCCGCTCATGGACGCCGGAACATAGGCCACAACGGCCCCCTTCCTACTAAGCTCCACCCTAGCCCTGCCCATGGGCCGGCACCCCAAAACGAAGAGTGTCTCTCATGGCATCGGATAATCCAAAGGAGTGTCCGTAAGCCGGTGGGCTAACGGGCGCTTCCGCGTTCAATAGGGGATCCCTCACCGGATAACTCACGACTCCGTGTCGCCCTCCGCATGGGTTTGCAATGAGGGGGTTGGCCCGCCCGTCTGCTCCGGCACGTCGCTTCGGGCTTGACCGTCCTGAACGAAGGTGATCTGAATTTGGCTGCCCCGCGCAAGGACCGACCCTGCCGGAGGATCTTGGGAGGTCACCCAGAATAGCCCTGGCCACGTGCGCGAGCGAAGGCCTGGACCATCAGGGTCCCCGGCTGCGAGACCGAACCCAAGGTTCGCCGCAGTCTCCTGTGCGATATGGACAGGCTGCCCAACCAGATCGGGAACATTTAGCATCTGGCGTTCGACCACCTCGGCATCTCCTTTGCGCCCTAAAACTGGTGCGGCAAACTGAACCATCTATTCATCAGGTTAGCGCCGGTGTTCGGTGCGTCCCGTAAGGGATCCCCTTACGTGCACCCGAAGCTGGGTGTAGCCCGCTCAGCCTGTCCCGTAACCTTTGAGCCTCAAAAACCCTAGGTCATGCGAGGCGGTTAGTCGTCTGGCGAGGCTATAGTCAGGGTGCCTTTTTCATATTGCTAAGCCACATTGAAGTTACGAAGCTGGCGGTGAGGACTGAAGGAACCACCACTAGCCAAATCGGTCCATGCAGCGCACTCAGTCCTCCGGCCAGCAACGCTGCGGCAATTATCATGAGGCCTGAGATCAGAAGCATCCTGCCTGTGCTCTTCTTGGCTGACATGGCGCTGACTATACAGAACCGCGTGCAGATGTCTGCGTCACCTGTAGGGAGCGTCAGGTGGAATCCCTTACGGGCAATCGAAGCTGCCCGTGGCCCGACTCAACCGTGTCTCGTAACCTGGGCGCCTCGAATCCCTAGAGATTCAAGACAGCCGACGTGCAGTGGTGCGACAAAGAGCGATCACAAAAGGCCGACATTGATCGGCAAACTCCACATCCACGCTCAATGTGAGCGGGAAAAGTTTGAAAAGTCTTTGGCAGGGACCGGTTAGAGGGCCGGTTTTGTCAGACCCCCGCAAGATGATGGAGGTATGGGAACGGACCGGGTGGTGGTGCAGGCGGAGGACGTCATTGGTGCGCTCGCTGCGCGTTCGGAAGCGCCCGGTTTTGTCATACCCCTTCAGGATGATGGAGGTATGGAAACGGATTCGGCGGTGGTGCAGGCCGAGGGAGCTATTGAGGCCTCGGTCGCTGCCTTTATGGCTGCGCTGATAGGCCAGGATGCTGCTGTGTCCGGCCCGGACGCTTCGGGAGGCGCTGCCCCTGGCGGTCCCGATGATGATCCGTTGCAGCGGTTGGCTGATGCGGCGGTGGATGTTCTCGCGGCGGTGGGGCGGTCGGAGGCGAAGATCGCGGCGGTGAAGGCGTTGGCGGTGGCGGTGCTGGCCGGGGCCACGAGGGCGTTGAATGGTCCGGCGTCGTCTCCGCAGGAGGCCACGGCGCAGGACCGGAGCCTGGTGGCCGAGGTCGGGTGTGCGTTGGCGATCGGTGACCGGGCGGCGGGGGCGTTGCTGGCTGAGTCCCATGCGTTGACCACGTCGTTGCCGCGGGCGTTGGCGGCGTTGCAGGCCGGGACGATGTCCTGGGCCCATGCCCGGACCATGGTGGAGCAGACCTCCTGCCTCGATGCGGCCGCGGCGGCGGCGTTGGAGGCCCATTTCCTGGACCCGGACGCGCCGGGCGCGGCACGCGGGTGTCCGATCGGGGAGATGCCGGCGTACCGGTTCAAGGCCAGGGCCCGGGCCTGGCGGGAACGCCACCACCCCGAAAGCCTGGAAAAACGCCATGCCAGGAGTGTGGCGGACCGGCGGGTGGAGTACTGGCCGGACAACGACGGGATGGCCTGGGTCGCCGCGCTCCTGCCTGCGGACCAGACCTCGGCAATCTGGAACCGGCTCACCGCCATTGCCCGCGGCAAGCAAGGCCCGTACGAAACCCGCACCATGCCCCAGCTTAAAGCCGATACCTTCGCCGAGGGACTCCTCACCACCGGCACCACCGTGGGTGGCGGTGCTGACAGTACCAGTGGCGACAGCCTCGACGGCTGCGGGGCGGACAGCCCTGCTGATGGTGGTGAATTTGCCGGTGATCGAACCAGTTCCGGAACCGCTCCCGGCCCACGATCACCGATCCGGGCGCAGGTGCTGGTCACCGTGCCGGCCTTATCCCTGATGGGCATGACCGATGAGCCGGCAATACTGGACGGGCACGGGCCGATCCCGCCCTCGATGGCCCGCAGGCTCGTCGCCGATGGTGCCGCCTCGTTCTACCGGGTCCTGGTGGACCCCCGGGACGGGGCGCCGCTGGAGATCGGCCGGACCAGCTACCGGGTGAGCAAGGCGATGCGGCAATGGCTGAGGCTGCGGGACGGCAAATGCCCCTTCCCCGGCTGCAGCAACAGCTCCCTCGATAACGAGGCGGACCATATTCTCGCCTGGGCCAAGGGCGGCAGCACCGGGATACCGAACCTGGGACAACCCTGTCCGAAGCACCACAAACTCCGCCACACCAGCGGCTGGAAACCCACCCCGGCCAGCAAAACCGAACCACCCGGCTGGACCTCACCCACCGGCCGCCACTACAAAAGCGAACACCAGGACTGGGAACCACCCCGCTGGCCAGACGCCGCCGTGCCGGAAAACATCCGCGCCTTCGATGACCTCCTCGACCTATGGGAACTTCCCGATGACCTTTCCGGAGTGCCGACACCGCCGGAGGACCTTTCCGGAGTACCGACACCGCCGGACGACCTTTCCGAAGTCTGCCCTCCGCCGGACGAACCGCCTTTCCCCAAGGAACTTTTTGACGACGAGATTCCCGAAGAGACCTTCGCGGACTGGTTCCTGTCGCGAGACAACCCGCCTAGTGACCCGATCCCGGAAGAACGTTTCCGGAACACGATGCGCGAGGCGAATACGGGCGTCACGTGAACGATCGTGAGGAGGACTCCGTGGTTGTCAAAGTAGCTGCCCAACTTTCCCCGACGCACGCGGGCCGCTAGATTCATCAGCAAGATGACTAACTCACGCGCGCCAATTCATGCAACGGCTTACTGGACTACTGCCCGGGAGCACGGCGAGCTCCGGCCCGAGGAGTTCCCCGCCCCCGGCAAGGGTGAGGCCCTGGTCCGCACCTTGTACTCGGGGATCAGCAAAGGCACCGAGATGGTGGTTCACCACGGTTCGGTCCCGCCGCGGGTTGCAGAGGAGATGAGGGCCCCGCATCAGGAGGGGAACTTCCCGGGTCCGGTGAAATTCGGTTACCTGTCGGTGGGTGTTGTAGAAGAAGGGCCGGCGGAGTGGATCGGCCAGCGCGTGTTCTGCCTCAATCCCCATCAGGACCGGTACGTGGTGGCGTTGGATGCCCTCACCAGGATCCCGGACAATGTTCCGTCCCCGCGCGCGGTCCTGACCGGAACAGTGGAAACAGCGGTCAACGCCCTGTGGGAGGCCGGTCCGCGTCTCGGTGATCGCGTGGCTGTTGTGGGTGCAGGGCTCGTGGGTGGCATGGTTGCCGCCCTGCTGAGGACCTTTCCACTGCAGCGCCTCCAGCTTGTCGACCTGGACCCGGCGCGCAAACAACTGGCAGACACCGTGGGCGTGGAGTTCACCCACCCGGATGACGCCCTCGCTGACTGCGACATTGTCTTCCATTGTTCTGCTTCCCAGGAAGGGCTGGAGCGCAGCCTCCAATTGGTGGGTGATGAGGGTGACGTCATCGAAATGTCCTGGTACGCCAACCGCGAGGTCACGCTGCCGCTGGGCGAGGACTTCCACGCCCGCCGCCTCTCCATCAGGGCCAGCCAGGTAGGAGTAGTGGCGCGCGCACGCCGCCACCGCAGGACCAATGCCGACCGCCTGGACCTGGCCGTATCCCTCCTGGCGGATCCGGTGTTCGACGCGTTCCTGACCGGGTCGTCTCCGTTCGCCGAACTTCCGGACGTGGTGCAGGAACTCGCAGACGGCACGCGGGACGCCCTCTGCCACGTTATCGAGTACCCCCAGGATGAAGAATCCCGGGAAGCCGAAGCCAGCCGTAAACTCCAAGCCCCCACAGACCAGAGGTAGCCATGTTCAGCCTGACCGTCCGCCGCCATTTTATGATCGCCCACAGCCTTCCCCGGGAGGCTTTCGGCCCTGCCCAGGCCCTGCACGGGGCCACCTTTGTCGCAGAGGTGACGTTCCGCCGTCGGACGCTCAACGACAACGCCATCGTCCTGGACATCGGCGCCGCGGGCACCCTCATCGAGGAGGTGCTGGCCGGCCTGAACTACCGCAACCTGGACGAGCACCCGGATTTTGAAGGCAAGCTCAGCACCACGGAGGCGCTGGCTGAGTACATTGCGCAGTCCGTTGCGGAAAAGCTGAAGGAAGACGACGACGGCGGCCAGCTCGCCGGCATCGACGTCACCTTGCGGGAGAACCCCGACGCGTGGGCCACGTACTCGCTGGACCTTTCCGCAGCCTGATCCCATGCGCCCTCTTCGGCTGCTTGTGCCCGCCAACATCCGCCACAACTCCGGCGGCAATGTCTACAACGCCCGGCTGGTGGAGGGTCTGAGGGCCTTGGGTGCAGCGGTGGAAGTCCTCCCTGTCGAAGGTTCCTGGCCGGAGTCCACAGCAAAGGAACGACGCCGGCTGGGCAGCCTTATCGGCGCCTGGGAACGGGAGACAGGACCCGGGGAACCAGTGGCCATCGTGGACGGGCTCGTCGCCGTAGGCGTCCCGGACGAGCTTGAATTTGCGGCGAAGGCCGGGCAGGAAACGTGGGTGCTGGTGCACATGCCCGTGCCCGAAGAGTCCGGAGCAGGGTCCTTGGAACGCGAGGCCCGGGCCCTTCGCGCGGCCTCGGGAGTCATCTGTACCAGCAGTTGGGCGGCTGACGTCCTGAAGAAGCGGCACGGATTGCGGGGGCTGCGCCTCGCCCTTCCCGGGACTGAAAGGGCACACCGGGCGGAAGGCTCGGTTCCGCCCCACATCATTACCGTGGCCGCCCTGTTGCCGAACAAGGACCAGGTGCTGGTGGTCGAAGCCCTGGCTCTTATCCGGGAACTTGAATGGACGGCGGCACTGGTGGGTTCGGACCAGGCAGACCCGGACTACGCCGGGCGTGTGCGGGCAGCTGTCACCGCACACGGGCTGCAGGACCGTATCCGGATTGCCGGGGAACGGAAGGGGCAGGATCTCGAAGACGAATGGAACCGCGCGGACCTGAGCGTCCTGGTTTCCAAGGCTGAGGCGTTCGGCATGGTGGTCACGGAAGCGCTGGCACATGGAATTCCTGTGGTGGTGCGCGCAGGGACCGGCGCAGTGGAGGCCCTGGGCTTTGCGGCGCCGGAACAAGGCAAAAGCGGAACGCTGCCTGGAACAGCAGTGCACTTTCCGGGAACTGACGGCCCGGAAGGCCCGGCTCTCCTCGCGGCGGTTCTGCGGAACTGGCTGCAGGACACAAGCACCAGGGACGCGTGGCGGGCGGCAGCCTTGGAAACCCGGAACAGGTTGCCGGGGTGGGACCAGTCGGCCCGGCTTGTGCTGGAAGCAGTCTCCCCATGACGCACCCCAAGATGACCCGGCGCGAACTTGAAACAGGAGAACGGGCCGCCTAAATCCCCGTGCGGTGCCCCGCAAAAAAGTCCCGCAGCAGCCCGCCGCACTCGGCCTCACGCACCCCACCATAAACCTCGACCCAGTGATTGAGCCGGCGCTCGCGGAGGACGTCAAACACCGAACCTGCCGCCCCAGCCTTCTCATCCCACGCCCCAAACACCACGCGGGGAATCCGCGCCAGGACAATGGCGCCCGCGCACATGGCGCACGGTTCCAGCGTTACCACCAGCGTGCAGTCGGCCAGCCGCCAGCCGTCTCCGCTGCTACCGGATGCCTGAGACAGCTCGCGCAGCCGCGCCGCCGCTTCACGGATGGCCACCACCTCGGCATGGGCGGTGGGGTCTCCCAATTCCTCCCGCTGGTTCCGTCCGGAACCCAGCACGCCGCCGTCGGGCCCTATGATCACTGCGCCGATGGGAACGTCCTCCGTCGCCAGGGCACTTCGTGCCTCCGCCAGGGCAAGGCCCATCCACTCGTGGTGATTCTTTTCTGCGGAGACCATGGCTCAATGATAGTTTCGAAGGATACCCACAGGCCGTGACGTACATCCGCCGGGAGGAATAGTGAGCACCGTCAGAGAACGCGTGGAGACGTGGATCAAGCCGTATGCCGCACTGTGGCTGACGATGGTCATCGGCGGCGCTTTGGTGCTCACCCTGGCCCTGCTGGGGGCAGAGGTCTACTCAAATGTGGTGGATGACGAAGGGCTTGCCAGCCTTGATATTCCCACCTTGGAATATTCACAGACGCTGCGGAATCCGGAAGTCGACGCCTTCGTCACCGGTTTCACCAACGTGGGCGGCGGAATCGGCATGCCCATCCTGGCCAGCATCCTCACCGCCTGGCTGACTTTCCTGAGCCGGACGTGGCGTCCCATTGTCCTGGTGGGCGGGGCAGCGCTCGTTTCCACGCTGGCCACCACGTACGGCAAGCGACTGGTAGGCAGGACCCGCCCCGATCATTCAGAGGCAGTGCCGCCCTACGAAACATCGCCGTCCTTCCCCAGCGGCCACACCCTGAACACCACCGTGGTGATCGGCGTCCTGGTCTACATCATGTGCCTGCAGTTCCAGATCCTCTGGGCCAGGATCACAGCCATCACGGCCGGTGCCATCTTCATCATCGCCATGGGGTTGAGCCGCGTCTTCCTCGGGCACCACTGGCTCACGGACGTGATGGCCGGATGGTTCCTCGGCCTCGCCTGGGTCTGCATGGTGATTCTTGCCCACCGGCTGTTCCATCTCATCCGCAGGCGCGAGCACGCCGGACCGGCCCCGACCTTCGAGCATCCCGCCATCCGCGAGGACCACAGCGGCGAAACGCAGCAGGGCGCGGGCACAGCAGGGTACGACGGCGGCTCCTCAGGAAGGAGCGACGGCGGCTCCTCCCGGAGGGCCGCAGGCAGCTGACGCTTGGGGAAGCGCCGAGCAACCGGGTGATAGTTTTGACGCATGCGCACTCTCGTTGTGGACCACCCCCTGGTCGCCCATAAGCTCACCGTCCTGCGGGACAAGAACACTCCGTCCCCGGTCTTCCGGCAGCTGACGGAGGAGCTGGTGACCCTGCTCGCGTACGAGGCCACCCGCGAGGTCCGCACCGAACCCGTCACCATCGAAACTCCGGTCAGCACCACCGTGGGTACCGCGTTCACCAAGCCCACCCCGCTGGTGGTCCCCATCCTGCGCGCCGGGCTGGGGATGCTCGAGGGCATGACAAAACTCGTCCCCACCGCGGAAGTCGGTTTCCTCGGCATGGCCCGCGACGAGGAAACCCTGGACATCATCACCTACGCCGAGCGCCTCCCCGAGGACCTCACCGACCGGCAGATCTTCGTCCTGGACCCCATGCTGGCCACCGGCGGTACCCTGCGCGAAGCCATCAAGTTCCTCTTCAAGCGCGGCGCCTCGGACGTGACCTGCATCTGCCTCCTGGCCGCACCGGAGGGCCTGGCCAAGCTGGAGGAAGAACTCTCCGGCGCGAACGTCACCATCGTCCTGGCTTCCATCGACGAAAAGCTCAACGAGAAGTCGTACATCGTTCCCGGTCTCGGGGACGCGGGCGACCGCCTCTACGGCATCGCCGGGTAGCCCACAAGCCTTTTCCATTCCTCGTCCCGCCGCTAGCCTGTGCGGATGGACTGGAAACTGGAACTTGTGTTTGTCCCTGTATCGGACGTGGACCGCGCCAAGGATTTCTACGTCAACAAGGTGGGGTTCAACGCGGACTTCGATGAGCGCCCCTCGGACTCCATCCGCTTTGTGCAGCTGACGCCCCGCGGCTCAGCCTGCTCGATCTGCATCGGGGAAGGGCTCAGTGACGCGCCTCCCGGCACCGGATCGAACCTTCAGTTGGTGGTCAACGACATCCACGCCGCCCACAAGCACCTGAAAGACAACGGGGTGGACGTCAGCGATGTGGACGTGCAGGCCTGGGGCCACTTCGTGTACTTTGCTGATCCCGATGGCAACAGGTGGGCCGTCCAGTACATCCCGGGGCGCGAAAGCTGACACCCAACGGGGAGAATGGGGATCATGACTGTCTCCACCCCGGCCGGAACCCGCACGCTGACTTGCCGCGCCGTCCTCTTTGACATGGACGGCACCCTGGTCGATTCCACTGCTGTGGTGGAGCAGGTCTGGGGTGAGTTCGCTGCGCGCTATGGCTTGGACCTCGAAGAAATACTCCAGACCTCGCACGGCGTCCAGGCGCGCGATACTGTCACCCGGTTTGCTCCAGCGGGCGCCGACGTCGCGGCACTGACGGCGGAACTCGGGGCGATGGAACGCCTCCGCACTGATGGCATTGTGGCCCTGCACGGCGCCGGCCGGCTGCTGGCAGCCCTGCCTCCGGATGCCGTTGCCCTGGTCACGTCCGCTGACCGCGTCCTGGCTGACATCCGGATGGAAGCAGCCGGACTGCCTATGCCAGCCATCGCAGTCGCGGCTGAGCTGGTGACCCGCGGCAAGCCGGATCCTGAGGGATACCTGAAGGCCGCAGCCTATCTCGGCGTGGATCCTGCGGACGCCCTGGTGTTCGAAGACGCTCCGGCGGGGATCGCCGCTGGGGTGGCCGCCGGAATCCGCACAGTGGCAGTGGGACCTAACACCGGCCCGCTGCCCGCCGGCGTACTGCACATAACGGACTACAGCGCGGTCGCCGTCGAAACCGGCAGGGACGCCGAAGACCGGACGGTTATTTCTTTCCGGCTTTGAGATCCGCCACTACCTTGGCAATACGCCGGGACCGCGTCTCTGGCGTCTTGGCCCCGCCCAGCGGCTCCACGTACCGCCGCTGCGCGCTGTAGCTTAGCGTCGCGTAAAACTCCACGGCAGCCGGTTCCGCCGCCATTGCTGCAGCGAGGTCCTCGGGGACTTCCACAATGCGGGGTTGCGTGTCCAGCTCCAGGTCCACTTCAACGGTGTCGCCGGCGGATACTCCGATGAAGTCCCGGTATGCTGAGCTGAGGGAGATCAGGTTTTGTCCGCCCATCACCGCGACGCTGCTCCGGTAGCTCTTGCCGTTGATGGTCACCACTACAGGCGGCCGCTTGCCCGCCTCCAAGGCTGCAAGGACTTCTCCGGGAACTTCAATGCCGGTCTTGTTTCCGCTGCCCTAACTTCATGGATCACAGTATGCCGGGCCGCCTGCTTCTCCAACAGGTGCCGCCGCCGCGCCACGGGTTCCGTATGGCTCAGTACCAGTTGTTGGACAGGTGGAAGTTCAGCGCGCCGCAGGGGGACTGGTAGCGCTCCTGGATGTAGTTCAGGCCCCAGGTGATCTGCGTACGGTAGTTGGTGAGGTAGTCCGCGCCGGCGCTCGCCATCTTTTCAGCGGGCAGCGACTGGACGATGCCGTACGCGCCGCTGCTGGCGTTGGTGGCCGTGGTGGTCCAGTCGGACTCCTTGTCCCACAGGGTCACCAGGCACTGCATCTGGTCTGGAGCCCAGCCGTAACTGGCGAGCTGCCCTGCAGCGTAAGCCTGGGCGCCGGCGGGGTCGTTGACGGCGACGACGGGTGCAGGCTCAGGAGCGGCGGCAGGCGCCGGGGCAGGCTCGGGAGCCGGGGCCGGAGCGGGTGCAGGCTCGGCAGCAGGCGCCGGTGCGGGCTCTGCTGCCTGCGGGGCCACCGCAATCTCTTCTGCAGCCGGGGCAGGCGCAGGGTTGGCCTGGATTTCGCTCTTCTCGATGCTGAGGTTGGACTGCGCTGCGGCCGCCTGGGTTTCGGTGGCGGAGACGCGGAGGCTGGACTCGGTAGCCTGTCCGGCCGCTCCGACTCCTACGAGGAGTGCAGCGGATGCCGCAAAGACAAAGGCGCGCTTGCCAATGAAGGGGACTTTGCCGGCATTGCGGCCAGCGTGGGACGCAGACTCGGAATTCGGGCGCGGTTTAGCAAGGAACTTGGACATGATGGATCGCCTCTCACACCTGCGGAGTTAGCTGTCGGGTTCGGATGAGGGCATCCGGCCGCACGGAAAATACACGTGCGTGCTTAACCCCAAGGGCAGTAATTGCCCGGGACTGTGGGTCCCCCGCCTCTGCCGTTGTGCTCAAGCGGAATCCGGGAAGCGGCAGAGCTTGGCGTCATCCGGATATGGGTTCCCGTCGGGAACCTCACCCAATCGACGGTACAGGAGTGCGGCGCTTAAGTCACATTTTGGTAACAGAGATCACGGTGGCGGCGCGTCACGTTGCTATGGCAGCTCGGGAAGTGGAAGTCGCAGGACGAATTGTGTCCGATCTGGCTGTGACGTCACCGTTACCTTTCCGCCATGTGCCTCGACAATGGACTCCACGATGGACAATCCCAGTCCACTGGTGCCTTCGGCAGCGGAGGCGCCTGCTTGGTCGTCCGTGCTCTTTCGTGCCGCGTCTGCGCGGGCGAAGCGTGAAAAGACATGGTCCACGAACTCGGCAGGAATGCCGCCGCCGTCGTCCGTTACGGTTACTACCGCCGCGCCTTCAGGCGACCTGCTCACGCCTGTCACCACCGTGGTTCCGGCGGGAGTGTGCTTGCGTGCGTTGGACAGCAGGTTCATCAGCACCTGCCGCAGCTGTGAAGCGTCACCGTTGACCACTACTGGCTCGTCCGGAAGCTCCAGCCGCCAGTTGTGTCCGGGCGCGATCACCTTTTCGTCGCTGACACCCTCAATCACCAGCTGTGTCAGGTCCACTTCACTGAGCTTGAGCGGCTGGCCCTCATCGAGGCGGGCCAGCAGCAGCAGGTCTTCCACCAGGGCCGTCATCCGCTCCGACTGGCTCTGAACCCGCGCCAGTGACTTTTCGCCGTCGGGGGTAAAGTCCTCAGTCATCCGCATCAGCTCGGTGTAGCCGCGAATGGCTGTCAGGGGAGTGCGCAGTTCGTGCGACGCGTCGGCCACAAACTGCCGCACCTTGGTCTCGCTCTTCTGCCGCGCCCGCAGCGCATTGGCGACGTTGTCCAGCATCAGGTTCAGCGCGTGGCCCACGCTGCCCACTTCCGTTCCCGGATTGGAGTTCGACGGCGGGACGCGCACCGCAAGTGCCACCTCGCCGGCATCCAGGGGCAGCCGTGAAACGCGGGTGGCCACCTCTGACAATTGCTCGAGCGGTTTCATGGTGCGGCGGATCAGGACGGTCCCCACCAGCCCGATGAGCAGCAGGCCGCCCAGGGAGACGAACACGAAGGTCCACACCAGGGAGGCCAGCGTACTCTCCTTGGCGGCGAGGGGGAGTCCGGTCACCAGGACATCGCCAAAGTTCGTTTTCACGGCTATCAGCCGGTAGTCGCCGTTGGAGAGGGCGCGGTCCACTGGCTGCGCGTCCGTTGCCAGGTCGAGCAGGGCCTGCTTGTCCTCCGCCGAAAGGGCCTGCCGGGTGGTGTCCGAGGCGAGAAATCCGGCGCTGTTGACCTGCCCGTTGAGGATGCGGGCGTTCAGGGTTCCCACGCTCTGGCCGCGGGCGTCCAGCGGGTCCCTTCCGTTGAAGCCGCCCATGGGCGGGCGGCCAGGATCGTTCGACCGGTCCGCGGCCTGGCTGAGCTGTTCGTCCAGCTGGCGGGTGAGGAATGCGTCCATGGAGGCGTAGCTGGCCACGCCCACCGCGCCGCAGATGGCGATCAGCAGGGTCATTGCAAGGAGGATGAGGCGGGTGCGCAAGTGCCAGGTGTCGGGCTTGAACCAGCTCCGGCGGTGGGGCGCGGCCGGTTGCGAAGACACGGTGCGCCTACTCCGCAGGCTTGATGACGTACCCGGCCCCGCGGACGGTGTGGATCATGGGCGGGTGCACGGCATCCACCTTCTTGCGCAGGTAGGAGATGTAGAGCTCAACGATGTTCGCCTGGCCGCCGAAGTCGTAGTCCCACACCCGGTCCAGGATCTGGGCCTTGCTGATCACCCGCTTGGGGTTCTCCATCAGGTAGCGGAGCAGTTCGAACTGGGTGGCCGTGAGCTGGAGTTCCTCACTGGCCCGGGTCACCTCCCGAGTGTCGACGTTCAGCACCAGGTCGCCCACCACCAGTTCAGCCGTATCCATGGCCGCCACGCCGGAACGCTGGACCAGCCGGTGCAGCCTCAGGAGGACTTCCTCCATGCTGAACGGTTTGGTGACGTAATCGTCGCCGCCGGCCGCAAGGCCCACGATCCGGTCCTGCACGGCGTCCTTGGCCGTCAGGAACAGTGCGGGGACCTCGGGCGCGAAGGCGCCCATGGGCGGGCGGCCAGGATCGTTCGACCGGTCCGCGGCCTGGCTGAGCTGTTCGTCCAGCTGGCGGGTGAGGAATGCGTCCATGGAGGCGTAGCTGGCCACGCCCACCGCGCCGCAGATGGCGATCAGCAGGGTCATTGCAAGGAGGATGAGGCGGGTGCGCAAGTGCCAGGTGTCGGGCTTGAACCAGCTCCGGCGGTGGGGCGCGGCCGGTTGCGAAGACACGGTGCGCCTACTCCGCAGGCTTGATGACGTACCCGGCCCCGCGGACGGTGTGGATCATGGGCGGGTGCACGGCATCCACCTTCTTGCGCAGGTAGGAGATGTAGAGCTCAACGATGTTCGCCTGGCCGCCGAAGTCGTAGTCCCACACCCGGTCCAGGATCTGGGCCTTGCTGATCACCCGCTTGGGGTTCTCCATCAGGTAGCGGAGCAGTTCGAACTGGGTGGCCGTGAGCTGGAGTTCCTCACTGGCCCGGGTCACCTCCCGAGTGTCGACGTTCAGCACCAGGTCGCCCACCACCAGTTCAGCCGTATCCATGGCCGCCACGCCGGAACGCTGGACCAGCCGGTGCAGCCTCAGGAGGACTTCCTCCATGCTGAACGGTTTGGTGACGTAATCGTCGCCGCCGGCCGCAAGGCCCACGATCCGGTCCTGCACGGCGTCCTTGGCCGTCAGGAACAGTGCGGGGACCTCGGGCGCGAAGGCGCGGATCCTTCCCAGCAGCTCAACGCCGTCGAATCCGGGGAGCATAACGTCCAGGACCAGGACGTCCGGGCGGAAGTCCTTGGCAAGCTTGACGGCCTCGGGGCCGTCAGCGGCGACGGCGACGGACCAGCCGGCCATGCGCAGGCCCATGCTCATAAGTTCTGAGAGGCTGGGCTCGTCGTCCACCACAAGGGCGCGGATGGGGGATCCGTCCGGGTGGGAGAGCTGGGGGAGATTGTTTGTCATGGAGTGCGGTGTGGCCATGGAACAACTCTCCGATCACTCGTTTAGCCCGGCCTTTGGGATTCCTGTGCCCTGGCTGTGAATCCCAGCCTAGCCAGCTGGAAGCCAAAACCGGGATGGAGCAGCTTGGCCGGACAGCGGTTCTTGGACTCTTCACGAAATTTTCTTTGTGACGACGGGGTGTCGCTGGACAGGAGTGCCATCGGTCAGGGGTGATTTTGGTATTCGACACGCAATTGAAGAAAAAGGACCAGCTTGGTCGGTCAGCCGAATTAAGTTCCCTCGATCGGCAATCGAACGGCCACGAGCTGGATAATGAATGACGTTCTGGAAGCACTCCAGAATCGTGATCTGCGCCACAAAGGAGGATTCTGTCTCACAATGCGGACTAATCGGTCCATTGTTACTTGCAAGTTAGCATTGTTACGCTGCACACTCTCATTGTGAACAAGAACTCAACAGCACCTGCAGCCGCAGACTATTGGCCCAGCACATCCGCTGCTGCCGACATGCGCTGTTGTCGAATGTACGCCTGACCTTCCCACCCCTCGAAGTTCTCCAGGCATTCGCCCCCCAGCCCAGCGTCGGGCGTCCCTCCCCAGTTTTCATTGCGGGGAACCCAAACATTCGAGCCGCGATGACGGCCATTCACATTGAGGTAAGCATCCATGTCAGTTGCATCTGGATACGTCCACATTTCTGTCCGTAACGCCGCCAAGGCCGGCCAGCCCTCCGGGCTCCGCCCCGGCTTCGCACCGCGCCCGTCGCTTGCGCCCACAGCACCCGGAAGCAGCTTTCCCGCCTCTGGCTACGCACCTCAGGGCTACAACCCCAACTCTTATGGCCAGCTTCGCGCCGTGACCCCGGCCGATTCCGCGCCGGTCACCGCTCCGACTCCCGTTGTCGCCGGGCCCAGCACTGTCCGCCCGGTGGCCAACGACAACGTAGCCCGCGGCTTCGTCCTCTACATGGGCATCGATGAGGAAACCGCAGCCGCTGCAGGTACTTCCATCGCCAAGCTTGCCCAGGAAATCCGCGCCTACGCCCAGTCCCTGGTTTCCGGCGCCGAGAGCTACGCAGCCGTCGCAGTGGCTCCCGCCGGCACACCCGGCTCAGCGCTCGACGTCGTCCGTTCCACCTTCGGTGACCCCACCGTCAACACCCGGCAGCGCACGGAAACCCCGCGGCCGCAGCAGCACCAGGAACCGCGCCCGTCCGGCGTCCTGATCGACCTTGCCCGCCGTGAAGTCCACCTCGACGGCGAATCCCTGAACCTGACCTTCAAAGAGTTCGAACTCCTGAACTACCTCGTGGAAAACGGCACCCGCACCGTGGGCCGCGACGAACTCCTCGAAGGCCTGTGGCGCAACGCCGAAGAAGTGCCCAACGAGCGCACCATCGACGTCCACATCCGCCGCCTCCGCTCGAAGCTTGGTCGCCTCGCCAACACCGTGCGCACCGTCCGCGGCCAGGGCTACCGGTTCTACGAGCACCCCGAAGTTGTTGTCTGGGCCGCTCCGGAATACTCGATCTAACTCTTACTCTGAAGCGCCTGTCCCGCTGGGGCGGGCGCTTCCGTTTTCGCGCCTGGTTGAAGCCTGGCTGCGTGTCACCACGAGCATGCTTTTGAGACCTTGGTCTTGGCTGAGGCCTGAATTTGGGCGGTTCCTGGTCTTCTTCGTTGCCAAAAGCGTGCTTGGCGTGACGGCATTTGGCTGAGACAGCGCTCCTTTGCCGGGCTATAGGCTTGGGCCATGAGTGAGCACCATCTTCGACGCCTTGTGATCATGCGCCATTCCAAAGCGGATTGGCCCGGCGGGGTCGCTGACCATGAGCGTCCGCTCGAGGAACGGGGGCACCGTGAGGCGCCTCTGGCCGGGCGGTGGCTGCTCAAACACAACATCGTTCCCGACTTCATCCTGTGCTCCAGCGCCCTGCGCACCCGCCAGACGTGTACGTGGGTGTGCTCAGAGCTGGGGGACAAGGCGCCCACGCCCAAGCTTGAGGACGGCCTTTACGCCGCCTCCGCCCTCCGGATGCTCACCGTGGTCAACCACGTCCCGGACACGGTTACCACTCTCATGCTGATTGCGCACCTGCCCGGCGTGCAGGACCTGGCCATGCACCTGGCCTCACGGGACTCCGACCACGAGGCCTACATGGACGCCGCCACCAGGTACCCCACCAGCGCCCTCACCGTCCTCGAGACCGAGAAATCGTGGGCTGAGCTGGACGGCCAGGATGCCCGGATCACCAAATTCAAGGTGCCGCGGGCGCACTGACGCCGGTCACTTCTTCGGGGCCGGGCGCCGTGGAGGCTGCCGCACGGAACCCTGCCGGGCTGAACCCTGGCTCCCCGCGCTCTGGCCGCCCGCACCCTGCCGCGCCGCACCCTGTCTTTGGGGCACCTGCCGGGCGGACGACGTCGGCTGCCGCACCGGGGTGCGTCCGGCGGAGGAGGTACGTGGCTGCGGTGTTCCTGCCGCGCCCTGGCGCCGTACAGGAGCCTGGCCCCGCGCACTGGCAGCAGGCCGCGAGGAGGCGCGTGCAGGAGCAGCACGCCCGATGGGCCGCCCCCGGCCCGGCCAGGCAGCGCCGATGAACAGCGCAGCCAGCGCCGTCACAATGGAGAGGGCGGCCAGGAAGAAGTAGTTGTCGGGGTCGTCGGTGGGCAATGGTGTACCAAAAATCGAGGATTCATCGGTGAACGCCAGCTCCCACGTGCTAAGGAAGGCGAGCGAACCCGCAATGGCCAGGCTGGTGGACAGGCCAGCGATGGCCAGCATCACGTAGCGCCGCCGCCGGAGGACTTCCATGATGCACGCTACATAAGCCAGTCCCAGCACGGCGAGAAACGCCACGAAGACAGGCTCTGCCAGGGTCATGCCCGTAAGAACCAGGAGCCCTGCAGCCACAATGCCGGTGATGACGGCAAACTTTCCGCTGATCCCCATATGACGCATGTGCACCATCATCCCCGAGGCGGGGCATCCCTCAGCACGTAGCCGCGCATGATGGCCATGATTGCTGCAACGCTTTGGTCACGGGTCCGCTCCGGGTTGTACGTTTGCCGGTCCAGGCCCACCACAAAGCAGGCGCCGAAGATCGCGGTTTCCAGGCTGCCGCGGGACACGGACGGATCCACCGGGTAAACCCTGGCAACCTTTTCCACTGCCCCGCCAATAACTTCCAGGAGCTCGGCGCGGAGGAGGGTAAACGTTCCCTGCCATTCGCTGGGCGTCCGCCAGTTCTCGCTGACCCACAGGCGGGCGAAGGAGGGGTATTCGGCCATAAAGTCCATGGCCTGCCCGATCATGGCTTCCATGGCCAGCAGGGGATCGACGGCGGGAGCCGCAGTCCCCGCCTTCTCCGGCGGGCCCAGGAGCCGTCCCTTGAGGATATCGACGCCGTGACGCAGCAACTGCGCAATGAGGTCCGATTTACTGCCGAAGTTGTAGTAGACCGTTCCCTTGGAAACGCCGGCGGCTGCTGCAATTTCATCAACGGTGACACCCGCCGCCCCGCGCTCACCGATCAGCTCCATCGAGGCGTCGAAGAGCTTTTGCCGCGTGGCTGTGGTCCGGGCAGGACGCAGCTTTTTCGCCGGCACCGGATCCGCTGGTTCCTGGGTGGAGGTCATACGGCGATCTCCGGCTGCAGCGTCTTCAGGGTCCAGAATTTCCCCTTGCGGACCGCGAGCGTGGACATCGTCAGGCCCAGTGCCGTGTACCCCAGGAGGCCCAGCACGGTGGGGAGGATCATCGACAGGTCGGCGCCATAGATCAGATGCCGCATCCCGGTCACCACGTAGCCCATGGGCAGGATCTCGTGCACCACATGCAGGGGCTGGGGAGTGGTCTGCCAGGGGAACGTGCCCCCCGAGGAAACCAGCTGCAGCACCAGCAGGATCAGCACCACCAGCTTGCCCGGGGAACCAAGGAGCGCCACGATTCCCTGGATGATGGCGCTGAAGGCCATGGCCGCCGCCAGCATAAAGAGCCACATCAGGACGGGATGGGCCGCATCCAGGCCCAGCGCGAGGTTAACCACCAGGGTCAGGAGGGTGGCCTGCACTACGGAGACCGCGAAGAAGGGAAGCCAGCCGCCGAGCGCGATCTTCCAAGACCCGGCGTTGGACGCCAGGGCCCGCTGGGTGAGGGGCCGCATGGCCTGCACCAGCATAAAAACGCCGATCCACAGGGCAAGGGTAAGGAAGAACGGAGCCAGTCCCGCGCCGTAAGACCCGGCCTTCGCCTGCGAAACATTGCTGACCGCCACGGGATCGGCGATCACCCGGGACAGGTTGCTCTTCTGGGCATCATCAGGGTTGGGAACCTGCCCCGCGCCCTTGCCGATTTCATCCGCGAGGGTCCGTGAACCGTCAGCGGCCGTGCCTGCCCCCTGTGCGAGCTGCGCCGCGCCGTCGTCCACTTTATGTGCCCCCTGGGCGAGAGCCGCGGCGCCGTCCACTGCCGTCTGCTCGCCGGTTGCGAGTGTCGCCGCGCCGGTGTGGAGCTGGTCGGCGCCGCCGGAGGCCTGCCCGATAGCCTCCTTCAATGCCGGGGTGGCTCCGGCAAGCTGGGCGGCCCCCACGCTGACGGCCTCGGAACCGTCCGCCAGTTGCTGGATCTGGGCAGCGTCGGTCTGGATCTTTGTCTTGGCAGCTGCCACCGGGCTTGAGGCTGCCACCGCATCGAAGTCGGACAGGATGCTGTCCGCCTGGGCCTGGGTAAGAACACCGGCTGCGATGAGCCGGTTGTTTGACTCCACTACCCGGGTGCGCAGGCCCTGGTCCGCTGCTTCGAGCTGCGCCGTGACGTCCTGGACCTTGGTGTTCAGCTGGGCGTTGCCGGCAGCCACCTGCGCGGCGCCTGCCGCCAGGGTCTGCGTATCGCTGGGCAATGTTGCCGTCTTGTCCTTGAGGACGGACAGCCCGCTGCTCAGCTGGCCTGCGCCGTCGGTCAGCTGGTTGGCGCCGTCACGAAGCTTCAGCTGCCCGGCGTAAAGCTCGTCGGATCCGCTGGCCAGGCTGGTGGTTCCCTCGTGCAGGGTTGCTGTACCGTCCCGGAGGGCGGCAACGCCGTCGGCAAGCTGGCCGGCGCCGTCGGCTGCCTTGACCATCTGGGTGTGGATGGTGCCAAAGCCGGTGAGCAGCTGGTTGGCCGTCTCTTCACCCACGTCTGCCGCTACAGTACTGTGCACCGAGGTGGTCAGCTTGTCCACGATGGTGCTCAGCAGGTAGTTGTTGGCGTCATTGGTGGTGACGTTGAGCATCGCCTGGCTGGCGGAGTCGAAGCTGCCGGGGGAGACGAGGTGGGCCGAGAAGTCCTCCGGGATCTTCAGGGCGAAGGCGTACTTGCCGCTGCTGACCCCCTCATCGGCCTGCTGCCCGCTGGACACCGGGATCCAGTGGAAGACGTTGCCCTCCACCAGGCTGTCGGCGACTTTCTTACCCGCTTGCAGCTCGGTGCCGTCGCTGGCGGTGGCGCCGGCGTCCTCAACCACCAGGGCCGCGTCGATCTGGTCCAGGTTGCCGTAGGGGTCCCAGTTGGCGTACAGGTACACCGCGCCGTACAGCAGGGGGACCATGGTGAGTGCGAGGATGGTCAACTTGGGCAGCAGCCCGCCGGTCATCCGTTTGAGCTCTGAGCGGGCGAGCCGCAAAACAGTCACTTGGCATCCTCGGTCTCGAATTCAATTGCCTGTACTTCCCGGCGCCCCTCCGGCACTTCGCGGGCTTCACGAGGTGCTTCCGCAGACTCGGCTTCCTCCCGCAGCGCTTGGGCTGGGGTTTCCGCGTTGCCGATGGTGGCAGAGGAGCCAGACCACGACGGCGGCAGGGAAGCTACGGTTGCAACGACGGCAAGCGGCCTCCCGGCGTCGGCCGCCAGCTGCTCGAGGCGCGGCAGCCAGTTGGCTGCGTCGGCAGTGTGCCGGTCGGGGGAGTCCACCACCAGCACGTCCGTGTGTGGGTTCGCCAGCGCCAGGGCCGTCAGGAGTTCCAGCCTGCGCAGGGGGTCCAGCTGCTCGATCCACTGGTCCGCAATGTCCTCGAAGCTGTTCACCTTGAGCCAGGGGCTGCTGAGCAGCGCACCGCGGTAGCGGCGCGGAATCAAGGCGAGGTCCTCCGTAACGAGGTCGCGGACGCTGAGGTGGCGCTCGGGCTCATTGACGCCTGGAGAATCGACGAGGGCGCTGGCCAGCCGGACCTGCCGGATGCCGCGGCTGCCGTCCCAACTGACGGACCCGGTGGTGGTTTTCATCCGGCCGCTGAGCACCAGTGCCAGCGCGGTGCGGTGGTCCTGCCGTTCTCCGGACACGAGGATCAGTTCACCCCGCCTGACCTCGAGCGAGGTATCGGGAAGCAGGGGGTCGCGGCGGCCGCGGACATGGAGCTGCTGGGCAGAGAGCAAGAAAAGCCTTTCACGGACGGTTGCTCCATCCAGTGTATCTAAACTGACCAGTCAGTTCAAATAGTTAGAGCCCGTACTTTTCGAGAAGGCGCAGCCAGACTTCGCTGATGGTGGGGTAGGAGGGAACGGCATGCCACAGCCGGTCCATGGGCACCTCGCCCACTACTGCGATGGTTGCCGCGTGCAGAAGCTCCGCCACATCCGGCCCGGCAAAGGTGGCTCCCAGCAGGACCTGGCGGTCTTCATCGATCACCAGCTGGGCCCAGCCCTCATAGTTTTCCGAATGGAGCGAGGACCCCGCCACCTGGATCGGGAGTTCCACGGAGGAGGCGTTGTAGCCGTCTTTTTGGGCTGTCTCGAGGGTGCGCCCCACGGCGGCAAGCTCCGGATCGGTGAAGACAACACCTGGCACAGCGTGCTGGTTGGCGGTCTGGGCGAAACGGCTCCAGTCCCGGGCAACGCCCGTCAGCTCCCCCTTGGCGCGGGCGGCAATGGCGTCCCCGGTGGCACGTGCCTCGTACTTGCCCTGGTGCGTGTACAGGTTCTTGCCGGCAGCGTCACCCACGGCATAAAGCCAGGGCTCCGCTCCAGGGGCTCCGTCAACCAGGCCTGAATTGTCCGTGCTGAGTTTGAGGTGTCCTGCTTCATCGGGCTCGAAGCCCACGCTCTCCAGCCCCAGCCCCTCCAGGGCGGGGTGGCGTCCCGTGGCCACCAGGACCTTGTCCGCTGCCACCCTGGAACCGTCGGCAAGCTGCAGGCTGAAGGAGCCGTCGTCGTTCTCGCTGATGCTGTCCGTGGCGGTGTTGAGCCGGATCTCCACGCCGTCCGCCCGCAGCCCTGCCGCGACCAGTTTGGCAGCCTCCACCGGGAAGCTTCGCAGCAGCCCGCTGCGCGCCACAAGGGTCACGCTGGAACCCAGCCTGGCGAAGGCCTGCGCCAGTTCCGTTCCGGCAACGCCGCCGCCGAGCACCACCAGGCGGCGCGGAACTTCCTTGGCGGAGGTGGCCTCGCGGGTTCCCCACACCTGCACGTCCTCAATGCCTTTAATGGGGGGAGTGTTGGGCGCGGAGCCGGTGGCCAGCACCACCGCATGGCGCGCCTGGAGCTGGTAGGAGTTGCCGTCCAGTCCGGCTACTTCCACGGACCTTGGTGCGGTCAGCCAGGCATGGCCGCGGATGAGTTCGATGCCTGTATCGTCCAGCCACTTCACCTGGCCGTCGTCCTGCCAGTTGGACGTCATATAGTCGCGGTACTTCAGGACGGCTGCGGCATCAAGGGTGCGGGTGACTGCTTCCTTGGCGCCCGGCGTCGTCTGGGCCCCGTGGAGGGCTGTGCCGGGACGGAGCAGGGCCTTGGACGGCATGCATGCCCAGTAGGAGCATTCCCCGCCCACCAGTTCCGCTTCCACCACCACGGCCGTAAGCCCGCCTTGGACCACCCGGTCCGCCACATTTTCCCCCACGGCGCCGGCGCCGATCACCACAACATCAAATTCGCGCAGTACTGCCTCAGGCATCATGGGGAAAGCCTACGCCGGGCGGGCTGCCGGCAAGGTTGCGGCACAACGCAAAAGGTCCGCACCGGCGAACCGGTGCGGACCTTGTCTGTGCGCCCAAAGGGATTCGAACCCCTGACCTTCTGTTCCGTAGACAGACGCTCTATCCAGCTGAGCTATGGGCGCATCTCGTGTTCCTGGAGAAGAACCGCTCTCCCTGAACCTCGAATTACTTTACGCGAGGGTTGGCCGCGATGCCAAATCGAGAAGCGTGTAATCTCCACAACTAGACCGGTATAGGTGACCTTCGTCACTTAATTGCCGCGATCTGCGGTCAAATTCCTTGATTTTGCGCGGAATTGCATTTCTGCAGTCACCAAACGTCAGCATACGTCCAAAAAACTCCAGTGGTCCGGACCATAGCATTTAGCACACACCGATGAACCCGAGGAAGGGAACCGCAATGGGCGATCTGGCGCAGAAGCCGCTGCTTGATAACGCACCCACTACACATGCCGGTCTGCTGGCATGGGTCGAGGAGGTTGCTGAGCTTACGCAGCCGGACCGTATCTACTGGGTGGATGGCTCCGAAGAGGAGAACACCCGGCTCACCGATGAACTGGTGGCCGCGGGAACCCTGACCCGCCTCAACCAGGAGCTCTTCCCCAACTCCTTTGCCGCCTTCTCCGATCCCGCGGACGTAGCCCGCGTGGAGGAGCAGACCTTCATCTGCTCCGAGAACAAGCACGACGCCGGCTTTACCAACAACTGGATGCCCCCGGCCCAGATGAAGGAAAAGCTCCGCGGCCTGTTCGCCGGCTCCATGCGCGGCCGCACCATGTACGTCATTCCGTTCGTTATGGGCCACCTTGACGCAGAGGACCCCAAATTCGGCGTCGAGATCACGGACAGCGCCTACGTTGTCGCCTCGATGCGCATCATGGCCCGCATCGGCACCGATGTCCTGAACCGCATTACCGAAACCAACGCCTTCTTCGTTCCGGCTCTGCACTCCCTGGGCGCGCCGCTGGAAGCCGGCCAGGCTGATGTCCCGTGGCCGTGCAACCCGGACAAGTGGATTGTCCACTTCCCCGAGGAACGGTCCATCTGGTCCTTCGGCTCTGGCTACGGCGGCAACGCGCTGCTGGGCAAGAAGTGCTACGCCCTGCGCATCGCTTCGGTCATGGCACGCGATGAGGGCTGGCTGGCCGAGCATATGCTCATCCTCAAGCTCACCTCACCGGAGCAGAAGACGTACTACGTCTCCGCCGCCTTCCCGTCCGCCTGTGGCAAGACCAACCTTGCCCTGCTCGACCCCACCATCAAGGGCTGGAAGGTCGAGACCCTGGGTGACGACATCACCTGGATGCGGTTCGGCAAGGAAGGCGAACTCCGGGCCGTCAACCCCGAAGCAGGCCTCTTTGGCGTTGCTCCCGGAACGGGCTGGGGCACCAACCCCAACGCCATGCGTGCCATCGCCAAGGGCAACAGCATCTTCACCAATGTTGCATTGACCGACGACGGCGGTGTCTGGTGGGAGGGCATGACGGAGGAAGTGCCCGCGCACCTGACCGACTGGCAGGGTAACTCCTGGACGCCGGATTCGGACAAGCCCGCAGCGCACCCGAACTCCCGTTTCTGCACCCCGATCGACCAGATCGACATGCTGGCCGAGGAGTACCACAGCCCGAACGGCGTTGAGCTGTCCGCCATCCTGTTCGGCGGCCGGCGCAAGACCACCATCCCGCTGGTCACCGAGGCCCGCAGCTGGTCCAACGGCATCTTTATGGGCGCCACCTTGTCCTCGGAAACCACTGCTGCCGCAGCGGGTGCCGTGGGTGTGGTCCGCCGCGACCCGATGGCCATGCTGCCCTTCATCGGCTACGACGCAGGAGACTACCTGAACCACTGGGTAAACCTGTCCGCCAAGGCCAACCCCGAGCGGCTGCCCAGGATCTTCCTGGTCAACTGGTTCCGCCGGAACTCCGAGGGCGGCTTCGCGTGGCCCGGATTCGGTGACAACGCCCGGGTCCTCAAGTGGGCCATCGAGCGACTCGAGGGCAAGGCTGATGCCGTGGAGACGCCCATCGGTTTCGTCCCCACCGGTGACTCCATCGACCTCGAGGGCCTGGACATGACCCCCGCGCAGGTGGAGGAAGCCGTCAAGGTTGATCCCACGGAATGGGCTGCGGAACTTGCCTCGATCGAGGAATGGTTCGCGAACTTCGGCGGCTCGCTGCCGGACGCCCTCCAGTCCGAGCTTGTGAACCTGAAGTCCCGGCTGGCTTAACGCCATCAGGACAACGGCGTCCTGAAGTACGACGGCGGCCCCGCACCTTTCGCTGGAAAGGTGCGGGGCCGCCGTCGTGATGTCCGGAGTTTTTGTCCAGCTATGCAGGCTTCAGGGGCCTTTAGGTCCGCAAATCTGGACAAAAACTCCAAGGGCTGTGGGGACTCAGCTGGCCAGCCAGATGTCCGGGCCGAACACCTCGTAGTGGATCCGCGTTGCCGGAATGCCGGCGTTGATGGCCTCGTTCCGGATGTTCTTCATAAACGGCAGCGGGCCGCACAGGTAAAGGGATGCATCGGCCGGAAGGTCCACCTCGCGCAGCGACATAAAGCCTTCCCTGGCCCCCGCTTCCGGCTGTTCCAGCCACAGCTGCAGTTCGGCGCCGTCCAGGCGTTCGACGTCGTCCGTCATCTGGCTGCGCAGCGCCCAGTTGTCCAGGGTGCTTTCCGCATGGAGCACCAGTACCTGCCGGTCGGAACCGGCCTCGGCCAGTGACCGCAGGATCGAGGCCGTGGGGGTGCAGCCGATGCCGGCGGAGGCCAGCACCACGGGGCCGTCGCCGTCCTTCAGGGTGATCTCTCCGTACGGGTTGGAAATCTCCAGGAGGTCTCCCACCTGCACACTCCTGTGGAGCACGGGCGAAACCTCACCGCCGTCGTCAATTTTCGTCGTGAAGCTGCGGCTGGTTCCCGCCTCGCCGGAGAGGGAGTACTGCCGCACCTGGCGGAGGCCGTCCGGCAGGACCACCTTGACGCTGATGTACTGGCCGGGAAGGGCAGGTGTCACCGGGGTGGCGTCCGCCGGCTCAAGGGTGAAGGTCATTGACCCGGCGCCGGCGGGGTTCTTTGCTGCCACGCGCCAGGGCATCCACATTTTGTCGTTGGCCTGGCCTGCGTACAGCGCCTTTTCAAGCTTGATCAGCGCGTCCGCCATCAGCCAGTACACCTCGGTCCAGGCTTCGGCGATTTCGGGCGTGATCACCTCCGCCAGGTCTTCGGCGATGGCCGCGAAGAGGTGCTCGTAGACCACCTGGTACTGCGGCTCGGTGATGCCCAGCGACGCGTGCCGGTGGGCGATGCGGGACAGGACCGTCTCGGGAAGCGTGCCCGGATTGTTGACGAGGTGTGTGGCGAAGGCCGCAATGCTCCCGGCCAGCGCCTGCTGCTGGTTGCCCGAACGCTGGTTGGACCGGCTGAAAACGCCGTCCAGGAGTCCGGGGTGCGCGGCGAAGAGCCGCTGGTAGAACTTGGGCGTGATGGCGCCGATACGGGAACCAACAAGCGGCAGCGTGGCCTCGATGACCGGGCGGGATTTGTCCGAGAGCATAGGAACTCCTGAGGTAGCGGCCGGGGCCTTCGTCCGGCCTTAGCGAATACCTGCATAAGAAATGCGTGTATTCATATTCCAATTTCTACACCTCGTAGAAGTTGGAATCAAATCAGCACTGCCGCTGTGCGACATGTGCTTGAGCGAGGGAAAACCTAAAGGCAGGCGCCGTAAGACCGTCAGCTACAGACCGGGCCGGAGGCCGATCATTTCGAAGACGGGCTCCATCTGCCGGGAGACCGGAAGATCGGCGATCACGACGCCGTCGAGCTCCCGGTAGAAGGCTTCGCGGGCCCGTGACAGCGCCGAGCGGAGCTTGCATTCACTGAGAAGGGGGCAGTTGCCGCCGGGGGCCACGCACTCTGCCGCGTCCGTCCGGGTGTCGAGTTGCCGGAGGATTTGTCCCACCGTGGCAATCCGGCCGGCGTGGCTTAGCCGGGAACCGCCGGTCCGGCCCCGTTCCACTTCGATCAGGCCAAGTTTCCGAAGCTTGGCCATGGCCTTGCTGACGTGGTTGTAAGGCGTCCCTACTGTATCGGCGATGTTCTGGGTGGTGAGCAGCGTCCCGCCGGGAGCGGCGGCCAGCACCATCAGCGCCCGGAGGCTCACGTCGGCAAATGCGTTGATCTTCATCAGCCGGTCCCCGGTCTAGTCCACCCAGATGGTGGGCTCGCTGGCATCGGCCGCAAGCTCGCCGAACTGCCACGTCCGGGTCGCGCCGTCGGCCGAGTATGGCAGCACGGCCGCGAAGACCTGGCCGTCGCGGTGCTCCGTTGCCACATGGATGGCGTCCGACTCTTCCTCCACCAGGAGGATGTCGCAAACCACCGCGGCGGCCCGGAAATCTTCCCGGTTCTGCCGCAGCAGGGCGGTGAGGTCGCTGATCATGCCGTCGGCGTCGAAGTCGCCGTCGGAACCTTCTTCCGCATCCGCCGGCGTAACGGCAACCAGCCGCACCTCACCGTCGTTCTGCACCGTCAGCGCGAAGGGCAGGAAGCCGCCGTTGCGCTGCAGCTGCTCCTGCGCGGCACTGATACCCGTCCCCAGGAGGTTCTCAAGGTCGGTGGCAGTGCTATCCGCGACGGAATCCCGCCACGATGGCTGACCGCCGGTGCCCGATCCGGAGTCCGGTTCCTTGTCCTCGGCCATCAGCAAGGCTAGGCCCGGACGATCGACAGGACGTGGTCGCGGATCCGCTCCATCGTGGGACGGTCGGTGGCCTCGACGTTGAGCCGCAGGAAGGGCTCGGTGTTGGACGGGCGCAGGTTGAACCAGTAGGTGCCGTCGTTGGCCGTGAACGTGCTGCCGTCCATCGTGTCGATCGTGAGGTCTTCGCCCGCGAAGGCCAGCCGTACACGCTCCACGGCTGCTGCCTTATCCTCTACTTCGGAATTGATTTCACCGGACGACACGTAAGGCTCGTACTCGCGGCCCAGTTCGGAGAGCGGACCGTCCTGCTCGCCGAGGGCGGCCAGGACGTGCATCGCGGCCAGCATGCCCGTGTCCGCGTTCCAGAAGTCACGGAAGTAGAAGTGGGCTGAGTGCTCGCCGCCGAACACCGCTCCTTCCTCTGCCATGACCGCCTTGATGAAGGAATGGCCAACGCGCGTACGGACAGCCCGGCCGCCGTCGTGCTCCACGAGTTCAGCCACGGCGCGGGAGGTGAGGAGGTTGTGGATAATCGTGGGCGTTGTTTCGCCCAGTGCCTTGGCGCGGGCGATTTCGCGGCGGGCCACCATACCGGTGATGGCCGACGGCGAGACGGGTTCGCCCTTCTCGTCGATGACGAAGCAGCGGTCGGCGTCACCGTCGAAGGCCAGCCCGATGTCCGCGCCATGCTGAAGGACTGCTGCCTGCAGATCGCGGAGGTTTTCCGGCTCCAGCGGGTTGGCGGGGTGGTTGGGGAAGGAGCCGTCCAGCTCGAAGTACAGGGGAACAATGTCCAGGGGCAGTTTGGGGAGCAGGGCGTCGCCCAGCACCGCCGGGGTGGTCAGGCCAGCCATGCCGTTGCCTGCGTCCACCACGACCTTCAAGGGGCGTGAGCCGGACAGGTCCACGAGCTTGCGGAGGTACTCGGCGTAGTCCTTGAGGACGTCGCGGACGCTGATCTGCCCGCGCTGTTCAACGGCCGGGATGCTGCCGGTGTTCAGGTACTGCTCGGCCAGGGCCTGGATGTCCTTGAGGCCGGTTTCCGAAGAGATGGGCACGGCTCCGGCCTTGGACATTTTGATGCCGTTGTAACCGGCGGGGTTGTGGCTGGCGGTGAACGTGGCCCCGGCACGGTTGAGGTAGCCGCAGGCGAAGTAGAGCTCGTCGGTGGAGATCAGGTCCAGGAGCTCGACGTCGGCGCCGCGGGCCACTGCACCGTTGGCGAAGGCCTTGCTGAACTCGGGGGAGGAGGGGCGCATGTCGCCGCCGACCAGGATGGTCTGGCCCTGGAGCTGCAGGATATCCACGAACGCGGCCCCCACGGCTTCGACGATTTCGGCCGTGATCGACTCGCCCACGATGCCACGGACGTCGTACGCCTTGAAGGATGCCGAGAGGTCAAAAGTCGTTGTCTGTTCGCTAGTCACGGGCTTTATCTTACGTGGGCCGTGAAGGTGCCTGTGGAGGACGGGTTGGCGGCGCTTCATGTGACGCCGGATCCCGACGCCCCCTGGTTCCGGGTGTCCACATAGCAGCGTCCTCCGGTGCCGGGTGTCAGGGGCGGCTGGGATACTGAATCAATGGTCGATAACCAGTACGCCACAGCAACTTCCGAACCTGCCTTTGACGAGTCCGTGCCGGAGGCTGCACCTTCCGCTTCCACGTCCGCAACTTCCCGCGAAGCACTTGAGGTTCTCCGCGAGCTTGTGGGGCACCCGGAGGCTGCCTTCCACGAGGGACAGTTTGAAGCCATTGAGGCGCTGGTCGACGGCGGCCGGCGGGCCCTGGTGGTCCAGCGCACCGGCTGGGGAAAGTCCGCCGTCTACTTCGTCGCGTCCCTGCTGCTGCGCCGCCGCGGCGCAGGGCCCACCCTCATCGTCTCGCCGCTCCTGGCCTTGATGCGTGACCAGGTGGCTGCCGCCGCCCGCGCCGGCGTCCGCGCCGTTGCCATCAACTCCGCCAACCAGCTGGAGTGGGACGCAGTCCGTGAACAGCTCGCCGCGGACCAGGTGGACGTCCTGCTGGTCTCCCCGGAACGGCTCACCAACCCGTCCTTCCGGGAAACCCAGCTGCCGGAGCTGATCCGGCGGACAGGCCTGCTGGTAATCGACGAAGCGCACTGCATCTCCGACTGGGGCCACGACTTCCGCCCTGACTACCGCCGCATCGCGGACCTGATCACCCAACTGCCGGACACCGTTCCGGTGCTCGCCACCACGGCCACCGCCAACTCCCGGGTGGTCCATGACATCGAGGAACAGCTCGGGGACGGGGTCCTCACCATCCGTGGTTCGCTGGGACGTGACTCATTGCGGATGGGCGTCCTGTCCCTGCCGGACTCGAAGCAGCGCCTGGGCTGGCTCCTGACCCACCTGGCTGACCTTCCCGGGAGCGGCATCATCTATACCTTGACCGTGTCCGCTGCCGAGGACACTGCACGGCTCCTCGCCGAGGCCGGCCACCATGTGCTGGCCTATACCGGCCGGACGGATCCGGCGGACAGGGAGCGTGCCGAGCAGCTGCTGAAGGACAACGAGGTCAAGGCCCTGGTGGCCACCTCGGCATTGGGGATGGGCTTCGATAAACCGGACCTCGGCTTTGTGGTCCACCTGGGGGCGCCGTCGTCCCCGGTGGCGTACTACCAGCAGGTTGGCCGTGCAGGCCGAGGCGCGGCAAACGCCGACGTCCTGCTGCTCCCCGGCTCGGAGGACCGGGACATCTGGCAGTACTTTGCCACTGCTTCCATGCCGTCCGAGGAAAAAGCCGCGGCGGTCCTCACTGCCCTGGGTGAAGCCGGAACGGCGCTCTCCACGGTGGCCCTGGAGGCGCGCGTGGACCTCCGCCGTACCCCCCTGGAGCTGCTGCTCAAAGTCCTGTCCGTTGACGGCGCCGTTGAGCGGGTGGGCGGCGGCTGGCGGGCCACCGGGCAGCCGTGGATCTACGACGCCGAGCGGTACCAGCGGATTGCCGAGGCGCGCGTGGACGAGCAGGACTCCATGCTGATCTACCAGGACACCGCAGGGTGCCGGATGGAGTACATCACCTCCGTCCTCGACGACGAAACTGCCAAGCCCTGTGGCCGGTGCGACAACTGCGCGGGCCGGTGGTTCCCGGCAGAGATTGCAGAGGATGCCACAGCGGCGGCCAGCCAAACGCTAAGCAGGGCAGGCGGGGTCCTCGAGGCCCGTCTGCAATGGCCCAGCGGCATGGACCGGCTTGGTGTTCCGGTCAAGGGAAAACTCAAACCGGGGGAGGGCGTCGCGGAGGGCCGTGTCCTGGCAAGGCTCACCGACCTCGGCTGGGGCGGCGCACTGCGCGAACTCTTCGCTGCGGGAGCGGAAGACCGGCCGGTGGATCCGGGGATGCTGCAGGCCTGCGTGCAGGTCCTGCGGGAGTGGGGCACCGGCGATGCACGCACTCCGGGCTGGAGCGGTGCCGGCAGGCCGGCCGCCATCGTCAGCATTCCCTCCCGGAGTAAACCGCAACTGGTGGAGTCGCTGGCCCGGGGAATCTCGGAGATCGGCCGCATTCCGTACCTGGGCACCCTGGAACTGGCCCACGGCGGTCCCACGGGTGGCCGTGGCGGCAACAGCGCCTACCGGTTGGCCGGGGTCTGGGACCGCCTCGTTGTCGGGCCCGGGCTTGAGGCTGCGCTGGGTGGCATCAACGGCCAGGCCGTGATGCTGATTGATGACCTGACGGACAGCCGGTGGACCCTGACCGTGGCAGGGCGCGCCCTTCGACAAGGCGGAGCCGGAGCAGTGCTTCCACTGGTGCTGGCCCAGGCCGGCTGAGGCAAGGGCAGCGGTCCGGGGTGGGGTGACGGCGCCGGCTGGTGAAGCTGGCTCAGGCCCGCTGGGCCTTGCGTTGGCTGACTTCGGCTCCGGCGTGGCGCGGGAGGAAGATGCTGTCCGCTGTGCTGGCCAGCATCAGCACCGTCATGGCCAGGAAAGCCCCGCGGAATGGTCCTGCAGCGTCGCCGGGAAAGGTGCCCAGCCCGTCGAAAACCCTGATCAGGAGGGCGCCTACGGCGATGCCTGCGCCCGTGGCGAGCTGCACCAGCGTGGCGGATACAGTGTTCGCCGATGTCAGCTGCGCGGGTCCGATGTCCGCGTACTGCACTGAGGCGTATGCCGAGAAGCCAATGGAGCGGAAGGCGCCGCTGCAAACCAGCAGGGCAAACGTGAGCGCCTGTGGCGTGTCCGGGGTCAGCAGTGCGCACATGGCAAACGTGGCGGCGGAAGCGAGCGAGGCGAACACCAGCATCGCCCGGAATCCGAAGCGCCGGATCAGCGGTGTTGTGGCCGGTTTGATGCCGATGTTGCCGATGAAAACTGCCGCCACCATCGCTCCGGCGTGCAGCGGGGACCAGCCGAAGCCGGCCTGGAACATCAGCGGCAGGAGGAAGGGAACCGAGCTGATGGTCAACCGGTAGATGAAGCCGCCGGTCGCCATCGCCCGGAACGTGCGGGTAGTGAACACGCCAAGGTCGAAGAGCGGGTTGCGCGTCCGTCGCATCCACAGCACGGCACAGGTGAGGAACACTGCACCGGAACCGGCACTCAGAGCCGCCCAGGGGGCCTCCGGGTGGGCGCTCACCAACTCAAGGCCCACCACAAGGGCACCCACGCCCAGGGTGGTGAGGAGCAGCCCCAGCCAGTCCAGCCGCCGACCCGGATCACCGGCCACTGCAGGGACAAGGCGCAGCGCGGCAATGAACGCCGCAGCTCCAAGCGGAAGGTTGATCAGGAAGATCCAGTGCCAGGACAGGTAGGTGGTCAGGGCGCCGCCCACCAGAGGGGCGAGGACGGGTGCCAAAAGCCCTGGCCACACCAGGAACGCCGTGGCGCGGAGCAGGTCGGCCTTGGGCGTGCCCCGAAGGACCAGGAGGGTGCCGACCGGGACCATCATGGCCCCGCCAAACCCCTGCGCGATCCGGCTGAGGGTGAGCACCGGGAGGTCCTGGCTCAGCGAACACGCCAGGGAAGCAAGGGTGAAGATGGCGATGGCCAGGCAGAACACCCGGCGCGCGCCAAGCCTTTCGGCCAGCCAGCCGCTGAACGGGATGCCCATGGCAACAGTCAGCAGGTAGGCCGTCATGGTGATGTTCACGTCCGCGGCCGGGACGTGGAAGTCGGAGGCGATGTTGGGGATGGCCGTGGTGAGGACCGTGCCGTCGAGGAACTCCATGAAGAAGGTGGCGGCCACCAGCAGGGCCAGGCGGGGGCTCCATGCCTGGGTGGTGCCGGGCGCGTTGTCCACCGTGTTGCTTGCTGCCATCTGCCCATCCTCCCATCGCCGTTGCCCAGGCAACTGCAGGTGTCCGTACCCCGGACGGGACGAGGGTGTGGCGTGCCGCAACACTCCCCGGGAACGCAAAAGGCCCCGGTCAGGGACCGGGGCCAAAACGCGGAGACGGGGGGATTTGAACCCCCGGTGGAGTTGTGCCCCACACTTCATTAGCAGTGAAGCCCATTCGGCCGCTCTGGCACGTCTCCAATTGCTATTCCTAGCCCACCAAGGATACGCAGATCCGGGCACCCAGTGCAAAACGGGCCGCCGGGACTGCGAAAAGCACTCCGGGGGCCGCCGGAAGAAGGCGCGGGAACTAGCGAAGGGGCGCCTGCCGGGGCCGTACCATCCTGATTTCCCGCAGGTTTTCCCACTCCGGGATGACGTCCGCGGCGCCGTCGGCGGCAAAACCGAAGTGCCCGTAAAAACTGATGGCCCGCGCATTGTCCGCCGCCACCCACAGGCTCGCAGCCTCGCCGTCCAGCGCTGCCTCAAGGAGGCGCCGTCCCAGGCCCTGCCCCTGGTGTGACTCCAACAGGTACAACCCCCAGAGTTCCAGGTCCCCGGACGACGGCGGCACAAAGCCGTGCGAAGCAGCACCTGGCTCCCGCCGGACGCCGGCGAATCCCACCACGGTGCCGGCGTCGGTTGCCACCCAGGCGTCAGCCGGCTCGGCTGCTTGCAGCAAGTGGCGCCACAGGGGCAGCCGGGAAACGGGGTCCTGCGACGCGAGGAATTCCCCGGACAGCATGCCGCGGTACGTCTCCTGCCAGCAGCGGACATGCACCTCCGCCAGACGCTCCACATCGCCGGCCGCAGCCCGGCGCACCTCCAATGCCAAGGCTACGAAGCCCCGCCGGCCAGCGCCTTCCAGAGGAAGTGGTGGCTTCGGGCCTGCAGCGCAGCGGCCTGCCGGTTGTCCGAAGCTCCGGCGTGCCCGCCCTCCAGCGCTTCGTGGAACCAGACGTTGGGGATGCCCATGGCAAGCATGCGGGCAGCCATTTTCCGCGCCTGCACCGGGCCCACCCGGTCGTCCGAGGTGGCCGTCCAGATAAACGTTTCCGGGTACTCCACCCCGTCCTTGAGCAGGTGGTACGGAGAAAAGGTGCGGATGTACTCCCACTGCTCCGGGACATCCGGGTCGCCGTACTCGGCGATCCAGGAGTGGCCCGCGGAGAGCCTGGTGTAGCGCCGCATGTCCAGCAGCGGCACGCCGCAGGAGACGGCCCCGAACAGTTCCGGGTATTGGGTCAGCATGTTTCCCACCAGCAGGCCGCCGTTGGATCCGCCCACGCAGCCCAGCCGTTCCGGCGAGGTGACGCCGCGGGAGATGAGGTGCCGGGCTACGGCTGCGAAGTCCTGGTAGGCCTTGTGCCGGTTTTCCTGCAGGGCGGCCCGGTGCCAGGAGGGCCCGTATTCGCCGCCGCCGCGGATGTTCGCCACCACGTACACGCCGCCGCGGGAGTGCGGCGCCTCCCCGTTGGTGCCCGCGGACAGGGACGTCCGGCGTTCCAGCCACGCCCTGCCCACGGTGCCGCTGTACGCGGGGGTGCGGGAGACCTCAAAACCGCCGTACCCGGACAGCTGCGTGGGGTTCTGCCCGTCCAGGGCCAGGTCCCGCGAGGCCACCTGGAAATAGGGAACCCGGGTGCCGTCGTCGGACACGGCGAAGTGCTGCTGCACTTCATAGTCTTCGTCGGCAAAGAACGACGGCGACGTCTTCACTACGGCGTGCCGGCTCACCACTCCAGTAGTCCCGTCAGCGGCGCGCTCCAAGGTGCCCCGCATCAGGGTGCTGGGCGTGGTGAAACCCGTGGCGACGAGCCAGAAGTCGTCGCCCGCACCGCCGTCGGCCTCGTCTTCGTCGTCCACGGCGTAGGCGTTGACGTCGTGCAGCGGCGGGCAGGCATCGAGCAGCGAAAACTCCCAGGCCGCCTCCGGGGAAGCGCCGGGCCGGGACGGATCAAGCACCCGGATCTCGGAGGACACGTCCTTCAGGAGATTCAGCAGCAGGAAATTCCGGGTCCAGCTCCAGGACTGCAGGGATGTGTTGGCGTCGGGCGTGAACAGCGCCGAAATCTTCCGCGAGCCCGCCAGGTAGTCCTCAAACGGAGCGGCGAGGAGCGAACCCGCCGGGTAAGTGACGCCGTCGAGCCCCCAGTCCTTCTGGGGCCGGAACAGCAGCCATTCGCGGTGCGCGCTGACGTTGACGTCGGTGGGAACATCGATCACCACCCAGGAGCCATCCCGCAGCACCGCGTTGCTGCGGTTGTAGAAATCGATGTAGTCAACGGCGAAGGTCCGTTCGAAGCCGGGCGTCGAGTCATGCGCCACCACGGCCATCATGTGGTTCTCGGGCACCTCAAACAGGCGGGGTGCGCCGGGCAGCGAGCCGCCGCGCTTGAGGGTGACGGCGGTCCGGGCGTAGGAGGAAGCCGTCCGCGGAAGTCCCTCTGCCGTGGAGGCCACCAGGAGGGTGTCCGCGTCGAGCCAGGAAACGTGGCCCTTCGCCGTCGGCAGGTCAAAGCCGCCCTGCGCCGGGTCCACGAAGGTCCGCGTTTCGACGTCGAATTCCCGGTACCGGTTGGCGTCGCCGCCGTCCGGGGACAGTGCCAGGAGCGCGTGCCGGTAGGGCTCGCCGGCGGCCGGGCGGAGGAAGGTTGCGCCGTGGAAGACCCATTCCTCGCCTTCAGCGGCGGACATGGCGTCGACGTCCAGCAGGACGTCCCAGTCCGGCGCATCCGTGCAGTAGCTCTCCCAGGTGGTGCGGCGCCAGAGGCCCTTGGGATTCTGCTGGTCCTTCCAGAAGTTGTAGTACCAGTCGCCGCGCTTGCCCACCATGGCGATCCGGTCCGTGGAGTCAAGCACCTCCAGGATGCTGCCCTCCAGCTGCACGTAGTCGGCGTCCTCCAGCAGGTCCTCCGTGCGGGAGTTCTGCTCCTTCACCCAGGCAAGCTGTTCCTCACCGTAGATGTCCTCAAGCCAGACGTTCTCGTCCGTGGGCTCGGGCGCGATGCCCTGCGGGTCGGTGCCGGATGTGTTGCCGAAACCGGGAGCGGGCGCTGGATCAGCTGCAGTGGTGGTCATGCGCCCCATCCAAACAACATCCGCAGACGGCTGGCAAGTCAAGCGCCCGGCGCAGACTTTGTTTCCAGCCCGTACGCTGGATGCCGTGGAAATAACGCAAAGCATCCGGACCGCCATCATCGGGGCAGGTCCGCGGGGCACCAGCGTCCTGGAACGCCTGCTGGCCCGTTGCGCGGCGCAGAACGCTTCCGGGTCCGGCCCGGTGCGCCTCCACATCGATGTGGTCGATCCCTATCCCGCGGGCCCCGGGCACGTGTGGCAGCCGCAGCAGTCCCGGCTGTTCCTGATGAACACCCAGTCCTTTTATCCCACCCTGATCCCCGAGGACCCTGAACTGGCGCCGCCCATCGCCGGCACCACCTTCGAACAGTGGCGGGCCCGGCAGCGGCGCAACCCCGCGCCGTCCCTGACCGAGGAAGAGCTCGCAGAGCTGGCCGTCCTGGAAGCCACCGATTTCCCCAGCCGCGCCCTCTACGGCCGCTACCTCCGCGGCGTTGTGGAGGAGCTGACCAGCAACCTGCCCGACGGCGTCAGCATCGACTTCCACGAAACGGCCGCGTTATCGGTGCGCCCCTCGGGGGACGGAACGTACGACGTCGGCCTGGCCACCGGAACGACGCTTCGCACCGGCTCCGTGGTGCTGGCGCTGGGCCATATCCCGTCCCGGCTTAACCCCGAACAGCGGGAGCTGCAGGCCGCGGCGGAGCAATTGGGCCTGCAGTACTTGCCGCCGGCGGTGCCTGCGGACGTGGACTGGTCCCGGATTCCATCCGGCGAACCCGTGCTGGTCAGGGGCATGGGCCTGAACTTCTTCGACATCATGGTCCAGCTGACCGAGGGGCGGGGCGGAAAATTCCTCAGCAATGGCACGGGGCTCCGCTACGAGCCCTCGGGCCAGGAACCGCATATCATTGCCGCCTCCCGGCGCGGAACGCCGTACCGTGCCAAAGCGGCCCTGAACGGCTATTACCCGGAATCGGTCACCCTGCGGTACTTCACGGAGGCGGCGCTGGAACGCTTCCGCACCGCCGGCATCCGCCCGGCATTCGACCACGACTTCTGGCCGCTCCTGCACCGCGATGCGCTTTGGGCGTACTACTCAACCCTGGTGCGCTCGCAGCCGAACGCCGTACCTGACTCCGCGGCCTTCCTCGCCGCGCTGGACGAAGCCCTCCATCCGCACGCGCACAGCGCAGCGAACTGGGAGGACAGCGTGGAAAGCGTGCTCGCCGTCCACGTGGGCCCCCGGCACCGACTGGACCTGCCCGGTCTGGCCGGGCCCCTGGCCGGACGCTCGTTTGCTTCGCGCGCCGAACTGGACACCGCCGTCGTGGACTACCTGCTGGACGATGCCCGCCGGTCCGCGCTCGGCGAGGACGACCCCGTGAAGATGGCCATCGGTGCCCTCCACCACGGACGCGCCGTCCTGAAGGCAGCAGTGGCCGACGGCGGCATCACCGACGAATCCTGGGTGGCTGGATTGCGTGGCTGGTTCGAGTCGTTCGTGGAAGGGCTGGCCAGCGGGCCGCCCGCCCTGCGCGCCGAGCAGCTTGCCGCGCTGGCCAAGGCAGGCGTGGTGAGCTTCGTGGGACCCGACCCCAAGTTCGCCGTGGACCGGAAAAACCGCGTCTTCACGGCGGCTTCGCCCTGGGTCGCCGCTGCCCCGGTGACCGCAAAGACCATGGTGGAAGCCCTGGCGCCCGGCAACAGGGTCTCCGCCAACGATTCCCCGGTCCTGGAACAGCTGCTGGCGGACGGGCTGGTGCGGCCGAGGCTCATGATGACCGTGGAGGGCGCCCCCGTGCAGTCCACCGGCCTGGATGTTGTGCCGCACCCGTACCGGCCCCTCGCAGCCAACGGTTCCGTGACCGAGGGACTGTACGTGCTGGGACTGCAGCTCTCCTCGGTCCAGTGGGGCACCGCCATCGCCGCCGAGGCCTTCCAGCCGGGCGGTCCGAATTACCGCAGCGGCCAGCGGACCCTGCGCGACGCCGACGAAATCGCGGGCGCAATCCTCACCTCCTGACCCTGGAGTTTTTGTCCAGGTATGCAGGGTTCGAGGCCTCCCAAGTCTGCATACCTGGACAAAAACTCAGGGCTGCGTGAGGGCGTGGATCTGTAACACTGTGGCGCTCGCGGCAGAAATATTGTGACTTCCCAGCACGCCGGTGAGCCGCTGCAGGCCGCTGTGACTTGCGCCGGTGGTCGCCAGCCCCGCGGATCCGGCCGCCCGCACGCCGTGTTCGTTGCGCCCTGAAGTCGTGGCGGGACATCACGTGGCCGCATGTGACCCTGCGTGGCCGGGTTTCCTTACCGGGCATTAACCGGTATTTCGGCATGCGGCGTTGCGTGTCCCAACGTGTCAGCAGGCAACCACATGGAACGTCCCGTGACGCTGCACGTCCTGCAATTTCCCCGGATTTCCTGCGGTTAACCCGCCTCTTCTGCCCCGGAATCTTTCCTGTTCTAGTTGTCCCCACGGCCACCCCGGCCCGGATCCCCAACCGCACCGGACCCAACTGAACCGGCCCCAAACGAAACAGCAGAAAGAACAGCATCATGAAAAACGGACTCCTCCCCAAACGGCACCGCCCCGCCGCCGGCGTGGCAGCAGCCATCGCTGCCGCCGCGGCACTCACGCTGGCGTTGTCAGGGTGCGGCGGGCCGGCGACGGCCCAGCAGGGCGGGACCAGTGGCGGCACGGAAACCAAAACCGTCCGTTACCAGGGTTCGCCCAACAGCGTCGCGCTGCTGGAAGTGGCTGAAGACCTGGGCTACCTGGGCGACGTCAAGCTCGAATGGGTCAGCAACACCACCAGCGGTCCCCAAAGCATCCAGTCCGTCGCTACCGACCAGACGGACATCGGCGGAGCGTTCACCGGCGCGGTCATCAAGCTGATCGAGGCCGGCGCCCCGGTCCAGGCGGTCATCAACTACTACGGCGAGGACAAGGACACCTTCACCGGGTACTACGTGGAGGAAGGAAGCCCGATCAAAACCCCCAGGGACCTGATCGGCAAGAAAGTCGCCGTCAACACCCTCGGCGCCCACCACGAAGCGGTCATCACCACCTACCTGAAGAACAGCGGGCTCACGCCCGAGGAGATCAAGCAGGTGCAACTCGTAGTGGTGCCGCCGAACGAAACCGAGGTGGCGCTCCGCAAGAAACAGGTGGACGTTGGCACCCTGGGCGGCGTGCTCCAGGACCGCGCGCTCGCCGAGGGCGGTATCCGGGCCCTGTTCACCGACGTCGGGGTCGTTGGGGGACCGTTCGACGCCGGCCAGTATGTCCTGCGCAAGGACTTCATCGCGAAGAACCCCGAAACCAGCCGCACCGTAGTGACGGGCGTGGCCAAGGCCATCGAATGGGAGCGCACCACCCCGCGCGAGCAGGTGATCGCCAAGTTCGAGGAGATCATCGCCAAGCGCGGCCGGAATGAGAGCACCGAAGCATTGAAGTACTGGAAGAGCGTGGGTGTGGCCTCACCCGGCGGGCGGATACAGGACCAGGACTTCACCCGGTGGGAGGACTACCTGAAGTCCGCCGGGATCATCAACGGCGCCCTGGACACCGCAAAGCTCTACACCAACGAGTTCAACCTGCTGGAAACCTCCGCGCCGGCAGCAACTTCCAAAGGATAGAAGATGACTCCCAAGATCAGCCTTCAAAACGTGACCAAGGAGTTCGCGGTCCGCCAGGCCAAGGGCCAGGGCGGCGGAAAGGGCAAGCCCGGCTGGCGGCAGGCGGAAGCATCCGTCCTGACAGCACTGTCCGACCTCAGCCTCGACGTTGCTGCCGGCGAATTCCTCACCCTGGTGGGACCAAGCGGTTCCGGCAAAACAACACTGCTGGACCTGCTCGCCGGGCTCTCCAGCCCCACCTCCGGAACCGTCCTGGTGGACGGCAAGCCTGTGACAGGCCCCGGCCAGGACCGGGCCGTCGTTTTCCAGCAGTACGCCCTGTTCCCCTGGCGCACGGCATCGGCCAACGTCTCCATCGGCCTCGAGAACACGGGGCTGTCCAGGAAGGAGCGGGCCGCGAAGGCGAGTGAATTCCTGGACCTCGTGGGCCTGGCCGGGTTCGAGGACCGGTATCCGCACGAATTGTCCGGCGGTATGAAGCAGCGCGTGGCCATCGCCAGGAGCCTCGCCTATGAGCCGGACATCCTCCTGATGGACGAACCCTTCGCGGCCCTGGACGCCCAGACCCGCGAACAGCTCCAGGACGAGCTCCTGCGGATCTGGAAAGCCACGGGCAAGACCATCGTGTTCATCACGCATGGCATCGACGAGGCCGTCTACCTTGGTCAGCGCGTGGCAGTGCTCAGTGCCCGTCCGGGCCGGCTCAAGGAAATTGTTGACATCAACATTCCGGACCGGGACGGCGACGAGGACATCCGCTCCCACCCGGCCTTTGTGGAACACCGCCACCAGGTCTGGTCCCTCCTGCACGACGAGGTCCGGCTGGCCCAGGACTCCGGCCACCGGAAGATCCTTCCGGACGGCACCGCCCCCGACGAAGAGCCCGCTGAAAGGAACGCTGCCTGATGAGCGCACTGCTGACCCCACCACACACGGCGGCCGCCGCCGTCGACCCTTCCCGCCCGGCCGGACCATCACCGCGCGCAACAGAGCAACGTCCGACGGCGGCACCCGGGTTAGCTGCCGTGGCAAGCCTCGCCGCACGGGCCGGCTGGAAGTCCCTCGCCGTGGTGCTGTTCCTTGCCTTGTGGGAATTCGGCCCGACGTTCCTGGCTGCCCCGGCCACCAGGGTGTTCCTTCCGCCGCTGCACGAAGTCCTGGCCGCCGGCGCCCGGCTGCTGGAAACCGGGCAGCTGCAAAGCCACCTCCAGGCAAGCCTGACGCGTTCGGTATCCGGCTTCACCATCGCGGTGGTGTCCGCCGTGGTCCTGGGACTCCTGATCGCCTGGTACGGCTGGCTGAACTCGTTCCTGAACCCGCTCCTGGAGCTGTTCCGCAACACCGCCACGCTGGCCCTGCTGCCGGTGTTCACCCTGCTGCTGGGCATCGGCGAGGAATCGAAAATCACCATCGTGGCCTACGCTGCATTCTTCCCGGTGCTGCTGAACACCATTGCCGGTGTCCGGACGGTTGACCCGCTGCTGATCAGGGCCGCCAGGTCCCTGGGGCTGGGCAGCTTCCGGCTCTTCCAGAAGGTGATCCTGCCGTCCGCCGTGCCAACGATCTTCACCGGAATCAGGATGGCCGGAACGTCGTCCATCCTGGTGCTCATCGCCGCGGAGATGGTCGGTGCCAAAGCGGGCCTGGGCTACCTGATCGTCAATTCCCAGATGAGCTTCCTGATTCCGGACATGTACGCCGGCATCCTTACCGTCTCCGTGCTTGGGCTGCTGGTGAACGTCCTGCTCGTTGCACTCGAGCGGCACTTCTCCCGCTGGCGCACCGCCGTCGGCTCCGGCAACTGAGCACCAACCCCATCAACTGAACCAACCTCACTGAAAGGCAACGAACCACCATGACCGTCATCACCGAAACCAAACTCGAATTCACCAAACTGGGCGCCCGCATCGGCGCCGAAATCCGCGGCCTGGACCTCAGCGCCGAGCTCAGTGACGACACAATCGCCCGGATCCGCGAAGCCTTGAATACACACAAGGCCCTGGTGTTCCGCGAGGCCAATATCGGCACCGACGAGGACCAGGTCCGGTTCGCCAGCCGGTTCGGCCCGCTCACCAAGGCGCACCCCACCGTGGCGTCCGTGGACGGAAAGCCGGCCGTCCTGCCCGTAGACAGCGAAAACGGCAGCGCGAACAACTGGCACACCGATGTCACGTTTGTGGTCAACCCGCCCCAGGCCTCCACCCTGCGCAGCATCACCTTGCCGGCATACGGCGGGGAAACCCTGATCGCGTCGTCCGCCGGCGCCTACCAGGACCTGCCCGATGAGCTGCGGAACTTCGCCGACACCCTCTGGGCCATCCACACCAACGACTACGACTACTCCGTCCCCAAGAACCTGGAGCACACCAACGCGGAGGAGCGGCGCAAGGAGTTCACCCGGATCCACTTTGAAACCGCCCACCCGGTGGTGCGCGTGCATCCGCTGACGGGGGAGCGCGGGCTGTTCATCGGCGGCTTCGCCCAGCGCCTGAGGATCGTGGGGCTGTCCAACACCGAATCGAAGGACATCCTCCGCATCCTGCAGGCCTACATCACCCGCCCGGAAAACGTGGTCCGGGTGAACTGGGAACCGGACCAGCTGGTGCTGTTTGATAACCGCATCACCCAGCACTACGCCCCGGACAACTACGACCGCCAGCCCCGCACGCTGAACCGCGTCACCATCGCCGGCGATATCCCGGTGGGCGTGGACGGCCGCAGCAGCCAAGCCATCAAGGGGGACTCGTCCGCCTACTCCGAGACGGTAGTGCTCCCCTAAAACCCGAAGTTTTTGTCCAGATATGCAGGGCTGCAAGCACCGGAAGTCGGCATATGTGGACAAAAACTCCAAATAGAGAAGGTGCCCCTCCCTGGCCTTGCCGGCCGGGAGGGGCACCTTCTCTAATAACTCCTGCGCTAGCCGCGCAGGCAGTGCTGGTACTGCAGCCAGGCGATGCCGTAGCGGATCCAACCGAGGACGTCGTACCACCTGGTGGGCGGCACGGGAGCGGTGCACACCGGTTCAACCGGCGAGCCCGCCACGGTCACATCAGCAGTGACCACGGTTCCGGATTCAACCGCAGTGAGGACCAGGGACCCGGTCCCTGCTGCGGCGCCGGCCGGCACCGACAGGCTCACGGTGGCCGCGCCGGCGGTGACCGGCACTGATCCGAGCTGGGTTGTGGCTCCGGCGGAATCGGTGAAGACAGCTGACAGCGCCGTGTTGACCGGGCTGCCCAGCGACGTCAGGTCCAGTTTGGAAACCGCCAGGGTGATCGGCTCCCCGGGCTTTACTTCAGGCGCAGTGGTGTCGGTGACGGCCACTGACCTGCGGGCGAAGTCAGGCGGGACCGGGCTGCTCTTCTGCAGGTATCCGATCCAGGCATCCCGGTCCACCAGGCCCGAGTCCCTGGTATTGGCGCCCTCCGTGAAGACCCGGAAGTTGTCGCCCCCTGTGGCCAGGAAGCTGAACGTACCCACCCGGTAGGACTTGGCCGGATCAAGCGTGTCCCCGTTCACCCGGACGGACGTGATGCGGTTCCCGGCCGGCCGGGCGGCGTCGTAGGTGTAGTTGACGTTTTTTGACAGGCCGAGCTGCAGGTAGGCGCGGCTGGGAACGGTACCATCCGGGTTGGTCTGCCACTGCTGTTCCAGCAGCGTCTTGAACTGCGCGCCCGTCAGGGACGTGGTCCAAAGGTTGTTTACGAACGGCAGCACAGCGTTGGCCTCGGCATAAGTGATGGTTCCGTCCGGGGCGTAGTACAGCTCGTTCCGGAGCCCGCCGGGATTGACCACGCCGATTTCGGCCCCGCCGAGTTCCGCCGGCTGCAGTGAGGCCAGCAGGGAATCGGCCACCAGGTTGCCCAGGGTTGACTCGCTGCCGCGGTCATCGCGTTTGGCAGCACCGGTGGCGTCCGTGGTGAAGGCCGTGGTGATGTCCCCGGTGACGGAGCCGACAGGCTGGTTGCCCACGACGGCGGCATCCGCCAGCGCCTTCTTCACGATGGCGTCGACGGCGGCCACCCGCGGGTACGCTGCGATCAGGTCCGCCGCCGGGTCGGTGGTGCGCTTGACGTTGCCGGCCTTGTACGCAGTGACTTCCTTGGTGGCGGTGTCCACGGTGAGCTGGATCTGCCCCACGTTCTCGCCGTAGTTGCCGGTCTGGACGATGGGGCGGGTCTTGCCGGCCGCTCCCGGGACGGGGGCGTCCCAGGCGTATTCCTTGTGCGTGTGGCCGGTGAAGATGGCGTCAACGTCCGGGGACGTTTCGGTGACCAGCTTCGCGAAGGGACCGCCGGCTGCCACTTCCTCCTCCAAGGTGGCGCCTTCCACCGTTCCCGAGCCGGCGCCGTCGTGGTTCTCCACGATGATGACATCGGCAAGGTTTCCTGCCGTGATTTTCGCAGCGGCCCGGTTGATTGCTTCCACCGGGTCGCCGAACTCCAGGTCGGTGACCCCGGCCGGGGTCACCAGGGAGGGCACCTCCTGGGTGACGGTGCCGATCACGGCCACCTTGGTGCCGTTCATGTCCAGGACGGTGTACTCCGGCAGGACCGGTTCGGTGGTGCCCTTGTGGTAGACGTTGGCTCCCAGGTAGGGGAACTTCGCGTTGGAGCCGCCGGCGACGACGCGGTCCCGCAGGTCCGCCCAGCCGCCGTCGAACTCGTGGTTGCCCACCGCGGAAGCCTGAAGTTCCAGGGCGTTCAGCACGTCGAGGGTGGGCTGGTCCTTGGCGACGGCGGACGCGAACAGGGATGCACCGATGTTGTCGCCGGCGGAGAGGAAGGCGGTGGCACCCGGGGCAGCTGCTGCGCGCAGCTTCTCGATGGTGCCGGCGAACTGGACCGTGTTGGTGTCGATCCTTCCGTGGAAGTCGTTGATGCCCAGGAAGTTCAGGTCAACAGTGGCCGGCGCAGGCTGCAGGTTCAGGCCCACAATCACCGGATCATGGTCGCTGGCGCGGTACTGGTCCGGGGCGTAGTAGTTGGTGACGTTGTTGTTGTAGCGGCTGTACTCCAGGGCTACGGACTCCACGGAGTTGATGTTCCAGATGTCCGCGCCCGCCACCACGGCGTTGGCCGCAGGGGAGGCGAGGATGTGGTCCAGTGAGCCGACCATCCCGCCGAAGAGGTAGGAGTGCTTGGCACTGCCATCGGCGTTGCGGGCCTTCTCGTCCTGGTTGACGTACCCCTCGGCGGTGAAGACATTGAGGGGGTCTTCCTTGGCATAGGAGTTGAAGTCGCCAATCAGGAAGACTTTGTCGGTGCCCTTGGACTGCTGCAGCAATTTGGTGAACTCAAGCAGGGACTTCGACTGGGCGGTGCGCGCCAGGTTTGATGCGCCCTGGCCCTTGTCCGTGTCGTCCGGGGTAGCGGCCGATCCCTTGGACTTGAAGTGGTTGGCGATGGCGATGAACTCTGACCCGGCGCCGCCGCCCACTGGCTTGAAGACCTGGGCCAGCGGCTTGCGTGCACTGGCGAACGCCACGGTGTCGTTGTGGATGATGGACTCACCGACGGGTTCGGCCACTGCCTTTTTATAGATGAAGGCTGTGCGGATCATGTCCTCGTCGCTCAGCGGCGGCGCGTTGGCAGGCGTCCGGACGTAATCCCAGATCCCCGGGGTCGCGATGTTCAGGGCATCCACCAGTTTGGCCAGGGCGTCGTCCCGGTTCTTGCCGAACTGCGCGGAGTTTTCGATCTCCATCAGCGTGACAACATCTGCGCCGGCCTTGGTGATCGCCGCGACGATCTTGTCCTGCTGCCGCTTGAAGTTCTCGGCGTTGGCCGCCCCGCGGGCGTTGCAGCCGTCCCGGACGGTGATGGGGTTGCCGTCACGGTCTTCGTAGTAGGTGCAGCCGGTCAGTTGATCGCCGGTCGTGGGGAAGTAGTTCAGCACGTTGAAGGAGGCGATTTTCAGGGGGCCGCCCACAGGTGCGGGAGCTTCCGTCCGCGTGGCCCCGAAGGTGGCGGGTTGGACCGTGGCTTTGTTGGCTTCCGTCAGGTGCGTGAGCGGCTGGAGCTTCCAGGCGTTGTTCGCGTAGCCAAGCACCACGTTGGTGGTGAAAGTGGCGGATGAGCCCACCCGGACCGGATCCGTGGAGGTCAGGTAGGGCAGCACCAGGGCTTTGGTGGCGGCGTCTTTAAGGAAGTTGGTGCTGGAGCCGTCGTCGAGCTTGATGGCGCGGGCAGCGTTGTCCGCCACTGCCGCGGCGTATTCGGCGGAGCGGTAAGGGGCGACGGCGGTGGGCTGGACCAGGGGCGTTGTTCCGCCGGCCAGGCCGATCTCGCCGTACTGGTTCAGGCTGTAGTTGTCCGTAACGGTCAGCGGGCCCTGCGGCGCCAACAGCATCCCCTCGAGGGATTCACGGAAGGCTTCGGTGGCGGGCAGCGTGAAGGCGGTGGCCTTTACCTCGGGGGCTGGTTCCGTCAGCTTAGCCAGCCCGGCCGCAGAGGTGACGTTGAGCTGGGTCATCCCGTAGTACTCCGCAACGGTGCCGGTTACCTGGACATAATCACCCGCCTGCACCGAGGCGACGGTGGCGGGGGAGTAAACGAAGATGCCGTCCGAGGCGGCGTGGTTGGTTGCTGTCAGGTCACCGCCGGTTCCCGTGGTCTGCAGGTAGTAGCCGTTGAGTCCGCCGGTGGGGAAGACAGCTGTGACCTTGCCCGTGGTGGTCACCGTGGTTCCGGCCAGCGGGCTTTCGGTGCCCGTGCCCTGGATTTCGGCGATGCTCCTGGCTGACGGCGTGGGCGTCGGGTCCGGGGCCGGTGATGGATCCGGGTCCGGTGTGGTGCCGGCGGTTCCCGTTGGGGTGATGGCCGCGTTGAGGCTGAAGTCCGCGGCGTTGCTGTTGCTGTCTGCCCCGGCACTCCGGTTGAGGCTTTTGACGTCGGTATTGCCGGCAGGGGCTGGTGCCGCCTGCGTTTCGAAGGTGTTGGAGGCGCCGTAGCCCAGGAGGTCGGCCACGCCGGAAGGCTCCACTTGGGAGCCGGTGGCGAGCACGACGGCGGTGGGCTGCTTTGCGAGGACGATGGTTCCGCCCGTGCCGCTGAAGTTCAGGCCTCCCGCCACGAGGTCCGGTGCCGGAAGGTCTGCGCCGTTGGCCCCGTTGCTTGAGCCCTGGACCAGGTAGTGCCCCTTGGCCGGGATGGAGCCGGAAAGGGCCGCAACGCCGGTGGGAGCCGCGGTGCCTGTTGCGGAGCGGTATTGCAGCGACCAGCCGGCCAGGGACACTGGCTCAGCCGACGAGTTGTAGAGCTCAACGAATTTGTTTTTGTAGGCGGCACCGCTGCTGCCGCCGCTGAGGTAGGCCTCGTTGATCACAACGGGCGAGGTTCCTGCCGCGGCTGAGACCTCCGCGGCTGTAGAGTCCGCAATTGCGGGCAAGGCTGCCAGGGGAGCTGCTGCGAGCCCCGCTGACAGCACTGTGCCCAGCGCTAATTTCCAACGTGTTTGATGCATCCGCTCTTACTTTCAGAAGGGTCCCCGGTGGGGAAACCGATGGAAGGTGTCCGGGTTGTACCGACGGACAAGGGCCCGGATCCTGCTCCTGGTCAAGTGGTATCCGGCACATCACAGCAGCGTTGAATGAACGCAGGGTGGATAGCGCGTACATTCGGCGGAACGTCCCCCAGCGGAACGCACCGCCCCGCCGTCCGGTTGCCCCGGTAGCCCGGTCCCGGCGGAAGCTGTCAGTGCTTGGGTTGGTGGCCGGTACGGAATGTGCCGTCCATCACACAAAGGATACCGGCCGGTAGCTTTGAGGAAAGCTCCGGCAGGCATGTTGCCGGTAACCGTTTCCGGATGCCAGCCGGGCCTCCCCTTCCGGGGCGTGGTTGGCTTACTGGTCTCCTGCGGACGGGTACCGGCTGGAAATAACCTTGAACATGGCTCCGGAGGGATCGGCCAGCTGCGCCATCCGGCCGAAGTCGCTGTCCGCCGGTCCGTCCAGCAGGGTTCCGCCCATGGCCAGGGCGCGCTCCACCGTGGCATCGGTGTCCTCCACAGCGAAGTACACCTGCCAGTGCGAGGGAATGTCACCCGTCAGGTAGCCTGATGCGTCCAGGATGCCGGCTTGCGCGGTCATGCCCGAGCCCATGGTGGTGTAGCGGAACTCCTGGGTGTCGCTCATGACCTCGGTTTCCCAGCCGAACACATCCTGGTAGAACCTGACGGCGGCGTCGTAGTCCTTCGCATGGAGTTCGTGCCAGGCGGCTGCTCCGGGCTCACCCACCAGCTCGTAGCCGAGCATTTCCCGCGGCTGCCACACACCGATGGTTGCCCCGGTCGCATCACCAAAAATGGCCATGTGGCCCTGTTCGGGGACGTCCATGGGCGGCATGTGGACCTGGCCGCCATGCAGGGCAACCGCCTTGGCTGTGGTCGCTGCGTCGTCGGTTCTGAGGTACGTGGACCAGGCATCCGGCATCCCCTCCTGGCTCTGGTCCTTCTGCATGATTCCTGCCACGGATTTGCCGTTCTTCCGGGCAGTAACGTAGCCGCCGTATTTTTCCTCGTCCCCGGTCTGGTACTCCCAGCCGAACAGATTGCTATAAAAACGCCTGGCAACGTCAACGTCGCTGGTCATAAGGTCAATCCAGCAGGGCGCGCCCGGTGTGGGTACGGGACTGGGCATAGGAATCTCCTGGTGCGGTCGGTGTGCGGGGTGGGACACCAAGAGGCTATGCGCGGGGTCTGACAGTTTCAATGGATCCCGCAGTTCCTGCCCGGTCGCGGCGGTCTTAAGCGCATGCAGGGGGAAAACGAAGGACCCCTGCCGGCCAGCATGCTGGCGGACAGGGGTCCCAATCGCGGAAGGTAAGAGATTCGAACTCTTGGTACGGGGTTACCGCACACTAGTTTTCAAGACTAGCTCCTTCGGCCGCTCGGACAACCTTCCTCGACTAGTAGTGTTTCATAGGCACTTGCCTGCAACAAAACGAGGCGAAGAAGGTGTCCGGTGCACACTGGTTGCAGCGAGTATTCAGTCAGAAACGGGAGTGTTCCATGAAAGCCGTCTACATTTCGGAGCCGGGCGGCCCGGAGGTCCTGGAGGTCCGCGAGACGGAGGCTCCGGTACCCGGGCAGGGCGAGGTGCTGATCGACGTCGTCGCCGCCGGCCTGAACCGGGCGGACGTGCAGCAGCGCCGGGGCTTCTACCCGCCGCCGCCCGGCGCTTCGGAAATCCCCGGCCTCGAAGTATCCGGCCGGATCGCCGGATTTGGCCCCGGCGTGAGCAAACCCTTTTCCCTTGGCGACAAGGTGGTGGCTCTGCTGGCCGGCGGCGGTTACGCCCAGCAGGTGGCTGTGCCGGCCGAACAGGTCCTCCGGGTTCCCGAGGGTGTGGATCTGGTGACGGCGGCGTCCCTGCCGGAGGTGGCCGCCACGGTGTACTCCAACCTGGTGATGACCGCCCAGCTCCAACCAGGCGAAACGGTCCTGATTCACGGTGCCACCGGCGGGATCGGCACCATGGCCATCCAGCTGGCCAAAGCTTTGGGTGCGAAGGTGGCCACCACGGCGGGAACGGACGAAAAGGTGGGGACGGCGAAGGCCTTCCTCGGCGCGGACATCGCCATCAATTACGCCGAGGAGGACTTTCCTGCGAGCCTTCGGGAGCAGAACGGCGGGCGCGGCGCGGACGTGATCCTCGACGTCGTGGGGGCCAAGTACCTCTCCCAGAATGTGGACGCCCTCGCCGACTACGGGCGGCTGGTGGTGATCGGCCTGCAGGGCGGCGCCAAGGGTGAGCTGGACCTGGGGCAGCTGCTGAAGAAGCGTGCGGCGGTGGTGGCCACGGCGCTCCGGCCAAGGCCGGTCCAGGAAAAGGGCGCCATCATGAACGCCGTCCGGGACGCCGTCTGGCCCATGATCACTGACGGCCGGATCCGCCCGCTGGTGGCCAAGACCTTCCCGCTGGAGCAGGTCCAGGCTGCCCACAGCTACTTCGACAGCGGCGACCACGTAGGAAAGGTCCTCCTGCTGCTCTAGGTCCACGTCAGGAGCGGGAGCTAGATACTGAGTATTGCCATCCGCCCCACGGCTCGCCTACGCTGGGTGCTATACGCGGTATGCACGGCCATTGGGGGACCGTGCGCGCTGCCGCCAAGCGCAAGGAGCACCATGTCCATCCGCCACAGCCTCCTCGCCCTGCTGCAGGACCAGCCGCGCTACGGCTACCAGCTGCGGGTCGAGTTCGAAAACCGCACCGGAGCCACCTGGCCCCTCAACATCGGGCAGGTGTACACCACGCTGGACCGCCTGGAACGCGACGCCCTCGTCACCAAGGAAGGCGACGACGGCGACGGCCACGTGGTGTACAGCATCACCGAAGCGGGCAAAGCGGAGGTGACCAACTGGTTCGCGGCGCCGGTGGAGCGGAACAACCCGCCCCGGAACGAGCTCGCCATCAAGCTGGCGCTCGCCGTGACCTTGCCGGGCGTGGATGTCCAGGCGATCATCCAGGCCCAGCGGGCCGCGTCCATGCGGGCGCTGCAGGACTACACGAAGGCGCGGCGGGACACCACCGCGAACCAGCGCGCCGGCGATACTGCCTGGCTGCTGGTCCTTGATTCGCTGATTTTCCAGACCGAGGCGGAGGTCCGCTGGCTGGACCTCTGTGAGGCCAGGATGGTCCAGCAGGCGCAGTCAGCCGGGCCGGGCCAGGCACGCAAAACGTCCAACGGGGTCACGGAAGACGCCGCCCCGCTCAACGCGGACAGCCGCCGGTGAGCGTCCAGGGGCCGCAGCAGGTCCTGGAACTTGCGAAGGTCAGCAGGACGTTCGGGGAAGGCTCGACGGCGGTCGCCGCCCTCCGCGATGTGGACCTCACCATCGAAGCGGGTGAGTTCGTTGCGGTGATGGGGCCGTCCGGCTCTGGAAAGTCGTCCCTGCTGGCGCTCGCCGGTGGCCTGGACCACCCGACGTCGGGCGGTGTTTTTGTGGAATCCACGCCCTTGGCGGGACTGGGGCTGAACGACCTGGCGCGGCTCCGGCGGCGTGCCGTGGGCTATGTCTTCCAGGATTTCAACCTGGTGCCCACCCTCACTGCCGCCGAGAATGTTGCGCTGCCGCTGGAACTCGACGGCACAGGATGGAAGAAGGCCCGCCGGCAGGCGCTGGACGCCCTCCGGCAGGTGGGGATCCCGGAACTGGCAGACCGGTTTATGGACCAGATGTCCGGCGGCCAGCAGCAGCGGGTTGCCATCGCCCGGGCGGTAGTGGGACAGCGGCGGCTGATCCTCGCCGATGAGCCTACGGGGGCGCTTGACTCCACCACAGGCCAGGGGGTGATGGAAGTGCTGCGTGCCCGGGCCGATGCCGGTGCCGCCGTGATGCTGGTGACCCATGAGGCACGGCACGCGGCCTGGGCGGACCGGGTGGTGTTCCTGCGCGACGGCCGGATCGTGGACCAGGCTGCGGCCATGCACGATCCCGCGATGCTTCTGGCCCAGGCAGGGTTCTGATGCTCGATCTCGCTCCGGCACCTAATGGCCGCCGGAGCAGCTTCCGTGTTGCCCTGCGTGTGGCGCGCCGGGACGTCAGGAGGCACAAAGGGCGCTCGCTGCTCATCATCCTGCTGATCATGCTTCCCGTGGCCGGCATGACCGGGGCCGCCACGTTGTTCCAGAGCAGCCAAAGAACGCCCGAAGAAATTGTCAGGTACGAGCTGGGCGGAACGCAGGCACGGTTCAGCACCCTGCATGCTCCCAACGCTGATTCCGTCCAGGATCCGCTCAACGACGCCATGGTGGTGTCCAGCAGCGGCGTCTACGATCCGGACTTCAAGCCGGCCAATCCCCGGGACCTGCTTCCGCCGGGCTATGAGGTTCTGCCGCTCCGGCAGCTCAATCTGACCACGGGGGTCGGGGCGGCGCTGGTGTCCCTGCAGGGCAGTATGGTGGACGCGTTGCATCCTGCCTTCGCCGGGAAATTCACGCTGCTTGAGGGCAGGGCACCGCAGGCCGCCGGCGAGGCGCTGGTGTCGCCGGGGCTTCTTGAGCGGTTCGGCTTGGGATTCGGTGAGGAAATTACGACGTCGGCCGGCACCTTCGTGCCGGTGGGAACCCTCCGGGATGCGGACGCTTCGGACCGGAACTCCGTTATTTTCCTGCAGCAGGCGCAGGTGCCGACGGAGGTCCTGACGCAGGAACCCCGGTCCCCGGACGCCACGTCCTACTACCTGGTTGGCTCCGAACCGGTGACCTGGCCCCAGATCCTCGCGGCAAACCGCCAGGGCGTCAGTGTGCTCTCCCGCAGCGTGGTGCTCAATCCGCCGTCCGTGGCCGAGCGCACCGTCGAGGGCGGCCCCCCGCCGCAGCCATCGTCAGGCTGGGTGGCGGTGTACACAACGTTCGGCCTGGTCACTGCCCTGGCGCTCCTGGAGGTGGGCCTCCTGGCTGGCGCTGCGTTCGCCGTCGGCGCTAAACGGCAGGTCCGGGAACTGGCTTTGCTGGCAGCATCCGGAGCCGACGCCCCCACCGTCCGCTCCGTGGTGACGTGCGCGGGGCTCTGGCTTGGCAGCATCGCTGTTCTGTCCGGCGCAGCCCTGGGGCTCGGGTCCGGGGCAGCAGTGGTTCACTGGGTCCGCTCCATGGGCTCGGCCCGCTTTGCCGGCGTCCACCCTGATCTCCTGCTCACGCTGATGGCCATGGTCCTGGGACTGGTGTGCTGCCTGCTCGCAGCCATGGCCCCGGCCAACCAGGTTGCCCGGCAGGCCGCCATGGGAGGGCTTAAGTCCGGCCGCGCCCCCGCCGGGAGTGCGAAGCGGACCACCGTGGCCGGTGCCGTGCTGCTGCTTCTGGCTGCCGCACTGCTGTCCGGCGGCCGGCTGCTGGGAGAGTCGGCGGCAGATCCGGATCAGAAGGCCGGGCAACTGCCAGTGGTCACCTCGCTGCTGATTGGAGGTGCCGTGCTCGCCGTCGTGGCACTGGTGCTTCTGGCTGGATACCTCGTGACCGTGTTGACGGTGCGGACGGGCGCCATGCCGCTGTCCTTGCGGATGGCTGCCCGTGACTCGGCCAGGAACCGCACCCGGACCGTGCCGGCTGTGGCGGCCATCCTCGCCGCCGCCACGCTGGCCAGCGCCGCACTGGTCCTTTCGGCCAGCCAGCAAGCCATGATGCGGGAGAACCATTCGTGGACCGCCCTGGAAAACCAGGTCTTCCTGCCGCTCTCCCTGGAACAACCCCTCCTGCCGGACGGCAGCACCCAGCCGGCGGTCACCGTTGATCCTGCTGAACTCGCTTCCGCAGTGGACGGTGCCACCGGCAAGGTGGCATGGACCAGAACCATCAGTGCACCGGGCTACGTCCGGAACTGCGCTTTCGGGAATGGCACGGATCTGTCGGGGCCGGCACGCACTGCCACCTCCAATTGCCTGCAGTACGTGCTGGCCACGCCGGCCGGCAATGAGTGTCCGATGACACCGGAGCGGAGGGTGGCGGACCCCGATGACTGGCGGTGCCGGGGATCGATGGCCCAGTCGCCGGGCGCCCAGGGTTCCCTCCTGGTGGGTGGCGCGGAAGAGGTCAGTGCCGTTCTCGGCGCCGAGGCCGTACCTGAGGCACTGGCTGTGCTGGCCGACGGTGGCATGGTGGTGACCAACCCTGTCTTCGTCCGGGACGGGACGGTGGTGCTCGAGGGCCAGGATGTGCGGACCCGGCCCCAGGACCCGGCGGACCCTTCCCGCATGCATGAGACGGTGACCAGCAGCACGCTTCCCGCGGTAGTGGTTGAACCGGCCCAGGCCCTTCCTTACTACGGAGTCATTGCGCCGGAGACGGCCCGGCGCCTGGACCTGCGTCCCGAGCCGGCCGAACTCCTGGTCCAACTCACCAGCTTTCCCTCGGCCGCCGAGAGGGATGCCGCAGCCGGAGCAGTCGCCGCCGTGTACCAGCGGCCCGAGGTCGGATTCTGGGCCGAACCCGGCATCACGCAGGGCGACTCATGGATGACCTGGTCCATCGTTGCCGTCAGCGCGCTGATCACGTTCAGCGCCGCTGGCATCACCACCGGCCTTTCCTTGGCCGATGCCCGCGCCGACCATGTAACGCTCGCTGGTATCGGCGCCTCGCCCCGCCTCCGGAAAAGCCTCGCGGGGTCACAGGCATTGCTGACCGGCGGGCTGGGGACCCTGCTCGGCAGCCTGGCCGGGACCCTGCCGGCGGTGCTTGTTGCAGGTTCCACCGAGCTGCGCACCGCGGTCGAGGTGCCTTGGCTGCATCTGCTGGCAGTTGTTATTGCGGTGCCCCTGGCTGGCGGGCTGCTGGCCTGGCTCTTCACGCGTGCCCGCCTGCCGGCATCACGGCGTGCGCTGGGCACCTGAGACGGACCGTGGGCACCTGAGACGGACTGCCACGTACCTGAACAGGGCCGTTGGATCCGGTGGGGTCTTTCTGATTGGCGCCGGCAGGCTTACCGTGGGGTAAGGAGCTGCCCTCCGGGCAGCCGTGCAAGGTATCAGCAGCGCCTCACGGCAGGCGCGGCCCGACGCTCGTCGCCGGGTCCCCGCCGTTCGGCGCATGCTGGTCCCGAGGGCGGCAAAACGTGGTCCGGTCCAAGCTTCCCGTTGGTAGGGTGCCTGTCAGCAGATGAGGACGAATCTCAAGGAGGAGACATGGCCGGAACACCGGATCATCGACGGAGCGCAGCCCCGGGGGAAGGTGCTGTCGCCACTGACACCTCGCTCCCGCCGTCGGCAGTGGACCAGAACATCCGCGAAGCGGAAGAGAAGAAGTGGACGCCAGGAAAAATAGCCCTCTGGGCAGCGATTGCCTTGCTGGGCGGTGTGGCCTGGTTCATGCTCGCGATCATCCGCGGCGAAACCGTCAATGCCATCTGGTTCGTCTTCGCTTCGGTGTGTACGTACCTCATCGGCTACCGCTTTTACTCCAAGGTCATCGAGCGCTACATCACCAAGCCCGATGACCGCCGCGCCACCCCCGCTGAGTACAAGGCGGACGGCAAGGACTACGTGCGAACCGACCGGAACGTCCTGTTCGGCCACCACTTCGCAGCCATCGCCGGCGCGGGTCCACTCGTAGGCCCGGTGCTGGCCGCGCAGATGGGCTATCTGCCCGGCACTATCTGGATCATCATCGGCGTCGTCCTTGCGGGCGCCGTGCAGGACTACCTGGTGATGTTCTTCTCGATGCGGCGCGGCGGGCGATCGCTGGGACAGATGGCGCGCGAGGAACTCGGCGTCATCGGCGGCACGGCGGCCCTCATCGCCACCTTGCTCATCATGGTTATCATCGTGGCCATCCTCGCCCTGGTGGTGGTCAACGCCTTGGCCGAAAGCCCCTGGGGCGTATTCTCCGTGAGCATGACCATCCCGATCGCCCTGTTTATGGGCATCTACCTCCGCTACCTGCGGCCCGGCAAGGTCATGGAAGTCTCACTGATCGGCTTTGTCCTGCTGATGGCGGCCATCATCGGCGGCGGCATGGTGGCCGAAACCCCCTGGGGTGCCGATATCTTCACCCTGGACAGGGTAACCATCGCCTGGGGACTGATCATCTATGGTTTCATCGCCGCGATCCTGCCGGTCTGGTTGCTCCTGGCGCCCCGGGACTACCTGTCCACATTTATGAAGATCGGCGTGATCGTGATGCTCGCGCTGGCCATCATTGTGGTCAGGCCGGAAATCTCGGTACCCGCCTTCAGCGAATTCGCCAGCAGGGAGAACGGTCCGGTCTTCCCCGGCGCACTGTTCCCCTTCCTGTTCGTCACCATCGCCTGCGGCGCACTGTCCGGCTTCCACGCCCTGATCTCCTCGGGCACCACACCCAAGCTGGTGGAAAAGGAACGGCAGACCCGCTACATCGGCTACGGCGGCATGCTGATGGAATCCTTCGTGGCCATCATGGCCCTCGTGGCCGCCATCTCCATCGACCGCGGCCTCTACTTCGCTATGAACTCCCCGGCCGCGCTGACCGGCGGCACCGTGGAAACTGCGGCCACCTGGGTCAACGGCCTGGGCCTGGCCGGGGTCAACGTCAGCCCGGACCTGCTGTCAGAGGCGGCACGCAACGTGGGTGAGGAGAGCATCGTCTCCCGCACCGGCGGTGCCCCCACCCTGGCCGTGGGCCTTGCCCATATCATGCAGCAGTTCATCGGCGGCACGGCCATGATGGCCTTCTGGTACCACTTCGCCATCATGTTTGAGGCCCTGTTTATCCTTACTGCCGTCGACGCCGGCACGCGCGTTGCCCGCTTCATGCTGCAGGACTCGATCGGAAACTTCGCCCCCAAGTTCAAGGAGCACTCGTGGCGGCCCGGTGCCTGGCTGTGCACCGCCATCATGGTGGCGGCCTGGGGCGCCGTGCTGTTGATGGGTGTCACCGACCCGTTGGGCGGCATCAACACGCTGTTCCCGCTGTTCGGCATCGCCAACCAGCTGCTCGCGGCGATTGCCCTGTCCGTTTGCCTGGCAATCGTCGCCAAGCGCGGAACCTTCAAGTACCTGTGGATGGTGGCGCTGCCGCTGGCCTTCGCGGCGGTGGTCACCATCACGGCCAGCTACCAGAAGATCTTCTCGCCCACCCCCGCAGTGGGGTACTTCGCCAACAATGCCGCCTTCAGCAAGGCGCTTGCTGACGGGAAGACCGAGTTTGGCACCGCGAAGTCCGTGGTTGCGATGGAAGCCGTGGTGCGCAACACCGCCATCCAGGGCTGGCTCTCCGTGATCTTTGTGGTGCTCAGCATCATTGTGATCGCGACGGCGGTGCTGGCCACGGTTAACGCCTTCCGCAGCCGCACGCACGGGACAGCCGTGAAGGACAACGAGGACCCCGCCAAGCCGTCCCGCGTGTTTGCGCCGGCAGGGCTGATCCCCACGCCCGCCGAGCGGGAGCTGATGGCTGAGTGGGACAAGGTCCCGGCCGAGCTGAGGTTCGAGCGGGCAGGACACCACTGATGAGCGCCGGACTCGCAGCCGTCGGCAAGGGCTTCCGCGGGTTTGCCCGCTACTTGGGAGGTGTCCTGGGTGCCGATGCCTACACGAAATACCTGGAGCACCACCGGGCCGCGGGCCACGGCACACCGCCCCTGAGCGAGCGGGAGTTCTGGCGGGACCGGACGGACCGCCAGGACTCGAATCCGCAGGGCCGGTGCTGCTGATTGAGCCCGTAGCGGACACCGCGTCAGAGGGGTTCATCGAGTGGACCTCGGGCGGATCGCTCGTGAGAGTATGAACGCATGAGCGATCCGAACGACACTCAGGCAGCTGAGGACCTCCCCGTAGAGGGCACCACCATCGATGACAGCCAGCCGGCACCGGCACCGGCTGTGACGGCAGACGGCGGCAAACCCAAAGGCAGCAACCTGCAGGACCTGGTGGATGAACCGGCCAAGGTGATGCGGATCGGCACCATGATCAGGCAGCTCCTGGAGGAAGTGAAGTCTGCCCCGCTGGACGATGCTGCGCGGGGACGGCTGGCCGAAATCCACGAGCGCTCCATCAAGGAGCTGGAAGACGGGCTGGCGCCTGAACTGGTGGAGGAACTCGGCAGGATCAGCCTGCCGTTCTCCGATGACGCCACCCCTTCCGATGCTGAACTGCGCATCGCCCAGGCCCAGCTGGTGGGCTGGCTGGAGGGGCTGTTCCATGGCATCCAGACCGCCATCGCCGCGCAGCACGCCGCCCGCGAGCACGCGGCCGCCCAGATGCAGCTCCGCCAGCTGCCGCCCGGCACGGTGATCGCTCCCGGCGTGGTGATCGGGGAAAACGGTGAGCCGCAGCGCGCCCCCGCCGGTCCCCGTCCGGCCGCTCCGGGGCGCCCCGGCCAGCCGAACGACCCGGACCACGGTCCCGGACAGTACCTCTAGGTTCGTTGGGCTTTTTCAGCGCCGCCAGGCAGGGGCGCAAGGATGACGTGGAATTGGGGAAGGGGTTGTGGCGCCGCGCCCACGACCGCTTCCACCGTGGGCTGGACCGCTTCCACCAGGTTCTGGAAGGTGTGGAGGACGACGAGCTCTATGGCGAACTGGTGGAGATCGCCAATGAACTCGCCGCGCTGTTGGAACGGGTCAGGGCTGTGTGCATGGAAGCGCAGCGGCGCTCGCCCAGCGAAGGACTGGATATTCCGGTCCGGCTCGCCAACGTGCACCGTGCGTTATCCAAGGCCGGTAATTCCCTGGCCACTACGTCAGAGGCGGCTGCCATGCTTCGGCTCGCCGTTGGTCCCATCCCGGTGGGCGCCGCCTCCGTATGCCGGCGTGCCGAGGCGGTATTCCAGCAGGTGGCCGACGCCGAGAGGCACCTTGCCGAGGAAGGCTCAGGTTCCCCCCGGGAAGATATTCCCGGTTAAGCGTGTGGCTTACTCGGGCCAGTTTCCCCTGGCGGGGCCGGTTTGGTTTGGCAGGATAAATGAATGACTCTTTCACCCACACTGACTTTCAACGACGGTAACCAGATTCCCCAGCTCGGCTATGGCGTATGGCAGGTTGAGGACGGAGTGGCGGAAAAGGTTGTCCGCCAGGCCTTCGAAGCGGGCTTCCGCCACATCGATACTGCCAAGATCTACGGCAACGAGGCCGGCGTTGGCCGGGCCATCGCCAGCTCCGGCCTGTCACCGGAACAAATCTTTATCACCACCAAGCTCTGGAACGCTGACCAGGGCTACGAATCCACCCTCGCTGCGTTCGAGGAGTCCATGGACCGGCTGGGCCTCGAGACCCTGGACCTGTACCTGATCCACTGGATGCAGCCCAAGCAGGACAAGTACGTGGACACCTGGAAGGCGCTGATCGAGCTCCAGAAGCGGGGCCGGGTCAAGTCCATCGGTGTTTCAAACTTCACCGTTGAGGGCCTGCAGCGGCTGATCGACGAAACCGGTGTGGTTCCGGCCATCCACCAGATTGAACTGCACCCGTACTTCAGCCAGCGCGAGCTGCGCGAATTCGGCGCCTCAAAAGGGATCCTGACCCAGGCCTGGTCCCCGCTCGGCCAGGGCGGCGAACTCCTGGAGGACGCAACGGTGGCCGCCATCGCTGCCAAGCACGGAGCCACGCCTGCCCAGGTTGTTATCGCCTGGCACCTTGCCATCGGCAACGTGGTGATTCCGAAGTCCGTCACCGAGTCCCGTATCCGCGAAAACTACGCGGCGCTGGAGGTCTCGCTGTCTGCAGACGACGTAGAGGCGATCAACGGACTGGACCGCACCGCCAAGGGTGAAGGCCGGATCGGGCCGGACCCGGCAGTTTCCGACTTCGCCTAATACCAGCGGAACCTGCAACCCGCGCTGCCAGGGATCTTTGCCCCGGCAGCGCGGGTTGCTTGCGTTAACCGGCTGCCAGGAACCCAGGGCTTCCCTGGGCGCTGCCGCAGATTAGGCGGCGATGCGGACCTGCTGGACCGGGACAGCGTCCACAACCGCCCAGCTGTCCTCGCCGTGGCAGTACCGGCTGGCGAATCGTTCTGCCTCTGCCAGGGTGTCAAAGACTTCAGCCCGGGCACGGCCGCAGTCGGCGTCGAAGTAGGTGACGTGAAATTCCTGTACAAGTTGGTTTTCCATAAATCCAGTGTGCAACCGGGGTCTGACATTCCTTGGAATCAGGACGGCGTGTCCGTGCTGCCCAGCCGGAGGACCCGCTCCTGGGCCAGCATGGCTGTCCGCTCCGCCTTGTCGGCAGCCCGCACCGCCTGCTTTGCCTCGGCGGCAGTGGCGGCGAGGCTTCTGCGCAACTGCTCCAGCCGGTCCTCGGCCGCCTTGAGGCGTGCCCGGAGTTCGGCTGTTTCCTGGAGGAGCCCTGCCATTTCGGTGCGTGCCTCGTCGGCCTGCTCCTGCAGGTCCCGGGCCAGCTGCGCCGTCTCTGCCTGCGCGGCCTCCGCTTCGGCCAGGGCGGCTTTTGCTTTCTCCAGCGCGGGCGGTGACTTTGGCCGCGGTGTTTGCCGGACTGCCTCAAGCCGCGGCTTGTCCGGCTTCGGGCGGGAGCTGCCCGCCGCCGCCGTACTCTCCTTCCGCGGCCTGTCCTGTACCGTCACAGCCGGAGCGGGAGCTGTCCGGGGCGGTGCCGGAAGGGCGGCAGGGACGGCCACCAGGCCGTCGAGGTCCACCGCGTTCACGCCGTCCGCCGAGAGTGTCTTGAGCAGGCGGCCGCTTTGGACCGCGGCCGCGGCCCCCTCATCGGCGGTCAGGGCACGCAGGGTCTCCTCGACGTCGGTGGCCATAGCGTCGCTGATGGACCGGCCCTGTTCCTGCGCTACAGAGCGGGCGGTGTCGACGGCGGAGGCCAGCACAGTGCGCCGCTCACGTCCCAGCTCACGCAGTGCAGTGGCATCCAGCGAGGCTTGTGCCTCACGCATCCGGCCGCCGAGCTCGGTCAGCCCGGCGAGGACGTCCGGTTGGTGGAGGGCCAGCATGTTCACAGCCCAGGCGGCAGCGGACGGCTTGGGGAGCCCGCGCACAGCCGCCCCGAGCTCCTTGTCCGATCCGGAGGCTTCCTTCGCGGCGGCTGCACGGGCGGCGATGAAGTCGTCGAGGGGCTTGGCGTAGAGCTCGTTGGCGATCTCTGCCAGGGCCTGGTCATCCATGCAGGCCATCTTAGGGGCCCGCATTACCGGGTGGTGGGATGACCAAGTAGGCCGCGACTGGGCCTTGTTCGGGGCCGCTTTCCTAGGTGGCCTGCTGCCGCCGCACCATTTCGGCAATCCAGGCGGGTGCAAAGGGAGACGTGCAGCCCGGGGGAGTGGGGTAGTCCTTCAGCACCTCAAGGCGTTCGCCGATGCTGACCGCCCTGCTGCGGTGCTCGGCGTGCCGGATACCGATGGTGGCCAGGCAGGTGTTCATCGCCCACTGCAGCCGTTCCGGCGCGTCCTTCATGTCGGCTTCGACGACGTCCAGCAGTCCCGGGAGGTCGAGGCCTTCGGGCTGCTTCGCCACGCGCTCGCTGGTCAGCGCCCAACCTCCGCTGGCAACGACCGGATCGGGGTCAGCCAACCACGCGGTGCGGAGTTCTTCTGCGTGCGGGGTTTTCTTCACCACGTAGTTCACCAGCCAGTCGTTCACCTTGGGTGTGCGGGCCTCGCGCATCATGCCGTCCAGCTCGTCCCGCCCGAACGACTTGGGCCGGCAGACCAGGAGCGCCAGCAGCCGCGCGGCCGTATCGCCGGTCGCCCAGAGCGCAGCGGAGAGTTCGTGTTGCGTCTTGAGCCGCTTCGCCACGGCGCGGAGCTTGCCCAGGTTCACGCCGTGATCGTCGCCGTGCTTTTCGTTCACCTCGCGTGCACGTGGGTCTTCAAGGTCAGCGAGCTCAGCCATCACCTCGGCCACATCCGTTCCGGCCAACCCTGTTTTCTCCAATGCCGCCCCGGCCATGTCTGGCTCCTCTCCGTCGCCTGTTCAGCCTACGTCGGGAATCCGGTATGCTGCATGCCACACTCCGGCGGGCGCATCATGCTGATCGCAATGCTGTTACAGCCGGCGCACCAGCCAGCTAGCCAGCCACCGGGCGTCGTGGCCGCCGTCGTTCTCCCACTCCACCAGCACATGCGTCACGGTGTAGGCAACGGCCTGCCCCAAGGTGGAACCGACCTTGACGGGAGCCGGCCGGAGCATCAGGACGGGCCTGCCCGGCGCTTGCCGGAGGGCGTCCTCACGTGCGGCTGGCTGTGCCATGCGGGCCGGCAGCTGCCGGGGAGGCGGATCCAAAAGCTCTCGCCGATCGGCTGGATCTGGGGATAGCGGCATCGGAAGTCCTGGGGGATCGGTACTGTGCGCCAGTACCGTCTTCATCGGCTGGGCCAGGTTCACCGGGCAAAACCCGGAGTGCGGCAACGCCCGGGTGGGCTCCGCCGTATCAACAAGATTAGGAGTGCTGCCCACGCTATTCATGCGTAGGAAGTACTCGACTCTTGCGGGGGTGCATTACTTGTCGTGCCGGATCTGGCTGCCGTCGTTGCGTTCCCACATCCCTCAGCCGCGGACCTTCCTGAGTCTTAGCCTGTGCCGGTGTGTCGGGATCTTGCCCGTTACAGCGCCAACGTCGTGCCAGAGCCTGTAGGAGAGGTTGCTGGCGGGTCCGGCTGCTGGTGGAGCGGAAGCTACCAGCGATGACCCCCGCCGGCGGCGGCGCAACCGCAAGAGCACGAATACCGTCAAACCGATCCAGGCGGTAGCAACACAGAAAATCAGGATCAACGCTGCGGTCGTGCTCATGGCTAAGTGTAGGTGTGCGACGACGCCGGCACTCCTCCCTTTGGCCAAGGGTTACGGACCCGTAATTGCGGCGATACCGCCGTTACCGGTTCATGATCTTCCGCCTGCTTGTAACGCTCCGGACGCGGTGCAGGACACCCCCATCCTTAGCTCACCAAAGGGGCAGATCTGTTTTCATTGAGTCGCTGGTGCGCGCCGGCAGCGGGATAGGGGATGCGAATTCCACCCTCGATAGAATGACCCCGTGAAGCAGAGTATTTTCGCCCGCGTCGCCCAGCTGGCAAAGGCCAACCTGAACGCCCTCCTGGACTCCGCGGAAGACCCGCAGAAGATGTTGAACCAGATGGTCCGGGACTACTCGGACAACATCCGTGAAGCAGAGTCCGCCGTCGCGCAGACCATCGGCAACCTGCGGATGGCCGAGGACGACCACGCCCGCGCCGTGAACGACGCCAATACCTGGGGCAGCAAGGCCATCGCCGCCTCCCGCAAGGCCGATGAGTTCCGGGCCGCCGGGAACAGTGTGGACGCCGACAAGTTCGACGCCCTCGCAAGGCTCGCGCTTCAGCGGCAGATGACCGCCGAATCCACCGCGAAGGCCCAGGAACCGGACCTGGCCGCGCAGAACCAGGTCGTCGACAAGCTCAAGCAGGGCCTGGACCAGATGAAGGGCAAGCTGCACGAATTGACTGCCAAGCGCAACGAGCTGGTCAACCGCTCCCGTGTCGCCGCAGCCCAGTCCCAGGTCCACGACGCCCTCAAGTCCCTGGACACCGGAGACCCGACCTCGGCGATCGGCCGGTACGAGGAGAACATCCGCCGCCAGGAAGCCACCGTGCGGGGCCAACAGGAACTCGCCGCCTCATCCCTGGAAGCCCAGTTCGCCTCCCTGGAAGACCTCGGCGAACAGACCGAAGTGGAAGCACGGCTCGCCGCCCTCAAGTCAATGGACCGGAAGGCAATCGACTACTAATAAGGGCGCCCGCGCGTCCCTGCCGTTCCCTAAGATGACTAACTCGCGCGTGTTTGCGACAGAGGAAGGCCGACGCCCACAAGGGTGCCGGCCTTCACTTGTTGATATGGCCAACTCTTACATGAACTGGCTGACCGCCATGCCATTTTTTTCGATATGGCGCCCGGCGGCCGCGGCGTTACCCCGGCGGGCAGTGTGGGGCTAGGCCCAGGACTGGTCCCGGTCGAGGCATGCCCCGCCGTTGTAAGCTACGTCGATTGAGCTGACCCTGTTTTTCATCTCGCCCAGGTTGAGACGTTCCCCCGGTTGGATGTACCAGGCGTAGCCGACGCAGCCGGGGCTGTCGTAGATCGTGATGTACGCGAACGTGTTGTTGATCAGGGATGCTGCGTTGTTGTTGACCTGGACGCCCCATCCGTTCCGTCCGGCGGGGCCGTCTGTGAAGAGCTCGTTGCCCATGGTGGCGTCGCTGTTGGCGTAGTCGGCCCGTGCGCCCTGGAAGTCGGAGTTGAAGTAGAAGCACACCCGTGCTGTCGGGCACGCGGTTCCTGTGCCTGATGCGCCGGCAGCGGGTGCACCCGCCAGAATTGCGCTGGCGCTCAAAGCGAAGATGGCTCCGGCAGTAGCTGTTTTGTGCATCGCGAGTTTCATGAAGTTCCCCAGTCATTTTTCACGGATTTACTATCCGGGCGTCCAAGGCAGACACCTTTCCCATTCTGAGCCCTTCCCGTGCCGAGCAGCCATGGGGATATCTGCCCAACGCCGGGTGGCTCGTTTGGGAAGTTCTTGCTGCAGCGGGTGCCATTGCCTGGATCACGCGGGCCGGCGGAAGTTAGTGGTGATTAGTGCTGCCCTGCAGCTTGGTTATCCCCCAACCCGTCTTCATGGGCCGATTCTACGGGGGACCTGCGGCCTGATGCTCAGCACAAAAAGCTGCGGTTCTTTGGGTTTCTCATTTGACTGGCAGCCGACGGACCCGTAGGTTATCGATTGTCGTTATTAACGAAAGTCGATATTGGGGGAACGATGGAACTCACACGCGGGTCAGCCGAAACCGGCCACAAGAAGGTTGTATCGAGAGCCGATGCAATCTTCCTGATGGTCGCGTCAGCCCTTGCAGCGGTGCTTACAACTGTCGCGGCTGTATCCGGTACCGTCGCACTGTTTGCCGGGCCGGCGACGTTGGTCCTGCCGGTGTCCACGGCACACCAGCGGGCCACCGGCCTGTCCTTGGAGGCCACCGGCCATTTCACGTCAGTGGAAGCAACCATTCCGGTCCTGCCGTCCGGCCCGGCTGCAAGCCTGGCCTGGGCGGGCGTCCTGAATCAGGTCGGGATTCTGGCGGTCCTGGCGCTGGTGTTCCTGCTTGCCTACCGGCTTCGGGGCAGGATCCTGTTCACTGCAAGGTCTGCCCATCTGGTGGGGGCAGCCGGAGTTGTCCTGGCCGTGACTGGGATGGCCGGACAGGTTCTCGACGGTGTAGGCCGCAGCAGGCTGGCCGAAATGATCGGCGCGAACGCCCGGGTACCGAGGGAGTCCCAGATTTTCTCGGCCGAATTCAACACCGGCCCGTTGATGCTGGGCATCGCCCTGCTCCTGGTTGCGGCGGTCTTCGAGTACGGCCGCCGGCTGCAGAAAGACACGGAGGGGCTGGTCTAATGCCGGCGGAGGAGCCGTCGAACATCCACTGCCACCTGGACGAGTTGCTGGCGGACCGCGGAATGACCCTGACCGAGCTGAGCAAGCGCGTGGGAGTCAGCCTCGTAAATCTGTCTGTCCTCAAGAACGACAGGGCGAAAGCCATCCGGTTTTCGACACTGACCGCGGTCTGTGAGGTCCTCGATTGCCAGGTTGGTGATTTGCTGTCAGTTGCGCACGCTCCGTGATGGTTCGTGTCTGCTTTCATACCCCTGGCCTGATGGTCCGCTTTAGACTCTGGCCATGAAGAAGTGGGTCAGACGGCACCCCTACCTGGTGCTTGCGTTCGGCTACGTCCTCACGTTTGTGATCATAACCGTAGGGCTGCTGTTTTCAGCCCGCGGCCTGGTCGATGCGTTCGTGAGCGCCTTCTTCAACACGCTGGTGTACTGGCTGCTGGCAATGTTCCAGATCCGGAACGTGCAAAAGACCCGGCAGCGCCTCGATGAACAGGGTCAGTTCAGGGCTTACGTCCGCTACCCAGACTCTTTGCCAGGTTCGCTCAGCGGTATCTTGAACCAAGGAAAAGCAACACCCGGCAATGGCAGCGTGCGATTCCAGGCCGCCGTCTATGACAGCCTGGAGCCTTCAGGGCGGCCGACTGAGTTAAGGGTGCACGAGATCCTTCTGCCAGGGCCACCCGTCAGGGGACCTGCCGGAGAACGTCGCCTACTGGGTTACCGCCCACGGCCGTGAGATCACCGCCGAGGACGTGGAGCTCGCGCTGGAGGCTGTTGGCCGGGTAGCGGGCGAGGAGTCCGAGCTGGCCGAGCTGTGGGACGACGCCGACGAACCCGAATGGCGCGAATCCCTTGAAGACCTCTCCGAGCGGCTGCGCGCGGCATTGCGGTAAGGCGCAGCCCTGGCCGCCGCAATCAGTTCAGTGGACTGCTCTTTGGCGGGGCGGTCCGCTTGAGCTCCGCGATCCGCAGCCGTAGGAAGACGATGACCAACACCAGGGCGTACACCGCAAGAGCGGCCAGGACGATGCTGAGTGCTGCCGACAGGATGCCGAGAAAGCTGAACGCGGGACTGAGACTAAACATTGCTACCCCCAAATAGTCGGTGCCCCTAGGCTACGCGGTCGCCAAGGGGCACTGACCATCTCTACTCTGCCCGCTCATCGGAGCTTTGGACCTCTGCACCCGGGACTTCGCGGCTGACTTCGGCTGACGGCCGGCGCCGGGCTTTGACCAGAACGATCAGCATGGTCAGGACGGTAACCATCCACGCAGTGGCGGCGAGGAACACCAGGGCAATCGCCATTAAGGGGTGCATGCCGAAAGCCTAGGACTGAAGGGCGTGGAACCCCGGACGCAACCCCGCAGCATCCGGTTTCTTTAGTTGCACACGGACGTCCGACCCTTCCTACGTGCGGGCGTTGCTACAGACCTGAGGCCCGATGTGCCATGGTCTTGACGTTTCTCGCTGCGCGGCGCGCTTCTGCCTGCTTGGTGAAGGGTCCGACGGAATGGGCCATGTAGTAGTTCACGGGCTGCACCGCCCTCCAGCCCCAGCCCCCGGCTGGGTGAGGGTAGATCTGATACTCGGCCCGCCGCGCTGCTGACTGGAATGCGGCCGCTTCGTCGCGGGCAAAGGCCAGAGAAACGTAATACCGGCCGGCCCAGGCCAGGAGTTCGTCGTTGGCTCCGTACAGCCACCACGACGGTTTCCCGTCCTGACCGAGTTCTACCCGGAACGCCACCATTTCGGCTCCATCCTCATTACGGGTGGGATTCTCCCTACCCGAGCCCGGCCGGGACTGGCCGGCACTGTGAGGCAATGATGGGGGATGGGGTGCAAAAAGGGCACACGAAAGTCTTCAAGAGTTGATCAAGAAGTTCATGCCGGGCACATCCGAGTGACACGAAAGGCGCACCCTTACTGGGGTACGCCTTTCAAGAAGCGGCGGCGGTCAGGACCAGAAGGCGGATGCCTTTTCCGTATCTTCCGCCAGTTCGAGGACTTCCGTCACCTTCCCGTCGGCAAGGGTAAATACGAGGACGGCTCGCTGGTCCAGGGATTTGCCGTCGCGCTCTGCATGGTTGGATTGGACTCCGATCACATATCTGTCACCTGCGGCCACGTCCTCCACATTGACCTTGACGGTGCCGTTGGAGCGCGAACCAAGCTCCCCGAAATAGGCGAGGATTTCGTCCCTTCCCTGCTTCACCCCGGACAGGGCACCGCTGCCGCCGACCCGCCACACAGCGTTCTCGGTGAACAGTCCCTTGAGTGTGTCCATGTCTCCGGCGCTGTATGCTTCGTAGCCGCGCCGTACCAGTGCCACATCCTCCTGTGCGCCCATTTTGGGCACCTCCGTCTTCATTGTCGGGTTCCTGCGAGGACAGATTAAGCTCGGGCAGACCGTTTGTCGATGGGTTCTTTAACGCGCCGATGGCTATGCCGATGGCTAGAATCGCAACTCTAAGAGCCAGAAGTATTTGGAAGGAAATCAAAGTGTGCCATAAGTGGGCCCGCCCCTCAGGCAGCACCACCTGCTTAACCAGCGAAAAACCCCGGAAACCCCTAAAAATGGGGGCTGTCCGGGGTTTATCCCGAGCTTCCTATCAGAATCGAACTGATGACCTTTTCATTACGAGTGAAACGCTCTACCGACTGAGCTAAGGAAGCACCGCACAAACTGTCCGGATGAACCGGGCCCTTCATGCAAGAGTCAACTGTAATAGAGTCCCCGCGCCCGGGTCAAAATGGCCGGGGCCAAAGGGCTGAGGCCTTCAGCACACCGTGTTGTCGGCTGGAACCTGACCGCTCACGAGGTAACGGTCAACAGGATCCTCGATGCAGCTGTTGGACCGGCCGTACGCCGTGTGGCCTTCGCCCTTCCAGGTCAGCAGCGAGGCGTTGCCCAGCTGCTTGCGGAGCGAAGCTGCCCACTCCACCGGCGTGGCGGGGTCACCCGTCGTGCCGATCACCACGATGGGGGCGTCACCGGTGTACTCCACAGGTGCCGGGGTGCGGAGGTTCTTGTACGGCCAGTCGGCGCAGTTGGTGCCGCCGTAGGCGAAGAAGTACCCGAAAGTGGGGGAGTCCTGCATCAGCTGCTGCTGTTCGGCCCGCATGGCTGCCGCATCGGCCTCCATGGGGTAGTCCAGGCAGTTGATGGCGTTGAACGCAAAAGTTGAGTTGGAGGTGTACGTGCCGTTGGAGGCGCGGTCGGCACCCAGGTCCGCGAGCCGCAGCATCAGGCTCACGTCCCCGGACATGGCTGCCTCTAGGGCCTGCGTGAGGGCCGGCCAGCTCTGGTCGTTGTACAGCGGGGTGATCAGGCCGCTGACGAACATGGTGGCGTTAACCACCCGGCCGTCCTTGGCGGTGCGGGGCGTCTGCTGGACAGCGTTGATGAGGTCGCGGATCTGCTGCACGCCGGAGTCGGCATTTCCGTTCAACGGGCACCCGTCCTGGTTCAGGCAGCTCTCAACATACGCCCGGATGGACTTTTCAAAGGCCCGCGCCTGTCCCCGGGTCAACTCCTCGTTGCTAATGGACGGATCCAGGGCACCGTCGAGCACCATGCGGCCCACGTTGTCCGGGAAGAGTGAAGCGTAGGTGGACCCGAGGAAGGTGCCGTAGGAGTACCCCAGGTAGTTCAGCTTCGCATCGTTGACCACCGCGCGGAGGACGTCCAGGTCCTTCGCGGAACTCACAGTATCGATGTGGGCGAGCACGGCACCTGTCTGCTCGGAGCACTTGGCGGCGATGGCCTTGTTGTCCGCCAGCACCTCCTGCAGGCCGGCATCCGTGTCCAGGTCGTAGATCTTGGCGCGGGCAGCGTCCCGTTCAGCGTCCGTCAGGCAGGTCACCGGAGCGGAGCGCTTCACGCCCCGGGGGTCGAAGCCCACGAGGTCGTACGCGTTGCGCACCGCCTGGGAGAAGTGTGTTCCTGAGGCGTCCTTGACGAAGTCGTACCCGGACGCCCCCGGGCCGCCGGGGTTGACGAGCAGGCTGCCTGTCTTGCTGCCCGTGCTGGGCGCCCGCAATGCCGACAGCTCAATGGTCTCGCCGCCGGGTTTCCCGTAGTCCAGGGGCACTTTGACCTTGGCACACTGGAAGTCGTTTTCGCACGGCTCCCACACCACTTCCTGAGAGTAGAACTCCTCCAGCCCGGCCGGAGCCGACGCCACAATCGAGGGATCAGCCTTCGCCGTGGCTGCCTCCTGGTTGCGGTCACCGCCGTTCAGGAGGCTGCAGCTGGCCAGAACCATGGCAAGGGCCATGGCCCCGGCGGCACGAACTGCAAGCGCCCAGGATGCGGGGCGTGCGGGCAGGGGGCGGGCAGTCATCGGGTCTCCTTGGAAGGGGGCTAGATCAGGCTGGCTGCCATGGACTCAATAGTCAACAGCGGGGCAACGTTGGTGGTGGTGATGCGTTCGCGGGCTTTGTTGATCGCATCCATCCGGGCAAGCGTGGTTTCTGGAGTGGAGCGGCTCGCGAACTCCTCCAATTCACCCCTCAACTCAACGTTGACGAGCTCCACAGCATTCCCGAGCTGGATAATCATCACATCCCGGTAAAAGGACAGCAGGTCTGTGAGGGTACGGTCCAGCGAGTCGGTGATGGAACGCTTGGCACGGCGCTTCTGGTCTTCTTCAAGCTGTTTCACCTGGCTCCGCATGGCCGGCGGGAGCGTACCCGATTCCGGGGCGCCAAGCGTGGCCAGCAGCGCGGCTTTCTCTGCGGCGTCGCGTTCCTCGTTGGAACTGGTGGCCTCGGCGGTGGCGATCTTCACGAGCTTCTCAGCCATCATCACTGCGGCAGTGACCCCGCGCAGTCCCAGCGGAAACCTCACCGTCTCCAGCCGGCGCTCCCGGGCTGCGGGATCCCGGGCAAGCCGCCGGGCAATACCCACATGGCTCTGCGCCGCCCGTGCCGCACGTTCGGCCAAAGCCGGCTCCACGCCGTCGCGCGTCACCAGCAGGGCAGCCACGTCAGCGGCGGGCGGCAGCCGCAAAGCCACGCTGCGGCAGCGCGAGCGGATGGTCACCAGCACATCGGCCGGGGACGGCGCGCACAGCATCCATACCGTCCGCGGGGTGGGCTCCTCGATGGCCTTGAGAAGCACGTTGGTGGTCCGCTCCGCCATCCGGTCCGCGTCTTCGACGACGATGATCCGCCAGCGGCCTGCGGAGGGGCGGTTCCCGGCGGTGGCCACCAGATCACGCGCCTCGTCGATGGTGATCGTGACTTTCTCGGTCCGGACAAACGTCACGTCCGAATGGGTTTCGCCCAGGATCGTCAGGCAGGCGTGGCACTGCCCGCAGCCGCGACGGGTGACATCCTCCTGGTCGCAGTTCAGCGCCGCCGCGAACGCCTTGGCCGCGTTCGACCGGCCCGAACCCGGCGGGCCGGTAAAGAGCCAGGCGTGCGTGAGGTTTTCGCCGCTCGCCGCCTGGCGCAGTTGTTCGACGACGGCGGCCTGGCCCTGCAGGTCGTCCCAGACAGTCATGCGCTGCCCACCTCCGCGGCGGCCAGCAGGGCATCCACGCGCCGGAGGATCTGCGCGGCCAGGTCATCAACGGGAAGATGTGCGGGGAGCACAAGATATGAACCGGCACGGCTGGCGGCGAGCTCCAGGAAAGCGTCCCGTATCCGGACATGAAATTCGTCTGCTTCGGATTCCAGCCGGTCTTCGGCGGCGTCGCCGGCGGTCCTGCGGCGGCGGCCCACTTCCGGGTCAACGTCCAGCAGCACGGTGAGGTGGGGTTCCAGCCCGGAGGTGGCCCAGGCATTGATGGAGCGCACGGCATCCTTGCCGAGGTTCCGTCCGGCGCCCTGGTAGGCGACCGATGAGTCGATATAACGGTCCGTCAGAACCACCTCGCCGCGCTCAAGGGCCGGTCGGATGACCTGGGTTGCATGCGCCGCCCTGGAGGCGGCAAAGATCAGGGCCTCAGTGTGGGCGTCGATGTGCCCCTGGCCATGGTCCAGGACCAGGGACCGCAGTTTTTCGCCAATGGGGGTTCCGCCGGGCTCCCGCGTGCGCAGGACTGTCAGTCCGCGCGATTCGAGGGCTTCCGCAAGCCGGGCCGCCTGGGTGGACTTGCCGGCGCCGTCCCCGCCCTCAAACGCGATGAAAAGACCCGCCCGTTGTTTGCTCACTGCACAAGCCTACCGATCAGCACCCTCAATCGCAGTTCGCCGCAGGGCCATGTGGGCAATGCAGGCCGCGGCTTCCAAGGCTTCCGGCAGCGAACAGTACGCTTTTCTCCATGAGCCTTTCCGAACAGCGCGCGGCGTCCCTGGCAGCTGAGACGGTAGTGGTCGCCGCCGGGCGCCCTCCGAGGGACCGGGACCAGCCGGTCAACCCGCCCATCGTCCTGTCCTCCACATACTTTGGCAGCGGGCCGCTTGCTGACGGGGACCGCGGCTACGGCCGGTACTCCAATCCCACGTGGGATCCCTTCGAGGAGGCCCTTGGACAGCTCGAAGGCTCCCAACTGCCCGGCCTCCTCTACGCGTCCGGACTGGCCGCCGTCAGTTCGGCGCTCTCCCTGATCCCGGCCGGAGGAGTGCTTGTGATGCCGACACACAGCTATTCGGGTTCCCTGGTGATGGCCGCTGAGCTTGCCCGGAAGGGGTTCATCGAACTGCGGACCGTGGATATTGCGGACACGGATGCCGTTAAGGAAGTACTCTCGCCCCACGGTCCCGCCGCCCGCCCCGCTGCCATGCTCTGGCTGGAAAGCCCCACCAACCCCATGCTGGGCATTGCCGATATCCCGGCCCTGGCTGAAGCGGCGCACGCTGCCGGCGCCATCGTGGTGACGGACAACACCTTTTCCACTCCCTTGGTCCAGCAGCCCCTGCTGCTGGGGTCCGACGTCGTCCTGCATTCGGTGACCAAGTACCTGGCCGGCCATTCCGACGTCGTCCTCGGCGCCCTGGTGACGTCCAACCCCGATATCCGCTCCGCACTGCTGCATCACCGGATCATCCACGGCGGGATCGCCGGCCCGTTCGAAGCCTGGCTGGCGCTGCGCGGCCTGCGCACGCTCGCTTTAAGGATTGAACGGTCCCAGGCCTCTGCCCAGGTGCTGGCCGGGCGGCTGGCGGCCCATCCGCTGATCGAATCCCTCCGGTTCCCCGGCCTTCCCGCCGATCCCGGACACGAACGGGCGAAGACGCAGATGAAGGGCTTCGGCTCCATCATCTGCATCCAGGTGGCACCAGTGGCAGGGCTCAGCGGAGCCGACGCCGCGGACGCCCTGGTGCGGGCGCTGGAACTATGGCTCCCGGCGACATCACTGGGCGGGGTGGAATCCCTCATCGAACGCCGACGCCGGCACACCGCCGAACCGGCCAGTGTCCCCGAAAACCTGGTCCGCCTCAGCGTCGGCATCGAAAATGTCGAGGACCTCTGGGCCGACCTGAAGCAAGCGCTGGACGCGCTGGACGGCTAGGCTGGGCTTGTGGACGGTGAATCTATTATTCGGCCTGTAGAACAGGCAATCTTCTTTGTTCTTGCCCTGGTGGCACTCGGACTTGAACTGTGGGCCGTGGTGGACTGCGCCCGCCACCGCGCAAACGCGTTCGAAGCCACCGGGAAGAGGACCAAGACTTTCTGGCTTGCCCTCACCGGCGGCGCCGCCCTCGTAGGCGTGATCTCAATGTTCGGCAGCGGCGGCGGCTTTTTCGGCACGCTGGGACTGTTCGGGCTCGCGGCCGTGGTTGCAGCATCCGTTTACCTCGCCGACGTGCGGCCGGCCGTGAAGGATGCCGGCCGCGGCGGCAGCCGCAACACCGGCCCCTACGGGCCCTGGTAATCCCCGCCGGCCCCCTGGACTCCCGCGGTTGATCTAGCCGCGCGGGGACTCCCGCGGTTGATCTAGCCGCGCGGGGACTCCCGCGGTTGATCTAGCCGCGCGGGGCCACTGCCTCCCAGTCCACCGTCAGCTCACCCAGCCGCCACCGTGCCGGCCCGTCCTGAACCGGCCACCCGGCGTCACGCAAAAGGCGGCACATGGACTGCCACCGCTGCCGGTTTCCGAATGATGCCTGCGGGGCAGATTCCAGCCACGCCCGGTCCATGGCCTGCATGAGCGCGTGCACCGGTTCGCCGGGGACATTGCGGTGGATCAGCGCCTTGGGCAGCCGCTCGGCAACATCGGAGGGCAAGGAAAAACTGCCGAACCGGACGGAGATGCTGAGTGAGAGCGGCCGCTCGGCGTCCAGCGCCACCCACGTCACGCGACGGCCGATCTCGTCGCAGGTGCCGTCGATCAACAGGCCGTTAGCGGACAGCCGGTCCTGCACCAGCCGCCAAATGCCGGGCACATCCGCTTCCTCGTACTGCCGCAGCACATTGAAGGCCCGCACCAGCACCGGCCGCCCGGGAACCGGAAGTTCGAAACCGCCCACATGGAAGCTCAGCCCGGGCCGCTGCAGCGGCAGGGCGGCACGGACCCGTTCCGGCTCGATTTCGATCCCGCGCACCTGGACGTCCGGCCGCACAACAGAGAGCCGCTCAAAAAGTTCGACGGCGGTGGCGGGGGTGGCGCCGTAGCCCAGGTCCACCACCAAAGGGTTCGCGGCGGAGCGGAGGCGCCAGGCCTGCGGACCGGTCAGCCAGCGGTCCAGCCGGCGCATGCGGTTGGGGTTGGTGGTGCCCCTCGTGACGTTGCCCACCGGCCTGCCCTGCCTCCCGGCCGGGTTCCGGCCGGTTATCTGCGGGGCGGCCACCCGTTCAGCTTTTTGCACCACCGCCCCACCATATCGCTGCGGCCCTTACAGCCTGTACCGGGTGCTTCGTGACGCTGGCGGAGCACCGGCTGTAACGCTGGGCGGGCGGCAGCGGCGCTCGGCTAGGATGAAAATCATGACTTACAAGCTGATTCTGCTGCGCCACGGCCACAGCGAATGGAACGCCAAGAACCTGTTCACCGGCTGGGTGGACGTAGACCTCAACGACCAGGGCCGCACGGAAGCAGCACGGGGCGGGGAGCTCCTGGTTGAGAACGATGTTCTCCCGGACATCCTGTACACCTCCCTGTTGAAGCGGGCCATCAACACAGCCAACATCGCCCTGGACAAGGCTGACCGCGGCTGGATCCCGGTCAAGCGCGACTGGCGCCTGAACGAACGCCACTACGGCGCACTGCAGGGCAAGGACAAGGCCCAGACCCTCGCCGAATACGGCGAAGAGCAGTTCATGGAATGGCGCCGTTCGTACGACACCCCGCCGCCGCCCCTGGACGACAACTCCGAGTTCTCCCAGGCTCACGACCCCCGCTACGCGGACCTCGGCGACGCCCTCCCGCGCACCGAATGCCTCAAGGACGTCCTGGTCCGCCTGCTGCCGTACTGGGAATCGGACATCAAGGAAGACCTGAAGGCCGGCAAGACCGTCCTGGTCACCGCCCACGGCAACTCCCTGCGCGCACTGGTCAAGCATCTGGACGGCATCAGCGACGAAGCCATCGCGGGCCTGAACATCCCCACCGGCATTCCGCTGGTCTACGACCTGGACGAGGATTTCCAACCCATCAAGCGGGGCGGCACCTACCTCGACCCCGAAGCTGCGGAAGAGGCCATCCTCGCCGTAGCCAACCAGGGCAAAAAATAAAGTAGAACGTACGACGGCGGGCTGGTCACCAAAAAGTGACCAGCCCGCCGTCGTTGGTTCCCGCAAGAGTTTTTGTCCAGATATGCAGGCCTCCGGGCCCCGGAAGTCGGCGTATCTGGACAAAAACTCCCCGGTGGTTAGCTGTGTTCCGTGGCGTTCGGCTGCCAGGCGCCGGTCACCAGGTAGGTGACCTTCTGCGCCACGGAGACGCCGTGGTCCGCGAAGCGCTCGAAATACCGGCTGGCCAGTGCAACGTCCACGGTGGTAGCGGGTGTCTCCGCCCATTCCGGCGCCGCGATTGCCTTGAAGACGCTCAGGTGCAGATCGTTGATGGCGGTGTTCGCCTTCAGGATGTCCCGGGCCACCTCAAGGTCGCGGGTCTCCAGGAGAACCGTGAGCTTGTCCGCGATCTCCTGGTCCAGGTCAGCCATGCTCTTGAACGTTGCCGTCATGGCTTCCGGAATGACGACTGAGGGGAAACGGAGGCGGGCCAGCTGGGCGATGTGCCGGGCAAGGTCGCCCATGCGCTCCAGCGAGGCGCTCATCCGCAAGGACCCCACGATCATCCGCAGGTCACTGGCAACGGGTCCCTGCAGCGCCAGGATATCGATAGCCCGTTCGTCCAGGCTGTTCTGCAGGAAGTCGATGCGGGCATCCGCAGCGATCACATCCTGGGCAAGATCCACGTCCGCCACCTGGAACGAGGTGGTGGCCTTGTCCATCGCCTCGCTGACCAGCCGGGAAATCTCCACCAGCTGGTCACCAACCTGGGTGAGCTCTTCCTGAAAAACCTTACGCACGTAGGCGTCCTTTCCTTGGAACTCCCGTCCCGCCCGCACCCGGACAGCAGGAATTCATGTCGCCGTTCGGCAGTCCAACTGGTAACTCTGCCAGTATCCGGTAAACGGTTAGGCCCTTGAAGATGAACGTTAGTTGAACCGTTGGCGCAGCGGCTCCGGACGTGCCGGTGGCCGCCTGCCAGCGCATAAGGTTGAGCTGTGGATCCTATGCTCATCGGTCTGGTTGCCGGCCTTGTCGGCCTGGCGCTTGGTACCTTCGGGGTGCTTGCCTACAGGGTCAGTGAGAAGCAGCGGCAGCTGCTGGATGTCGACGCCGATGAACTCGCCCTGCCGGCCGGGGCAGCCGAGGTGCTCGCCGTCGTCGGACGCGCCTTTGTGGTGGTGGACGCCATCGACGGCGTGGTCCGCGCCAGCCCGGCAGCGTACGCCTACGGGCTGGTCCGCGGGCACACAGTGGTCCACAAGGAACTGCTGGACATGACGGCAGGCGTCCGGCGCGACGGCGTCATCCTGGAGAAACAGCTGGAGCTGCCGCGGGGACCACTGGGGCAGGGGACCATCATCGTGCAGGTGCGCGCAGCCATGCTGGGTGAGGAATACATCCTCCTGCTGGCGGATGACCGCACGGAAATTACCCGCACCGAAGAGATCCGCAACGATTTCGTGGCCAACGTCTCCCACGAACTGAAGACCCCGGTGGGGGCCATTTCACTGCTTGCCGAAGCCCTGGATTCCTCTGCCGACGACGAAGAAGCAGTGCGCCGGTTCGCCAAGCGCATGCACAAGGAATCGGGCCGCCTCGCCGCCCTGGTGCAGGACATTATCGAACTCTCCCGGCTGCAGGGCGCCAGTGTGTCCCAGGCGGGCGGCCCCGTGGACGTCAACGCGGTGATAGCGGAGGCCGTTGACCGCTCGCAGCTTCCGGCCGAAAGCAAGAACATCAATATTGTTGTGGGCGGGCGGACCGAAGGGAAGGTCTTCGGAGACCAGGACCTCCTGGTGACCGCGTTGCGCAACCTGATCGACAACGCCATCCGCTACTCCCCGCCGAACACCAGGGTTGGAATCGGGGTCCGGTCCAGGGACGGACTGGTGTCCATCTCGGTGACGGACCAGGGCGAGGGACTCAGTGCCGAGGACCAGGAGCGTGTCTTCGAGCGTTTCTACCGCGTTGACGCCGCCCGGTCCCGGCACACCGGAGGCACCGGCCTGGGACTGAGCATCGTCAAGCACGTGGCCGCCAACCACGGCGGGGAAGTGACCCTCTGGTCCCAGCCCGGCCAGGGTTCCACCTTCACCCTCCGCCTCCCGGAGATGGAAGGCCAGGATGGCGGGGACGAGCTTCCGCTGCCGGCAGCCCATAGCCGTGAACCCCAAAAGCCGCCTGTCACCCAAGTACCACGCGCCGCAGGCGCAAAAGAACGAGGAGCCAACGCTTGAGCAGGATCTTGATTGTGGAGGACGAGGAATCGTTCAGTGACCCCTTGTCCTATTTACTGGGCAAAGAGGGATTCGAGGTTGAAGTGGTGGACAACGGCCTGGACGCCATCACCGAATTCGACCGTAACGGGGCAGACCTTGTGCTGTTGGACCTCCAGCTGCCCGGACTGTCCGGGACGGAGGTCTGCCGCCAGCTGCGCCAGCGCTCCAGCGTCCCGGTGATCATGCTGACGGCCAAGGACGCCGAAATCGACAAGGTGGTCGGCCTGGAGTTGGGCGCCGATGACTACGTCACCAAGCCCTACTCCTCGCGCGAACTGGTGGCCAGGGTGAGGGCCGTCCTGCGGCGCCAGGGCGAACCCGAGGAGCTGATCTCCTCCACGGTCCAGGCCGGCCCCGTGCGGATGGACATCGAACGCCATGTGGTCAGCGTGGGCGGCGAGCAGGTGCTGCTCCCGTTGAAGGAGTTTGAACTCCTGGAGATGCTCCTGCGCAACTCCGGCCGGGTGCTCACCCGGGGGCAGCTCATCGACCGCGTCTGGGGCTCGGACTACGTGGGGGACACCAAGACCCTCGACGTCCACGTCAAGCGGCTGCGCGGCAAGATTGAACCCGATCCCTCAGCGCCGCGGTACCTGGTGACGGTCCGCGGACTCGGCTACAAGTTCGAGCCGTAAGAGGGCTGTTGGGGACCAAAAGCGCAGTAAAAGGGAGGGGCCGGCCGGCCCCTCCCTTTTACTGCGCTTGACCCGCTGGAGCCTTAGTGGCTGTTTCCGGCGCCCAGCTCGGAGGCGGTGGGTGACGGGGAAGCCGACGTGCTGGGTGAAGGAGTGCTGCCTGCCGGCAGGTATTCCTTGTACTCCGGCAGCGTGGCATCCAGCACCGGAACCTTGACGGTGTTGCTGACGTTCGTGCCGTCCTCGGTGATCTTGACGTCCACCAGCGAGCCCGGGACGTCGCCCGTGGTGCTCAGGATGGCTTCGTCGGAGCTCTCGTTCAGCAGCGTGTAGGAGTTGGCCTTCACGTCGACCTCTGTCTGCGAACCCTCGGCGCCGTTGACCGTGAGCTTCACATCCTGGGAGGAAGAGTTGTAGACCGCGCCGATCAGGCGGCCCGGCTCGTCCTTGCCTGAGGAGACAATGAGCATGTTCCGGAGCTGCAGCGGGCCGAGGTCGGTGACGATGCCGTCCGACGCCTGGTACTGCTCGCTGGTCTGCTGGGGCGTGATGTAACCGCAGCCGGCTGTCAGCAGGCCGACGCCAAGGGCGGCCCCCGTCAGTGCCAGTTTGGCGCGTTGGGCCCGGTTCATCGCAGTGAAACGCACGTCACGTACTCCTCGAGGGTTTTGAAAGATTATTCAGCCATAGCCTAGCCGCAATCGCCTGCAAACGAGGATTCGAGGGCCGTCATATCGCCCTTGGCAGCGTACGCTCCATGCACTATTATCTGCGTTCGTCAAGGGGGTTGAGGGGGTCGATTGCGCTGTTTTTCCGCGGAATTTCGCGGTTCGGGGCCCTTTTGCCGGCCGGTCATATGCCTGAATCGTGATAAACTGGTCTGCGGGAAAGGGGAAATGTCCACATGGTATTTGAGGTCGGCGAGACAGTAGTTTACCCTCACCACGGTGCTGCGAAGATTGAAGAAATCAAGATGCGCACCATCAAGGGCGAAGAGAAGATGTATCTCAAGCTCAAGGTGGCTCAGGGTGATCTGACCATTGAAGTTCCAGCAGAAAATGTTGATCTTGTTGGCGTTCGGGACGTAGTGGGCAAGGAAGGCCTGGAGCACGTGTTTGATGTGCTTCGCGCTGAGTTCACCGAAGAGCCCACCAACTGGTCACGCAGATACAAGGCAAATCTGGAGAAGCTTGCTTCCGGTGACGTCATCAAGGTAGCAGAGGTCGTCCGCGACCTGTGGCGCCGCGATCACGACCGGGGCCTTTCCGCAGGCGAAAAGCGAATGCTGGCCAAAGCCCGGCAGATTCTGATTTCAGAACTGGCCCTGGCTGAAAAGACCGACGAGGAGAAGGCTGCAAGCGTTCTCGACGAGGTTCTGGCTTCCTAAGAATTGAACCCCGGTGGCACCCATGTGCCGCCGGGGCTTCTTTTTGCCCGGATTCAGGTCCGGGCGGGGAAGGCCGCGGCGACGTAGGCTAGTCGGCATGAGTGAAACTCCCACCCGTCCCGTCACCGCCGTGATCCTCGTGGCCGCCGGCTCCGGGCAGCGGCTCGGCTACGGCATGCCCAAAGCAGCCGTGCCCCTGGGCGGCGAACCGATCCTGATGCATGCACTGCGCGGGATTGTCGCGTCCGGCGTGAGCAGCCAGGTGTGCGTTGCGCTCCCGGCCGAGGACGCTGCCCTGCGGCAGTTGTGCGAGGACTTCAGGGAGGAACTGGCCGACGGCGGCCCCCTCCTTTCCATTGTGGACGGCGGCGCCACCCGCGCCGACTCCGTGCGGGCCGGCATTGCTGCCCTGATGGACGGGATCGAGGCGGTCCTGGTCCACGACGCCGCCCGCGCGTTGACCCCCGAATCCGTCTTCCACCGGGTGACCGACGCACTCGCTGCCGGCGCCGCCGCGGTGATTCCCGCCGTCGCCGTGGTGGACACCGTCAAAACCGTCAAAGCCACGACCGGGGATGACAGCGCACTGGCGCCGGAAATTGTCACCGGCACGGCGCCCCGGGAGGAACTGCGGGCCGTGCAGACGCCCCAGGGTTTCCAGCTTGGCACCCTCCTGAAAGCCCACGAGGCCGCCCGGACCCTGGACCAGCAGCAGTCCGCGGCTGTCACCGATGACGCCATGCTGGTGGAAATGCTGGGCACGCCGGTCCACGCCGTCCGCGGCTCCAGCCAGTCACTGAAGATCACAACCCCGCTGGACCTGATCATCGCCGAGGGACTGCTGGAAGGGCCCCTGGGCGTCCGCTGGGTGGAGGGCTAGGCATGGACATCACAGCGATTCTTCCCCGTACCGGCATCGGACTCGACGTCCATGCCTACGCCGCCGATGACGCGCCCCGCCCGCTCTGGCTCGGCGGCCTCCACTGGGAGGGGGAACGCGGCCTCGCCGGACACTCCGACGGCGACCCGGTGGCACACGCGGCCGCGGACGCCCTTTTCTCCGCAGCCGGCATCGGCGACCTCGGAACCCACTTCGGAACCAGCCGCCCTGAATTCGCCGGCGCATCCGGGGTAACGCTGCTCGCGGAAGCGGCCCGGATCGTGCGGGCCGCCGGATTCGAAATAGGCAACGTCGCGGTCCAGTTCGTTGCCAACCGGCCCAAGTTCGGCCCCCGGCGTGAGGAATCGCAGCGGGTGCTCAGCGAAGCCGCCGGCGCGCCCGTGAGTGTCACCGCCACCACCAGCGACGGGCTGGGGTTCGCCGGCCGCGGAGAAGGCATCAGCGCAGTGGCCACCGCCCTGGTGTATCCAAACCCGTCCGGCGCCATCGGCTAATCTGGAGCGGTGACCCTGCGCTTCTATGACACTGCCTCCGCCGAAGTCCGCGACTTCGTGCCCCTCGTCGAGGGCAAGGCCAGCCTCTATTACTGCGGGGCCACGGTGCAGGGCATGCCCCACGTTGGCCATATCCGCTCCGCCATCGCGTTCGACCAGCTCACCCGCTGGCTCCAATACCGCGGCCTGCGGGTCACGGTGGTCCGGAACGTCACGGACATCGATGACAAGATCCTGGCGAAGTCCGAGGCATCCTTCGCGCCGGACTTCATCCCGGAATCCGGCGAAGTGGCGGGCGAAGAGTGGTGGGCCCTGGCATACCGCTACGAGCAGGAATTCCTGAAAGCCTACGACGCCCTGGGCGTCTCCCGTCCCACGTACGAACCCCGCGCCACGGGCCACATCCCGGAGATGCATGCGCTCATCCAGCAACTGATCGACCGCGGCCACGCCTACCCGGCACTGGACGACTCGGGGGACGTGTACTTCGACGTCCGTTCCTGGAGCAAGTACGGCTCGCTCACGCGCCAGAACATCGATGACATGCAGGCAGCCTCCGACGCCGACCCTCGCGGCAAGCGCGATCCCCGCGACTTCGCGCTGTGGAAGGGTTCCAAAGCCGGAGAGCCGGCGACGGCGAGCTGGGCTTCCCCCTGGGGAGCGGGCCGGCCCGGCTGGCACCTGGAGTGCTCTGCAATGGTCACCAAGTACCTGGGCACCGAGTTCGATATCCACGGCGGCGGCCTGGACCTGCGGTTCCCGCACCATGAAAACGAGCTGGCCCAGTCCCAGGCGGCAGGCCACCCGTTCGCCAGCTTCTGGATGCACAACGGCATGGTCACCTACCAGGGCGAAAAGATGTCCAAGTCCATCGGGAACACCATCAGCCCTGCCGAGATGCTGGAACTGGCCCCACCCCGGGTGGTCCGCTACTACCTCGGCCAGGCGCACTACCGCTCAGTCCTGGACTACCGTCCCACGTCGCTGCAGGAAGCCGCAGCCGCCGTTGAACGCATTGACGGGTTTATCGCCAAAGCCACCGCCAAGCTCGGAACGGACTTTGGTTTTGTGGCCGGCACGTCCGGCTCCTCCTCGGACACCCTCAGCGCATTCTCCGCGGCGATGGACGATGACCTGAACGTTCCGCGCGCGCTGGCGGCGCTCCACGAGACGGTCCGCGCCGGCAACACCGCCCTGGCCGAGGGCAATGACGACGCGGCCCGCCTCGCCATGTACACGGTGGCAGTGATGACTGACGTCCTCGGCCTGAACGCCGTGGCCGGTACGGATGCCGGCAACAGCAAGGAAGCAGCGGCCCTGGACGTCCTGGTACGGGCGCAGTTGGAAGCCCGGGCTGCGGCGCGGGCCGAAAAGGACTGGGCGGCGTCCGACGCCATCCGGGACACCCTCAACCAGGCCGGCGTCGTGGTGGAGGACGGGCCGGGCGGCGCAACCTGGAGCCTGAAGCGGGACTGAACCGCCGCTGCCCTCTGGGCCCCAGAGCCACTGATCGTTCGATTTTTCTTCGGTCAGTAGACTGGTAGGCAGACTCAGTCAGCACAATCAAGGGTGGAACACAATGGCCAACAATGGTCGCCGATCGGTTAAAGCGAAGAAGGGCCCAACCATCGGAACCGGTGGCCATGGCCGCAAGGCCCTCGAAGGCAAGGGTCCCACGCCCAAGGCGGAGGACCGCCCGTACCACAAAGCGCACAAGGCCAAGCAGCTCTCCGAGCGCTCCGCCGCCAAGCGCAACCCGGGTGCACGCAGCGCCGGTGCGGCCAAGTCCGGCCCCAAGGGACGCGCCACCGAAGAAGTGGTCACCGGCCGCAACTCCGTGGTCGAAGCGCTCCGGGCCGGCATCCCCGCCAAAGCCCTGCACGTGGCCATCCGCATCGAAATGGATGACCGCGTCAAAGAATCCCTGAAGATTGCCGCCGAACGCGGCATCCCCCTGATGGAAACCGGCAAGCCCGAGCTGGACCGGATGACCGACGACGCCGTGCACCAGGGCCTGGTGCTCCAGATCCCGCCGTACGAGTACCAGGACGCCTACGAGCTCGCAGAGGACACCGTGGCGAAGTGGAAAAAGGGCCACGTGGCCAACGCGCCGCTCTTCGTCGCCCTCGACGGCATCACCGACCCCCGCAACCTGGGCGCCATCATCCGCTCCGTGTCCGCCTTCAGCGGCCACGGCGTGATCGTCCCGGAACGCCGCTCAGTGGGCGTCACCGCTTCCGCCTGGAAAACCAGCGCCGGCGCGGCCGTGCGGGTGCCCGTTGCCCGCGCCTCCAACCTCAACAGCGCCCTGAAGCAGTTCAAGAACATGGGCATCTTCGTCCTGGGCCTGGACGGCGACGGCGACGTGTCACTTCCCGACCTGACCCTCGCCACCGAACCGGTGTGCATTGTGGTGGGCTCGGAAGGCAAGGGCCTCAGCCGCCTGGTCCGCGAAAACTGCGACCAGATCGTGTCCATCCCCATCGACTCGGCGATGGAATCACTGAACGCTTCCATGGCCGTGGGCATCTCCCTGTACGAAGTGTCCCGCCAGCGCGCGGCAAAGTAGCAGGTCCGTTCGCGGCTAGGATTTAGGTGATGGTTATGCCGCTCTTCGATACTGCCGCTTCCGCCACGGACGCCTCAACGGCCCTTCCACTCGGTGTCAGTGTCCCGCGCGCAGACGCGGCCCGCGGGGGTTCAACCGGCCACCTCACGGTGTCCGCGGCTCAGGCCAATGTGGCCTGTTACGCCCCGGGCGTCCGGAACCTGGAAATCGTCTACCAGGCCCCCGGCGCCGACTGGCGCGTCCAGGCGCTGCCCAACGTGAGCCAGGGCGTCCATCACGGAATGGTGGACAACCTCCCGTACGGCTCCAGGTATGGCTTCCGGGAAGCAGCCGCCGGACAGTCTTTGCCGGTGGCCGTGCCGGCAGGCGGCATTGACGACGACGGCGGGCAGCCGCTGCTGCTGGACCCGTACGGGCGCGCCGTGGACCAGTCCGAGGGTTTCCTGACGAGCGTGCGGATGGCCGGCGACTTCGACTGGGGACAGGACGCACGGCTGAAGCTGCCGTGGCGAGACACCATCATTTATGAGGCCCACGTCCGCGGGCAGAGCATGCTCCATCCCGACGTGCCCGAGGAACTCCGCGGCACCTATGCCGGCCTGGCACACCCTGCCATCCTGGAGCACCTCAAGAGCCTGGGCATTACCTCCGTCCAGCTGCTGCCCGTGCATTTCCACCTGGATGAACCGCACCTGCAGGACCTGGCCCTGACCAACTACTGGGGCTACAACACCGCCGCCTTTTTCGCCCCGCACCCCGGCTACGCCACCAGGGCGGCCCAGCAGGCCGGCCCCCAGGCAGTCCAGGACGAGTTCAAGGGCATGGTCAAGGCGCTGCATGCGGCCGGACTGGAAGTCATCCTGGACGTGGTCTACAACCACACCGCCGAGGGCGGCGCCGACGGCCAGACGCTCAGCTTCCGGGGCCTGGGGGAGGACAAGTACTACCGCACCGACGGTCACGGCAGGTACGTGGACACCACGGGCTGCGGCAACAGCCTGGACTTTTCCCAGCCCCGGGTGGTGCAGCTGGTCCTGGACTCGTTGCGGTACTGGGTGGATGAATTCCACATCGACGGCTTCCGGTTTGACCTGGCGGTGACGCTGTGCCGGAACGCCGCCAACGAGTTCGACCCAAAACACCCGTTCCTCATGGATATTGCAGCAGATCCGGTGCTGTCCGATGTGAAACTCATCGCCGAACCCTGGGATGTGGGCTACGGCGGCTGGCAGACCGGACGGTTCCCGGCTGGCTGGGCCGACTGGAACGACCACTTCCGGGACGCCGTGCGCTCTTTCTGGGTAGCAGACCGGGCCTCCCTTGAGTCCGGCGGCCAGGGCGGTCCGGTGTCCAGGCTCGCCGACGTGCTGTCCGGTTCCGCGGATCTTTTTGCCGCCTCCGGCCGCTCACGCCTCGCCTCGCTGAACTACATCACCTCCCACGACGGCTTCACCATGAACGATCTCGTCTCCTATGACCGGAAGCACAACGAGGCCAACGGCGAGCAGAACCGGGACGGGCATGGCGACAACCGCAGCTACAACCACGGGTTTGAAGGCCCCACGGAGGACGGCGCCATCCTTGAGAAACGTGCCCAGTCCCGCCGGAACCTGATGGCGTCGCTGATGATTTCGCTCGGTGTTCCCATGATCACGGCCGGAGACGAACTGGCGCGGACCCAGCAGGGAAACAACAACGCCTACTGCCAGGACAACGCCATCGCCTGGCTCGACTGGACCAGGACCCCGGAGTCCCACGAGATGCTCCGCAGCACCAAGCGGTACATCCGGCTCCGCAAGGAGTTCCTGGCCGCGCAGCCCAACGACTTCCCGGGGCGGGACGAACAGTCCTACCTCTACTGGTTTGACCAGGCCGGGCAGCCCATGTCCATGGAACGCTGGAACGATCCGCAGCACCGGGTGATGCAGCTCCTGCTCGGTTCCGATGACGGCACCCTTGCCGGCCTGGTGGTGGTGAACGGCAGTACTTCGGACGTGCAGATCACCCTGCCCCGGATTACCGCGGAGGGCGCCCCGCACCGGATGTTCGAGCTGCGGCTGACCACCTCGCCGCTGCACGAGCTCCGGCAGGGCAGCAGGGTCTCCTCGGGGGAGAAGGACCTCGTCGAGGCCAACTCCATGAACATCTACCGCACGTAGTCTGCCGGAGAACAACATGCGCAACCGCAACACCCTGCCCTTGCTGCTGGCCGCCCTCGTGGTGCTGGCCCTGCTGGCGTTTGGCGGGACCGGCGTCCTGGGCCAGTTCACACAAGGCACGGTCACGCCAGGCACCGTCACACAAGGTACGACGACGGAGGGCCCTTCGAGTGCAGCGCCTGACCCTGGTGCTGCGGCGGACAACCCGTCAAACCTGCCCGAAGTGCGGGAGTCCGCCCTTCCCGCCGAAGCCCGGAACACGCTCGCCCTGATCCGGGCCGGCGGACCTTACCGCTACAGCCAGGACAACCAGACGTTTGGCAACTTTGAACGGATCCTCCCGCGGAAGGACCGGGGCTACTACCGCGAGTACACCGTGCCCACGCCCGGCGAATCAGACCGGGGAGCCCGGCGCATCGTCGCCGGCGATGACGGCGAAAAGTACTACACCGATGATCACTACGAGACATTTCGATTCATAGCGGAAGGCAGCTAAGCACAACCATGAAGATCTACTCCGGCGACACCTGGACCCTGGAAGAGCTGCAGGAACAGGTGGCCGATGCCGGACGCCGCAGCCTGGTGGTCCCGGCCGCCGACAGCAAGAAGGCCGTCCTGGAAACGTTCGGCGAGGTCCTCAACTTCCCCGAACACTACGGCGTGAACCTGGATGCCCTGAACGATTCGCTGCATGACTTCGCAGACAGCATCACGGACAACGGCAACCCCCCGGTCACCGTGCTCTGGCAGGTGGCGGCGCCGTTCCGCGGGGACAGGTCCTTCGGGATCATCTGCGAGATCCTCCAGGACGCCGAGCGCTACGCCGGCAAGGACCTGGCGGTCACCGCGGTCCTGCTCTAAACCCGGCCCGGCGGAAAGCCGGGCCTGGACCCGGCCTGACCGAAAGCCTGTACGCCCTAGCCGCGTTCCTCTTGCCCGGTATACGTATCCAGCAGATCCAGCGCCCGGCCGCCGCCGTCCTCCTCGGCAAGGGCCTTGCGCATGCTATCCGCTTTTTCTTTGCCGCCCGGGAAGGGCGGCAGCAGCGGAACCTCTGGGTCGGTCAGGACCTCAATCACCACGGGCCGGTCCGCCGCGAAGGCGCGCTCCCAGGCATCTGCCAGTAGTTCGGGATCGTCCACCCGGATGCCGGTAAAGCCCAGCAGGTCCGCGTAGCCTGCGAACGGGAAGTCCGGGAGTTCCTGGCTGTCCCGGAACCGCGGCTCGCCCTCGGACTCGCGCTGCTCCCACGTGACTTCGGTGAGCTCGCGGTTGTTGAAGACGCAGACAATGAACCGCGGGTCCTGCCACTGCCGCCAGCGGTGTGCCACTGTCACCAGTTCGGCGATTCCGGCCATCTGCATGGCGCCGTCTCCGGCCAGTGCCACCAGCGGCCGGTCCGGGTGGGCGAGCTTGGCCGCAATGCCATAGGGGATGGAGCAGCCCATGCTGGCCAGCGTGCCGGAAAGGTGGGCCGGAACACCCGGCGGAAGGATCAGCTGCCGTGCGTACCAGTAGACGCAACTCCCGACGTCGACACTCACCTGGGCGTTGGCCGGAAGCCGGCCGTTCAGTTCCCTGACCACACGCTCCGGGTTCACCGGACTGGCCGGTACGGCGGCGCGTTCCTCCGCCAGGGCACGCCAGCGGAGAACTTCCTGTTCGACGTCGTCGCGCCACTGTCCGCCCGGACGTGCCGTCAGCCGGGAGCTGAGCGCCTGGAGCGCAGCGGCTGCGTCGCCGGCCAAGCCGACTTCAACGGGGTAGCGGTTGCCGATCTTCCGCTCGTCGATGTCGACCTGGACCGCACGGGCGGCGCCGGGCGGGGGATAAAACTCGGTCCAGGGATCGTTCGATCCCACGATCAGCAAGGCGTCGCAGTTGCCGAGCAGGTGCGCACTTGCCGTGGTGCCCAAGTGTCCCATGGTGCCTACGGCGAAGGGCAGGGTCTCGTCCACGTACGGCTTGCCCAGCAGGCTCGTGGCAATTCCGGCGCCAAGCTGTTCGGCGATTGCCACCACTTCCGCTCCTGCATGCCGGGCCCCCTGGCCAACAAGCAGCGCCACTTTCCGGGCCCCGTTGAGGATCGCGGCGGCGGCGTCCAGGTCTTCCGTGCGCGGGGTCTTGGCTGATGTGCTCCAGGACGGTGCGGTGACCACCACGCCGTGCTTCTGTTCCAGTTCCGGCGCGGGCGCGGACTGGATATCGTGCGGCAGGATCACCACGCACGGGGACGAGGTGGCCTTCGCGGTCCGGAAGGCACGGTCCAGGACCATGGGCAGCTGCTCGGGCGCGTTGACCTGCTGGACGAACTGGGCAGCAACGTCCTTGAACAGAACGGTGAGCTCAATTTCCTGCATGTAGGCCGAGCCGAGCACCGTGCGGCTTTGCTGTCCCACGATGGCCACCACGGGAACGCCGTCGAGCTTTGCGTCGTACAGGCCGTTCAGCAGGTGGACGGCGCCGGGTCCCTGGGTTGAGGTGACCACACCCACGCCGCCGGTGTACTTGGCGTGGCCCACGGCCATAAAGGCCGCGGTTTCCTCGTGCCGGGCCTGCACAAATTCCACCCGGCCTTCCGCCCGGCGGAGGGCGCCCATGAACCCGTTGATCCCGTCCCCGCTGTAGCCGAACACGCGGCTGACGCCCCACGTCTCCAGCCGGTCCACAATCAGGTCCGCCACGGTACGGTCGTTCATGGGTTCCTCCTGCTGCGTTGCTCCTGCCGCACGCCCGGCTTCAGGCCTTACGCGTTGACGATCAGCCCCAGTTCAGCCTTGGACGCCAGTGCGTCGTGCCGCGGCAGCACCCTGACGGTGTAGCCGAAGGACCCGGAACGGTCGATCACCAGGGAGCCGCTGAACAGGTGCCGGCCACTGCCCAGGTCCTCCTGGACCTTCAGTTCCATCACGGTGATATCCGCCAGCGTGTCGCTTTCCTCCGCCCGGCCGTAGGCAACTTCCACGCTCACGTCCTCGGGCGTAAGGCTGTGCAGGGCCACATAGGCGTTGACCTGGAGCGTGTCGCCGATCTGCGGATCCTCGGAGACCCCCACTGAGTCCACGTGCTCAACATGCACGTGCGGCCAGGCGGAACGGACCCTGGCCGTCCAGGCCGCGAGGTTGCGGGCCTGCGAGTACGAATTCGCGCCGGCGCTCCGGCCCGCCTCCGCCGCCGGGCGGTACAGGATGTTCACGTAGTCGCGCAGCATGCGCTCCGCCGAAACCTTCGGCCCCAGGTGCGCCAGCGTGTGCTTGATCATTGACACCCAGTGCGTGGGCACCTTCTCGGTGCCCGACGTCGTGGACGGCCCCGCGGCGCCCGCGCTTTCGGATACCGTGCTGCCGTAGAAGCGCGGCGCGACCTGGGTCTCCAGGAGCTCGTACAGGGCGGCGGCCTCGATATCGTCGCGTTCCTCCGGCGATGCGCCGTTGTTGGCGGTGGGAATCGCCCAGCCGTTCTCGCCGTCGTACATCTCATCCCACCAGCCGTCCAGGACGGAGAGGTTCAGCGAGCCGTTCAGGGCGGCCTTCATGCCCGACGTGCCGCAGGCCTCAAGCGGCCGCAGCGGGTTGTTCAGCCATACGTCGCAGCCCGGGAACAGCGTGCGTGCCATCGCGATGTCGTAGTTGGGCAGGAAGGCGATGCGGTGGCGGACCTCAGGATCATCCGTGAAGCGGACCAGGTCCTGGATCATCTTCTTGCCCGCGTCGTCGGCGGGGTGGGACTTGCCGGCGATAACCAGCTGGATGGGGTGTTCCTTGTGCAGGAGCAGTGCCTTGAGCCGTTCCGGCTCGCGCAGCATCAGGGTGAGGCGCTTGTAGGTGGGAACGCGGCGGGCGAACCCGATGGTGAGCACGTCCGGGTCCAGCACGTTGTCCGTCCAGCCCAGTTCAGCGTCCGCGGCCCCGCGCTTCTTCCAGGCCGCGCGCAGCCGCTTGCGGACATCATCCACCAGGGCGGCGCGCATCTCGCGCCGCAGCGCCCAGACGTCGGCGTCGCTGACGTTGTAGGCGAGGTCCCAGCGGCCGTTGGCTTCGGCTTCGCTGCCGAACTGGTCGCGGGCGAGCTTGGAAATCCGGCTGTCCACCCAGGTGGGCACGTGCACACCGTTGGTCACGGACGTGATGGGTACCTCGGAGTGGTCGAACCCGGGCCACAGGGCAGAGAACATGCCGCGGGACACTTCGCCGTGGAGTTTGGCCACGCCGTTGGCCCGCTGCGCCAGCCGGAGGCCCATCACGGCCATGTTGAACACTGAGGCGTTGCCGTCGGCGTAGTTTTCCCTGCCCAGTTCCAGGATCCGGTCCACGGGCACGTCAGGGGCCAGGCCGGCCTGGAAGAAGTGGTGGATCTGCGCGATCTCGAACCGGTCGATGCCGGCGGGGACAGGTGTGTGGGTGGTGAAGACGGTGGACGCGCGGCCGGCCGCGAGTGCCTCGTCAAAGGTGAGCGCCTCGTCTCCGGCCATCAGTTCCTGGATGCGTTCGATGCCCAGGAAACCGGCGTGCCCCTCATTGGTGTGGAACACCTCCGGGGCTGCCGTTCCGGTGAGCTTCTGGAAGGCCCGCAGCGCCTTGACCCCGCCCATGCCCAGCAGCAGTTCCTGCTGGAGCCGGTGGTCCCCGCCGCCGCCGTACAGCCGGTCCGTGATGCTGCGGGCGGCTTCGTCATTGCCCGGGACGTTGGAGTCCAGGAGCAGCAGCGGGACACGCCCGACGTCGGCACGCCAGATGTGTGCCAGCAGCCGCCGGTTGTTGGGGAGGGGCAGCGAGACCTGCAGGGGCCGGCCGTTGCCGTCCGGGGAAGGCTCGCGCAGCAGGGTGAGCGGCAGCCCGTCCGGGTCCAGGACCGGGTAGGTTTCCTGCTGCCAGGCGTCCCGGGAGAGGGACTGCTTAAAGTATCCGGCCTGGTACAGCAGGCCAACACCGATCAGCGGCACGCCCAGGTCCGAGGCAGCCTTCAGGTGGTCGCCGGCGAGGATGCCCAGGCCGCCGGAGTACTGCGGAAGAACTTCGGTGATGCCGAATTCGGGGGAGAAGTAGGCGATCGCGGCCGGCGCGTCCGGGCCCAGGCCCTGGTACCAGCGCGGCTCCTCAAGGTAGCGGTCGAGGTCCTCTTCGGCGGCGCGGACGCGTTCCACCACGGACTGGTCCGCGGCCAGCTGCTGCAGCTCTTCGCGGCTCACCAGGCCCAGGAAACCCACGGGGTCTTCGCCGCTTTCAGTCCAGAGGCGGGGGTTCAGCCCGGCAAAGAGATCCCGGGTGGGGCGGTGCCAGGACCAGCGCAAATTGCTGGCCAGCCGGGCCAGCGGGCGGATCGGCTCGGGGAGCACTGTACGGACCGTAAATCTGCGGATTGCCTTCACCTGCGTCACACTAACGGACAACATGGGCAGCCGGAACCAGCTTTGGGTTTCTTTTGGGTAAATGACTGTTGGCGTCCAGGAAATGACGCGAACCGCAACAAAATTAGTGAGCAGGCTTAGCAATCTCCGCCATTTCTCGCTAACGTCGAGGCTGTGACGACTAACTCAGGAACCAGTGCCGCATTAGACAATAAGCCGAAGGGCCGCATCACTGACGGCCTGCGGTTTGGACGTTTTCCGATCACTGCAGTGCAGCCGGTGGTGGACGGGGGAAAAGTCCCCGCCAAGGCCCTGCCGGGTGAGGGAATAGTCGTGGGGGCCACGGCCTTCCGGGAAGGGCATGACCAGCTTGGGGTCAGCGCCGTGCTCCTGGATCCCCAGGGCACCGAACGCCAGCGCGTACGGCTCGCGCCGCCGCGCGGGGAACGCGGCATGGGGACGGACCGCTGGGAAGGCATCCTCACGCCGTCGGACGTTGGCAACTGGTCCTTCGTCATCGAAGCCTGGCACGACCGCTACGGCACCTGGCACCACAACGCCGAGGTGAAGGTGGCCGCCGGAATCGACGTTGAGCTGATGCTCGCCGAGGGTGCGGCCCTGCTGGGCGAAGCGTCCGACGACGACTCCCGCAGCGAGGCGGACAGGGCAACATTGCGCTGGGTCGCCGACCGGCTGGCGGACCGGTCCCTCAGCCCGGAAGAGCGCCTTGCCGCCGGGTTCAGCCAGGGGGTGACCGACATCGTGGGGCGCGAGCCCATCCGGGAACTGGTGACCGTCTCCGAGCAGTTCCCGCTGCTGGTGGAGCGAGACCTCGCCGGCCGGGGCGCCTGGTACGAATTCTTCCCCCGCTCCGAGGGCGCCGTCCGCAACCACGAAACCGGTGCCTGGACCTCCGGCAACTTCCGCACCGCCGCGAAGCGCCTCGACGCCGTGGCCGCCATGGGTTTCGACGTCCTGTACATGCCGCCCATCCACCCCATCGGCGTCCAGCACCGCAAGGGTCCCAACAACACCCTGATCGCCGGCCCCAACGATCCCGGTTCGCCGTGGGCCATCGGCGCCAAGGAAGGCGGCCACGACGCCATCCACCCGGACCTTGGCACGTTCGAGGACTTTGACGCTTTTGTGGCCCGGGCCAACGAGCTCGGCCTGGAAGTGGCCCTGGACCTCGCGCTTCAGGCCGCACCGGACCACCCCTGGGTCCAGTCACACCCGGAATGGTTCACCACCCGCGTGGACGGCAGTATCGCCTACGCGGAAAATCCGCCCAAGAAGTACCAGGATATTTATCCGCTGAATTTCGATAATGACCCCGAGGGCCTCTCCAACGAAATTCTCCGTATTGTCCTGTTGTGGGTCAGCCACGGGGTAAAGATTTTCCGCGTGGATAACCCGCATACCAAACCGGTGTGGTTCTGGGAATGGCTCATTGCCGAGGTGAATAAGGAAGTTCCGGGCGTTGTCTTCCTCGCTGAAGCCTTCACCCGGCCCGCCATGATGCACGCGCTGGGTCGTGCAGGCTTCCAGCAGTCCTACACCTACTTCACCTGGCGCAACACCAAGAAGGAGATCCAGGACTACTTCACCGAGGTCAGCCACGAATCGCCGGCCTTCTTCCGGCCCAACTTCTTTGTTAACACGCCGGACATCCTCACCGAATACCTCCAGTTCGGCGGCCCCGCGGCCTTCAAGATCAGGGCGGCGCTGGCATCCACGGCCAGCCCGCTGTGGGGGGTCTACGCCGGTTACGAGCTGTTCGAGCACGTTGCCCGGCCGGGAGCCGAAGAGTACATCGACAACGAAAAGTTCGAGTATAAGGCGCGTGACTGGGACGCCGCTGCCCACTCCGGGCGGACCCTGGCCCCCTACATCACCAGGCTGAACGAGATCCGGCACACCCATCCGGCACTGCAGGACCTGCAGAACCTGACGGTGCATTACACAACTGACGATTCCACCGTTGCCTACTCCAAGCACAAGACGCTCCCGGACGGATCCAAGGACACCATCATCGTGGTGGTCAACGTTGATCCTCACGTCACCAAGGAGGGCAGTGTCTCGCTGGACCTCGCGGCCCTGGAGCTTGACCCGGAGGACCGCACCGCGAACGGCGGCTTCTATGTGGACGACCTCATTTCCGGGGAAAGCTGGGAATGGGGCGAGTTCAACTACGTCCGCCTCGACCCGCATGTTGAGCCCGCACACATCCTGAGTGTGAGGAGAGCGCATCAGTGAGTTTTAATCCGCAAAGTTCGGGCCAGCATTTCACGCCGAAGAGCACCTTCGAACTGAATGCGCCGGGGCTGCAGCACGATCCGCTGTGGTACCGGAAGGCTGTTTTCTACGAGGTCCTCGTCAGGGCTTTTGCGGATGCCAACGGTGACGGCTCGGGAGACTTCTCGGGCCTCATCGACAGGCTTGACTACCTGCAGTGGCTGGGCGTGGACTGCCTCTGGCTGCCCCCGTTCTTCCAGTCGCCGCTGCGCGACGGCGGCTACGACATTTCCGACTACAACTCGGTGCTGGACGAGTTCGGAACCATCACAGATTTCAAGCGGCTCGTGGCCGAAGCTCACGCCAGGGGAGTGCGGGTCATCATTGACCTGCCCCTGAACCACACCTCGGACCAGCACCCCTGGTTCCAGGAATCGCGGAAGGACCCGGACGGCCCGTACGGGGATTTCTACGTATGGAGCGACACGGACGAGAAGTACCAGGACGCCCGGATCATCTTTGTGGACACCGAGGAATCGAACTGGACCTTCGACCCCATCCGCCGGCAGTTTTTCTGGCACCGGTTCTTCAGCCACCAACCGGACCTGAACTTCGAAAACCCCAAGGTGATCGAGGCCCTGTTCGACGTGGTGCGGTTCTGGCTGGACCAGGGCATCGACGGGTTCCGCGCGGACGCCATTCCCTACCTCTACGAGGAGGAAGGCACCAACTGCGAGAACCTGCCCGCCACCCACGAATTCCTCCGCAGGCTCCGTGCCATGGTGGACGAAAGCTACCCCGGGCGCGTCATCATCGCCGAGGCCAACCAGCCGCCCAACGAGGTGGTGGAGTACTTCGGGACGGAAGCGGAACCTGAATGCCACATGGCCTTCCACTTCCCGATCATGCCGCGCCTGTACTACGCGCTCCGCGACCAAAAGGCCGCGCCCATTATCGAGACGATGAAGGACACCCCGGATATTCCCGAGGGCGCGCAGTGGGGCACCTTCCTGCGGAACCATGACGAGCTCACTCTTGAGATGGTCACCGCGGACGAGCGTGCCGCGATGCTCGGCTGGTACGCGCCGGATCCGCGGATGCGGGCCAATATCGGCATCCGCCGCCGGCTGGCACCCCTGCTGGACAACTCCCGCGCCGAGATCGAACTGATCAACGCCCTGCTGCTCTCACTGCCGGGCAGCCCGTTCCTGTACTACGGGGACGAGATCGGCATGGGGGACAACATCTGGCTCGAGGACCGGGACGCCGTCCGCACGCCCATGCAGTGGAACCCGGACCGCAATGCCGGCTTCTCCCACGCGGACCCGGGCAAGCTCTACCTGCCCGTGATCCAGTCCCTGGTCTATAACTACAACATGGCCAACGTTGAGGCTGAGGCTGCACATTCGGGCTCCCTGCTGCGCTGGACGCGGCAGATCCTCAGCGTCCGCAAGAACCATCCCGCGTTTGGCCTTGGTGCCTTCAAGCACGTCGAGGCCGACCATGACGCCGTCCTGGCCTACCTTCGGGAGCTGCCGAACGGCAACTCCGCCGGGGTGGACGGTGAAACCATCCTGTGTGCGTTCAACCTTTCGCAGCACCCCGTGGCCGCCAGGCTGCGCATTCCCGATTACGCCGGACGCGGCCTTCGGGATGTGTTCGGCGGCCAGCCATTTCCTGGCATCAACGAGGACGGGACGCTGACGCTGACCCTGGGCAGCCACGATTTCTTCTGGCTGCGGGTCCGCTCTGCAGCGTCCAATCCTTCGTCCCCCTATACGCAGGCAATGCCGATCCTCTCGATTGAGAACTGACATGAACCAGCCCATCCTTACTCCCGCCCTGACCGCGCTGCTTCAGGAATGGCTTCCGAGGCAACGCTGGTTCCCCGTCAAAACGCCCGGTTTCGAGGTAGCCCAGGCCGGCAGCCTGGGGCTGGAGGATCCCTCCGGCCACGCGGCGCTGGCAGTATTCCTGCTGAAGGTCACCACCAAAGGGGCCGACGGCGGCCGGCGCACCGAAGTGGTGCAGGTCCCCTTGAGCTTCCGGCCGGCACCGGCGGCAGGCATGGAGCGGGCCCTGATCGGGGAGGCCGCCGGCACTGATCCTTCCCGGCCATGGGTCTACGACGCCGTGCACGATCCGGATTTTGTGGGGGCCTGGCTTGAACTGATGCGCGGCGGCCAGAAGGCGCCCAGCGGCACTGCCTCCGGGTTCCGGTCTCCGGGGAACCACCGGCTGCCCACCGCGCGTGGCGTGGTCAAGGTCCTGTCGGGGGAGCAGTCCAACAGTTCGGTGATTGTGGACGACGGCGAATCGGCCGCCATCGTGAAATTCTTCCGTGTCCTCTCGGAAGGGACCAACCCCGAAGTCGAAGTGGGTGCCGCCCTCACCTCCGCTGGTACCGCTGAAGTTCCGGCCACCCTCGGCTGGGTCCGCGGCGAGTGGCTAACCCAGGGCCTTCCGTCCCCGGACGGCACTGCTGCGGGCTCCCGGCACGCGGAGGGTGAGTTGGCCGTGGCGCACGAGTTCCTGGCCGGCGGACTTGATGCCTGGCGCCTTGCTGTTGACGCGGCTCGGTCCGGAACCGACTTTACGGCTGAGGCGCACGCCCTCGGAGCCGCCACCGCAACGGTCCACCGCCGGCTGGCCGAAGCACTCGGACAGTCCGGGGAGGCCGACCCCGGCAAGGTAATTGCGCCTGCAGTAGCCCAGCGCGTCAGGCAGGCGTGGGCCGAATGCGCCTCCGCCGTCGGGCCTTACGACACCGCTCTGGACAACCTGCTGGACGGGCTCGACGGCGTCCCTGCCGGTCCGCTGCAGCGGATCCACGGCGACCTCCACCTCGGACAGATCCTCCAGGTGCCGGGCCGGGCCGGGGAACCGGCCCGGTGGGCCATCCTCGACTTCGAAGGCGAACCGCTGCGTCCCATCGCCGAACGGAACGTTCCCGACGTTCCCCTGCGGGACGTCGCGGGGATGCTCCGGTCCTTCGACTACGCGGCAGGCGCCGCGCAGCGCGAGCAGGAAGGCGCGCAGGTGCCTGCCTCCTGGGTGGATGACTGCGCCGCCGCGTTCCTGGCGGGCTACGCGGAGGTCACTCCCGGCACCGTGGACAAAGACTCGCCCCTCTTTGTGGCATTGTGGCTGGACAAGGCACTGTACGAAGTAGTTTATGAAATGCGTAACAGGCCCGACTGGCTGGCGATCCCCGTGAACGCCGCCAGGCGGCTCCTCAGCGGTAACGGCGCCGGCCACCAGGCCGGGGCAGCATCGGAAGGTAACGAAATGACAGGCTCAGCACGAACCGACCATCCGGGGGTGCCGCTGCATGTGGATGCAGGCATCCTGGGCAAGATCGCGAACGGCGAACACCACGCCCCCCATTCCGTCCTTGGGGCGCATCTGGACGACTACGGCCACGTCACCATCCGCACCGTGAAGCATCTGGCCGAGGCGGTCACCGTGATTACGGCTGCGGGCGAGGTTCCCATGGAACATGAAGCCCACGGTGTGTGGGTTGCCGTGATGGAGCCGCTGCAGCAGGGCCACGTCCCTGACTACCGCCTGGCCGTCTCGTACCCGGGGGCCGAACCCGTCACCGTTGACGAGCCGTACCGCTACCTGCCCACCGTGGGGGAAGTGGACCTGCACCTCATCGGTGAGGGCCGGCACGAGAAGCTCTGGCAGGTCCTCGGCGCCCACGTCCAGCACTACAAGTCCTCCCTCGGCGACGTGGACGGCGTCTCCTTCGCCGTCTGGGCTCCCAACGCGCAGGCCGTCCGGATCAAGGGGGACTTCAACGGCTGGGACGGCCGCGAGAACTCCCTTCGTTCCCTGGGCTCATCCGGGGTCTGGGAGATCTTCATTCCCGGAGTTACAGCCGGGGCATGCTACAAATTCGAGATCCGCACCCGGTCCGGCTACTGGGTGGAGAAGGCCGATCCCCTCGCGTTCGGAACCGAGGTCCCGCCGCTGACCGCCTCCCGGGTTGTTGAGCCCTCGTACGCGTTCAAGGACGACGAGTGGATGGAGGCCCGGGCCAAGCGGGACCCGCACAACTCGGCCATGAGCGTCTACGAAGTACACCTCGGCTCCTGGCGCCTGGGCCTGGGCTACCGGGAACTGGCCAAGGAACTGGTGGACTACGTCAAGTGGCTCGGGTTCACCCACGTGGAGTTCATGCCGGTGGCGGAGCACCCCTTCGGCGGCTCCTGGGGCTACCAGGTCACCTCGTACTTCGCGCCCACTTCCCGGTTCGGCCACCCGGACGAATTCCGGTACCTGGTGGACGCGCTGCACCAGGCCGGGATCGGGGTCCTGCTGGACTGGGTCCCCGCGCACTTCCCGAAGGACGCCTGGGCCCTGGCCCAGTTCGACGGCGAGCCCCTCTACGAGCACTCCGACCCGGCGCTGGGTGAGCACCCGGACTGGGGCACGCTCATCTTCGACTTCGGCCGGACCGAGGTCCGGAACTTCCTCGTGGCCAACGCGCTGTACTGGCTGGAGGAGTTCCACATCGACGGCCTGCGCGTGGATGCCGTGGCGTCCATGCTCTACCTGGACTACTCCCGGGAAGAGGGGCAGTGGCGGCCCAACCGCTTTGGCGGCCGGGAGAACCTGGAAGCCATTTCCTTCCTGCAGGAAGTCAACGCCACGGTGTACAAGACACACCCCGGCGCCGTGATGATCGCCGAGGAATCCACGGCCTTCCCGGGGGTTACTGCTCCCACCAGCCATGGCGGCCTGGGCTTCGGCCTGAAGTGGAACATGGGCTGGATGCACGACTCGCTCAAGTACGCCTCCGAGGATCCGGTCAACCGCAAGTGGCACCACGGCACCGTGACGTTCTCCCTGGTGTATGCCTTCACCGAGAACTTCCTGCTGCCCATCAGCCACGATGAAGTCGTCCACGGCAAGGGCTCCATGCTCCGGAAGATGCCCGGCGACCGCTGGCAGCAGCTGGCCAACCTGCGCGCTTTCCTGGCGTACCAGTGGGCGCACCCGGGCAAGCAGCTCATCTTTATGGGCACCGAATTCGGCCAGGAAGCGGAATGGTCGGAACAGCACGGACTCGACTGGTGGCTTGCCGATATCCCGGCCCACAAGGGAATCCAGCTGCTGACCAAGGACCTCAATGAGCTGTACGCCTCCACCCCGGCGCTCTATACCCGCGATAACGAGCCCGGTGGCTTCCAGTGGATCAACGGGGGAGACGCGGACCGCAACGTCCTCTCGTTCATCCGTTGGGACAAGGAGGGCAACCCCCTGGTTTGCGCCATCAACTTCTCCGGCGCACCGCATGCCGGCTACACACTGGGAGTGCCGGAGGCAGGTGCCTGGACTGAGGTGCTCAACACCGACTCCACCACCTATGGCGGATCCGGTGTGTTGAACAACGGGGAACTGAAGGCAGCCGGGGAGGGGCAGGACGGACAGCCGGCCACCTTGAGCGTCACCTTGCCCCCGCTTGGTGCTGCCTACTTCAAGCCGGGAACGTCAGCCCGCGGCTGATCTGCGTTTTACTCCTTGTGGAAAGGCCCGGGATCCTTGTGATCCCGGGCTTTTTCGTTGCCCTGCATCTCTGCCCGACGGCCCGGTTGGCCATCCCGGAAGAGTGGTGGTAGAGTTTATTTCCGCGCTGGTCCACGGAGTCAGCCGGAAAAACCGACACTCAAGCCTCACGGTGATGATGGTCGCGGACGCCGGTTTGACAAGTGAGAAGCCGGCGGGTAAGTTTGAAAAGTTGCTCCGGAGCGATCCTGAACGTTGGTTTGGGTGGTGCCGGGTGTGTCTGTTGTTTGAGAACTCAATAGTGTGCCAAGTTTGTTGATACCAATTGTTTTAGTGATTGGTTGAATTGATC